>CAVTZC010000008.1:232500-426067 GCA_963739075.1 uncultured Alphaproteobacteria bacterium | reverse complement strand
CCACCACAACGACGAAGGCCCTGATCTCGCGATCGGGGCCTTGCTAATTTCCACCCCCTGTTCCGGGCTTGCTGCGGCGGCTTGCCGCGGCGCGTCTTCTGGGAACGCCTATAGGGCAAACGGCCTCTGCGCGTCTTCCAATTTTTGGACCTCAGCGGCTAGTCATCTGGAATTGAAGTTCGCCACATTATACGAGCGGGCTTTATCGTGGATGCAGGGGTTAGAGGCCGGCGCTGAACGCGCATGAAGGGACGAATTTGGAGAGGTCACCGTTTTGCAAGGCAGTCCAAATGGACCAAATCTGCCGATCGAATCCTTGCCGCCGGTGACGCTCCTACCACAAAGCACAGCAAACATTATGCGGCGAACTTTAAATTCACGTGACTAGCGACCGGCGTCATTTATGCTCTCACCAATCGCAATGGTTCCTTCGACGACTTCTTTTTGAAAAGTTCAGTGATTTCGGTCGCTGATTTGGGTGCTCCAATAAGGTACCCTTGGACTTCGGAACAGCCCATCGCCCTCAGACTGGAAAGTTGCTCGGTGGTTTCCACACCTTCCGCGGTTACGCTCATCCTGAGATCTCGCGCCAAGCCGATCAACGATTTTACGACCGCTGCGCGGTCCGGATTGGTGAGAAGATCGTGAGTGAAGGATCGATCGATCTTTATTCGATCGAAAGGCACTTTGCCCAGGTTAATGAGCGACGAATAGCCAGTACCGAAATCATCGAGAGCAATGCGGACACCCAAATGGTGTGCCGCGCGAAGCATCGCAAGCACAGTATCGTCTTCAGAGATCAAAACGGATTCGGTCACCTCAATTTCAAGCCGGGACGGGGCGATGCTCGCATCCGCTAACGCATTTACAATTGTAGCCAGAATGCGGGTATTTCGGAACTGAACACCGGAAAAATTTACGGCAATCTTGATGTCCTTGGGCCACGCCGCGGCTGTTCGACATGCTTCGCGAATAACCCATTCGCCAATTGAATGAATAAGTTGTGTTTCCTCGGCAATGCCGATGAACTCCAACGGCGGTATCGGACCACGCGTTGCATGCGTCCATCGCAGCAGGGCTTCGCAGCCGTCAATTCGATCATCACGGAGATCCTGGAGTGGCTGAAAGACAAGATGAAGTTCCTGTCTCTCGATTGCGTAACGAAGATCTTGCCCAAGTGCTCTCCGGTCGCGCATCTCGGCATCGCGTTTCTGGTCAAAAATCTCGACTACTTCGCCCGCGCTGCGCTTGGCTTTATAAAGTGCAAGATCGGCATTTTTCAGAAGTACGGCAAACTCGCTTCCATCGGTTGGAGCAATTGCAATTCCGATCGTAACAGAGGTCTTAACCTGCGTATTGTTGATCTCAAATGGGACATCAATAGCTCGAATTATTCGCTGAGCTATTGCCAACGCTTCATCCGAGTGGCTCACATTGGCAGCAATCAATGCGAACTCGTCACCGCCGAGACGCGCAACGCAATCAGTACCGCGTTGGTTCGACTTTAATCTTTCAGCGACCTGGACCAGCAATTCATCTCCGGCAGCGTGCCCCATCGTATCATTCACGGTCTTAAAATCATTGAGATCGATGTAGAGTAGAGCAAACGCCTCATTTGTGCGCGCCAAGCGTGAGAACGCACTCTCGACGTCTTCAAGAAAGGCGGCTCGGTTCGGCAAATTGGTCAATATATCTTTACGCGCCTCGTTTTCAGCTTCGATCTGTGCAACGTGCTGGCGGGCAAGCTTGAGGGCGTGGACAAAGACGCCGCGCAGGAGAAGGCACGTATAGACGATCATCATCAGCGCTACGAGATAAAACGATTCATCCCCATGGCGAGCAATGACCAGGCCTGAAGCAAGAAAAATCGGACTCGCAAATGCAATCGCAGCAACCGGAATACTTGCGAAGGCAAAGGCACCGCCTCCCAACATCCCCGCACACAAACACGTAATAATCAATCGCTCGCCGTTCGATGCGCCGGCAAAGAATAGTAATGGCATTGCTGCCCAGAGGCTTCCAAACAAGAATGCATTGCGAATGACCCGTCTGATGGAGCGCTTCGAAACGGAGGCTGGTTTGGCTTTGCGTTTACTTTTGGATCTGATCCCAAATAAAATTGCGCAGGCAACGATCATGGCGGCCAATACGAGGGCCCATGTCCAATCCGGTGATTTCCGAAGCGCCACAATAAAAATGAGCGCGTTGCATGCATTTGCAAGCATCATCCATGGCAAGTACTGGAATATAACGCTGATCTGTTCTGCGCGAACGCGACCCGCAACGTCTGCGTTCATGTTGGGTCCGCCGAAGTACGACAGATCGCCGGCTGACATTTCGCGCAAGGCGAGGGCAATGCGATTGAGCACTTCATACCCCTATACTATTGTGACGAAGGTTATCGCTTGTTAACTATAAGCAGGACTGGGATTGTCGGAACGTCGCCAGGGTTCCGGTAAATGACGCTACTTACACACACTTGAAGAACTGTGAATTCCGTGTGCTTGCGCCCCGGCGCATAGTAGACATGTGCGTGGCAAGGTGGCCGGTCGAAGGGAAGGTAAGCCGCAACACATGCTCTGGACTCAGTGCCGGGCCCGATCGCGTCTGACCTTCGACAAGAGCCCGGTGCAGGAAAGCTGCACGCCGGGATCTGGTGAAGCGAGGCTAGTTACCATTCCAGCGGTGAAAGTCCCGCCAACAGAGGAGTCCAGTCGCTATTGTAGGCATATCTCGCAACGGGGAGGGAGGCCGATCCGTTGAAAGCCTGTAAGTAAAAGTTCCCGAAGGCTGAAGCGTTAGATGCCCGACTGCTCAAGCGTCAGCTGCCAAGACAGCCACAGTCGATCATCGTCGTGGCCTTCGATAACGCCGCGATGACAACTGGTCTAGCGGAGGTTGCTCAGCAAATCCGCGCAACATCGCAGTTGGCAATGTTTTTGGCGCTACTTAGACGGGCGGATGTGGGGTGTGTTGGGCTTGGCGAGCGAAGATCAACAGTTCGCCAGGAAAATAATGTAATTCGTTAACTTTCGTACCGGATTAGTACAAAAATTAATTGTCGCGCGCGCGGGCGCCCAATAACATATTACTACCTTAGGTGCATGCATTGCTGATGATCCGCCCTCGATGAATGGTCCGACTTGAAGTATGTCTTTTGGCATCAAGGAGGACCGATATGCCGAGGAGGAGATACAAGCCCGAAGAGATCGTCGCCAAGCTGAGACAGGTCGATGTGCTGGTCTCGCAGGGTCAGAACATGGCCGATGCGATCCGCCAGAT
This sequence comes from uncultured Alphaproteobacteria bacterium, assembly GCA_963739075.1. Lineage (GTDB taxonomy): Bacteria > Pseudomonadota > Alphaproteobacteria > Rhizobiales > Xanthobacteraceae > Pseudolabrys. The sequence goes on along the minus strand of CAVTZC010000008.1, from coordinate 422,785 downwards.
TGGCGTGAGCGAGGTGGCCTGCGAGACGAGCTGCTCAACGGAGAGATCTTCTACACCCTACGAGAAGCTCAGATCATCATCGAGAGCTGGCGCCGTCACTACAACGCTATCCGGCCTCATGCCTCGCTCGACTACAAACCACCAGCACCAGAGGTCTTTGTGCCCGCGTTCACCGCGTGGCCGGCTTCGCTACGTCGACCGGCTCCGCCGACCACGCTGGCGCAGCCGCCAGCTCTCAACTAACATTCGACCTGGGCCACTCAATGAAGGCTGATCAGGCGTGCATGCTGATGCGCGGCGAGGACGTCACCGCCGAGAGGGTGTAGATGCGCCCGTTGCTTGGCGTTTACTCTGCATGTCGTTGCTGTTCGCGCTGCTCCCTATTGGCAGAACTTGTTGCAGCAGGCAGAGGCGGGCGGCGCGAGCGTGCAGGCGGCGCGCGCTGGCCTTGTCGGGCAGTTCGTCCACGATCTGATCGACTTCGATCTTACGCCCGGTGCCATGGCGCTGGGATTGATCGCGGCGCAATATCAGCAGGCGCAGACGCGCCAGGCCGGCATCAACGACAAGATTGCGGTGTCGCTTGGCTACTAAAACATCTCGCAGCAGACCGGCGGCAGCATCCTCGATGCACATAGTGTCCGCGATGCGGCCTTTAACGCGGCGGTCACGGTCATTCAGCGAGGCTTGTTGCGCATCCAGAGGTCATCGCTGAATGGCGCGCAGCGGACGCCGAAGCGATGGATTGACTCGTCCTCTGAATCAATCCTATCGTACTAACGACGGTTCCTCATCGGAGGATCAAAAGGGAACGCGGTGCGGACTTAGAAGTCTTAACCCGTGGCTGTCCCCGCAACTGTAAGCGGCGTGTTTTCGTCACTAAGCCACTGGGAGTTGAATCCTGGGAAGGCGACGAAAATGGTAAGCCGCGAGCCAGGAGACCTGCCGTCAATAGTAGTCATGCGCGAGCATGTCAGCCGGGGTGTGCGGACAGGTAGCCGAACTGAAGGTCTTACGATCTTTGGGGAGACTTCGATCGCGGTGACGTGCCACATGGCGTGCCGCCCGAGGTGTTCCTGTGCATCCCATCATTAGTGCTATGCAACGTGGCGCCTGTCACGATTTCTTCTATGTCGTCATACGAAGTTTAACCGTTCTTGGCGCGTCCGCATGCGTCACTACTGCGTTTGCTCAAGAGAGCATACAGCAGTCGCAGCCAATTGCGCTTCCGACGATCGTCGTGAGTCCAACTACGATCCCCACTCCAGCCGAGCAACTCGCCAGCTCGGTTACGGTAATCTACCGCTGAAGACCTGCAGCGGAATCAGCGGCAAACTATCCCAGACGCTCTTAACGCGGTACCCGGACTCAACGTGGTTCAGACAGGAGGGCCGGGCGGCCAAACTTCGATCTTTATACGAGGGACGAATTCTAACCAAGTCAAGGTGCTCATGGACGGCATCGACGTTAGTGACCCGGCCACCCCAAACGGCGCTTTCGATTTTGCACACCTTCTGACTGGCGACGTCGAACGGATCGAAGTGCTTCGCGGACCCCAAAGCGGCCTCTACGGCTCGGATGCGATCGGCGGCGTCATCTCGATCACGACCAAAAAGGGCGAAGGCCCGCCAAAGGTCACGGCGACGGTCGAAGGAGGTTCGTTTGGAACATTCAATCAGACGACCAGCCTGCGCGGCTCACAGGGGGAATTCAATTACTCGTTCAACATCCTGCACCTGCAATCAAACAGCGTCCCGGTAACGCCGCTCAATTTGCTTGCGCCGGGCGAGCAGCGAAACAACGATTACTATAATAACTGGACATACTCGACGAAGCTTGGCGCGAATTTATCCGACAATCTGGCCGTAAATTTAGTGGCTCGATATATCGACGCAAAGCATGGACTCACCGCCGACGACGGCGTCAATTTCCCGCCCAACAGCGGTCCAGAAGTTTTGCAGGATACGCAGAGGAACCATCAACTATTTACACGCGGGGAGGTAGTCTGGTCGCTCTTTGATAACAGGTTCAAGAATTTCTTTGGGGTAAACTACAGCAACCAATGGAGCTGGTTTTCGGACCCCAATCCGGACAGCTTTAATCCATTTGGTGGAGTAAATCCGCCAACGACGAACGTCGGAACGAAAACCAAGTACGACTGGCGCGGCGAAGTAAGGGTGACGAATGGACAAACTCTCGTTCTTGGCCTCGAAGACGAGACCCAAACGCTCCGAACGGATTCGACAGCTAACTTAGACCCGATCACCTTCCTTCCAATACCAACCACGACGAACGCCAGCACCGGAAACAAAGCCGCCTACGTCGAACTTCAATCCGAATTTTCTAAGCGCCTTTACCTCGTCTCTAATATTCGTTTGGATGACGACGACAGCTTTGGAGCGCATACGACGTGGCGCCTTGCGCCGGTCTTTATCGTTCCCGGCACCGAAACCAAACTGAAGGCGACCTATGGCACAGGTTTCAAAGCTCCCACGCTGACTGAGCTATACGTAAATAACCCATCGATTTTTCAGTTCGCCAACCCAAATCTGCTGCCGGAAACCAGCGTCGGATATGACTTTGGGTTCGAGCAATCGCTATTTCACGATCGGCTCAGTTTTGGGGCAACCTACTTCAACAACAACGTAAAGAATCTCATAGTCAATACATTCGACCAAAATTTCAACGCCACCTATATGAACGTCGGCGCGGCGAGAATGTACGGCGTCGAGTCTTTTGCATCCGTTGCCGTAACCGAGCAGTTGAAAGTACGCGGCGACTACACGTACACGCACGCACGCGACGAGGCTACCGACCTAGAGTTGCTCCGCCGTCCCACGCATAAGGCGAGTCTCACGGGTACGTGGAAACCGACCGATCAGCTTTCGTTCTCGACGACGGTTCTGTATGTCAGTTCGTGGGTCGACGTAAATCGCGATACCGCGGTGTTCATTCCCAGGCTGAATACGCCCGCTTATACGACGGTTAACCTGGTGGCGAATTACGACGTGGACAAACATCTAACCGTCTTTGCAAGGGCGGACAATTTGTTCAACGCCCAATACCAGGTGCCGTATGGCTTCTTGCGGCCCGGATTGGGAGTGTATGGCGGGGTGCGAGTCTCGAACTGATATTGAAATCGAAGGCGGGGTTCACTTTTCCCGCGCCGCTGAGGGCCGTGGGAAAGCGCCACCGCCGTGCCGACGGCACAATCCAAGTAAAGGGGTGTTAAAGCGAGAGTAACGGTTTGAGCTTCGCTCGTACTTCATCAAGCACGCCAGCCGGCGCTTGAACTATAAAATGCGATCCGCGCTTCTCCCACGAGGCGCTGCGTAATTGATCGACTTGCACAACGCCGCTGATCTCGTGGCCATCCGGTATCGGCACGTGAAAACTCCAATCGCGATCACGCCCCGTAATCGGGCAGGCGATGCAGCGCCCGGTCAGTTCATTAAAGACGCGCGGCGACAGGACCAGTGCCGGTCGCCGTCCAGCTTGTTCATTAGCAACCGATTGCAGGAAATCGAGCCAAATGATGTCGCCCACATCGGGACAATAGGCGGCCACGTCACCAAGCCTCATTGCCGCGTCGCGGACCCCAATCGACTTCTTGCGGAACGTTGTCCCGTGTCATTCCGCTCAGCAATTCTTCAAGCGTGTAGCGCGATTTACGTGTCGGCTTGACAATGGGGCGCAGCACCAACGTGCCGTTTTCGACTTTTATTTCGGCACGCTTGCCGTCACTTGCTTTGATGGCGTCGGCCAAAGCCTTAGGAATGCGCACGGCCAGACTATTCCCCCACTTGCAAAATTCGACGATCACGCAGGGCTCTCCTTGATGTAGATACGACGTATATACATCATGACGTGGCTGCCGACAAGGGGTAGCCGCTCGAACTCCTTACTAAGTCATGCGAGCCACCCCAAAGTCCATGGTCGCATTGAATTAATCTGGAAAGCCCGGCGTCGAATTCATCGACGAGAACGACGGCGGCCCGGGTGTGCGACCGCGCAAACATTGCCGGCCAAAACAGCCCAAGTAGGCGCCCCGTCGGCTCCAGTGGTCCACGTATCGATGCTGATGAGCATCCAATCTGCCTTCGAGAAAGCGGGGATTCTCTTCCTGGACAACGACGCCGGGGGCGGGATCGGGGTCGACGTGCCGCGCTGAAACCATAAGGTGTTCGCCCAAGCCATCGCCGGGATCATAATGAGAGCCTTCGCGGAACGGAACAGGCGAGGGGGATGGTGCAGGGCAATTTCTCCACCATCATGAAAATCCAACAGGCCCTCGAACGAGAGGGAATCAGCGTTATCGCCGAACCGGACGGCGGGTTTGGCGTGCGGCTGGAGCAGAAGCCGCAGACCGCGCAAAGCCCATTGTGTTAGCGGTGCTGACGCACTAAGGCACGACCACGCGCCTACACGATTGAACTAACCGCGAAATGGTGCTGAAATGTTGGCGCTCTTCAAGGACTGTTGCGAACAGCTAGGAGCAAACGCCATGACTTCGGTCGGCTTTACTCGTCCCGGCCTTCTATGCGTGCAGTGTGGTGAGCCGTTCACGCTATCGCGGGCGCGGCCTGACGCGGGGTGTCTTGAAAACCTATCGGATCCATTTCAGGCGACGTGTCCTGAATGTGAATATGAAGCCGCTTACCGAAAATCCGCCATTCAAATCATGGTTCCGATCGACGGCCCATGACCTGCCCTATGCTCATTCTGAAATGCGGCCGCGGGAGATCGCCGCGATTGGTCTCATATTTGATTTAACTGCCGCTCTAATCCTCTATCAACCAGCGTCATTTTTGGAACAGATATTTCATAAGAATGTGCGTTTATTTCGTATGCGAATAAAAGACTCGGACCTATTACGGCTCGGAATATTTGCGGCAGTCCTCGCAATGTTGATGTTTGCGTCTGTTTACACCCAGCCTAACAATCAACATCCGCCGGTTATTGATCGTGCGGGTGACAATAGCCGCTAAATCGATGCCCTTAACTGATCGTCACTGTAAGTAGGGCAAGGCGACGTGCATACACTGCTAAACGCCGGTATCGTGCGAAAAACCGACGATGGCTCGATTATCTTTCCTTACGATGCCATCCGCGTCGATGTTATGTTGCATGCTGCTTCACACGGGGGCCCTCTCCGCAGGCATCAGCGAGAAAAATAAGCCAAATAAGCAACAATCAACCGCCGCCACTACAATGACGATGGCCCCGCACTCGAGACCGGGGCATTGTCATTTTCAAACGACCGCTGTTTCGAGTCCTAGCGCGGCGTTGATAGGTGTCACGATCCGCGCCGCCGACTTAATTTGTGCCGAATCGGAGATCATGCTGCAAATAATCACACCGTGGATCTCCAGGACGCTAATTTCCGGATCCCGTCGTACTTGGCTGCGGAGGGCCGGATGCCTTTGAATCCGACATGTTACCCTGCTGGCTAATACATTCGTCGAAATACGAACGCTGCAGGGCGGCGGTCCCGGTCGGACCATACATTTCAGTGGGGTGAGCCTTGATCATTAGTGCGCGACATTTCTTGGCGAGTTCGGCACTCATCTGCGCATTAACTTGCGTTTCGATGGGGCGTGCTGACGAGTTTTGTGCGTGATCAGAAGACCAATTGCAGGCTTGTGCGATCTTCTGTCGGACTGCAGAAAAATTGCCGAGCTTGAATTCGCCGCCAGCGGCCCTGCCTGCGTCGCCAGACGCCATTATATTGATTGTTCCGCTATCGGGTAGCTGCCGAATGAACTGCTCGGCGCTTCCAGCATAGAAACTTTGACCGTTCGTTGAAGGATACAACATCGTTTCGGCACCGTTAGAGAGCCGCAAAAGTACTTTCACCGACTCGCTGGTTCCTAGAAGCTTTGATGGCAGAAAGAAGATCGCTTCCGTTTTCTTCCCTTCGCAGCGCAGCGACATTCTAGCGTCGTACCCAACCGCATTAAGCGTGGCGGTTACCTGCGGGCTGTCGTCGGTCGGTGACTTGTTTTCGTTAATTGTCCAAGCGTCTATCGTTAAGGTATCTGCTTGAACAGGGCGATTTGCTGTTTCCTTTTGTGCCGAGGCCGGAGTGAAACTCGCGACCCCGATCACCACAGCAAAGCCTACGACGGCGATGGTGCGCATGATGGACTCCCTCAAACGGGATAATGCATTCAGCGCGTAGGAAGTTCCAGGAGCGAAGGGAGCCGTGGCGTGTGCCCTTGTCGCAGGCAACATGCACACAAGCCGCCAAACAGCCTTGCGGGGCTGCGTTCATTGATAATGACAGCGGTGCTGACCCTTCAAGCCAATCGGCAAAAATATATTCTCACTAATTCATCAACGAGAATGGCGGTGGCCGGGGGCGTCTCCGCAATCGTCTGCGGGCAAAACAAACCAAATAAAGAGCGATCGCTTGAAATTGCGGTCGACCGGGATAGGATCAGCTTTATCGCCAAACCCGGGGGGTGGGCCAACGACTTCTATTCGTTTTGCACCGCACTGTAAGTCTCTTGACGCAATCCGCCCCTGAGGCGGATCGTTGCCGACGCTCGAAAATCGTGGGCTTGTTGTCATGCCCGGAACAAAGGAGGCTGCCATGATTGTCAAAAATATTTTGGCTAGCAAAGGCGGCAACGTCGTTACGATCAACCCGACCGCCGATGTTATCGCAGCCGTGAAGCTGCTGGCCGAGCGGGGCATCGGCGCTGTCGTTGTCCTCGGTGCCGATCACCGCATCGTCGGCATCTTGTCGGAGCGCGATATTGTGCAAGCACTCGCCGAACATGGAGCCGCAGTGCTGAGCGAACCGGTCAGCCAAGTAATGACACGCGAAGTTAAGACCTGCTCGGAGGACGATGCCATCGGAGACCTGATGGCCCGCATGACGACGGGAAGATTTCGTCATTTGCCAGTCGTGAAGCAGGAGAAAGTTATCGGCATCGTGTCGATTGGCGATGTGGTTAAGAGCCGCGTCGAAGAGATAGACCAAGAAGCCAAAACGCTACGCGAATACATCCAGACCGCGTAAGTCGGATGGGCATTCGTTGGGGTCTGGGGCGGTGTTGTTCATCGACGAGAACGGCGGGGGCCCAGGATTGCGCCTCCGCAAACGTCCGCGGGCGACGCCCGCCAAGTGATAGATGGCGGCCCAGAGCAATCAGTACCGCTTTGCTAATGGCGAATGGGTTCACCGGGCAATCATGAGAAAAAAACGATAACCGGCAGCTAGGCCTAGTGTTCGCCAGTTAGGAGCCGGGCCGATAAAACCTCAAGATGACGATCTGATCGGACCGAAAAGGTTTACTTAAATCCCGAGAAGAATCCCGCCCTGCCCAACGGTTGCCTCAGTCATATGCGGCAATCGCTCCAACTTGTTGGCGTCAACACAATGTTGCGCCTTTATCGGGGAAAGACCATGGCAGAGAATTTCGGCCCTGAGAAATACGCTCCGCGCGGGCAGCGTTCTCCGGAAAAAGGGAATGATGTCGAACGCGTTGCGCTCTTGCGCCCCCAGCGGGCCGCACCTGACTCGGCCAATAGCCCGGCCGCTGAAGAGTTGAATGCAGTGGTCCGGCGCGTGGCCGGCGATTTTATGGAAGAAATCGACCGAGTCATTCGTGCGCTGGAAAACGTGCGCGACATGATGCGCACCGAGGGCGAACGGATCAGCCGTGAAATCGCCGGCTACGCCAGCCTGAGCCACGCGGCAGCAACGGCGATGGGGGTTATCGCCGATAGCATTAAGCAATGGAAAGACGCGTCGGACAAGTCGGGGCCGCGTTCGGTGAGCTGAAATTACACGCCGCGCACTTTGGCACACTGATGCCGCGATAGCGGGGCCGTTCCACACATCAAAAAATCCGTCAGGCCAAGGACTTCGGCAAAACGAACCCAAATTGAGGGCTGATGCGCACCCGGTCGCACGCATGCTACTTTCCAGCTGCAACGCCCGGACGGCACTGTTTTAAGACTGACTTGAGCGCGATCCTGTAGGTCTTGGAGAAACCATCAAACTGAGGTCTTGAGGGAGGCATCAATGATCATCGGCCCCCATCGAGTGGTCCAAGTGTGATGTTAGTTCAGCGTTGGCCGTTGCGCCAGCGCGGCCGGCGAAGCCGGTTGGCGTAGCGAAGCCGGCCACGCGGCGAAGGCAGGCACGAACACTTCCGGTGCCGGCGGCTTGTCGTTGAGAGACTCATGCGGCCTGACCGTGTTGAAGTGGCGCCGCCAGCTCTCGATAACGATTTGGGCCTCACGCAGCGTGTAGAATATTTCACCATCGAGCAGTTCATCTCGCAGGCAACCTCGCTCACCCCGATCTGGCGGATGGCGTCAGCGATGTTCTGGCCCTGTGAAACCAGGACGTCGACCTGCCGCAACTTCTCGACGATCTCTTCAGGTGTGTATCGCTTCTTCGGCATTGCAGTCCTCCTTAATGTCAAAAGACATAGTTCAGGTCGGACCGCTTCAAAGGGGGTGGATCAATCGCCGGGATTTCCGCGGTACATGGTAATTTCGTTATAACGCTCGCAAATCTGCGTTTTGACGAGCCCATCGGGAACCAACCCCGTAAAATGCGGCGCGTTGTGGCTGGATGACTTGTTTTAACCACCGTTGCCACCAATCAGCTGCTCCAACAACTCCAGCAGATTGCCGCGCAGATCGAAGCCACCGCTTCCGCCGTTGCTGGCCACAAACCAAATTGAGTCCTTAGCTATGTCATCCAATCTTCAGAACCCGATCTTCCAAGGCGAAACTAAAGGCCGCGAATGGCTTGAGGCTGATGCGATCCGGTCGCAGTCATGCTACCGTCCAGGCCCGGCACCCAGACGAGATAAATTGTAAAACTGAATTGAGTGTAATTCTGTAGTTCTTGGAGAAACCATCGAGCTGACACTTCGAACCATTACTAGGGGAGGGGGCATCAATGAATCCATTCGCATGGCGTCAGGAGCATCAGGTAGCCATCATTCTTGGGGCAATCCTCGGAGCGGTGATACTGGAGGTCATCGGCTTTATGTATCGGGGCCTTAATTTCGGGCTGATATCGTCTGAACTGTTTTGGTCCGCGAGTACCACTCGGTGGGCGATCCTCGGCGCACTAATCGGGGGCTGCATGGTTTACGTACGGCGGCTTTTGCAGATGTAAACCCATGCAGTCGTGCCTTTGCACGGCTGACGCAGGACCGCGGCCCTACAAACTCGACGCCCTGGCTAGCTGAGCAAGAGCGGATAGCAGACAGGCTCAGCTGGATTTCAATTATTGTTCCAGATAGAATGATTGTTGCAACTATTTGCAGGTGTTATTTGGGAGGAGTTCGCTATGTCGAAAATGCTTGCGGTGCTGGCCGCCATTTTCATGCTTTGGATGATTGCCCTGCCGCGTCCCGCCGACGCTACGCAGCGTTGGGAGAATGGAATAAGAGATGGCGATCAAATCCAGCGTCGGTGCGTGAGGATGCCGCCGCATTCCTATCGACCCTACTGCTATTATTATCGCCCCAACTATCATCAGCCCGATTATTATGGCCTCTACTGGCGATGGTATTAGTATTGATGAAAAAGCACGCCGCGTGGCGGGCCTTTTGATTTTCCGTTTTCGATTTAGTGTTCTCGCCCGCCGTAACCTGGTCGGGTATGAGCGTTTATTGCTGCCCTAGGGAACCGGGCCCCCTCTATTTTCTCTCAGCTTTATAGGCAACGGGTCCGGCTGAGTTTGCTTAGCAAATCCACGCAACATCGCGCTCTGCAATGTCTTTAGGTGCTTATGCGGGCTTTTGAGTTGGCCGGCGTCGAGTTCATCGACGAGAACGGCGGCAGTCGGGGTGTGCGATTGCGCAATCGTCAGGGACCAAAACGGCGGCCAAAATAGTCGCCGCGGAGGACCTAGGCCCCAAAAGAAATGGTCGTCTCCGTCACCGGCGGACGGGTTCAGGGAAGTAGGCCATCAATAAAACTGAGCCGATGACGAGAAGGAGCAAAAGCATTTTCATTGAAGGGTTTCTTCATCGGCCAAGAACAAGAAAGAGCCCCGACCGTGGGCGACGATACGGTCGGGGCTCTCCAGAAAGGGTCCTTATCAGTGCATTCGCAGCATAGGCAACATTTCCTTGCCAAAACGTAAAGGCGCTAGGCAGTCACTTTTGCTCCGAATGGCGCGAGGTGGGCGCGACCCTGCTGCAACCGGCCTAGCGGGCGAGAGCGAGACTATGGAAATTGTAAGTCTCGGACTTGAGGATCACGGCTTGGAAGCTACGCGGTATAGTGCCCAACCAACCACTGCGCCAGTCAGTGCCACAAGCCACCATACTGTCACCACGCTTCCTAGGAGCATGAGGTATATGAGGCCGGCATTCTATGCGTAGGGTGGTTCACATAGAGGCCAAATTCTAATTGAGCAGAATTGGCAAAGCCTGTGCCGCAACGGCTGCAATTACAGCACCTGACAAGATCGAAAGTATGAGTTTGGAGACGGGATGCATTCGAAGTCCCCAGCTAACGTCAAAGGTTCCATCAGAATCGCCGGGTTCGTCTTTGGCCTAAGTCAATTCAAAATCGGCCAATACTAAATTCAAACTAGGCCACTAAGTGTCCGTCCGGAAACTTTTGCCTGAAAGCATTGGAGAAAATTCGGCATAGGCTTCCCAACAAGCGTCTTTCCGGCACCTCGTTTAACTTCTTGATCTGGAAAAAGTAAATCAAACGCATGTTTCCGGACAACTCTAAGGGTCAATACCGGCTAGTACCGAACCGCAGGGCTATATCGTTCCACAAAACAAGATTGAGTGATGTCCATGGTTGAAATTAGCTCACGACGCACCGTATTTTCGACTGATTGGTTTTCGCTTGAGGAAAAGCAGCTCTCATCCGGCGGTCAGCCCTATTTCGCGCTCAAATGCCCCGACTTCATTTCGATCGTGGCTTTGACTGAGAAGGACGAACTCGTGCTCGTCCGGCAATATCGTCCAGCCGTTGAAGCGTACACCTTAGAGCTTCCAAGTGGTCATGTTGATCTCGGCGAGACCCCACTTGCGGCTGCTGCGCGCGAGTTGACCGAAGAAACCGGCTACGTTGGAAACACCATTGAAGAGATGGCCGTCATTTATCCCGATACCGGGCGTATGAGCAATCGTCTATTTTGTTTTTTCGCGAAGGTTAATTTTTTATCGAATGCTTGGAAGCCGGAACCTGGCGTTGAGCCGATTACGATTCCGCGCACGGATTTCCTGCGATCGATCGAGTCGCCAACCCCAATGCTCAAACAGGCCAACTGCTTGGCATGCATTGGAATGGCAGTCATGCAGCGGAGAATATAACTGTTGGATCTTGACTTATAGCAAACTACATACCATTAAACGACGTTATTAAATTGGAGATAGAATTAAAAACCTAGACAGCGTCCGTCGTCATTAATTTGATGACCAGATTAATAAGGGAAGGGCAGTGCGGCTTTCATTGCTACGATCGACACCCTGGATTTTACCATTTTCGAAGCCGGCCCTTGTTCTGTTCGGGGCGCTGATTGTCGCTGTGCCTAATTGCGCGGCGGCTCAACAGGGGTCAGACATACCGGATGCGGCAAAGCGCGGGATTAGACACGTCCTCTACCTCACGATTAAATCGGATCCCTATTCGCTCTTTCTGCAACAGAATTATGATGAACCATATTCGGCAACGCTAACTGCCAAGATCCGCATTTCCGCCCATTCGCTGGAGACCAATTTCTCCGGTGACGTGCCCGCAACGGTGTCCAATTTTGATCCAATCACGGGCTCGCGCGAACAGGAAGTTTGGGAGGATGCCAAATGCCACCACGAGCGGGGCTATCCGAAAGTGACTGTTATCAATATCGATGGATCGATAACGAACGGGCAAACGAAACTTCCAATTTCTGCGCGTTATCGCTGGCTAGGCCTCCTTTTGCCAGAAGACGAGGTCATGCCAGCAAAGAGACTCGTGAGAGGCGCCGACGATGTCGGTTCATTTATCGCGACTCACACTGAAACCAAGAAGAGCCGACTCTTTATGGACCTGAAACTTTATATCTTGCCGTGTGACCTACAGGCACTGCAAACTAAGAATGAACCCTGAAAAGATTGGCAACCTGTGACGGGCAACATAATCCGCGACGGACTTAAACATTGATCGTAGTCTTGGCCTGACCGGGCCTTTTTGTACCAGGCGGTTTGTGAGAAACTGTCTTGGAAAGGATCCGGTTGGCCTGACGGATTTTTTGAACCAGCGGATGAGAGACTACTGCATTGGCTTGCCTTCGGTACCTTTAAGCGACAGCAGGAACGATCTGATCCTGCCAGTTTTAGTCAAGACTAACCCATCCGCTTAAACAGACTGAAACATCCGCCGAACAAAATTTAAAGGCATAGCCTGCGAGATCGGTGCTTACTCATGAAAAGTCTTGTTCTGCATTTTTTGAAAGATAATTCCGGTGCGACTGCCATCGAGTATGCCCTAATCGCGGCGGGAATCTCGATCGTAATTATCGGCGCCGTCAACAGCATCGGCACTGAACTGAACGTGAAATTCATGAGCGTTTCGACAGCGCTTAAGTGAGACACACGCGTCACCGATGAGCTCGTGCTCGTCCGGCAATATCGTCCAGCCGTTGAAACGTACACCTTGGAGCTTCCAAGTGGCCATGTTGACCTCGGCGAGACCCTGACCTGACCGGGCCTTTTTGTACCAGGGGGTTTGCGAGAAACTGTCGTGCTCGCTGAGTGCGGTGACCTGCTCGATTTTTGAGACGGAGCGCGCCGGTGGCCTGAGAGCTTTTAGCAATACGACAGGCATTCCCGAGTGCGGTTGGGTCGAATTCATCGACGAGACGGCAGTGGCTCTCAGCAAAGGCCAGCCGGCGAAGCCCTCTAAGCGCTAGATGGCGCTCTTTTTATTTGTCCGCCAATAGGAATAAAAGCGTAGAAATTCGATGCCTTTTTGGTAAGCGCTAATGCGATTTTACGAAACAAAGCCAAAAGTATTAGCTCGAGGCTGTAGCCAAGGTTGACATCAAAGCATCAAATCATTTATGTTATGATGCATGAGAACCACATTGACACTCGATGATGATGTTGCAGTCGCGCTCGAACGGCTGCGCCGGGCCCGCGATGCGAGCTTAAAGGACATCGTCAATGACGCCCTGCGTCGGGGACTGAGTGACCTGACCACACGCCCCAAACAGCGCGAGCCCTTTCAAACCCAAAGCGTTGAATTGGGGCGGCTGCGATTGCCCAGCATCGACAACATCAGCGAAAGCCTTGCGGTCGCCGAAGGTGAAGCGTTCAAGTGATTTTGGTCGACGCAAATATTCTAGTCTATTCGCATGTCGAATCATTCGCGCAGCATAAAACTGCACGCGAATGGCTCGACCAGCAGCTAAGTGGGTCTACTCGCGTTGGGCTGCCGTGGGTAAGCTTGCTGGCTTTCCTGCGTCTGGTCACCAATCCGCGCGTGTTCGATCGACCCGAACCAATGGTCGATGCATGGCGGCAGGTGCGAGCTTGGCTCGCATGCGGAACGGCATGGATCCCGCAACCGACTGAGCGCCACGCTGATTTATTAGACGAGCTCCTCGCACTGCCCGGAGTGCATGCCAATCTCGTGCCTGACGCGCATTTGGCCGCGCTAGCGCAGGAGCATGGACTCACTTTGTATTCTACCGATGGGGATTTCGCGCGATTTCCGGTATTGCGCTGGATAAATCCGCTCAGTTCGCATTGATCCGGTCCTCAAGGCTGGCATCGCACACTTGTGGTTCGTCAGTATCCATCCCTTTGACGATGGCAATGGCCGCATCGCTCGCGCCATAGCCGATCAAGAACTTGCGCGCTCGGAGAAAAGTGCGCAGCGCTTCTACAGCATGTCCGCGCAAATCCGACAGGAGCGCAATACCTATTACGATATTCTCGAAGCGACACAGAAGGGTGACCTCGATATTACGCCTTGGCTGGAGTGGTTTCTCGATTGTCTCAATCGCGCTTTTGGTGGCGCCGAGACAATATTGGCGGCCGTTCTCACCAAGGCGCGCTTTTGGGAGATACATGCCGGCGCATCCTTGAATGATCGACAACGCACCATCATCAATCGGCTGCTCGATGGGTTTGAAGGCAAGCTCACCTCCTCCAAATGGGCCATGCTCACCAAATGCTCGCAAGACACGGCGCTGCGCGATATCGACGATCTTGTTCAGCACGGCATTTTGACGAAGGATGCCGCAGGTGGGCGTAGCACAAGCTATTCGCTCGCAGCGAAAAGCTGGCCAAAAGGGCTTGTGTAATTAGCAGAACAATCAAACGGTTCGAGCCAAGGGGTGATCGTAATTAATAGGAGATGGCATTCAATACGAGAATGCCAACAAATACGACCGTCAGGGTCAAACCGAATACCTGTGTGGTTGCACGCTCGGCCATAATGCTTGCCTCTCGACTTTTACCGGATGTGGACATTGGATACAGATCCGCGCAACAGACCGGCACTACGGCGTCAGACGGTCGGTGGTCACCAGCCGAATATGCGGATTTCCCACCGCAGTGCCGACGCAATTGAAATAGGGCCACGGCCGCTGGGTACAGGTCTTCAACGTGTCCTCTGCGGATTTTGCGAGTGGACCAGCATCGAGCCGGGCGTTTCCGGCTGATAGCAGCGTCAGCATGCCGGCAATCGCGGTGGCAGCCATAATGGCGGCAATGGATTTTAACATAACGGCCTCCTATTCTGTGCGGCCAACTCAAGGCTTGGCTTCGTAAGTTCCTTCAGCAGTCAGCCGCGAAGCACCGGTGGGCCTAACCTGGCAGGTGTTGCCAGGTGACCTAGGTTTTTGATCGGGGCGGGCTCTACTTCCAAGCCGTCGCAGTGTTGATCGGGGATTGCGGATCCAAGTTGTCCGCATAGGGATGGTAACAAACGACGTCCGCAACCCACACGCTGACGATCAGGAGTAAGGTCGCAACGGCGCTGGTGATTGTGCTGGCCATGACGGGCTCCCTTCTATTCTTTGACGCTGGAGCTGTTCGCTCTCTGACATACAGAGTAGGAGTGGACCCAGGCCTTTAGTTGTGACCGACGTCACAATTTGACGAATTTATTTATGCCGACTGCGCAAACCGCTGCCAGGACAGAATTGATCCGGCGTCTGGCCGCGCCACGTGGCTCGAGCCACTCTTGTCGGCCGAGGTCAACTGCGTTGAATAAGCTCTATAATTTGCTCTGGAACGCGGAGCATTACGACTGCCACAGCCGCACCATTTTTGGCCTATCATCTTAAGCGCCAACAACTAGCCGAGTAGGCGTTGATCTTTCACATCAACGAGCTGTTGCGCCAGGGCCCGCTCGCGCGCGATAAAAGCCGCAACATCCAGTCTATTTTGAGCGCCTGAAACAGATGACGCACTCAATAAGCGAAGACGGCGCATCCACGTCGATAGACAACAGCGATACCGATGCACTCTGCAAGGCCGTTCAGTTGCTTGAGCGCGCCAGCCTAGCAGCGCGTCTTGCCAATATAATTGGTAAGCCGGTCGAACTTCTGGGTCGGGCTCTGCCTGCAGGCGCTTCGCAAGTGATCGCCAGAGCCACAGAAAATAGCCTCAAGGCCGCCCTTAGCGTTGCGCTGCTCACAATTCGAACGGGTCCTCATGAAAGCTCACAGTTTCTTCACAGAACTTTGGCAGCAGCCTCTGGCGCCGTTGGAGGCGCCTTCGGTGTTTTCTCGTTGCCTTTAGAACTCCCAATCTCAACAGTTATAATTTTAAGGTCGATTCTCGATATCGCACGAAGCGAAGGCGAGAATTTAGCTGACCCTGAGTCAACACTCTCATGCGTCGAGGTTCTTGGGATCGGCGGTCGAATGCAGACTAATGATGCGACCAAGAGCGACTATTTCGTCGTACGCGGCATCCTAGCGAAATCCGTTACGGAAGCTGCTCGCTTTATCGCTGAACGGGGAATCATTGAGGAAGGTAGCCCAGTGCTTGTCCGCTTGATGGCCCAGATTGCCTCTCGGTTTGGATTAGTTGTTACGCAGAAGGCAGCCGCGCAGACCATCCCAGTCATCGGTGCGATCGGTGGCGCTGCCGTAAACTATGCGTTTATCGAACATTTCCAGTCGGTCGCGCGCGGCCATTTTACCGTCCGACGACTTGAACGAAAATATGGGAAAGACATCGTTTTTGCTGAGTACGAGCGCCTTCGCCAACGGCATGAAACAGTTCCAGGCCAATAGTCATATGAGCCAGAATCATTCCTAGTGCAGTGACATCAATGTCCTTAAAACTCTGACGACGGGCAGCCTTCCCGCTGGAGAGCGGCACAGCGTTCCGCTCGGCGGATAACGTCACTCGTTGAGGATCGGTTGATCAGATTGCGGGGGTGTGAGTGCGGACCGCTGCTAATATTTCCTAAGAGCGCTTAGACAGGTCGAACCACAACGCGCGGGCAGGTGCACCAGCCGTCCTGGGCAAACTTCGTTGTCGTCGGTCAATTGGCCCCTATTAATTCACGCTTATGCTTTGTCGCCGTTCGCGCATCGGCGATGTATTGCTTAAAGTCCGCGGTATTAAACACCGCTGGAACGCGAAAATCCCCTATCATGAGCGCGGGGGTGCCCTCAAATCCGAGAGCAGTGGCTTGCTCTTGGTTGCGGGCCAATATCGCGTCAATCTCTTGATGATTAACTGTAAGATCGCGTTGGGCACGGGAAATATCTATCCCGGCCTTCGCTAGTGTCCGTAGCACGCTCTCCGTGCTCAGCTTCCCCTGCATGGAGATCAGCGCCGCGTGGGCCTCCGAATATTTGTTCTGAAATTTGGCAGCGAGCCCAAGTCGGGCAGCATAAGTCGATATACCGCCAAAGATAGGCCAATCCTTGAAGACAAGTCGGATATTTCCGTCTTCACGGATAATTTGTTGTAGCACCGGGTTCACTGCTTTGCAGGGCAAACACCGATAGTCGAAATATTCGACGATGGTTATATCCCCTTGAGAGTTGCCCTCGGCCGGTATGAGCGGGTCGTGCAAAATGGTTTCGCGGCTAAGCGTGTCTTCACTCGATATCGTAGCACCGGCCTTCTGAAGTTGAATGCCAGCCGCGGTGAATGCGAGTACAGCGCCAAATATCAAACTAAGCTTGACTTTCATGAGCGCCTCGCAGCAGCCAATAAAGCAAGCGGCGCGGAATAGAGCCGGCAGCTTTCCCACAATAGGAAATGGTACATGGTGAAGTTCGATAGAGCCTTTAATCGATATTTCAAATTGCGCGTAAATTCTTAACTTACCACTGAGTTGTTTTCATTTTTGGCAGGATTTGGCATTCAGATCCTTGGAGGGCGGGACAATGGAGGTATCGGTTTGGGCTGGACTGCAAGTTGTCGTCCTTCCCGCTATCCCGAGTGACAGATCACTGCGATGGCCATTGAGCGGGATAGCCGTGGGATAGGGGTTGCAGTTCTTAGGAGTGCTTGACGCGATCTTATTGCGGAATGGCCAATGGCGGATGCGATCGTTCAATCTTGTGTAGGTTTGGCTTGCGGCACGGAGGGACACTTGCCCGAGAGAAGTTGGAATCGAATGTATCGACGAGAATGGTAGCTGACCCGGCGTCCGCCTGCGCAAAGGCTCGCAGAAAAAGCGATAGGGCTTCCAATTTGTCGACGAGCTTACGGGAGGTTGACCCGTCGCGTAGAGTGTCAACGCACCGGACTGCCGTGGCGCGATTTCTTGCGCCTTCTTGGCTTCTTCGATGCAGTGCCGCTGGTAGATGGTCGGCGCAGGTGGCTGCTGCATTTAAACCAATAATTTTAATGGTTTATCCGGGCCCAACTTGATTGTCCGCGCCGTTTGTGACGAGCTAAGCCAGCAATCTAAACACACCGAAGAACATGCCGAGGAGACAAGTGTCTCAATCTATAGTTTTAAAAAAAATGATGCGGATCATCAGCCGATGGCAGTTGGCGTTGATCACATTAGGTGTTGCATTAACGCTTGCTTGGATAGCCTTCCTGATTTGGCTTCCGCTGCGTCTGCTTCAAGTAGTGTGAGCAAAAACAAATTATATCATACCATCGGCGTCTAGGCCCTTCGACTTCTCAGAGTGGTCTGCTTGCCAAAGTAACCAAGCTACGGCAAGCACCGACGGTGTGAGAGCGACAAAAATGCCCAGTAAAATTAAATGCATGCCTCGATCCCTGGATCATTCGAGATAGCAGGCGAAGATTGTCTGATTCAAGGTACGTTAGGAAGCTGAATTTTTGGTCCGGTGGAAAAACAACCAAGCGTGAAGTACAGCGCTGCATTGCAATATGAAGGTACAGCGCTGCATTGCAATATTATGTGCTGCCGGTGTTTCCCGCAGATGTATCTAAGAGCTAGGGGCCTGGCCACGTAAGCCATGTCGCCAAATGCGGATCGCTACAAATAAAGGCAAACGGCGGCGAGTGGTAATCCGACGATACTGCTTGATATTCTTCGCGTCATATCGTCGGTTTGTCAGCAGCACCGTTCGTGGACGCGTTCCGCTTAGAATAACCTGGCGTAGCCTATTGTCGTGTACCTCGCCGAGCGTCAGCTGGGCGAGTCTTTCGGTTGAGGCAGACGCCTGTTCGCCTAGCAAAGGATCGAAAACTTAGTTCTAACTGCCCGTCCACCGACACATCAACCAATCGCGGGGACTGGCAGGTTGCCCGAATGGGACGGGTAGATTAAAGTTGATAGTCTCGGAGTGCCCCATGAAGATATCTCTTGCTTTCGCGGCATTGTTTCTGCTTGCGGCCTGCGTTGGGCCAGGACGCGGAATCACCGGCAACGATACCGGGGGCATCATCCCGTATCCGCTTGTGGCTGCGCTTCGGCATGGCGCAAGTGACATCGCAGTGGCCAAGGCGATGGCGTCGGAGCATTGCGCGCGCTACGGCAAGCGCGCGGTGATCACCAGCATTCACCGGGAATATGGGGACTACGTGGCCTTCGATTGCCGCTGGCGGTAAGTCAAAGTTTCCTTGCAGCCGCGCAAGACGCGCCGGCACTGCCTGATCTCTTGAACTAAAACTCTCGACTACGGTAAAGTTAGGGGCTTGCCGAATTGTCGGTCGAACACACGATTCAGTCCGATCCGGTAATCAATATGAAGATCGCCAAGGGGCGCAGTCCCAACATCGCTGCTTGTCACCATCAACGAGGTGATCGCATAATGCTTAGAAGATTCGTCGCGCTTATTGGAAATGGCGCGTGCACCGCCGTCATTGGGTTGACGCTAATTGCATTCTCCTGTTCATCCGCGAATGCGGAGCAGCCGCTTGGGAAGGGCTGCCTCGCCGTGTCTAAAATCGAATATAACAGTGCCAAAAGGAAAAAGATGCTGCATAGCAAGCTTGGTACGTACGTGAGAACGGGCCCATTTTGGCGGCGCTCATACTGGTACTGCGTTTGGTAGTGTCTGATGAGTAGTACCTACTCACCCGTGCACCAATGATAAAAAGAACAACCACCTAGCGGCGGTCTCACTCCTCATATGGGTCAAAACCTGCCGACTATCGCTGAGGCACGAAGTTGTCGATGTACGCAATAATCGCATTCATATCTTCACGGGATAATTGAAATGGTGGCATGCGATCATGCGTCGTGGTTATGCCTTGTCCGGTTGGTTCGTCATAGTCGTCGTGGAAGTTGCTATCAGAATTCGATTGAAGCATTAATGGTCATAGAGATAAAAACAAAGACCACGGCACCCAAATTCATTAAGAACCTGTACGTTAGCGGCGCTCGCGGGCAGCACAGAATAAGGTCAAGCCCTGTAACTGTATTATCCCGAGAACCGTTTGTGGTCGGCCTGGATAGTATTCTGGCGACGTTGCCGAAACCAAGATTATCTGCTTAGTCTGAGCCGCGTTTATCATTTATCGGCGACTGTGCTACGGATGATAAATCCTTTCCTATACAGGTAGATCGGGTCGTGCAAATCGAATAATCTCTGCCAAACTGGTACAGGCGCATGCAAGAGGTCATCCCATGGGAAAATTGAAAAGGAGCTTCGGTGCGTTGATCGTTTTCACGCTGGTAGCATATCTGACGACCGCGCAATCGGCATCGGCGATTACTGTTGAACTTGCAAAGAAGTGTCGGGAAATGACCATTAAGGCGCATCCACCACAAATGGCCGGAAGCAAAGCGGCGGCTGGCGTCGAGAAAGCCGAACGGGATTACTTCAAAGCCTGCGTTGCCAAAGGCGGCAATATGGACAAGTGAATGTCATCGCGAGCCGCAACCACTTCACCGCGAACCGGGACAATTGATTAGCCGCTGACGCATTTTGAAGTGGCAACGCAAGCCGTCACCAGATGGTCGGCGCAGCGGGTGACCTGACGGATTTTTTGTACCGGCGGGATAGAGATTACTGCATTGGCAGGCACTCCATTGACTGATAACCGACGATAATGAATCCGATGTTCGGATCGACCTTGCAAGAGAGTGTACCAACCTGAACTCACTGCGGCTGAGTTTGGGCAAGAGTTGGCGCGGCAGACGTTCCTGCCAGGGCGAAAATCAAAATCAGTAAATGCAGACGCTTGGATATGTTAGACCCCCCGTCTGGTTCTAGCTCAATTAAGCTGACATAGAGCGCGCCTATTATCCATGTTCAGCCCAGCGTTCACGTAGGCAGCGATCAAGGCTAGCGGGCAGCGACTGGATCTGCTTCCGCGCGTGTCGAAAAAATGTTATCATATTGTTGGTTTAATTGAACAATACGCAAATGACGCTATTCGTATCCGATGGAGAATACGCTGGTATCCCATACCGGGTGCTCGAGGATTCCTCGATCGAGGCAAAGCTCCCGTCGGGTCTGGTGAAATTCAGCGATATGAGCCAGTTCTTAGCGGCAGTAGCGAATGTTCCACATGCAACCACACCCCCTTTAAAGTCATCCGAAGCAGGTGGTACCCCCGACAGGCAGCGAGCAAATATCCCGGCAAGGACTGGGCCGATCGATTATCACTCGATCTTGCTCGAAGCAATTCGTAAAACCGAGAATAATTCAGCCCAGTTGCGGGCACTCGTGTATGAACAAGCGCGCTTCCATATGAAGCGCGAATTTCTTTTTGGATATTCATCCCTCGGATTGTCTGAAATCGTGCAACACGTGAATGATTTTGAGCTCGCCATTGCTCGCATCGAAGCCAATATTGGAGATACTAAGCCGAGTTCGGCTTTTCATAATCAAGTGGAGCCGCATGGCACTAGTCGTGGTTCGACGGATAGTGCTGACCAATTCGCAGCGCCCACGCAGGCTCCCGTGTTATTTGAGGACCATTCTTCAAATCAACTTGCGGAGAATCGCAGGATTGACTGGCGGCCAAACGAAGCATTGCCATACGTACGAGTTGCCCTTTTTTTATCCGTCAGTGCGCTCGTTGCAATAGCATTCCTCGGAGCCGCCGTCATTGTTGGAGTCCTATGGCAACCGACGAAGGAGCAATCTCAGATCGAAGTTAGGGGAAAATTGCCTGCTGAAAAGGTTGTCAGTGATGACAATGCAAGCCAAGAAAATCCAAGGCCCTTGGATAATTCTCCTGCGGTAACTTTTCCATTGCCGACATCATTTGGCATTTACGCGCTGAGTGAAAACAAGCTTTTCAAGTTGGAGACGTTGCCGATAAAGGTTCCTGATCCGCGCGTGGCGCTTTCGGCGGAAATAAAAAAATCAAGCATAACGAACATCCCCGGCAATAAGCCCGCTTTCATTATTTTCCGACGCGATCTTCTAAATAACGCGCCAGAAACAATTGCTTTGCGCGTGATAGCGCGAATCATGCATGAAACGACTTTTGTTGGCGGGAAACCATCGACGTTAAAAATTGAAGGCGTCTGGCGAGTTCGAAACGCATCGGTCCGGTATAAGGTTTCACCCATTCCAGGCCAATCGGAAATGGTCATAGCGAGATCGGAGGACGACCAATCGCTGGCTGCCGGGCGCTACGCGCTCGTGGTGAATGGGTTTGGATACGATTTCACAATCGAAGGACCGATAAAGTTGACGGCGCATTGTCTCGATTTGTTCGAAGCGTTAAATGGGACAGTGTTTTCGGAATGTAAAAAGGTTGAGTCTGCAGATCACACGAAAAGTCGCCTTTAGTGGAATTGATGGCGCGGACTTGTCGTGACGAGTGCCATATCCGCGAAGATTAAAAAAGTTAATTGCTTAAAAGGTCGGTTTGGCACTCATTCTAGGAACCTCCAATGTGCAACGACCTCGGCTCTTATTGGAGCATGATCTTTTAGGCACGTTCATGCGGCATAGCGCTCAAAGTGAACCACACCTTAGAAACATCAATGCGACATCTGGCGGAAAGCAAATTGATAGGATGCCAAAGGCCGGATTTTTCGGAGGTGCTTGCTCGAAATTGAATTGGAACGTGAGTTGCCAGACGCGATGACGGCGGGATCGATCAAATTGACGGCCGCGCCAGATGTAATTGATCGCGATCCGAGAGATTAGCTGCCGCCGAGTAAAATATCGGAACGATATTGGGACTGACCTTCGTCAGGGACCACCGGCCGGCGGGGTTGAAACCCGCGGTAACGACTATTGAGATTGCCACGCAGCGCCAGCGTCTGTTTTGCCGAAAAGCCCATCACCAATGCCTCACGCTCAAAGCCGATTCTGGATGGGATAGGGTTGGCACCGGCAACTTCGGCACCCCTATTGCGATTGATGCGATAGGCGACATCTCGAAGTTCGCGTCGGCCCGTCTCAGACCGCTGGCAACGTCGTCGCCGCTGGGCGAACCTTTTGCGCGCTTGGCATCGACCTATCCGTGAAAACGGAGGAGGCCCGGTGTCTGCCTAAGCAAAGGCCCCGGAAATCGCTGATGACGGGGCCGGCGGCCGCGGAGAACAGCGCTCGCATCGATAAACGTCGTGGGCGACCCCAACAAAAGCGAGCGAGAACAAGCCTAATTCTCACTAAAATAGTGGCCGCCCTATGAAATTCCTCACACGGCACCGCTCGCTTCGGACCTATGTTCCTCAACAAGAAACGGGAGATTGGCGTTGGAGAGTTCCATGAATTGGTCGATGTATACCGCAGACCGTTCTACCCACTGCAAGATCGCAGCGGTCGGCTTTGCGGTTGCGCTGGTAATCGTTGCGATTGGCACTGCGGCGCAAAAGCTCAACCCTGGCACCGATATTATGGCCGCACAGACGCCCAGTGTGATCAAGACAGGCGCACCTGTGGTCTATAGCAACCGCGACGGTTCGGTCATCCGCTAGCAGGAGGCGCGACCGGCTGCCGACAAGACTTTTGTTGGCGTCTTTTTGTCCGTAGGGCGCCACGGGGAGGTGTGCAATGACAATAAACAGACATAGCGATCAACATCCTCATGACATAGCCTTTGAAGCGATATCGGATGTGCTTTGGATGGCGATTCCGGTGATTGCGTTGGGGTGTTTTGTGCTCTGGCTTATTTTTTAGCAATCAGTGGGATGCCGGAAGCTCTCAATTAAAATGGTCCATATATCCAAAGCGGGCCAAGCCGATGCAGTAATCTCTATCCCGCTGGTACAAAAAATCCGTCAGGTCACCGCGGCTCAGATTGCTTGTGGCGTTTGCGCCCTAATACCTTAAATTCCCTGTTATCAGGGATTTTGATTAAGCTGCCTTCAACGTCATCCGATGGCTGCGGTGCGGTGGAAATCGTTTGCGGATGCGCAAAGCCGGCAGTGGCCGAGGCATATCATGTTGAGTGGTTGAATGGTGGCACAATTGACAGCGATGCTGACCTTTGTGGTGGCCATTAAAAAAATCTTGGTCTGCTGTGAATTTGATCACTGGCAGGCCGTCTAAGTCGTAATAATTATCTGCTCAACAGACACACCGCACGAAATGGAGGGGACGGTGTCGATGTTTCATATCACCGCTGACCGCCTCGCCACACAGACCGCGGGCAATTTGTTTTGGACCAATTTTGTGACCCTCGCCTTTCGCGAACCCAATGATCAGATTACACTCGGCCAACTCGAGCCTAAGGAGTCGGACATCGGACTAGACGCGACCAAATGGTTCTGGAACGGAGAGCAGTGCTGCAATCCGTGGCTACCGCGATTTTGACCCGTGTCGATGCGCACTTATTCCGGATGAATCACCGAGACAGTCGAATATTTGCAGCATAATATCCACGAAGTAATTCACCTGTTGGCTTTCTAGCACCCTTGCGCTTGCAGTTGCGGGGATAGAGTGATTAGTATTTGGTGAATGTAAAGCGAATGAGGACCGCCAAATGTTCGCTAGGCTAGGGAGATTCCTGGGATTCGTCTTTTACTTGATTGGTTGGGGTCTTGCGGTCCTTGTGATCGCACAGGCGATCATATTATCGATCGCAACGGGTAATCTACTCTTGCCAGTACTTCTTGGGTTCATTGGCGTGGCTATTTGGGTGATTGGAATTACGTTTAGACGCATGCTTGCGGAAAGAAATTAACGCCGTGCCGAGCTACGGGCGGCAACGCGGCGAGCAATAGCTGCAAAACACGGCCCCACTTATTAGAATTTGAATCTTGCACTAACGGCCGCAAACACAGGGAGGACGAATGAAATGACCCAAACGACCATCGGATTCGACCAGACCGACGAAGAGATTCTCAATTATGAAATCTCCGATGACGCGCTGGAGGGCGCAGGGACAACGGGGGACGAGAAGGTAGCCTACACCCTTCCGTCTGCAATAATTTGTCTCCCCTTTGTGCGTTCTACGTCTGCTTTATCTTTGAAGCGGACATGACCCGGGAATTGCGGGATTACCGCTGACTCAAAGCTGGTATCATGCTTGGACATATTTTACTTTTGCAGGCGATGGGGCGGAACGTCTTGAGCAGACCGCGCTGAGCGTAGTTGTCCTAATCGCAAGACTTAGAATAGGGGACACATCGAGCCTATAGCCGCAGGGAATCTTCCCGCGGCATGCGCTTAGCCATTGACGCAGCACAGGATCAAAATAACTGCGGTAGAGGCAGCCGACATCGCCGCAACCGCGTTTGTTGAGTTAGCCGCAGCCTCTAGCGTCTCGTCAGAAACGTCAAAGGTTAGAACCGCTTCGTCATTCGGTTCGAGACCTACGCTTGGGGGAAGCATGACAATGTGTGCCTCTTTCGGTTTCTAGAAGATCTTACCTTCCGAAGCCGCCAATGAATCACTAACCGCCGCAGAACGGAATCCCCGGAGAGTTAGAAAGCAGAGCCGCATAGCGCCCGGTAATAGATCGCCTTGGAATCATCACCTTCCAAAGGTGCCAGACCATGTCAGAAATGAAAAGGGGCTCCTGCCGCCATTGCCGTGTTTGGGGAACGATATGGCGACGGTGGGACGGGCATCAATGGGTCTATAAAGCCAATAACGATTGGTGATACCCGTTAGAATTTTTGGCGATTGCGACGCTGCGCGCCGAGCGCTTTTGCATAATTTAAAGAACTTGCGTTCCAGATAACTAGATCTGCTTCACGCTAGTGATCTCGCTGCCTGCCGCCTTGATCCGGGTGATGGCCTCGGCCGCTGGCTCGATCGCAACCATCATGTGGTGCGCGTTCGCGTGGATTAGCGTTTCGCTGTCGCGCGCAATGGCAACGTGACCTTTCCAGAACATGAGGCTGCCGCGGCGCAATTCGCCGAGCGATGACAATTTGCCGAGCGCCAGTTCCTGCATGTCGCTGTCGCGCGGGCAGGCGATGCCGGCGGCTTGCAGCGCCACCTGCACTAGACCCGAGCAGTCGATGCCAAGCGACGTCTTGCCGCCCCACAGATAGGGCGTATGGAGGAATTGTTCAGCAACGGCAACAAAATCGGGCTGCCGCGTCTTGAGCGGGGACAGATGCGTAAGCGGCAGGTGCCAGCCGTTGGCGACAACGGCGAAATGCTCGTCCTGCTGCGCGACTATAAGCCGCGCACCCAACGGCAGCGCTGCGACGGGCGTGAGCTTGATATCCGGCCCAGGAAAAGCGAGCGTACGCGGCACCGACACTTTGTGGGTTGCCGCAGCGGCAGGCGCGCCGAGTGCATTAGCCGACAGCCAGCCGACATAGCCGTCGGTTTCGAGTTGACCCCAGGCCCAGCCTTCCTCCGTCGTCTCGTAGATGATGACGCGTTCCCCCAGCAGCGCTTGCGTGTCGAGCCGCGCCTCGTGCGACGGCGTACGGCGCAGGGCCGTAATCGGCTCGATCACTTCATGGCGCGCGCCTTCGACAAAACGCGCGGCCGCGACCTGGCCCTTGAGATAATTCGCCGCGATCTCGGGGCGGAACGGATTGATGCGCGGGTCGAGCGCAACCATGGTCTATGTGTAACGCGAGCAGAGCAGCGCATAAAGTGCACGCGCCGTCTGCAATTCGGCGCCTTCCGGCCGGCCGGGCTTGGACGTCGGCGACCAGGCGAAGATGTCGAGATGCAGCCAGGATTTCGCCACGATGAACTTGCGCAGGAACAATGCAGCGGTGATGGCGCCGCCCTGGCCGCCGGTGCTGACGTTGTTTGTATCGGCCACCTTGGAATCGAGCATCGTTTCGTAAGGCTTCCACAGTGGCATGCGCCAGAGCGGATCGTTCTCCGCGGCCGCGAAACGCGCGAGCTCCTCGGCGAGCGCATCGTCATCGGTGAAAGCCGCCGGCACGTCCGGTCCGAGCGCGACGCGCGCCGCGCCGGTCAGCGTCGCGAAATCGGCCACCAGCGCCGGCTTGTCCTCGTCGGCGAGCGTCAGCGCATCGGCCAGGATCAGCCGACCTTCCGCGTCGGTGTTGCCAATCTCGACGCTAATGCCCTTGCGCGAGGTGTAGATGTCGCGCGGCCGGAAGCTGGTGCCGGAAATCGAATTCTCCACTGCGGGGATGATCACGCGCAGCCGCACCTTCAGCTTGCGCGCCATGATCATGTGCGCGAGCCCAAGCGCGGTGGCGCCGCCGGCCATGTCCTTCTTCATGTTGAGCATGCCTGCGTCGTTCTTGATGTCGAGGCCGCCGGTATCGAAACACACGCCCTTGCCGACCAGCGTGATCTTCGCGGCGGATTCGTTGCCCCAGGTGATGTCGATCAGGCGCGGCGTCCGCGCCGAGCCGGCGCCGACCGCGGCGACCAGCGGGAATTGCTTGGCAAGCGCCTCGCCAGCGGTGACCTGGATGCTGGCACCGTGCTGCTTGGCAAGCGCGCGGGCGGCTTCTTCGAGTTCGGCCGGCCCCATGTCGTTCGACGGCGTGTTGATAAGATCGCGCGCCAGCGTCACACCTTCGACGATGCGCGAGAGATCCTCGCCGTCGACGCCATCGGGGACGATCAGCCGGACCTTGCGAGCTTCCGCCTTGCGGTAGCGCGTGAATTGATAAGCGCCGAGCGCGAACGCAAGGGCCGCGAGGCGCGCGTCATGCGGCGCATTGGCGAAGCGATAGGTTCCCGCCGGCAGCAGTCCGACCAACGCGCCGGGCCGGAACAGGTCCTTCACCGGCTCGTCAGCCGCCTCGATGCCGAACAGCACGCCGGCCAGCGCACCATGCGCTTTCGGCACGACGAGATGCCGCCCGGCCTTTGGCTCATAACCGGTGGCGCGCACATAGACCTGCTCGCGGTCGTCGATGTTGGCGATCGTATTTTCGAACGTCGCGGTATTGACAAACAGGATCGGGGCGGCCGGCGCGCCGGCGCTCGCGAAAATCGTATGCATGGTTACTCCGCGGAGTCACACATCGAGGGTTTGGGCACGTAGCCGTCGCGCGTCTGCGGCAGCTTCCAGCCGAGCATTTTGGAGGCGATCAGCGTGCGCAGCACCTGCGCCGTGCCGCCGCCGATGGTGAACATGCGCACGTCGCGCGCCATACGTTCGAGCGGCAGTTCGCGCGAATAGCCGCGCGCGCCGAAGAATTGCAGCGCGTCGTTGACGATCTTGATCGCGCTCTCCGAGGCAAAGATCTTCGCCTGCGCCGCCAACATCGGATCGGGAAAGGCGCTGCCGTCCGGCCCGCGCGAGCGGGCAGCGGCGTAGAGCATCAGACGCGCGGCAGTGAGCTGGGTCTGCATGTCGGCCAGCATCCATTGCAGGCCCTGAAATTCGCCGATTTTGCGGCCGAACTGCTCGCGCGTTTTCGCCCAGTCCAGCGCATGGTCGAGCGCGCCGGCGGCGATGCCCATCGCCACCGTGCCGGCGCCGACGCGCTGGCTGTTATAGGCGTTCATCAGATCGGCGAAGCCGCGCCGGAAGCCGGACGGCGGCAGCACGGCCATGTCCGCCGGCACTTCGAGATCCTCGAACGTCAGCTCGCCTTCCGGCATACCGCGCAGGCCCATGGTCTGCTCGCGCCGCGTCACGCGCAGGCCCTTTGCCGCTTTTTCGCTTTCTTGGCGCACCGCCAGGAAGCCGCCGATGCCGAGTTCCTCACCGCGCTCGTCGAATACGCGCGCGAAGATCAGATGCAGACGCGAAACCCCGGCGCCTGTGATCCAGTGCTTCTTGCCGTTGATGATGTATTTGTCGCCGCGCCTGTCGGCGCGCGTCGTCATGGCTAGCGCATCGCTGCCGGCGCCCGGCTCGGTGATGCAGATGGCCGGCTTGTCGCCCGCCAGCACCAGCCCGGCCGCTAGTATTTTCTGCGCCTCGCTGCCATAGGCCATCACCGTCGAGAGGACGCCCATGTTGGTCTCGACTACGACGCGGGCGGTGACCGTGCAGGACTTCGCCATTTCCTCGATCACCAGCACGGCATCGAGGAAGGAGCGGCCTTGTCCGCCCAGCGCTTTCGGCATGGTCATGCCGAGGAAACCGGCCCCGGCCAGGGCCTTCACGATGTCCCACGGGTATCGTTCGTCGCGGTCAATCGCCGCGGCGCGCGGGCGCACCACGCTTTGCGAGAATTCGCGGGCGTGCGCCTGCAGTGCGATTTCGTCCCTGGAGAGGTTGAGTTCCATGTCGTGATCTTAAGCCCGCTGGCCGGGCCAGAATATAAGTT
Source organism: uncultured Alphaproteobacteria bacterium (assembly GCA_963739075.1). Taxonomy (GTDB): domain Bacteria; phylum Pseudomonadota; class Alphaproteobacteria; order Rhizobiales; family Xanthobacteraceae; genus Pseudolabrys. Next base: position 393,805 of record CAVTZC010000008.1, on the reverse strand, counting down.
AACCACTCGTTAGGGTTAACGTTTTATTGCTCGGGAAATGCCGTTGGAACGCCAGCCCGCGGAATCCCATGCCTCCTAGATCGGCCCTTGCCGCCCGCCTGCTTGCCTCCGCCGCCCTCGTGGGCGTATTGGCGCTGTCGGTGGCCGGCTGCAAGACCACCAGCGACGATATCACCGGCTCGATCGCCGCTCCCAACGCGCCGCGCAGCGACGCCGATTGGCGGAGCGCGCTCGAGGTCTGGGGCGGCCGCTACCGCGAAAATCCCAATGATCCCGACGTGGCCATCGCCTATGCCCAGGCGCTGCGCGCGACCGACCAGCGCGCCCAGGCCGTTGCCGTTCTGGAACAGGCGACGATCCGCAATCCGCAAAACATGCCGCTGCTCGGCGCTTACGGCCGCGCGCTAGCCGAGGCCGGCGCCTACGATCAGGCGCTCGATGTCCTGACCCGGGCGCACACGCCCGACAATCCAGACTGGCGTATCCTCAACGCGCAAGGCGCCGTGCTCGATCAACTGGGCCGGCACACCGAAGCGCAGAGCCACTACTCGGCCGCGCTCAAGATCATGCCGGACGAGCCGTCGGTCTTGTCCAATCTCGGCCTGTCCTACGCGCTGACAAAGGATCTGCAACGCGCCGAGGCCACCCTGCGGCAGGCCATGGCGCGGCCCGATGCAGCGCCGAAAGTCCGACAAAACCTCGCGCTCGTGGTCGGCCTGCAGGGCCGTTTCGCGGAAGCCGAGCAGATCGCGCGCGCCGATCTGCCGCAGGGCGAAGCGGCCGCCAATGTCGCCTATTTGCGGCAGATGCTCGCGCAACGTAGCCAATGGGCGAAAAAGGGCGGGCGGCCTTACGTGCCCGCGCCCGACGCCGGGACCTGAACGCGACCTTCAAATTCCGTGTGGCTTGAGAGCCGATCGCCATGCGGCAATCGGCGTTAGCGCAGCGCCATGACCTTGATCGCGGCCGGGCCGAGAATGACGATGAACAGGACCGGCAGGAAGAACAGGATCATCGGCACCGTCAGCTTCGGCGGCAGGCCGGCGGCCTTCTTCTCGGCTTCCGACATGCGCATGTCGCGGTTTTCCTGCGCCATTACGCGCAGCATGTTCGCCAGCGGCGTGCCGTAACGCTCGGCTTGCTGCAACGCCATGCAGACCGATTTCACGCCTTCCAGATCGGTGCGCTTGGCAAGATTCTCGTAGGCCTGGCGGCGGTCCGGCAGGTAGGACAATTCGGCGGTGGTAAGCGTGAGCTCCTCGGCCAGCGCCACCGATTGCGTGCCGACTTCGTCGCTCACCTTTTTGAACGCGGCCTCGATCGACATGCCGGATTCCACGCAGATCAGCAGCAGGTCGAGCGTGTCGGGAAACGCGCGCCGAATCGAGAGCTGGCGGCGCGCGATCCGGTTTTTGAGGAACATCAGCGGCGCATGCATGCCGATATAGGCGGCGGCAATGCACATGCCGAGCTTGACCATCGCCGGCTGCTGGAAATCGAGTATGACGAACAGATAGACCGCGGCGAACAACGCGCACGCCGCCGGGGTCACCATGCGGAAGAACAGATAGGTGATGTAGGGCGCCTGGCCGCGATAGCCGGCCTGTACCAGCTTGAGCCGCGCCTCTTCCTGCCCGACCCATTTCTTCAGATTGAAGCGGTCGACGATCGCCTGAATAGATTGCTTCGCCGAGGGGCGCAGATTGACCTTCTGTTGCGCCTGCGCCATGCGCTCACGTTCGCGCTGGCGGATTTTCTCCCGCTCGAGTGCGACCGCCTTCATGCGCTTGCCAAGCGGATCGGCGAACACCAGCGGCATCGCCAACGTCAAGACGGTGGCGACCGCGGCGACGGCCGCGAACAGCATCGTCAGCGTCTTGGTATTGAGCGAATCGATCAGGAATTCGAGCATCGGTACCCTATATCGTCACGAGACGCGCACGCTAAAAATCGAAATTGATCATCTTCTTCATCACCATCACGCCCATCGACATCCACACGACGGAGGCGGCCAGCATCACGCGGCCGAGCGGCTCGGTCCACAACAGCGAGATGTATTGCGGGCTGGTGATGTAGACCATCGTCATGACCGCGACCGGCAGTGCGCCGATGATGGCGGCCGATGCCTTCGCTTCCTGCGACATGGCCTGGATCTTGGCCTTCATCTTCTTGCGGTCGCGCAGCACGCGCGAGAGGTTACCGAGCGCTTCCGCGAGATTGCCGCCGGACCTCTGCTGGATCGACACCACGATGCCGAAGAAATTCGCTTCCGGTACCGGCATCTGCTCGTAAAGTTTGATGCAGGCGTCGCCCAGCGGCATGCCGATGGCTTGGGTCTCGACGATCGCCTGGAATTCGGATCTCACCGGCTCCGTCGCCTCGACCGAGATCATTTTCAGGCAGTCGAGCAGCGGCAGGCCGGCCTTGACGCCGCGCACGATGATGTCGACCGCGTCCGGGAAGGCATCGAGAAATTTCGCCTCGCGCCGTTTCTTCAAATAGGACAACAGCCAGCGCGGCAGGCCGAACGAGCCGGCAAGCCCGAGCATGCCGGCGACTAGGAGGCCGCCGCCGGTGAACAGCCCGAGCAGGAACAACGCCGCGCCGATACCGGCCGAAATCAGGAAGAATTGCCGTTTTGACCAGGACAATCCGGCCTGCGAGATGCGGACCAAGAGCGGTACGCGTTTGCTATTCTTGTGACGCTCGTCGAATTCCTTGAGCGTATTCTCGATGATATCGCGGCGCGATTTCTGGTGCCCGCGTGTGGCGCGCTCCGCCGGTTCCGGCTTGGCGACGCTGGCCATGCGTTGTTCGACTTTGCGCTCGCCGGACAGCAACGGATAGACGAACACCCAGGCCACGCCGCCGACTGAGACCGCCGCCAGAAAGAACAGGGCGATTGCTTCCATGGTGACCCCGGCTCAGGCCCGCATGGCGTTGTTGACGGCTTCCGCGGCGTCGAGCGCGGTGGCCAGACGCTTTTCCTCGCCGTAGTAACGGGCGCGGTCCCAGAAACGCGGCCGGCCGATGCCGGTCGAGCGGTGGCGGCCGAGGATGTTGCCTTGCGCGTCCTCGCCGGTCATGTCGAACACGAACACGTCCTGGGTGATGATGACGTCGCCTTCCATCCCCATCACCTCGGTGATGTGGGTAATCTTGCGCGTGCCGTCGCGCAGGCGGGCGGCCTGGATCACCACGTCGACCGAGGCCGTGATCATCTCGCGAATGGTACGCGAGGGCAGCGAGAAGCCGCCCATCGTGATCATCGATTCCAGGCGCGAGAGCCCCTCGCGCGGGTTGTTGGCGTGCAACGTGCCCATCGAACCGTCGTGGCCGGTGTTCATGGCCTGCAGCAGGTCGAACGCCTCGGGTCCACGCACTTCGCCGACGATGATGCGTTCCGGCCGCATGCGCAGGCAGTTGCGCACCAGGTCGCGCATGGTGACCTGGCCTTCGCCTTCCAGGTTGGGCGGCCGCGTTTCCAGACGCACCACGTGCGGCTGCTGCAACTGCAATTCGGCGGCGTCTTCACAGGTGATGATGCGCTCGTCGTCGTCGATATACTGGGTGAGGCAGTTGAGCAGCGTGGTCTTGCCGGAGCCGGTGCCGCCGGACACCAGGGTGTTGACCCGGCTGCGGCCAATGATGCGCAGGATTTCCGCGCCCTGCTCGGTGATCGTGCCAAACTTGACCAGTTGGTCGAGCGTCAGCTTGTCCTTTTTGAATTTGCGGATGGTGAGCGCGGGACCATCGATCGCCAGCGGCGGCACGATGGCGTTGACGCGCGAGCCGTCCGGCAAGCGCGCGTCGCAGATCGGCGAGGATTTGTCGACGCGGCGGCCGATCTGGCTGACGATGCGCTGGCAGATATTGAGCAGCTGCTGATTATCGCGGAACCGAATGCCGGTCCTTTGAATCTTGCCTTTGACTTCGATGTATACGGTGCCGGAGCCGTTCACCATGATGTCGGAGATGTCGTCGCGCGAGAGCAGCGGCTCGAGCGGGCCGAAACCGAGCACGTCGTTGCAGATATCGTCAAGCAGTTCTTCCTGCTCGGAGATCGACATCACGATGTTCTTGATCGCGATGATCTCGTTGACGATGTCGCGGATTTCCTCGCGCGCGCTGTCGGCGTCGAGCCGCGCGAGCTGTGCCAGATCGATCGCCTCGATCAGCGCGCCGAAGATGATGCCCTTGACCTCGTAATAGGTTTCCGAGCGGCGGGAGTTGACCGAAGACGGTATCGTGTTGAGCGGCGAAGGAGCGCGGGTGGCGGCCGGCACCGAGACCAACGGCGCGCCGAGCCCGTCCGCCGGAATTGGCGTGCGGCCGGTTTCCATCGACGCGCCCGCGGCGGGCTTCGGCACGATGCCCGTTTGCGCCGACGGCACGCCGTCCGGCGCCGCCGGTGCCGGGACCGCGACACGCGCTTCAGAAGTTCCGCTACGCCTACCGAACACGAGAAAGGTCTCCGGACAATGATCAGCTCGATCGTTTCATCAGTTTGGCGAGCAGGGGAGTTAGCAGGCCGCCGCGGGATCGTTTCGCCTCGGCGCGCCCCGTCAGCATCTGCGCCAATTGGCGGAACATTTCCGCGGTTTTGTGGTTCGACGACACCTCGGCGATCATCTGACCGTTGTTGGCGGCGGTTCCGAAAATCTGAGGCTCGAACGGGATCACCGCGAGCGGTTGGTCTTCCAGCGCCTTGGCAAAATCCGCCGGCGTGATCTCCGGCCGTTTCGGCACGCCGACCTGGTTGAGGCAGTAATAGGGGCGGTGGTCGTTCGGCCGCGCGGCGCGCAGCATATCGACCATGTTCTTGGCATTGCGCAGGTTGGCGAGGTCGGGGCCGGCGACCACCAGGATCTCGTCGGCGCCGACCAGCAGCCGCTTGGTCCAGCCGGACCATAAATGCGGAACATCGAGCACGACGCAGGGGATCGTGCCGCGCAGCGCGTCGAGGATCGAATTGAACGCGTCGACGCCGAAATCGTAGACCCGGTCGAGCGTCGCCGGCGCGGCCAGCAGGCTCAGATGATCGGTGCATTTAGACAGCAGGCGGTCGATAAAGGCGCTGTCGACGCGGTCGGGCGAGAACACCGCGTCGGCGATCCCTTGCGGTGGATCCTGATTGTAGTCGAGGCCGGCGGTGCCGAAGGCCAGGTCGAGGTCTGTCACGACCGAATTGAGCGAGAGATCGCGCGCGATCGCCCAACCGATGTTATGCGCGACGGTTGACGCACCGACGCCGCCCTTGGCACCGACCACCGCGATGATACGGCCGACCGGCTTAGCATCGGGATGCGAGAACAGTCCGCAGACTGCGCGCACGATGTCGATGGTGCCGACCGGCGCGATCATATAGTCGCTCACGCCGCGCCGCGTCAGTTCGCGGTAGAGCGTCACGTCATTGACGCGGCCAATGACGACCACCCGTGTGCCGGCGTCGCAGACTTCGGCCAGTTGATCGAGCCCGTGCAGGATTTCATCGGAATGGTGTTCCGATTCAATGATGATGACGTTCGGCGTCGGCGAGCCGCGATAGGCCTCGGCCGCGGCGGCGACGCCGCCCATCTGGATTTTCAAGTGAGCCTTACCGAGGCGACGGTCTTCGCCGGCGGCCTGCAGGGCCGCCGCGGTCTCGACCGTCTCGCAGAAAGCCTGGATCGAAACCCGCGGCGCGGGCGCGATATGTTCGTCGGCGGCACGATCGGCCGCCGCCGGCATCGACTCGCCGTCAGCTGCTTGGACTTGAGATGCGTGTTTGATCATTTGCCGACATCGCTGATTTTGGCCTTGTCGTAGTCGTTGTAGGTGCCGGAGGGGTTTTCACCCTTGCGGTAGTGATCGATTGCCACCGAGCGCCGCGGCGCATAGGCCGGCGCTTCGCCGCGGGGCTGCACAAGATCCTCGGGATTGGCGACCATGGCGGCAAAGTTGCGTTGGCTGGCGCAGCCGAGGTTCCAGTATGGCCGGTTCTCGGTGTAGGTGGCGTCCAGGCTGGGGCCGAGATCGTGAGGCCACAGGCCGCAGGGTCCGGCCTCGGCGGCGAGCATGGCATAGTTGAGTTTGATGCTGGCGAGCGTGGCGTCCGACGGCTTGTAGGGGCGCACAGAGACCGCGTTACGCGGCACGCCGGACGCGGCCAGAATGGATTGCACTTCGCGCATCGAATTGGCCGCGGCATGGTCGATCAGGCGGTTGTGCGGAACGTCCACGATGATGCCGCTGCTGGCCTCGCGCCGCCACAGCTGCGCGAACGAAAGCACGTCGGCGCGCTGGCTCGGAGTGAGCCCGCCGCGATTGCGACCGACGAAGACTTCGACGGTATGCTCGCGTTCCTGCAGTGTGATCGGATGGCGCTGATGATAATCGTCTGGATAGGCGGCTTGTTCCGTGACGTGTTGCGTGTAGCAGCCGGCCAGCGAGGTGGCGAGACCGACGACCGCAAATGCGCGCAGCGCCGTGGCGCCGCGACGTTTGGCAACCGTCGTAAGAAAACCTTTCATCGATCATCTCCCCATACCGCTCAATCGAGAATGAATCCGTATTTGCCGTGGTACTCGCTCGGCGGCGAATCGACCTTGCCGGTGCCGTAGATGCGGTTCAGGCGTCCGAGTAACGCAGTCGACTGATCGTTGGCATCGGAGAAGCCGTCGTCGGGCCGCGACAATTGCTTCTGCGCCACCGCGCGCACCACGTAGGGCGTGACCAGCACCATCAATTCGGTCTGGTTATTGATGTAGTCGCGGCTTCGGAACAGGCTGCCGAGCACCGGCACCTGCATCAGACCGGGGACGCCGTTGATCTGCTGCTTGGTCTGCTGCTGGATCATGCCGGCCAAGGCCAATGATCCGCCCGACGGAATCTCGACCGTGGTCTCGGCGCGGCGGGTGCTGATCGAGGGGACGGTCAGCGACTGGGTCGCGCCGGACACCGACAGGTTCAACGCGTTATCCGTCGACAGGTCGGAGACTTCGGTCATCACCTTGAGACTGATGCGGCCTTCCGACAGCACCACCGGTGTAAAGACGAGGCTCACGCCGAACTTCTTGAATTCGATCTGGGGTTGGCAGATCGGCGGCGACTTGGTGGTGTCGCACGACAACCCGTTGGGGATCGGAAATTCGCCGCCGGCGACGAAGCTTGCGGTCTCGCCGGAGATGGCGGTCAGATTCGGCTCGGCCAGCGTGCGCAACACGCCGGCGCGGTCCATGGCCCGCAAGGTCGCGGTCACATTATTGAAGGTGCCGGCAAACGCGGTATTGCTGAGGGGCTGGCCGGTGGCCGAGAACGGATTCTGCGTGTTGAGATTGACCACGGCGGTGCCGTAATTGAAGGTGCCGGAAAGATCGACGCCGAGCTGCTTGATGACATCGCGTCGCACTTCGGCCACCGTCACCTTGAGCATGACCTGGTCGCGACCGCGCACGGAAATGCCGTTGACCACCTTGGCCCCGTCGCCGACTAGCCGCGTGGCGAGATCGTAGGCTTGCTGTGACTCGGCGGCGCTGGCGGCGGTGCCGGACAGCATGATGCCGTCGCCCACGCCTTCGATATGGATGTCGGCATCCGGCAACGTCTTCTTGAGCGCGGCGCGTACGCCGTTGAGATCGCGCGTGACGGCGATGTCGAAGCCGGCAATCTGCCTGCCCTCGGCATCGAAGAAGAAGATGTTGGTTTGGCCAATCGCGACGCCGATCATGTAGACCCGGCGCGAGGAACGGATCACAGCGTTGGCGATCTTGGGGTCGGCGACCAGAACGTCCTTGATGTCGGCCGGCAGATCGATGGCGACCGACTTGCCGATGCCGAGCGGGACGAAGCGGGAGGTCGCCTCGCTCGCCGCCACCTGGATCACCGGCGTGCGCGTGTCGGCCGCAACAACTGGGGCCGACGGTGCCAGACCAGTGCCCATCACGAGTGCCAACAGCGCGGCGGCGCGAATTGAAGTCGTCATCGCCATGTCCCCGATTCCCCTCGCTCGATCATTTTGTGGTCGTCATCGTGCCTACGCCGAAACGCACAATGCTCACGCCGGTGCGGCGTCCGCCCAGACTGTCTTCGGATTGCGGCGCGTCATGCTCCGCGTCGGTGATGCTGCGCAACGCCAGCGACAGCGTGCCGAGCTGTTGCGAGAGCGCGAGCGTCTCGGTCTGACTCGGCGTCAATTCGAGTGTCGCGGTTTTGCCGACCACGACCTTTTGCCCGTCTTTCTCCTGGACGTTCTGGTCGATCGCCAGCACGCGGACATTAGTCAGAATAGTTTCGCTGCTATGTGAATTGCCGCCCGCCGCTTTATCGGCGTCGCGGTCGCGGCGCGTCAGGATGACGTCCACGTGATCGTTCGGCAGGATGAATCCGCCGGCGCCGGTCTCCGGCGAAATCTGCGTGGATATCGCGCGCATGCCGGACGGCAGGATCGCGGCCATGAAGCCGGAGCCCTTGGCGGCGACGAGCTTGGCTTCGCGGATCGGTTCGCCGCCGACGAATGGGGTGCGCGCGATGGAGCCCGACAGCATTTCGATCGCGTTGGGCCGATCGGACTTGCGGATGAAATTTCCGGTTGCCGCGTTGGTCGGCCATTGCTGCCATTGCATGTCGCCGGGTGCAATCCTCTGGCCCATCCCGATATCGGCTTTGGCGACGAGGACATCGACCGAGGCGGTCTGCGGCGCCGGCGCGGTCTTGACCTCCGGCGGCTTTTCCGTACGGCCAGCCAACATGGCGGCGACGCCGCCCGCGGCGATGGCAACGGTCAACACAACGAGACGCGCGGCTTTCATACGCTTCACTCTCACCGTGACATGACGGCCGGGTTGGCCGCGTAATCGACATGGCGGCCAGTGCGACCGCTTGCACCGGATTTCAACAGCTAAAGGTCAAGGTATGGTTAAGGAGCGGTATCTAAATCGAGTTAATATTGTCTTGCGCCGCCGTCCCAGACTTCAAATGCCGAACGCGGGCATCCAGCCGGTTTTGGGATAGACGGTGAGTGCGGCGGCTGCGAGTGCTATGCCGTAAGGCACGCCGCCGCCGGCATCGTGCAGCCGGAGAATCCAGGTCTGGCGGGCGAGCGGTCCCGGCAGCGGCAGGCGGCGGAACTGGATCAGCAATATAGTCAGCACGCCACCGAACAGCGATGCGTAGATGAGATAGTCCAGCAGGAAATCGAAACCGAACCAAAGCGCGGTCGCCGCTGCCAGCTTGGCATCGCCGCCGCCGATCCAGCCCATTGAAAAGAAGCCGAAGCAAACCGTCAGCACCAGCGCCGCAGCGGCCAGATGCATGCCGATGGCCGCTAAACTCATACCGGTGATGAGCGTGAGCAGGAAAAAGCCGCCGGCGAGCGCCAGCGAAAGCCGGTTCGAGATCGTCATGGTGAGAAGATCGCTCGAAGCGGCGAACGCCATCAAGGCCGGGAACAGCAAGAGCCTGATAACGTCGGTCAGCATCATCGTCGTCCTTGCGTACCGGTCACCTGCGCGACGTGAAGTTACGCTATGCAAGCTTGCAGTTCGGTTAGCGCGCTAAATCTTTATTGTTCGTAAATTGTTGCTAGGGCGCGTACTCATGAATCGAGATAGGTCGACAACCGGCACAAGAGTAAGGTCAAGCTGAAGTGCTGCAGATTCATCTTCCGCAAAAAAGTACGTGCGATGCTGAGGCTGCCCTCTGCTTTTGGTTACGCGGCCGGAGCATAGGACGGCGCGGACGACGAGTGGCCCCCGATAGCAAATGCGCCGGCGCCGTCAATGTTCGTCGGGTCGGCAAGATAATCCATGCTTCCGAAAGGCGTCTCGACCAATGACCAATCGCATCGGCATCCTCCGCGGCACAGCGGAACGAACGGGCAATTGCGGCAGACGGGCGGCAACCGTTCGAAATCTTGAAGGCTCAGTTCGAGGTTAGTTTTACGTAGCCCCTTGCTCATGTCGATGCCATCTCTGCGCGAGTAACAGCGAACCAACTCCCCCTGGCTGGTCACCGTCAGGCTCTCGACCGGGCCGCAGCTGCGGCCGCCGCTAAACAACTCGACTGCATCGGAGGGGTTCTCCAATGCGCAGAACGGCGTGGCCAGCCCTAAGTTCAGATTCTTCCACCGCTTGCGGGTCCTCACTTCGGAAAGCTTTGCCGCTAGGTTTCGGATGTCGTCCCTGCTGACCGGATGTCGGTCGCCGGCCTGCGTCTCGGCCCGCAACAGTTTCCAATGGATTGAAGGGTGCGGTTCCAGCAAGCGAATGAAACTATCGAATTGCTGAATGTTCTCCGCCGTCATCACGGTAAGAATATCGGTGTTGATGCCGAGTTTCTGCAGGCTTTCGAGTGCTTCCCACTTTCTTCGCCAAGTTGTTTTGTTTCCGGTCAGGCGGGTCATCGTTTGTTCGTCTGCCGCAGGCAACGATATCTTGACGCAATCCACCAGTCCCTGCAGCGCGCGTAGACGCTTTTCGGGCAACGCCGTGCCGTTGGTGTTGATGATGACGGAAAATCCCAGATCCTTCGCCCGGCGCAGAAAGACGTCGACGGATTTTAGCACCGTTGGCTCTCCGCCAGTCAGACGGATGATCGTAATGCGCTCGTCCTTCGCCGCCGTCAGAACACGTTCGAAAACTTCCATGTCCAAAGTCGTCGTGCCGCCCTTCGCTCCGAAGTCCTGGTGGCAGAACGTGCAAGCCAAGTTGCATCGGTCGGTCACCTCGAACTTGATCTCGGTCAGGATGCTTGTGGACCCGCAGGCGATGCGGTTGAGATAAGGATAAGGCACGCCCAGCCGGTTCAACACTTTCGCGGTCGGCAGCCACCAGCTCATCGGTCATGCTCCCAGCAATGGCGCAAGGAAGTTAGTGACGAATAGGTTAAGCGGGTGTTTAGAAGCGTCCGATCGCACCCTGCCATCCATCATGATGCGCACTTTCGGGGAGCAATGAGATCAACTGCTCACTTAGAGCAGGGGCCATTACGGCATCTAGAGCATTCGCCGCGCGGCGGCCAAAAAGCAAGAGGCTCCGGCAGTTAGCCGGAGCCTTGTGTTTCTACGACTAAGCCCAATTAATGGAGCTGGGTCGAAATGCTGGTGAACTTGGCGTTCAACTGGGTGCCGAGGCCGTTCACGACCGCGATGATCGCGACCGAGATGCCCGCCGCGATGAGGCCGTATTCGATGGCGGTGGCGCCGGATTCGTTCTTCACAAAACGCACGAAGAGGTTTTTCATATGGGTAGCTCCTAAGATCCACACGTGGCTGTCTGAGCTGATCCAGGAGCCCGGATTAGCTCCGGGCTCTTCTGAACCATGCCGCACCGTACCAGTGAGGTCTTGCAGGCGGGTTAATACAATCGAAGAAACATAAGGTATTCATGTTGGTATGCGATGTAGTTAATAAGTTATTTCTGGCAGAATATCACGGTTAACGAACAACTAACAAGGTTTGTTTAAACAATCTATTCTATGTAATATTTAGATATACCGAAGATAATTATTTAGTGGCGGGGTCTTGTGGGACAAAACGTACCCTAAACTGCTTTAGTACGTCGGAACAATACTATCGGCGACGGTTATCCTCGGCCGCCATATTTGCCGGCCGGCCCAGCGAGCCCGCGCCCGGGTTTTATCCAGGGGCGCCAGATACGTGATCTTAACCGCCCCGGCCGATACCAAATTTACCGGTTACCAGGATCAGCCAGGCCCCAGGTCATGCTCGGCGAACTATTTGCAATCCTTCAAGTCGCCGGCGCGACACTTCTCAAACTCGTCCCGATCTCCATTGCCCTCGGCATTGGCTTCGCGGCGCTGACTCACTGGTCGGCCTGCAATCCCGGACGCCCCTGGTGGCGAAAGCGCGAGATTGTCACCGACGTCTGCTACTGGTTTCTAATCCCGCTCGGCGCGCGCTTCGTGCGCATCGGCCTGTTGGTGCTCGGCGCCGCGCTAGTATTCGGGATTCACGGCACCGAACCGTTGATTGCGTTCTATGGCAATGGCCACGGCCCGCTCTCCGAATTGCCGATCGGGCTGCAGGCGATTATTTTCCTGGTAGCATCGGATTTCCTGCTGTATTGGATCCATCGCGGTTTTCATGGCGCTAATCTATGGAAATACCACGCGGTCCACCATTCATCCGAAGAACTCGACTGGATCTCGGCGGCGCGGTTTCATCCGGTCAACCTGTTCCTCGGCGCCGTCGGCGTCGATGTCGCGCTGCTACTGGCCGGCATTTCGCCAAATGTGATGGTGTGGGTCGGCCCGTTCATAACCGCCCATTCCGCCTTGGTGCATGCCAATCTGAACTGGACGTTCGGCCCGTTCAAATACCTGCTCGCCAGTCCGGTCTTTCATCGCTGGCATCACACCGCGCTTGAGCGCGGTGGCTCAAGCAATTTCGCCGGCACGTTTCCTATCTGGGACTTTCTGTTCGGCACCTTCTACATGCCGGAGAACGAGTTGCCGGATGCCTATGGCATCGACGACCAGAGCTTCCCGGAAAGTTTCGGCGCTCAGCTGCTCTATCCGTTTCAGCGCTAAATCGAAGGTCTTTGCACTTCATTCACCTATTTGCAGTCAACTCTTGAGGTCGGCCGGCCGCTGTTGCGGCGGGTCTTGTAGCGTGTAGCGTGCTGGAGAGTTCAATGTCGGCCGTGTTCGGGAGTCGCAGGCGACTTATCCGTGTTTGGGCCTGGACGATCATATTCGCGGCCACGCTGGGCGCCCCGGCGGCGCAAGCCGACAGCGTGATCGTCAGTGTCGATCAGGCGCAGGTGATGAAGCTGCCTGAACGCGTCGCCACCGTCGTTATCGGAAATCCGCTGATCGCCGATGCCGCGCTGCAAAGCGGCGGTGTTCTGGTCATTACCGGCAAAGGCTATGGCACCACTAATATGCTGGCGCTCGACCGCAAGGGCAGCATCGTGATGGACAAGACCGTGGAGGTACTCGGCGCGTCCGGCAGCAATCTGGTGGTGGTCTACAAGGGCGCCGAGCGCGAAACCTACAGCTGCGCGCCGGACTGCACGCCGCGCATCACGCTCGGCGACTCGCAAGGCTATTTCAACACCACGCTGAGCCAAAGCGGCGCCCGCACCGGCCAGGCGCAGAGCGGCGCGCAACCGCACTGAGCCCGTCTCGCCGCTCTCAGGCGGGGCAGTGCGTCCGGGCGCGATCATGGTTAGCGGTCGCTTAACGGGAACACCGCATCTCTTCCCGATCCACGCAACAATTCGACAACGTGGATTTGGTAAGAGTTCCCATGGTGTTTCGGCACCTCTCCGCGGTCTCGAAGGTTGCCATGGTTGAGCGCATTCGAAGCCAGATTGCCGCCCGTCTCCGCCGGCTGCTGCCGGCCCGGGCCGCACGTCGATTCGCGCGCCACCAGAAAGGCGCTGCCGCCGTCGAATTCGCGCTGGTCGCGGTTCCGTTTCTGGCGCTGACGTTCGCCATCATCGAAACGGCGCTGGTGTTTTTCGCCGGGCAGACGCTGGAATCCGCCGTCTCCGACGCAGGCCGGCTGATCATGACCGGTCAGGCGCAGTCGGGAGGCTTTTCGCAAGCCGACTTCAAGACCGCGGTATGCAACAGCCTTGCCGGCGGACTGTTCGACTGCACAAACGGCGTCTACGTGAACGTGACGACTTACGCCAGTTTCGGCGCGGTCAACAACACACCGCCGGTCGTTAACGGCCAACTCAATACCACGAACCTGAATTATACGCCTGGCGGTCCGAACTGCATCGTCGCCGTGCAACTGTTTTACCAATGGCCGATTTATGTGTCGCTGCTCGGCGACAACCTGTCCAATCTCAACGGTGGCTACCGCCTGCTGGTGGCGACGTCGGTCTTCCGCAACGAACCTTATGGACCGGCCGCATGCTGAAGGCCTCCGCACTTGGACGGCTTTCGCGGTTCACGCGCGACCGCAGCGGCGTTTCGGCGGTGGAATTCGCCTTCATCGCGCCGGTGATGATCGGACTTTACCTTGGCTGCACCGAGATTTCGGATGGCGTGGCCGCCGACCGCAAAGTCAGTCTGGTCGTCGATGCGCTTTCCAACCTGTCGGCACAGGTCACGACCATAAGTACCGCCGATATGACCAATATTCTCAACGCATCCAGTTCGATTATTGCGCCCTATTCGGCGAACAATCTGAAGGCGACCTTGTCCTGTTTGAAAATCGACGCAAACGGCAAGGTGACGGTGGCCTGGAGCGCCACGCTGAATGGTACGGCGCGCGCGGTCGGGTCGTCGGTCACGGTTCCCTCGGCGCTGGCGGTGCCAAGTACGCAGCTGCTGTTCGGTGAGGCGAGCTACGCCTACACACCGATCGTCGGCTACACCATCACCGGCACGCTGACGTTGTCGGATCATATGTATATGGCGCCGCGCATTACGGCGCCGACCTATAACGGGACCGCCTGCACCTGATCGCTCGCGCGTTTATCGGGCTTCCGGGATCGGCAGCGCGGTGGTCGATTTGATCCGCTCCATGGCGAAGCGCGAGGTGACGTTCTTGAGCGGGACGGTCGCGATCAGCTTCTTGTAGAAGCTGTCGTAGCTCTGCATGTCGTGCACGACCACACGCAGCATGTAATCGACGTCGCCGGCCATGCGATAGAACTCCATCACCTCCGGCATGCCGCTGACCACCTCGGCGAAGCGCTTGAGCCAGTCCTGCGAATGGTCGCCGGTCTCGATCGACACGAACACCGTGATGCCGAGGCCGATCTTTTCCGGATCGATCAGCGCGACGCGGCGCGTGATCACCCCCTCGGCTTCCAACCGCTGCAATCGTTTCCAGCACGGCGTCGACGACAAGCCGACGCGCTGGCCGATTTCGGCGACCGAGAGCGAGGCGTCCTCTTGCACCACGGCGAGGATCTTGCGGTCGATAGCGTCCATTCTCTATTTCCTTCAAAACTTAGAACCGTTGGCCTATGGTATTGGCATAAGTTAGAATAATATGCTTATTTTTGCCTTACATCTGTATTTACAGAGAAAAATATTCTATTTCAAGGGCAATCTATCGCTGCCACCGAAGCTCTATTTCGACCGGACCCACGACATGACAAAAATCTTCCCTTCCGAATTCTCCACAATCCTGCGTCGGCTCACCGCTGGGCTCGCGCTCGCGTTTCTCCTCGCCGCCCCTGCCGCGGCCGCCGATGCGCAGCCGCTGGTGAGCCCCGCCTGGCTCAACGGTCATCTGCACGATGCGAACCTAGTGGTGCTCGACATCCGCTCGGCGATCGACGGCAGCACGCCGGAAGCTTTCGCGCAGGGACATATCCCGAGCGCCGTACATAGCGACTACGACAAGGCCGGCTGGCGCGTGGAGCGCAACGGCGTGCCGTTCATGGTGCCGACCAAGCCCGAGCTCGAGAAGCTGATCGGCGATCTCGGCATCGACGAGACCACGCACGTGGTCGTGGTGCCGGCCGGCGTGAACGTGCTCGATTTCGGCTCGGCCGCCCGCACCTATTGGACGCTGAAATATGCCGGCGTCGGCAATGTCTCGATCCTCGACGGCGGCCTCGCGGCCTGGAAGGCGACAGGCTTGCCGCTCGAAAAGGGCGCGCATGCGCCGTCCCCGGCGATCTTCACCGCCACGATTGACAACAGCATCCTGGCGCTCGCCTCCGACGTCGAGACCATCGAGCACAATGGCGGCGCCACTTTGGTCGACGCACGCCCGGCTTCGTTCTTCCTCGGCAAGGAGAAGGCGCCGGCGGCGGCCGCCTATGGCCACATCCCCGGCGCGCAAAATATCGACAGCGCGCAGTTCTACGACGAGGCGGCCAACAGACTGAAGCCGAAGGCGGAGCTTGCGGCGATCGCCAACGAGCTGCCGGCGGGCGCGACGGTCACCTATTGTAACACCGGCCACTGGGCCTCGACCGACTGGTTCGTGCTGCACGAACTGCTCGGCCGCAAGAATGCGCGGCTCTATGCCGGCTCGATGGTGGAGTGGACGAGCAACGCCAGCCGTCCTATTGAGTCCGCGCGTACCAAGTGGGACGACCTGAAGAAGAAGCTCGGCCTCGGCTCCTAACGGTTCCATCACGGCGACTTCAATGACGACGGCAACAATAGCGGCGCCCAAAACGGGCGCCGCACTCGGCATCGACCGCCTGTTCCTCGGTCTGGCGCTCATCGCCACCGCGATCCTGGTCGCGCTGGTGCTGCTCGACGGCCAGCCCGCGTCGGCAGCGCTGATCCTGGGCGGCTTCGGCCTCGGCATCGCCTTTCTGAAAGCCGAATTCAGTTACACCGCATCGTGGCGGCGCTTCCTGATGCGCGGCGAGGCGGGTGGCCTGCTCGGCGGCTTGATCGTGATCGCGATCTGCGCACTGGCGGTCGTGCCGGTGGCCGCGCTCAAGCAGAACTTCGGCGGCGCCATCGCGCCGCTCGGACCCTCGCTGCTGATCGGCGCCTTCACCTTCGGCATCGGCATGCAGCTCGCCAACGGTTGCGGCTCCGGCACGCTCTACACCGTCGGTGGCGGCTCCGGGCGGATGTTGATCACGCTGTTGCTGTTCATCGTCGGCAGCGTCTTCGGCAGCCTGTCGCTGCCGTCGTTCCTGGCGCTCGGCGGCATCGATCCTGTGTTGGCGTCGGATTATCTCGGCCCCTGGGGCGGACTGGCGGCAACGCTCGCCAGCATTGCACTTGCGGCGGCACTGATCGTCGCGGTCGCCAAACGCCGCGGCGCCAATTTCCGGCCGTCACGCAGCTACGTGCTCGGCGGCATTGCCATCGGGCTGTTGTGCGTCGGCGTGTTCGTCGCCGGCGGGCATCCATGGAGCGTGACCTTCGGCTACACGGTGTGGGGCGCCAAGGCAGCTGCCGCGCTCGGCGTCGATTTCTCGCATTCGCCGTTCTGGCAGTGGCCGGGACCCAAGCATGCGCTCGCCGAGTCGGTGCTGTCCGACACCTCGAGCCTGACAGACTTCGGCATGGTGTTCGGCGCCATGGCGGCGGCCGCGGCCACTAAACCGTTCGGAGCCACAGCGTGGCCGCCGGTGAAATCGCTGCTCGCTGCTGCGGTCGGCGGCCTGCTGATGGGCTGGGGCGCGCGACTCGGCTTCGGCTGCAATATCGGCGCCTTTGTCGGCGGCGTCGCATCAGGATCGCTGCACGGCTGGGTCTGGTTCGCCGCGGCATTGCCCGGCTGCCTGATCGGCATCCGCCTGCGGCCGCTGTTCGGCCTGTCGCGGGACTAATCCGATGCGAAAGGTCTATATCGCAGTCGTGCTGCTCGGAATGGTCGCTATCGTCGGTAATCACCTGATCAGCCCGTCGAGCGGGCGCGCCGTCTCGCCGGAAGATTTCGCCGGCGCCTGCGCGCCTTGCGGCGCGCCTTGTCCGTCGAAGAAATAACCGGCTCAATTCTTCTTGAGGAATTCCTCCACCTCGGCGCGCTGCGGCGCGCCCGAGGCGCCGCCGAAATGCGTGCATTTCAGCGCGGCGGTGGCACTGGCAAAGCGCATGGCGTCCTGCAGATCGCGGCCTTCCGCTAGCGCGAGCGTGAAGGCGCCGTGGAAGGCGTCGCCGGCACCGAGCGAATCGATCGCTTCCACTTTGAAGGCGGCCATGTGGCGCAGCGTGCCGCCGTCGAGCCAAGTGACGCCGTTCGGCCCGTCGGTGACCGCGAGGAAGCCGGAGAGGTGCCCGGCCAAGCGTCGCAAGCCAGTGCCGCAATCGCTCAAGCCAGTGGTGGCGCGCAAGGCTTCCGCCGACGCCACCAAATGGCTGCCGAGCTTGAGCAGCGGGTCGTCCGGCTTGGTTTCCTGATCGAGATCGATCACGATCGGGATCTTGCGCGCCTGCGCGGCGCGGCACACCGCCGTCACGAATTCCGGAAACCGGTTGTCGATCAGCACGGCGTCGACGTCCGCCACCAGCTTGGCGGCGTCGGCGGGCAGCGCATTGCCGAGATTGACGCCGCGCCGTGTGGCAATGGTCTTTTCGCCGGTCTCGTCGAGCAGAATCAGCGACACCGAGGCGGTGCCGTCATCCTTGCGCGCCACCCCGCTGCAATCGATGCCTTCGTTGACGAGGTCGGCGAGGATGCGGTTGCTCACCTGGTCGTCATCGCCGCCGAGCGGGCCGGCGAAGGCCGCGCGTCCGCCCAGCCGCGCGACGGCGACCGCCGCATTGGCGGCGCAGCCGCCGCCGGTGACGATGAACTCCGACGCCGAAACCTTGGTGCCGGGCGCCGGGAAATTCTGCACGCGCATGACGATGTCTTGCACCGCAATGCCGGCGCACAGGATCTTCGGAGCTCTCCTTGCCGGCGCAGCGTCAGTCAAAGCCGATCTCGTCCTCCACCCAGGCGCGGATGATGTGATGCGCGATCGCCACCGGCGGCGGGGTGGTCAGCCCTTGCGGGTGGCGGCGCGCCAGCATGGTCTCCACCTCCGCCTTGCTAAACCACCGCGCGTCTTCGAGTTCCGCGCGGTCCACCACGATGTCGTGGGTCAAGGCCTCGGCATGGCAGCCGATCATCAGCGAGCTCGGGAACGGCCATGGCTGCGAATGGAAATAGGTCACGCGGCCGCAGGTGATGCCGGCTTCCTCGCGCGTTTCGCGCCGCACCGCGTCCTCGATCGCTTCGCCCGGCTCGATGAAGCCGGCCAGGCACGACCACATCGTCGGCAGGAAACGCGGGGACCGGCCGAGCAGGCATTGCTCGCCGGCGGTCGCCAGCATGATCACCACCGGATCGGTGCGCGGGAAATGTTCGGCCTTGCAGGCCGCGCAATCGCGCCGCCAGCCGGCCTGCACGGTCTGCGTCGGCGCGCCGCAGTTCGCGCAGAAGCGGTGGCGCAAGTGCCAGTGCAGCACCGCCTTGGCCTCCGCGATCGGCGGCAAATGCTCGGGGTCGACCAGGCCCTGCACCGCGATCGAGCGCAAGTCAGTGACGTGCAAATCGTCGCGGCTCTTGAACGCCTCCGCCGCCGCCGGCTGGAGGCCGTAGCCGAAACGGGCGGCATCCTTCAACAAGCCAAGGAAAACCGTTTCGCCCGCCGCGCCAAGCGCGCGCGCTTCATCCATCGTGAACAGCGGCTCGTTGAGCGGCGCACCTTTTTTGATCACGATCAGGTCGCCGCCGATCACATAGGCGCCGGCGTTCGGCTGCGCCGCCAGCCGCGCAATGGCGGCATCGTCGGGGCGCAGCTCGGCGGCGCGCTCGATGCGGCTTTGCGTATAGCCAAGACGCGGTTTGGGACCGAGATCGGGGCGAGGGGAGGGCATGGGCGGCGGAAATTCGCACGGACGCGCGCGCGGCGCAATCGCGACCGCTATTCAGCCGCCTGCGGCGGGCGCGGATACATGGCCTCGCGCAGTTCGGGCCGCTGCCATTGCGGCCCCAGCACGCCCTGCTTGGCGGCGTAGCTTTGCGAGGAGGTCACTGTATCCGTGCTGGCGCGCATCTGCCGCGCGCGCTCGAGGCTGACGTCCACCATGAAGAAGCCGGCCACCGTGCTCTCGAATAAAATCTCCTCCGGCGCCGCCACCATGGCCAGCCCGCGCTCGGCGTGGCTGAACAGGTTCTGCGTGGTCACCACGATGGCCAGGTTTTCGATCGCGCGCGACCAGATCAGATTGCGCCAGCTCGCCCACAATTTCCCTTTGTCGGTGCCGGCCGGCATGAAGATCAGCTCGGCGCCGCGCAACGCCAGCGCGCGCGTCACCTCCGGCATGTAGGCCTCGCTGCACATCGCGAGCCCGACCTTGCCGTGCGCGGTGTCGAACACCGGAAACTCGTTGCCCGGCACGTATTGGAATTCCCACCACTTGCCGCCGGTATAGATCCACGGCCCGTTCGGATGCGTGCGGCGGTAGCTGACCGGCGCGCGGCCGTCGCCATAGGCCATGCAGATCAGATTATGCGCGGTGCCCTCGTTGTGGCTGAGCGGCTCGATCGTGCCGTAGACGGCGTTGATGCCGTGCTTGGCGGCGGCCTCGGCGATGCGCGGCGTCGGATCGAAGCTCGCCGGCATGCGCCAGGGGCCGGGATAGGTTTCCGGAAAGCAGACGAAGTCGGCGCCTTCCGCCTTGGCGCGCGCGATGAAGTTCACCGCATCGGCCACGTTCTTTTCGTCCTCGCCGATCGGGTTGGTGATCGGCTGCACGACGGCGATGCGGAAAGTCATCAGTCCCTTTCCTGCGATCCCCGCTTTCGCGGGGACGCGCGGCTCGGTTATGCAGGTGGATTACGTCTAGCTGGAAAGCCGGCTCGATTTGAAGGGCGCGCCGCAAGGCGCCGATCAGGCCGTCGCGCGCGGCCGGATCGTAAGCGGTCGGCGCCGCCGCGCCCCACACCGGCTTCGGCCAGGCCGCGTCGCTATGCCGGCGCGCAATCACATGCACATGCAATTGCGCCACCTGGTTGCCGAGCGCGGCGATATTGAGCTTCTCGCATTCGGTGATGGATTTGAGCGCGCGCGCGACGGCGGCGATCTCGTCTATCAGTTCCGATCGGTGGCTGTCCGCAAGATCGATGATTTCGATGAGACCCGCCCGGCGCGGCACCAGGATCAGCCAGGGATAATTGGCATCGTTCGCCAGCAGCACGCGCGACAAGCGGCAGGTCGCCGACAGGAACCGTGTCCTGTGCGAGTTGCGGATGCAGCGACCAGACGTTCGAGAGTACCTGAAACCATTGAGTAATTCTGCGCGATTCTTTCGGAGGAAAGCTAGCAGAGCGGCGCCGCACTGGCTTGCTTTCCGCTCCCATTGGCCCGATATAGGTCCCCGGGAGGTTGGCGGTGGACGAGCCACTCGCCAACCGGGTCAGATCCGGAAGGAAGCAGCCCTAACGAGCGCGGTTCGGGTCGCTCGTCAGCCTCCCACCATTTTCCGCGATCCAACAGCGCAACATGCGCGGCCGCCGGTCGGATGGCACGATGAGCGAAACCGCGAAACCCACCGGCCTTGATCTCGGCGATGCACCGCAGGACGCCGGCTATCGCGTGCTGGCGCGCAAATACCGCCCGGCCAGCTTCGCCGACCTGATCGGCCAGGACGCCATGGTGCGCACCATCTCGAACGCGTTCGAGAGCGGGCGCATTCCGCAGGCCTGGATCCTCACCGGCGTGCGCGGCGTCGGCAAGACCACGACCGCGCGCATTCTGGCGCGCGCGCTCAATTACGAATTGCCGGACGGCTCGGTCACTCAGCCGACCATCACCATGCCGGTCATGGGCGTGCATTGCCAGGCCATCATCGAGAGCCGCCACCCCGACGTGCTGGAGATGGACGCCGCCTCGCACAATTCGCGTCGAGGACGTGCGCCAGATCAACGACGCCATCCGCTACGCGCCGATGTGCGCGCGCTACAAGGTCTATATCCTCGACGAAGTGCACATGCTCTCGGGCGCGGCGTTCAACGCGCTGCTCAAGACGCTGGAAGAGCCGCCGCCGCACGCCAAGTTCATCTTCGCCACCACGGAAATCCGCAAAGTTCCGGTGACGGTGCTGTCGCGCTGCCAGCGCTTCGACCTGCGCCGCGTCGACGCCGCGCTGCTGGTCAAGCATCTCGAAGGCATTGCCGGCAAGGAGAAGATCGAGGTCGAGCCGGCGGCGCTGGCGATGATCGCGCGCGCGGCGGAAGGCTCGGTGCGCGATTCGCTGTCGCTGTTCGACCAGGCGATCGCGCACGCGGCCGGGCCGGTGCGCGCGGAAGACGTGCGGCAGATGCTCGGCCTCGCCGACCGCGTGCGCGTCGTCGATCTGTTCGAGGCGCTGATGAAGGGCGACGTCGCCGCCGCGCTGAAGGAACTGCGCGAGCAATACGACATCGGCGCCGATCCGGCGTGGTGCTGAGCGATCTCGCCGAGTTCACCCATTTCGTCACCCGCGTGAAAGTGGTGCCCACGGTTGCCGACGACGTGTCGCTGTCGGAAGCCGAGCGCGTGCGCGGCCGCGCCTTCGCCGCGCAACTGTCGATGCGCGTGCTGTCGCGCACCTGGCAGATGCTGCTCAAGGGCATCGGCGAGGTGCAGGCCTCCGGCCGCCCGGTCGCCGCCGCCGAGATGGTGCTGGTGCGCATCGCCTATGCCGCCGATCTGCCGACGCCGGATGAGGTCGTCCGCTCGCTCGGGGAGGAAGGTTCCGCGCCGGCGCGCCCGCAGGGCAATGGCGGCGCGGCTGCGACGCAGGCACCGGCGCAGAATTTTAGCCCCGCGCTACGACGCGCCGCGCGGCTCGCCACGCTCTTCGGCGGCGGTATCGCCGCGGCCCGCCGAGAATCCGGCGGCCGACATCAACGAACCGGTCGCGGCCGCGCCGACGCTGACTATCGGTTCGTTCGAAGCGCTGATCGCGCTCGCAGCTGAAAAGCGCGACATCACGATGAAGATGGCGCTGGAGCGCGACGTGCGGCTGGTGCGCTGCGAGGACGGTCAGCTCGAGATCGCGCTCGAGCCGAGCGCGCCGAAAACGCTGGTGCACGACCTGCAACGCAAGCTCACCGCCTGGACCGGCAAGCGCTGGATGGTGGTGGTCTCGCAGGAGCAGGGCAGCGCGACCGTGCGCGCGCAGGCGGAAGAGCGGCAGGCGGAGCTCGAGCGCGGCGTGCAAAGCGATCCGCTGGTGCAGGCGGTGCTCAACCGCTTCCCCGGCGCCAAGGTGGTCGGCGTGACGCAGAACGCGCCGGCTGCCGATGCGGGTGAGGCGGTGCCAGATGCGCCGCCGGAGGACGAGGATTAGGCGATGGCCGATTTCATGGGCTTGATGAAGCAGGCCGCGCAACTGCAATCCAAGATGCAGGCGCTGCAGGCCGAGCTCGACACCATCGAGGTCGAGGGCACGGCGGGCGGCGGCATGGTGACCGTGCGGCTCACCGCCAAAGGCGATCTCAAGGGCGTCAAGATCGACGACAGCCTCTACAAGCCATCGGAAAAGGAAATCGTCGAGGACCTGCTGGTGGCCGCGCATGCCGACGCGCGGCGCAAGGCCGAGGCCGTCATGCAGGACAAGATGAAGGCCCTGACCGGCGGCCTGCCGCTGCCGCCGGGGATGAATCTGACTTAATGCCCACCGCCGTCGCCGGACCCGAAATCGAGCGCCTGATCCAGTTGCTGGCGCGGCTGCCCGGCTTGGGCCCGCGCTCGGCGCGGCGCGCGGCGCTGCATCTGATCAAGAAGCGCGAATTGCTGATGGCGCCGCTGGCCGCCGCCTTGCAGACCGCGATGGAGAAGATCGAGATCTGCAAGACCTGCGGCAATATCGACACGCAGAATCCCTGCACGGTGTGCACCGATGGCAAGCGCGACCAGTCGATCATCGTGGTGGTGGCCGACGTCGCCGATCTGTGGGCGCTCGAGCGCGCGCATGCGGTGAACGGCCGCTACCACGTGCTGGGCGGCACGCTGTCGCCGCTCGACGGCGTCGGGCCGCAGGACCTCGCCATCGACGCGCTCATTTCGCGCGCGCACGAGCCGCAGGTGAAGGAGCTGATCCTGGCGCTCAACGCCACGGTCGACGGCCAGACCACCGCGCATTACATCACCGAGTTGCTGCACGAGGCGAACGTGAAGGTGACGCGGCTCGCGCACGGCGTGCCGGTCGGCGGCGAACTCGATTATCTCGACGAGGGCACGCTGTCGGCGGCGATCAAGCAGCGGACGCTGTTCTAGGCTTTCTTCGGCTCCAGCCGCTTGAAATGCCCGTGCCGCTGCAGCCAGGCCAGCAGCACCAGGCTGGGCAGGCCGGCCAGCGCGCAGATCACGAAAAACCACACCCAGCCGGTCGATTTCGGCGATGAAGCCCGCGCCGGACGACAGATAGGTGCGCCCGACCGCGGCCAGCGCGGTCAGCAGCGCGTATTGCGTCGCCGTGTGCAGCGGGTTCTGGCAGAGCGCCGACAAGTAAGCGACGAACATCACGGTGCCGATGGCGCTGGTGAAATTCTCCAGCGTGATGGCGATGGTCAGCGCGGTGAGGCTGTGGCCGGAAAACGCGACCCAGCAGAATCCCAGATTTGCCGCCGCTTGCAGGATGGCGCCGATCCACAGGCTGGGCGCGAGCGGCAGCGCGCGCGCAATGAAGCCGCCGGCAAAGCCGCCGGCGAGCAGCGCCGCCAGTCCGACGCCCTTCACGATCGCCGCGTATTCGTTGCGGGTAAATCCAAGATCGATCACGAACGGCGCGGTCATGGCGCCCGAGAGCGCGTCGGTGAACTTGAACAGCACCACGAAGGCGAGCATGGCGAAGGCCATCTCGTAGCCGAGGAAATCCTTGAACGCGCCGACGGCGGCCTCGGCCACGCGCGCGAACCGGTTCTGCTGCGCGTGCGCGGCCTCCGCCAGCGCCGAGCGCTCCGGCTCGGTGGCGAGCAGCGCGGTGAGCGGTGCCGATCAGCACCAGCGCGGCCATCGCCACATAGCCCCAGTGCCAGGCCGCCTGCTTGTCGAAGCCGTAGGCCTGGATGGCGCTGACCAGAAACAGCGCGCCGGCGGTCGAGACCAGCATGCCGATGCGATAGGCCGCCACGTAGGAGGCCATGCCGGCGGCCTGCTCGTTTTCCGGCAGGCTCTCGACGCGGAAGGCGTCGACCACGATGTCCTGCGTGGCCGACGCGGCGGCGACCAGCAGCGCGCCGAAGGCGACCAGTCCGGGCGCCGTCGCCGGATTGGTCGAGCCGAGGAACACGATCGCCGCCATCAGCAGCATCTGCGTGAACACCAGCCAGCCGCGGCGGCGGCCGAGCCAGCGCCCGAGCAGCGGCACGTCGAGCGCGTCGGTGAGCGGCGCCCACAGGAATTTCACGGTGTAGGGCGTGCCGACCAGCGCGAACAGGCCGATGGTGCCGAGATCGACGCCGGATTCGCGCATCCACACCAGCAGCGTCGCGCCCGACAGCGCCAGCGGCAGCCCGGACGAGAAGCCGAGGAACAGCACGATCAGCACGCGCGGCTTCAGGTACACCGCCAGCGCGTCGAGGAAGGACGGGCGCGGCGCGCTATCGGACGGCGCGCTCATGCGTTATTCGCCGGCTTCCAGCTTGCGGATCGGCGCGGGAATGATTTGCGCGCTCGGCGTTTCGTCGCTGAACTCGACGCTCTGGATTTTCTCGCCGCGGCTTAGGATTTTCTCGGCCGACGTGACGATCTGCTCGATGTCCTTGTTGACGTTGCCGAAATGCTTGTCGAGATTCTCGACGCGGTCCTTGAGGCGCTGCACGTCTTCGATCATCAGCGCGACTTCTTTCAGAATTTTGTCCGCAGCCTCGCGCATGCGGGCGTCTTTCTGAATCTGCTGGACAACCTGAATCGCCAGCATCAGCAGAGACGGCGACACGATGATGACGCCGGCGCGATATCCTTTCTGCAAGACATCGTCGAACACGTCATAGAGTTCGGCAAACATGGACTCCGACGGGATGAACATGAAAGCGACGTCTTGCGTCTCACCCTTGATCAGATATTTCCCGGAAATGTCGTCGATATGTTTGCCCAGATTCTGCCGCAGCTGGCGCGTGGCCTGAAGCCGTTCCTCTTCGGTCTTGGCGTTTTCGAGCGCGGTCGTTGCCTCCAGCGGGAATTTGGCATCGATGATGAGATGGCGGTTGTCCGGCATGTGGATGCAGCAATCCGGCCGCGAATTATTCGACAGCGTAAATTGGAATTCATAGGCGCCCTGCGGCAGCGCGTCGGCAACGATGGCTTCCATCCGGCCCTGGCCGAAGGCGCCGCGGCGCTGCTTGTTGTCGAAGACCTTTTGCAGCGACGTCACGGTCGAGGCCAGATCGGTGATGTTCTTCTGCGCGCTGTCGATCACCGCCAGCCGCGCATGCAGCTGTTGCAGGTGATCGGTGGTGTTCTTGGTCGAGGTCTTCATCGACTCGCCGAGATTCTGCGTCACCGCGTCGAGCCGCTGATGCACGGTCTGCTGCAGCTGCGCCTGCGCCTTGGCCAGCATTTCGCCCATGGCTTGGATGCGCGCGTTGAGATCGGCCAGCCGCTGCTCCGCCGCATGATCCACGGGCGCCGCGCGCGGCCGCAGCAGCAGCGCCAGGATGGCGACGACGCCGATCGCGATGATCAGGGCGAGAACGACGAGGAGGGTTTCCGGCATGCGCAGCTTCTATCGTGATTCGGCGAGCCTTGCGAACGAAGAGCGAACGGTAGGGCGATAACGCCCGTGGCTCAAGGGGAAAGGCGCGCATTGACCGCGCGACCCCTTACCCTTACATCGCGCGCCATGGCGGTGCGTGACATCCTCATCCTCCCCGACAAGCGGCTGCGGCTGAAATCCGAGCCGGTGAAGGCGGTCGACAAATCGCTGCGCACGCTGGTCGACGACATGTTCGAGACCATGTACGCGGCGCCCGGCATCGGGCTCGCCGCCATCCAGATCGGCGTGCCGCAGCGCGTGGTCACCATGGACCTCGCCAAGAAGGACGACCCGAAGGCGCCGCTGGTCTTCATCAATCCGGAAGTCACCTGGAAGTCGGACGAGAAGTCGACCTACGAGGAAGGCTGCCTGTCGATCCCGGAATATTACGAGGAGGTCGAGCGGCCGGCGGCGGTGCGTGTGAAATATCTCGACCTCGACGGCAAGCCGCAGGAGATCGAGGCGACCGGTCTGCTCGCCACCTGCCTGCAGCACGAGATCGACCACACCAACGGCGTCCTGTTCATCGACTATATTTCCAAGCTCAAGCGCAGCATGGTGATGAAGCGATTCAAGAAGGCAGCGAAGAAGATGGAAGGCGGCCAAGCCGTTTTCCGAGGACAAAGAGCCTTCGCATCACATTGGATAAATCCGGCGGTGCCCACATGCGCCTGATCTTCATGGGCACGCCCGATTTCGCGGTGCCGACGCTGGTCGAGCTCGCAGCAGCCGGGCATGAGATCGCGGCGGTCTATACGCGCGCGGCCAAGCCCGCCGGGCGCGGCATGGACTTGCAGCCAACGCCGGTCGAGCGCGAGGCGCGCCGGCTCGGCCTGCCGGTGTTCACGCCGAAGACGCTCAAGACCGCCGAGGCGGAAGCGGAATTCCGCGCGCACAAGGCCGATGCCGCGGTGGTGGTGGCCTATGGCCTGATCCTGCCGAAGCCGATCCTCGAAGCGCCGCGGCTCGGCTGCTTCAACGTGCATGCCTCGCTGCTGCCGCGCTGGCGCGGCGCCGCGCCGATCAACCGCGCCATCATGGCGGGCGATGCGGAGAGCGGCGTCACCATCATGCAGATGGACGAAGGGCTCGACACCGGCGCCATGGCGATGGCGGAGCGCACCGCGATCGGGCCCGACATGACGGCAGGCGACCTGCACGATGCGCTGGCGCGGCTCGGCGCCGATCTGATGTTGCGCGCGCTGGCCGCGGCGGAGCGCGGCTCGCTCACGCTCACGCCGCAGCCCGAGGCCGGCGTCACTTATGCGGCCAAGATCGGCAAGGACGAGACCCGCATCGATTGGACCAAACCGTGGAAACAGGTGCACGACCACATCCGCGGCCTGTCGCCGTTTCCCGGCGCCTGGTTCGAGATCGGCGGCGTGCGGGTCAAGGCGCTGCGCTCGACGCGCGGTGAGGGCAAAGGCGCGCCCGGCACCGCGCTCGACAATTCGTTGACCATCGCCTGCGGCGACGGCGCGGTGCGGCTCACGCAAGTGCAGCGCGCCGGCAAGCAGCCGATGGCGGCGGAGGAATTCCTGCGCGGCACCAAGGTCGAGCCCGGCGCGCGGCTTGCTTGATTGGCGTCCTAGGCCGCGTGAAATCCCGCCCAATGGTGCCGGCGCGCTTCGATGAATTCGGCGAGATCGTTGTCGGTGACGCGAACCAGGTCGGTATGCGCGAAGCCCTTGGAATAATCGAGGATGGAGACGATCTCGGGCGTCAGCCGTAGGGTCGGCACGGCGGCAGGGTCGGGGCGCGGCATCACTTTGTATTCCGGATAGCGGTGCAGCAGGATGTCCGAGGCATGGTCGATCTCGCCCAGGTCGGTGACCACGGCGGCGGTGGCCGCGATCGACAGGCCCTTGATCTGCAGCGGCTGCGGGTAGTCCTTGGCGATGGCGAGCGACACCCGCGGATCGCGCATGATGTTGGCGAATTTCTGGCTGTTGCGGGAAATCAGGCAGTAGATGACCATCCCGTCATTGCAGTAACCGACCACGGTCGCCTGCGGCCAGCCGTCGGCCCGGTTTGTGGCCATCGTCATGATACGGTGCTCGTTGAGCAGATCGACGATTTGCCGTTTAAATTCGCTCTTCATGGACTTTGGCCCTCTTTTTCAACGCCAAGTATAGGAAACCCGCCGCGGGCGGATTTGAGGTGAATCAATCGTGCCCCGCTACAAGCTGACCATCGAATATGACGGCGTCCCCCTTCGCCGGCTGGCAGATCCAGGCCGACCAGCCCACCGTGCAGGGCGTGCTGACCGCGGCGATTGAGGCATTATCGGGCGAAAAGACCCTGGTGCAGGGCGCCGGCCGCACCGATGCCGGCGTGCACGCGCGCGGGCAGGTGGCGCATGTCGATCTGACGAAGGACTGGGACACCGACACCGTGCGCGACGCGCTCAACGCGCATCTGCGACCGCACCCGGTGGCGATCCTGGCCGCCGAACGGGTGGCGGACGGCTTCAACGCCCGCACCTCGGCGATCAAGCGCCACTATCTCTATCGCATCATCAACCGCCGCGCCGATCTGACGCTCGATGCCGGCCACGCCTGGCGGGTGCCGCGCCCGCTCGACGCCGCGGCCATGCATGCCGCCGCGCAGCGGCTGGTCGGCAAGCACGACTTCACCACGTTCCGCTCGACCGAGTGCCAGGCCAAATCGCCGCTGAAGACGCTCGACCGGCTCGACGTCGAACGCGAGGGCGACGCCGTGAATGTGCACGCGTCGGCGCGCTCGTTCCTGCACAGCCAGGTGCGCTCGATGGTCGGCTCGCTGGTGATGGCCGGCGAGGGCAAATGGAGCGCCGACGATCTGGCGCGCGTGCTCGCCGCGCGCGACCGCACCGCCTGCGGCCAGGTGGCGCCGCCGGACGGGCTTTATCTGATGCAGGTGGATTATTGACGGCAGCGCGGCGTTCTCATTCCCTCTCCCGCAAGGGCAGAAGGGAAGAGTGCCCGTGGAGTAGGTTCTTCGAAATACTTGTCGATGATCGTCCGGTAGATCGTCGTCAGCGCGCGCAGGTCGGCGATCGGCACGCGCTCGTCGATGGCATGCATGGTCTGCCCGACCAGGCCGAATTCCACCACCGGGCAATAGGCGTGATGAAGCGCGCATCGGAGGTGCCGCCGCTGGTCGATAATTCCGGCTTGCGGCCGGTGACCTTGGCGATCGCGTCGACCACCAGCTCGGTGAACGGGCCCGGCTTGACCGCGAACACGCCGGCGTTCGACGGCTCCCACTGGAACGCAAATTTGATCGCGCCGCCCGCGGCCTTGGCTGCGCGCTGCTCGATCAATGCCTTCAGCGAGTCGAGCGTGTGCTTGTCGTTGAAGCGGATATTGAAGCGCGCGCGCGCCTCGCCGGGAATGAGGTTGACCGTCTTGTTGCCGACATCGACCGAGGTGAATTCCAGATGCGAGGGCGGGAACAGCGCGCTGCCGCTGTCGAGCGGCTCGGCCTGCAGCGCCGCAACCATCGTCACCAGCCCGCGGATCGGATTTTCCGCCCGCTGCGGATAGGCGACGTGGCCTTGCTTGCCGGTCACGATCAGGTGGCCGTTGAGCGAGCCGCGGCGGCCGATCTTGATGGTGTCGCCCAGCGCATCCACGTTGCTCGGCTCGCCCAGGATGCAGTGGTCGAATTTTTCGCCGCGCGCGGCGGCCCATTGCAGCAGCTTGGGCGTGCCGTTGACCGCGATGCCTTCCTCGTCGCCGGTGATCAGGAACGAGATCGAGCCTTTCGGCTTGCCGCCGTGATGGCTGAGATGATCGAGCACGGCGGCGACCGCGCAGGCGATGCCGCCCTTCATGTCGACCGCGCCGCGGCCGTAGAGCTCGCCGTCCGCGACCTCGCCGGAAAACGGCGGATGACGTCCACGCCTTTTCGTCGCCCGGCGGCACCACGTCGGTATGGCCGGCGAACATCAGATGCGGCGCCGCCGTGCCGATGCGGGCGTAGAGGTTTTCCACATCATCCGCGCCCGGCTCGTGAAACGTCATGCGATGCACGGTGAAGCCGGCCGCCTTCAAAGTGCCTTCGAGAAATTTGAGCGCGCCGCCTTCCGCCGGCGTCACCGAGCGGCAGCGCACCAGATCGCGGGCAATGGCGACGAGGATCGGCGGACATGACTAGCGTTCGCCTTTCAATCCCTCAGCAGCTCGTTGATGCTGGTCTTCGAGCGGGTGCGCTCGTCCACGCGCTTGACGATGACCGCGCAGTAAAGGTTCGGTCCCGGCTCGCCGTTCGGCAATGGCTGACCGGGCATCGTCCCCGACACGACCACCGAATAAGGCGGCACTTCGCCCTGATAAATCTTGCCGGTTTCGCGGTCGACGATCTTGGTGGAGAGCGCCGATATAAACGCCCATGCCGAGCACGGCGCCTTCGCGCACGATCACGCCTTCGACCACTTCCGAGCGCGCGCCGATGAAGCAATTGTCCTCGATCACGACAGGCCCGGCCTGCAGCGGCTCGAGCACGCCGCCGATGCCGACGCCGCCCGACAAATGGCAATTCTTGCCGATCTGCGCGCAGGAGCCGACCGTCGCCCAGGTGTCGACCATGGTGCCGCTATCGACATAGGCGCCGAGATTGACGAAGGACGGCATCAGCACCACGCCGGGCGCGATATAGGCCGAGCGGCGCACCACGCAGCCGGGCACGGCGCGGAAGCCTGCCTTGCGGAAGCGCGCGGCGTTCCAGCCCTTGAACTTGGAATCGACCTTGTCCCACCAAACGGCCTTGCCCGGGCCGCCCGCGATCACGCTCATGTCGTTGAGCCGGAATGAGAGCAGCACGGCCTTCTTCAGCCACTGATTGACTTGCCAGACGCCGTCCGGGCTGCCTCTCGGCCACGCGCGCCTCGCCGCGGTCGAGCAACGCAAGCGCGGAATCGACGGCCTTGCGCACCGCGCCCTTGGTCTTCGGGCCGATCTTGTCGCGGCCTTCGAAGGCGTCGTCGATGATCTTGGCAAGCTTGTCGTCAGACATGAGGCAACCCGGTGCGCATGTGGCAGCGGTTTGTCGGAGGCCGGGCAGGCGATGTCAAGCCGTGCGCCGGCGGCCGACAATTTGCTCAAGGAATCCGGCAAGATTGTCGGTCAGATAGTCGACGTGCGCGCTCGCCGCGTCCCTCCAGCTCCCAATCCTCGCGGAACACTTCGCGCGTGCCTTCCGGGCACCACCAGCACCGTGGTCATGCCGAGCGCATGCGGCGCCTCGAGATTGCGCGCGAGATCCTCGAACATGGCGGCCTTGGCCGCATCGACGTCGTGGCGCGCCAGGAAACGTTCATAGGTTCGCACGGCCGGCTTGGGCTCGAGCTCGGCGGCGACGATGTCGAACACGTCCTCGAAATGCTGATGGATTTCCAGCCGCCGCATCACCGCGTCGGCGTGCTTGCGGGTGCCGTTAGTGAGGATGAGCTTGCGGCCCGGCAATTTTTCGAGCGCCGCGCCGAGCGCCGGATTGGGTTCGAGCGGCGAGTGATCGATCTGGTGCACGTATTCGAGATAGTCGTCCGGATCGAGCCCGTGCTCGGTCATCAGTCCGCGCATGGTGGTGCCGTAGCGCTTGTAATAGTCCTTCTGCACGCGGAACGCCTCATCCTTCGACACTTTAAGGAATTCGGCGACGTACGCGCGGATGCGGTCGTCGACCTGCTGCCAGAGCAGATGATGCGGATAGAGCGTGTTGTCGAGATCGAACACCCAGGTCTCGACATGCCCGAAACCGCGCGGGGTGCGATGCGATGCCGTCAAGGCTGCCGAGGGTGCGCGAGCGAGTGGCCGCACGTCACATGGAAGCCGCAGCCGATTCGTGCATGGGCACGCGTCGCGCAGGCGGCATCTGGTTGTGGAGGTTTTCTATCTGGCGATCGATGTCGGCGATAACCTTGCGCGAGAACGGGCCGACATGGAGATAGATGGCCATCATCAACACCAGGAACCGCACGGAATTGGGGTTGCTGACAGCGCACTCGGTGAAGGTCTTCCAGAAAATCTCCCGCACTTCCGGCAGCTGGTTCATGATCTTGTGCACGGTTGCGATCGAGCCGGCCCTGAGCTTGATGTCACCCGCCGGCGGCTCGCGACGCCCCTTGGAACGGTCCAGCAGGGTCGACAGGCGCTTGAGACGGCCGGCGAAGGCGACCGGATCGTAAACGTGTTGCAGGACGTTGCGATAATCTGCCAATACGTCAGCGCGCGGCCGCACGGTGTCGAAGTTCAAGCCGGCCGTGCATTGGTCGCCGTCGCCGGTGACCTGCACGTCATGGCCGACATGCAGGCGTTCTTCCTTGGCGAGGCGCCTGCCGAGCTGGGTGCTGGATAGCGCATAAAGCAGCCCCACCATGGCTACCGGAATTGCCGTCTCCTCGATCAGGTCGATCATGGGCTCCGCAATCGACCCCTTCTCGCTATCGAAGCCGACGATGAATCCCGCCGTGACAAACATCCCGTGCGCATAGATGCGATGAATGCTCTCGGCGATGTTGCGGCGAGTATTCTGCTTCTTACGCATCTGCTTGAGCGTCTCGGTGTCGGGACTTTCGATGCCGACAAAGACAGCGAAGAAATTCGCATCGCTGCATCAGGCGCAGAAGTTCCTCGTCGTCGGCGAGATTGAGCGACGCCTCGGTCGAGAACTCGAACGGATAGTCGTGTTGTTCGAGCCAGGTCTTCAGGTGGGGTAGGAAGGCCTTCACCGCCTTCTTGTTGCCGATCAGATTGTCGTCGACGAAATCGACATGGCCGCGGTAGCCGAGCTCATAGAGGCGGTCGAGCTCCGCCAGCATCTGCTCGTTCGTCTTGGCGCGCGGATTGCGGCCGTAGAGTTCGATGATGTCGCAGAATTCGCAGGTGAAAGGACAGCCGCGCGAGAATTGCACGCCGATATAGAGATACTGGTCGAATTTGAGCAGATCGAAGCGCGGGACCGGAGTTTTCGTCACGTCAACCTGGAATTTCTCCCCTTCGAATACGCCCGGAGCGCTGCCCGGCCTGCCAGGCGGCGATGAAGTCGTCGATGACGCTCTCGGCTTCGCCGCGAATCTGGAAGTCGCACGCCTTGTATACGTAAGGATGCGAGCTGACGTCCGGCCCGCCGACCACGACCGGTTTGCCGAGCGCCTGGGCCATTGCCGTGATGCGCAGCGAGTCGGCCTGCTGGAACAGCATGCCGCCGGTCATCACCATGTCGGCCCACTCGAGATCGCCGTCGCCCAAGTCCTCGGTGTTGCGGTTGACCAAGCGGACTTCCCAGTCGGACGGCAGCATCGCCGCGACGGTGATCATGCCGAGCGGGGCGGTCGGATAGCGAGCGCCCACGATTTCGCAGGCCGGCGTGTAGACCCAGAACGAGTCCGACGCGAAGCGCGGATAGACCATCAACACGCGGCAAGGGCGGTCAGTCATTCGTGCAAATCTCCCGGCCGCAATATCTCACGAATAGATCGCCATCGCAAAGCAGCGTAAGTGCACGAAAAACGGCCTTTTTTTGCTCAGGGCTCCTTGAAACGCACGATGGTCGCGGCCTGGCCGCCCAGATCAATCGTGGTAAAGCCGGCCGTATTCAGGCCGCGCGCCGCGCAGTCCTTGTGGTCGGCGAGTTCGAACTTGCCGTCGCGCGTGCAGAGCGCGAGCGCGCCGCCCCAGGCCAGCGGCGCATCGCCACGCATGATCGTGCGGCCGTTGCCATCCACCGCCTCGGCATAGCTGTAGAGCCGGTGCGGATCGCCGTGCAGGTCCGGCCGCAGGCATTGCCCGGCCGCCAGGCGATACCAGCCGCGGGTGACGATCGCCCCCATCTCGACGATGCCGAGTGCGGCCATCACCGGGTATTTGGTATCGTTGCACCAGGAGAAGCCGGCGCCTTCCGGCGTGGTGGCGGCGGCGAGCAGAACGTCGAAAAAATTCGGCTGCGACGCCGCGTCGGCCGGCAGTTTGCGGTCGGCGAGGAATTTCGCCATCGCGGCTTGCGTCTTGCCGCCCTGCACGCCGTCGATCGGATAGGCGTCGTAGCCGGCGATCGTCAGCAGGCGCTGGATGCCGGCGAGCCGCGCCTGCGTGTCGTCGTAGTCGGCTTCTTCCGCGAGATTGACCGTCGGCCCCTTCGGAGAGTCGGACGGCTGCGCGGCGGTGAAATGCGCTTGCTGATTTAACGGGCACTCACGCGCATTGGCGATCTCGAAGTCGCCGTCGCGGATGCACAGCTCGGCATGGCTCGCCTGCGGCAGCGGCGCGCTGCCGTAGACCGCCGGCGTGCGCGCATGCA
Source organism: uncultured Alphaproteobacteria bacterium (assembly GCA_963739075.1). Taxonomy (GTDB): domain Bacteria; phylum Pseudomonadota; class Alphaproteobacteria; order Rhizobiales; family Xanthobacteraceae; genus Pseudolabrys. The sequence goes on along the minus strand of CAVTZC010000008.1, from coordinate 359,407 downwards.
CATAGACCATGTCGGTATCGAGCGGCCCGTCCACGACCTGCCGGCAGGCGCCGGGATCGATGCGGAACCAGCCGCGGGTCGCGACGTTGGCGCGCTTTTCCAGTCCGATCGCCGCTTCCACGCGATAGCTGGTGCGGTTGCACAGGATCAGTTCGGCGTGCGCCGGTATCGCCGCCAGCACCAGCGTCGCGCTTGCCGCTGCAGCGAGGCAGTCGAAACCGCGAATCATGCGGCCATGCTAGCGGATCGGACGCCTCAGCGGTGCATCAGCGTGCCAATGCCGTGGTCGGTCAGCAGTTCGAGCAGCACGGCGTGCGGGATCTTGCCGTCCATGATGACCACGCCCTCGACGCCCTGATCGAGCGCGTAGATGCAGGTCTCGACCTTGGGGATCATGCCGCCGGAGATGGTGCCGTCGGCGATCAGCTTACGGGCGTCAGCCACCGACAGATCGGTGATCAGGTTCTTGTCCTTGTCGAGCACGCCGGGCACGTCGGTGAGCAGCAGCAGGCGCTTGGCCTTGAGCGCGCCGGCAATCGCGCCGGCGAAAGTATCGGCATTAACGTTGAAGGTGCCGCCGCTTGCCGACGTCGCCACTGGCGCCAGCACCGGTATCATCTCCTTGCCCAAGACGTGATTGAGTACCGTCAGGTCGACCTTCTCCGGCTCGCCGACGAAGCCGAGATCGACCACCTTTTCGATATTGGAATCGGGATCGACCACGGTGCGGGTCACCTTGCGCGCCTGCACCATGTTGCCGTCCTTGCCGCACAGGCCGACGGCCTTGCCGCCGGCGGCGTTGATGTAGCCGACGATCTGCTTGTTGATCGAGCCGGCCAGCACCATTTCGACGATCTCGACGGTCTTGGCGTCGGTGATGCGCAGGCCGTCGACGAATTCCGACTTGATGCCGAGCTTCTTGAGCATGGCCGCGATCTGCGGCCCGCCGCCGTGCACCACCACCGGATTGATCGCGGTCTGCTCGAGCAGCACGATATCGCTGGCGAAGTCGCGTGCGGTCTGCTCCTGGCCCATGGCGTGACCGCCGTATTTGACCACGACGATTTCCTCGTCATAACGCTGCATGTGCGGCAGCGCCTCGATGAGGATGCGTGCCTGCGTCTGCGGGTCGATCTTGGGGGCTTTGGTCATCGCGCCGGTCTTCCGTTGAAAGGCCGCAGGGTTCTAGCCGATTTTCATTGGCAAAACAGCTAATGTAGGCTTGTCATATAGCCGCAATACAGCCGTGTCTCACATTTCGGCGCGGAAATAACATCTCAGGGGAGATCGAACAATGGCGACGATCAGGAAGTTTCTGCAAGGCTTGGCGCTTGCCGTGCTGGCGGCGCTCGCCGTGCGCACGCCGGCGCAGGCCGCCGACGTCATTTGCTACAACTGTCCGCCGCAGTGGGCCGACTTTGCCTCGATGCTCAAGGCGATCAAGACCGATCTCGGTTACGACATTCCCTTCGACAACAAGAATTCCGGGCAGGCGCTGTCACAGCTGCTCGCCGAGAAGGCCAATCCGGTCGCCGACGTCGTCTACTACGGCGTCAACTTCGGCATGAAAGCGAAAGGGCTCGACGTGATCGAACCCTATAAGCCGAAGGGCTGGGCCGACGTGCCGGCCGGACTGAAGGACGCCGACGGCGCCTGGACCACCATCCACTCCGGCACGCTCGGCCTGTTCGTCAACAAGGACGCGCTCGGCGGCAAGCCGGTGCCGGCCTGCTGGAAGGATCTGCTCAAGCCCGACTACAAGGGCATGGTCGGCTATCTCGATCCGTCATCGGCCGCCGTCGGCTATGTCGGCGTGGTCGCGGTGAACAACAGCCTCGGCGGCAATGAGAACAACTTCACGCCGGCGATCGAGTTCTTCAAGGGTCTCAAGAAGAACGACGCGATCGTGCCGAAGCAGACCTCTTACGCACGCGTCGTGTCCGGCGAAATTCCGATCCTGTTCGACTACGACTTCAACGCCTATCGCGCCAAATACACCGAGAAGGGCAATTTCGAGTTTGTCATTCCCTGCGAGGGCTCAGTCGTCTTCCCCTATGTGGTGAGCCTGGTGAAGAACGCGCCCGACAAGGAGAAGGCAAAGAAAGTGCTCGACTACTTGTTGTCCGACAAGGGCCAGGCGATCTGGACCAACGCCTACTTGCGTCCGGCGCGGCCGATCGAACTACCTGCGGCGGTCAAGGCCAAGTTCCTGCCCGACAGCGATTATGCACGCGCCAAGAGCGTGGACTGGGCGAAGCTGGAATTGGTGCAAAAAGGCTTCACCGACCGCTACCTCGCCGAAGTGCATTGAGGCATCATGGCGCCCCGGCCTCCCGCCGGGGCGCTGTTGCCTATGACGCATAAAGTCTTCGTCCGCCTTTGCCTGCTGCCGCTCGCGCTGGTGGCGCTCGCATTTTTCCTGCTGCCGATGGTCCGGCTCGTCATCACCGGCGCGACCGGCGATTTGGGCCTGAGCGCCTATGCCGCCATCCTGACCGAGCCGCGTTATCGCGCGACCCTCATCAATACCGTAGTGCTGGCGGCGGCGACCACCGCCGCGACCTTGGCGATTTCGATCTTCTCCGGATTGTTCCTGCAGCGGCATCGTTTCCCCGGCCGCGCCGTCCTCGTCGCCATGCTCACCTTCCCGCTGGCGTTTCCCGGCGTGGTGGTCGGCTTCATGATCATCCTGCTGGCGGGGCGGCAGGGCCTGCTGGGCGACATCACGCTGCCGCTCATCGGCGAGAAAGTGGTGTTCGCCTATTCGATCGAGGGACTGTTCCTCGGCTACCTCTATTTCTCCATCCCGCGCGTGATCCTCACCATCATGGCGGCGGTGGAAAAGCTCGATCCCGCGCTTGAGGAAGCCGCCCGCGCGCTAGGCGCCGGTCCCTGGGCCATCCATCGCGACGTTATTTTGCCGGCGCTCGGGCCGGCGATTGTCGCCTCGGGCGCGATCGTGTTCGCCACCGCCATGGGCGCCTTCGGCACCGCTTTCACGCTGGCGACCAATATCGATGTGCTGCCGATGCTGATCTACACCGAGTTCACTCTGTCGGCGAACATCGCCATGGCGGCGGCGCTGTCGGTCGGACTGGGGCTGGTGGCCTGGGCCATTCTCGCGCTCGCCCGCCAATTCGCCGGCACGACCGTCGCGGCCGCCGGGTGACCTCTATGCGTGACCGCCTGATCTTCGCCGGCCAGCTTCTGTTTACGCTTGTTGTCGCGGCCTTCCTGATCGTGCCGGCGGTCCTGTCCATGGTGGCGGGGGTCACCGAGAATTACTTCCGCGGCGTCCGCTCGGGCCTCACCTTGCAGTGGGTGATGCAGGTCTGGGAGTTATACGCCGACACCATTGCGCGCTCGTTCGCCGTGGCACTCATCACGCTCGGCGTCACGCTGATCGTCGGAATTCCCGCCGCTTATGCGCTGCATCTGCGCGGCGGCCGGCTGTCACGCGCCATCGAGGAAATCATCACGCTGCCGCTGGCCGTTCCCGGCCTCGCCATTGCGCTGGCGCTGCTGCTGACCTACGGCGGATTCAGCGACTTCCGTCGCTCGTCGCTGTTCATCGTCGCCGGCCATGTGGTGTTCACGTTGCCGTTCATGGTGCGCTCGGTGATGGCGGTTTTTGCGCTTGTCGACGTCAGGACACTCGACGAAAGCGCTTCATCGCTCGGCGCCTCGCCTTGGCGGCGTTTCCGCGACGTCATCGTGCCGAACGCCATCCCCGGCATTCTGGCCGGCTCGCTCATGGTGGTGACGCTGTCGCTCGGCGAATTCAATCTGACCTGGATGTTGCACACGCCGCTGACCAAGACGCTGCCGGTCGGCCTTGCCGACAGCTATGCCTCGATGCGGCTTGAGGTCGCCTCCGCCTATACGCTGGTGTTCTTTATCATGATCATTCCGCTGCTGGTGGCGATGCAAGTTTTCGCCGACCGCGCGAGCCGTCAGGGCGCGCGGCGATGAACGCATTTCACGGCGTATCGGTCCGGGTCGAAGCCTGCGCGAAAGTTTTTGCCGACGGTACGCGCGCGCTCGAACCGGTCACGCTCGACGTCGCGCGCGGCGAAACCCTGGTCTTTCTTGGGCCCTCCGGCTGCGGCAAGACCACGATGCTGCGGATCATTGCCGGACTTGAAACGCCCGATTTGGACGGGCGCGTGCTGTTCAACGATGCGGACGTGACCGGCATTCCGATCGAGCAGCGCAATGTCGGCATGGTGTTCCAGTCCTACGCGCTGTTTCCCAACATGAACGTCGCCGAAAATATCGGCTATAGCCTGAAGATCCGCGGCGTCGGCAAAGCGGAACGCGCCGCTCGCGTCGCCGAGCTGGTGGCGCTGACCGGGATCGAGGGTCTGGAGCGCCGCCGCATCGACCAGTTGTCCGGCGGGCAGCGCCAGCGCGTCGCCTTGGCGCGGGCGGTGGCGGCGCGTCCGAGCGTGCTGCTGCTCGACGAGCCGCTGACCGCGCTCGACGCGGCACTGCGCGAAAGGCTGCGCTGGGAACTCGATCGTCTGCTGCGGACCTTGGGCATTACCACGATTTACGTGACCCACGATCAGGCCGAAGCCATGGCGCTTGGCGATCGCGTGGTGGTGATGCGCAAGGGCGCCATTGCCCAGGTCGGATCGCCGCGCGACATTTATTTCGCGCCGGCCAATCGCTTCGTTGCCGAGTTCGTCGGGGCCGCCAATCTTGTCGAAGCGCGCGCCGTCGATGGAATGCTCACCTTGCCCGGCGGCCGGATGATGCTCGCCGATACGAAGGCCTCGGGCGACGTCGTGGCGATGATCCGCCCCGAATCGATCGGCGTCGTGGCGCCGGGCGCCGCGAGCCTGTCGGGCCAGGTCGAGCGCGTGAGTTTTGTCGGCGACCGGCAACGACTGACGGTCAGCGGCGCCACCCTGCGGCCGCTCATCATCGACGCACCGAATACGCTCGATGTGAAAATCGGCGAACGCGTCGGGCTCACGGTCGACCCGCACGCGGTTCGCGTGCTGCCCGGAGAGCATGCATGAGCAGCCGCCCGGTTTTGGTCGCGCAGATTTCCGATCTGCATATCAAGCGGCCGGGGCAACTGGCCTATGGCCGGGTCGACACCGCGGCGGCGCTGGTGCGTTGCATCGATACGCTCAACCGGCTGTCGCCGCGGCCTGATCTGGTGGTGATCTCCGGCGATCTCGCCGACACCCCGGCGCCGGAGGAATACGACCATCTGAAAATCCTGCTTGCGCCGCTGGAAATCCCGTTCGCGGCGATCCCCGGCAACCACGACGACCGTGCACTGATGCGCTCGGCGTTGCCGGATCAACCATACGCGCAGGCGAACGGCGCGCTCAATCTTTCGATCGCCGCTGGCGGCCTCGATGTTGTGCTGCTCGACTCCAGCGTTCCCGGCGCATCGCATGGCACACTCGATGCCGGCACATTGCGTTGGCTCGACGTGACCCTTGGCGCCTCGGCCACGCGCCCGGCTTTATTGTTCCTGCATCACCCGCCCTTCGCGACCGGCATTGGCCACATGGACGTGCAGAACCTGCGTAACGCCGGCGATCTCGCGGCCGTGCTGCGGCGGCACAATCGGGTGCTGCTGGTCGCGGCCGGACATGTCCACCGCGCCGCGGTGACGATGTTTGCCGGCATTCCGGCGACGATATGCCCGGCACCCAACCATGCGGTTGCGCTTGATCTCGATGCGCGCCTGCCACCGTCGTTTAAGATCGAGCCGCCGGCATTTCACCTGCACGCCTGGTTTCCGGGCAGCGGATTCGGCGCTGCTGTCACGCACCTGATCCCGATCGGCGACTTTGCGGGGCCGTATCCCTTTTTCGGGCCGGATGGCCGGCTGCTATAGTTGGACGTTCTTTCCGTTGAAAGGCCGCAGGGTTCTGGCCGAAGTCTGCGGCATCCGACATTTCGCGTGGTGCCGTGCGGGCCGGCATATCGTCATTGACAGTGGTGGCGCCGCGGGCACAAAATTCATCCACCCGCTGAAGAATTGTGCGTTTGGAACGGCCTCGTGCCGAGAACCAGGACAGCGGGAGATTTCGGAGGCGGAGGCGCGTTTTCAGGAGTCCGGCGCGGGCGCTGTGGGGGCGCGCGCGACTGTTCCGGCAAAAAACTGGGAGGACGACATGAAAAGGCTCTGCATGATCGCGGCCGGCGCAGCGCTGGTCGCGGCACCGGCGTTTGCCGACGATGATACCATCACGGTCGGTATGACCGTATCGCGCACGGGATCCCTCAACGTCAATTCGGTGGCCGAACTCAAAGGCTCCGAGCTGTGGCGGGACGAGGTCAACGCCGCCGGCGGCATCAAGGTCGGCAACAAGCACTACAAGATCCGCTTCGTCGAATACGACGACCAGTCGCAAGGCGGGCGCGTCCAGCAGCTCTACACGCGGCTCATCGTCCAGGACCATGCCCAGTATCTGTTCAGCCCTTACTCCTCGGGCCTCTCCGCGACGGCGGCGGTGATCACCGAGCAGTACGGCAAGATCATGCTGGTCGGCGGCGGCGCGGAAGGAAAAATCTTCCAGCTCGGCAACAAATATCTGTTCCAGTGCATCACCTCGGCCGACCACTATCTCACAGGCGCCATTCAGGTGCTCAAGGAGAAGACCCCCAGCGCCAAAATCGCGTTCGTCTATTCGGACGATCCCTTCTCCAAGGCGGTCGTCACTGCAGCGCGCACCCAGGCCGCCGCGGCCGGCTTCAAGGAAGTGCTGGTCGAATCCTATCCGGCCTCGACCACTGACTTCAGCCCGATTATCAACAAGATCATCTCGTCCAAGGCTGACGTGTTCATGGGTGGCGGGCACTACCCGGACGGCGCTACGCTCGCGCGCCAGCTTTACGATCAGAAGGCGAACCTCAAGTCGGTCACGATTCTCGTGGCGCCCGACAGTCCTAAATTTACCAGCCTCGGGCCCGCGGCGGCGGGCATCACCGTGCCTTCGCAATGGGAGCCGGCGGTCACGTATAAGCCGGACTTCGGCCCGACGCCGAAAGAGTTCGCGAAAGCATACGAGGCCAAATTCAATACCGGTGTCGATTACCACGCGGCCTCGGGATACATCGAAGGCCTCCTCCTGCAGCACGCGATGGAAAAGGCCGGCTCGATCGAGCCCGACAAAGTCGCGGCCGAACTGACCAAATTCGAAGTCACGACCTTCTTCGGTAAATACAAGGTCGCGTCCGACGCCAATAACCACGGTCTGCAGATCGCCCACGACATGGTGCTGGCGCAATGGCAGATGAAGGACGGCAAGTTGAGTTTGGAAATGGTCTGGCCGGATGCGGCTAAGACCGCCAACCTCGTTCTGGCGACCCAATAGGTATTGGACATGCCGGGGGGCCGGGGCTGCAACCGGCCCCCTCCGCATGAGCCGGGCGCATGATCGGTCTCCTTGCCTCGCTTTTGGACGGCTTGCTCGTGGGCTCAGTTTATGGGCTTGCCGCGATGGGGATTTCGCTCATCTGGGGCGTCATGGACGTGATCAACCTCACCCACGGCGCCATGATCGTGGCCGGCATGTTCGGGCTCTATCTGCTCGTGAACGACCTCGGCGTGCCGGTCTATGCGACCTTGCCGCCCGTTCTGGTCGGCGGCCTGCTTGTCGGCGTGGCGCTCTATTGGGTCGCCGTCCACCGCATGATCGGCCGGCCGCCGCTGATGAGCCTGCTCTCCACCTTCTCGGTCAACCTCGTGCTGATCGGTCTTGGCACCGCCGAATGGGGCACGGTGCTCTTCAATGTGCCGATCTCGCTCCCCGGCTTCAGCATCGGGCGCTACACCTTCCCCGGCACGCACATCATGGCGGCGGTGTTGACCGGGGTCATCGCCGGCCTGCTCTATCTTTTTCTCTTCCGCACCCGTCCGGGCAAAGCGGTGCGCGCGGTGTCGGGCAACCGCGAGGCGGCCGAGCTTGTCGGCATCCCGACGACGCGTGTGCTGGCGCTCGCCTTCGGCCTCGGCGTGGCGCTTGCCTGCGTCTCGGGCATGCTGATCGGAACGCTCTTTCCCTTCACCGTGCTCTCCGGTGACGCCTACCAGCTCAAGAGTTTCGTGGTGACGGTGCTCGGCGGCCTTGGCAATCCGGCCGGAGCCTTGATCGGCGGCATCGCGCTCGGGCTGTTCGAGGGGCTGACCACGCCCTTCATGCCGGTGAGCTGGACGCTCGTTTTCGAGTTCGTGCTCTTTGTCGTGGTGCTGATCGCGTTCCCCGGCGGACTGCTCAATTTCCGCTGGTCACGGCGCGTCGGCTGAACGGGGAAGGGGCACGGGATGAGTGCTGCAATAATCCTGCGCCGCCCGTTCTTCTGGATCATCGCGGCCATCATCGCGGTGTTTGCGGTGGCGCCGACGCTCGGCAACGATGTCGAGTTGCGCGAGGACCTGCTGCTGGCCGCCGTCTACATAATTCTCGCGAGCAACCTCAACTTGATGCTCGGCTACGCCGGCTACGTGAATTTCGGCAGCATCGTCTTCTTTGGGCTCGGCGGCTATTTCTGCGTCTACTTCATGAGCGCGCTGGGCTGGGGCCTGGCGCCGGCAGCGCTCGTGGGCGGGGCCGCGGTGAGCGCCTTCGCACTCCTCTTCGGCCTCGGCATCCTGCGCTTGCGCGGCGCCTACTTCGCGCTCTCGACCATCGGGGTGAACGAGGCGGTGATGGCCTTCGTCACCAACTTCGCGCCCTGGGGCGGCGGCACCGGCATCTATCTCTCGACCGAGCTGTTCCAGCCGCTCGGCGGTCCCGCTCACGCGCTCTGGATCATCTACTACATGCTCGTGGGCGTGATGGGGCTCTCGCTCTATTTGAGTTATTTCATCAAGATTTCGAAGTTCGGTCTGGGCTTGCTCGCGATTGGGCAGAACGAGGACGCGGCGGGGGTCTTGGGCGTGCCGACGCCGCGCTACAAGGCGCTCGCTTACTGCGTTTCGGCCTTTCTCCCTGCCGTCGCCGGCGGGCTTTACTTCTTCAAGGGCGCGTTCATCCAGCCGACCGACGCCTTCGACCTGCAGTTCTCGACCGAGGCGATCGTGATCGCGATGCTGGGCGGCCAAGGCACCGTCCTGGGGCCGGCCCTCGGCGCCTTTATCTACGAGCAGCTTCGCGGCTGGCTTTTGACTTCCGACACTTTTGCCAATTTCCAGCTCGTGATCGCGGGCGCGCTCCTGCTTGTCATCGTGCTCTTTGCGCCGGGCGGGCTGATGGGTTGGCTCTACGGATTCTGGCCGCGCCTGAAGAAGGTGCTCGAATGACCGCGCTCCTCGTCATCGAGGGATTGAACATGCGCTTCGGCGGGTTGGCCGCCGTGCAGGATTTAAGCTTCACCGTCGAGGAGCACGAGATCCTCGGCCTCATCGGGCCGAACGGCGCCGGCAAGTCCACGCTGTTTAACCTCATCAACGGCGTTTTCGCGCCCAACTCCGGGCGCGTCGTCTTCCGCGGCGCCGACATCACCGGCATGCCGCCTTATCTTGTGGCGCGCGCCGGGCTCGCGCGCACGCACCAGATCGTGCAGCCGCTCGGCGCCATGTCGGTGCGCGAGAACTGCATCGTCAGCGCCTGTTTCGGACGCGAGAACCTGCCGCTGGCGCGCGCGCGCGAGGCCGCCGAGGAGGCCGCCATCTTCGTCGGTCTCGCCGACCGCCTGGACTCGCTCGCCTCCCAGCTTACGATCGCGGGCAAGAAACGCCTCGAACTCGCGCGCGCTCTGGCGGCCCAGCCGACGCTCCTGCTGCTCGACGAAGTGCTTGCCGGTCTCAATTCGACCGAGGTCGAGCGCATGATCGACGTCATCCGCCGTATCCGCGAGCGCGGTATCACCATTTTGATGATCGAGCATCTGATGCAGGCGATCATGACGCTTTCGGACCGCATCGTGGTGCTGAACATCGGGCAGAAGCTCGCGGAAGGCTCGCCCACCGCGGTCGCCAACGACCCTGCCGTGATCGAGGCCTATCTCGGCGACCCTGCGCTCGCGGCCGAATTCCGCGGGTTGGCCTGATATGACCGCGCTGCTCGAATTGGAAGCGATCGAAGCCGGTTACGGCGAGGTGCAGGTCCTGTGGGGCATCTCGCTCAAGGCCAAGCGCGGGGAGATGACCACCATCGTGGGCGCCAACGGCGCCGGCAAGACGACGACGTTGCGCGCGCTCGCGGGCTCCATCCCGGCGCGGCGCGGCCGCGTCCTGTTCGAAGGCGAGGACGTGACCAAGCTTCCGCCCCACGCTAAGGTCGCGCGCGGCATCGTGCTGGTGCCCGAGGGGCGGCAACTGTTCGCCGCCATGAGCGTGGAGGAAAATCTCGAGATGGGCGCCTTTTCGGGCCGCGCCCAGCGCAAGTTCGACACGCGCCTGAAGGAGGTGTTCGAGCTCTTTCCGCGGCTCAAGGACCGCCGGCGCCAGAAGGCCGGCACCTTCTCGGGCGGCGAGCAGCAGATGCTCGCGATCGCCCGCGGCCTGATGTCGGATCCGGAGATCCTGATCATCGACGAGCTCTCGCTCGGCCTCGCCCCGGTCGTCGTCCACCAGCTTTTCAACACGCTCAAGGCGCTCAAGGCGGGCGGGCTCTCCATCCTTCTGGTCGAGCAGAACGTGCACTTGGCCTTTGCGCTGAGCGACCATGCCTACGTGATCGCCGAGGGGCGCCTGTTCACCGAAGGCCGCCCCGCCGAGCTCGCGGCGATGCCCGAAATCAGGCAGGCGTATCTGGGGCTGTAGCAAGAATCGGGCGCGAACCTTGGGATGTCCGCGCGCTGTCCGGCCCTAGCGCTTCCGCTCTTCCAGCAGCCGCGCGATCGCGGCGCGCAGCTCGGGAATGCCGGTGCCGTCATGCGCCGAGGTGGCGAGCACGGTTGGGTAGGCGGCCGGGCGCTTGGCGAGCGCGGCCTCGACCTCGGCGATGCGGCCGGCAAGCTCGGCCGGTTTCACCTCATCGCACTTGGTCAGCACGATCTGATGGCTGACCGCCGCATGGCCGAGCACGTCGAACATGGGGTCGTCGGCGGGTTTGAGGCCGTGGCGGGCGTCCACCAGCACATAAATGCGCGCGAGATTGGCGCGGCCGCGCAGGTAAGCGTGGATCGTCTCGGTCCAGGCCGCGATCTTGCTCTTGGCGGTGGCCGCGTAGCCGTAGCCCGGCATGTCCACCACATTGAGCCGGCCGCCGCCGGAGAAGAAGATCAGCTCCTGGGTGCGGCCGGGGGTGCGCGACGTGCGCGCCAAATTTTTGCGCCCGGTGAGCGCGTTGATCAGGCTCGACTTGCCGACATTGGAGCGGCCGGCGAACGCGATCTCCATGCCGCGCATCGGCGGTAGCGAAACGGCCGAGCCGGCGGCGGCCGTGAAGCCCCACTCGCCGGTAAACAGGTGCCGGCCGGCGTCGATCTCGTCGCGGCTGAATTTGTCCATCGGGGGCACTCTAAACGAAATCGCCGAGCGGTGGGTGCCCGGCGATCCAGAACATCGTAGCGGAAGAGCTTTAGAAGAACATTATTGCTGCGGCTTCTTCTTCACGAACACCGCCTTGATATTGTCGAATAACTCGATCTTCGCGCCGTGTTTGCGCATGATCACGCTCTGCTGAAGAACCGACAATGTGTTGTTCCAGGCCCAGTAGATCACCAGCCCGGCCGGGAAAGTGGCGAGCATGAAGGTGAAGATGATCGGCATCCAGTTGAAGATCATCTGCTGGGTCGGATCGGGCGGCGCCGGATTGAGCTTCATCTGCGCCCACATGGTGATTCCCATGATCACGCCCCAGGCGCCGACATGCAGGAAGTGGCCGATCACCGGCACCATGGTCGGATCGAACGGGATGAGGCCGAACAGCGTGAAGATATTGGTCGGATCGGGCGCCGACAGGTCGTGGATCCAGCCGAAGAACGGCGCGTGCCGCATTTCGATGGTGACGAACAGCACTTTGTAGAGCGAGAAGAACACCGGAATCTGGATGGCGATCGGCAGACAGCCGGCCAGAGGATTGATCTTCTCCTTCTTGTACAGCGCCATCAGTTCTTGCTGCTGCTTGGCCTTGTCGTCAGGATAGCGCGCGCGCAGCGCAGTCATCTGCGGCTGCACCGCCTTCATCTTGGCCATCGAGGCATAGGATTTATTGGCGAGCGGGAAGAACGCCGCCTTGATCAGCACGGTGACGATCAGGATCGCCACGCCGAAATTGCCGACCAAGTGGTAGAAATAATCGATGACGACGAAGAGCGGCTTGGTGATGAAGTAGAACCAGCCCCAGTCGATCAGCAGGTCGAAGCGGTTGAGGTCGAGCTGCTTCTCGTAGGCGTTGATGACGGCGACTTCCTTGGCGCCGGCAAACAGCCGGGCGTCGGCCGAGCCGGTCGCGCCCGGCGCGACGCTCTGCGCGTCGAGCAGGTAGTCGGCCTGGTAGGTCTTCAGCGTGCCGATCTCGCCGGCGTCGAAATGCGCCTTGAGATGCGCTTTGGTGTCCGGCAGCAACGCCGCGGCAAAATACTTGTCGGTGAAGCCGAGCCAGCCATTGGTGACGTCGAAGGCGACGTCTTTCTTCTCTTCGATCTTCTTGTAGGTGTATTCCTGCAGGCCCTGGTCGCCGAGTACGCCGACCATGCCTTCGTGCAGGATGTAATAGCCGAGCGTTGGCGGCGTGCCGTGGCGCGAGATCAGCGCGTAAGGATAAAGTGAGACCGGGTTCGCGCTTTTGTTCACCACCTCGTCCTTGATCGTGAACACGTACTTGTCGTCGACCTTGATGGTGCGGCGGAATTCGATTCCCTGGCCGTTGTCGTAGGTCAGCGTCACCGGATGGGCGGCGCTGAGCGCGCCGCTGCCGGCTTGCGTCCACACGGTATCCGCCGCGGGCACCTTCACGGTGCCGCCGACGGCGTTGGTCCAGCCGAATTCGGCGTAGAACGGGTCCGGACCGCCGGACGGCGATAACAGCACGATCGGCGGCGACTTCGGATCGACCGTCTCGCGGAACTTGACCAGCGCCAGATCGTCGATGCGTCCGCCTTTCAGCGCGATCGAGCCTTGCAGGCTTTCGGTCGCGATAGGCACCCGCGGCGACGCCGCCACGGCCGCCTCACGATTGGCGGCAACCGCCGCCGGGCGTTGCGCCGCCTGGCCGGGCGGTTGCGCCGGCCCCGGCTGCGCGGGCGCCGCTGCCGGCTGGTTCGGCAGTTGCTGCGTCTGCTGCTGCTTTAGCGCGAGCTGTTCGGCCTGCAGTTTCTCCTGCCGCGCCTTTTCTTGCGGCATCGCGAAGAAGAACTGCCAGGCGATCAGCACCAGGGCCGACAGCGCGATGGCAAGTATGGTGTTTTTACTGTCGTTCATCCCAATGCCGTATTGTCGTTGCGCCCCGCATGAACTCGCTGCAACGCCCCTTCGAAGTCTTCGGCAATACGCGCAAACGGAACCTTGAGCGCCGCGCGCCGGCCAATTAGCACATAATCATGTCCAGTTCGTATCCGGTTTGACCCGGCGACCCGTACAATTTCTCGCAGCCGGCGGCGCACCCGATTTCGCTCGACCGCGTTGCCGACCTTTTTCGACACGGTAAAGCCAAACCGCGCTGGCCCGTCATCGATCCGCTTGCGCGCCTGCAGCACGAATGCCGTGGCAGTGGACTTAATGCCAGACGCCGCAGCCAGAAAATCCGCCCGTTGCCTCAGTCGTTCCATGGAAGCAATGCGCGCGGCTTCTTGGGCCCGCCGTCAGGCGGAAAGCCGCTTGCGCCCGCGTGAGCGCCGCGCCGAAAGCACCTTGCGCCCGCCCTTAGTGGCCATGCGCGTGCGGAAACCGTGACGGCGCTTGCGTACAAGCTTGCTCGGTTGATAGGTCCGCTTCACGATTAGTTCTCCGGTGGTCGCGCCGTGGCGATAAGGGCGTCAGGATTGCCCCACGATCGGCCATGAAAACCCGCAACGGCACGGATCGGCACGCGATTTGCGCGGCTTATAAGGGAGGGGCTGAGGCGCGTCAATGCGACCGGCGCGCATGGACGGAGGCCCTTTTCACGCATGTCACAAAGGCTCACAAGGCGGTGAGAGCGGCCCGCTGGGGTCCCGGCCTCGTGTATATAGCGCGGATGTCCGCGACCCCGCCGTCCACCGCTCGACCGCGCAGCCTGATCCGCCGGCTGATGCCGCTGATCGTCGTCGTTCTGCTCGCCGGAGCCGGCTATCTGATCGTCGGGCATGGCGGAATCTCGCTCGAGGCGCTGGTCCGGCACCGTATGGCGATCGATGGCTTCGTGAGCGAGCATCACCTTCTGGCCGTGCTCGGCTATATCGCGCTCTATATCACCGCCGTCGCCCTGTCGCTGCCGGGGTCGGTGTTTCTCACTGTGGCCGGCGGCTTCCTCTTCGGCCTTGCGATTGGTGCATCGGCGGCCGTGATCGGGGCTACGGTAGGGGCGACGCTCATCTTTCTGGCGGCGCGCACCGCGCTCGGCGAGCCGTTGCTGCGACGGGCGGGCCCGCGCGCCGCGCAGCTTGCGCAAGGCTTTCGCGACGACGCCTTCAGCTATCTGCTGTTCCTGCGGCTGGTGCCGGCCTTTCCATTCTTCTTGGTTAATCTGGTGCCGGCCTTCGCAGGCGTGCGGCTGGGGCCATTCGTCGCCGCGACCGCGCTTGGCGTCATTCCGGGCGCGCTGACCTTTGCCCTTGCCGGCACCGGCCTCGACAGCGTCATCGCCGCGCAACAGGCCGCCAATCGCGATTGCCTCGCCGCCGGCCGGGCCGATTGTCATATGGTGTTCGACGCCAAGGACGTACTGACGCCACACTTGATCGGCGCGCTGATCGCGCTCGGCTTGCTTGCCCTGGTGCCGGTGGTGGTGAAAAGATTGCGCGCGCGCTCACGCGCCACGATGTGAATTTTGCATTGTTTCAACGGGCACGAGCTTTAAGGGCATGGCGGAAACACTCAACCCCGACATTTGCGTCATTGGCGGCGGGTCCGGAGGCTTGTCGGTCGCCGCGGCTGCTGCCGCTTTCGGCGTGCCGGTGATGCTGATCGAGCGTCACGAGATGGGCGGCGATTGCCTCAACACCGGCTGCGTGCCGTCGAAGGCGTTGCTGGCGGCGGGCAAGCGCGCCGAAGCGATGCGTGCCGCGGCGCCATTCGGGGTGACGGCACAAGCCGTCGATGTCGATTTCGCCAAGGTGCACGATCACGTCCAGCGCGTGATCGGCGCGATTGCGCCGACCGACTCGACGGAGCGCTTCGCCGGGCTGGGCGTGCGGGTGATCAAGGGTCAAGCCAAATTCAAGGACCGCAGAACGGTCGTCGTCGGCGACGATTACGAAATCCGCGCACGCCGTTTTGTTGTTGCGAGCGGATCGACACCGGCGCTGCCGCCGATCCCGGGCATCGACGAGGGTCCTTATCTCACCAACGAGACCGTTTTTTCTCTCACCGAGCGGCCGGACAGCATCATTATCATTGGCGCTGGCCCGATCGGCCTAGAAATGGCGCAAGCCTTCCGCCGGCTCGGCAGCGCGGTGACTGTATTGGAAGCGGCGGTGCCGCTCGCCAAGGACGATCCGGAATGCGCCGCGATCGTGCTCGACCAGCTCGATCGCGAGGGCGTGGTAATCCACAGCGACGTCAAGGTCGTGCGCGTCAAGCACGCGAGCGGCAGCGTGGCGGTGACGTTCGCAGGCTCAGGCGGCGAAGAGACTATCGAAGGTCGCTATCTACTGGTCGCCACCGGGCGCAAGCCGACCACCGATGGACTCGATCTCGAAGCCGCCGGCATCAAATATGACCGCGCCGGCATTCGGGTGAACAGGAAGCTCAAGACCAGCAACCGGCGCGTCTATGCGATCGGCGACGTCGCGGCCGGACAATTGCAGTTCACCCACGCCGCCAATTACCACGCCGGCCTGGTGATCCGGAACGCGCTGTTCCGCCTTCCGGTCAAGGTGAATAACGACGTGGTTCCGTGGGTGACTTTTACCGAGCCGGAACTCGCGCAGACCGGATTGACCGAGGCGCAGGCGCGCACGCGCAAGCTCAAATTCCGCATCTTGCGCTGGCCCTATCACGACAATGATCGCGCGCAGGCCGAGCGCGAGACGCACGGTCACATTAAGGTCATCACGACACGGAAAGGTAAGATCCTCGGCGCCACCATCGTCGGCGCGCAAGCCGGAGAACTGATCGCGATGTGGACCTTGGCGCTCGCGCAAGGGCTGAATATCCGAGCCCTCACCGGCATCGTATTGCCTTATCCGACGCTGTCTGAAATCGGCAAACGCGCGGCCATCGACTATTTCACGCCAAGTTTGACGAGCCCTTGGGTGCGGCGCATCATAGCTTGGCTGCGAATCTTCGGTTGAGGTGGCTTTGGAACCTGGAACCGAGCCAACGAGCGAATCTGTTGCGCCGCCGGCGCCGCGCCCTGCGACGGGCCCGCGCATCGGCCTTTCCGGCAAGCTATTGTTCCTCACCGTGCTGTTCGTGATGGTCGCGGAAGTCCTCATTTACGTTCCGTCGATCGCTAATTTCCGTCTCAACTGGCTCAACGACCGCTTGGCCGCCGCGCACACAGCCGCGCTAGTGCTTGATGCGGCGCCGAGCGGCATGGTGCCCGAGAGCCTTGCCAAACAAATCCTGATGAGCATCGGCGCGCGCGCGGTGGCTATGAAGATGGGCACCCAGCGCCGGCTGCTGGCCGCCAACGACGTGCCGTCGCAGATCGAGCAGGACATCGACATGCGCAATGTGCCGTGGTGGGGCGCCATCATGGATGCGTTCGACACCATGTTGTTCTCGGCGCCCGACGATGTGCTGCGGCTGGTCGGTCCGGCGCCGATGGCGAAAGGCCAGTTCATCGAGATCGTTCTCGACGAAGCGCCGCTGCGCAAAGCGATGCTGACCTTTTCCGTGAACATCCTGCTGCTGTCGCTGGCGATCTCGGGCATTACCGCGATGCTGGTGTTCCTCGCGCTGCATTACTTGCTCGTGCGGCCGATGGGACGGCTCACCGAGAACATGATCACGTTCCGCGCCGACCCTGAAAATCCGGCGCGCATCATTCCGGAATCCGGACGCGGCGATGAAATCGGCACGGCGGAAGTGGAGCTTGCCGCCATGCAGCGCGAACTCGCCTCGATGCTGCACCAGAAGAACCGGCTTGCGGCGCTCGGTTTGGCGGTGTCGAAAATCAATCATGACTTGCGCAATTTGCTGGCGTCAGCGCAATTGTTCTCGGATCAATTATCGACCCTGCCGGATCCGAAGGTGCAGCGCTTCGCGCCCAAGCTGATGCGCGCGCTCGAGCGCGCGATCGCGTTCTGTCAGTCCACGCTCTCCTACGGCGCCGCGCAGGAGCCGCCGCCCGAGCGCAAGACGATCGAGGTCGGGCCGCTGATCGAGGAAGTGCACGAGGCGCTCGGCCTCGGCCTCGACGTGCCGATCCGTTGGATCGTGTCGGCGGAACGCGGGCTCACCATGGAGGCCGATCACGATCAATTATTCCGTGTGCTGGTCAATGTGGCGCGCAACGCGGTGCAGGCGCTGGAGGCAGGCGGCGCGCGCGATCCGGCGCGCGACCAAATCCGTATCACCGGCCGGCGCGAAGGCAGCGTGGTGGTGATCGAGGTGTCCGACACGGGCCCGGGAGTCTCGGAAAAGGCGCGGGTCCATATGTTCCAGGCTTTTCAGGGCTCGACCCGCGCGGGCGGCGCCGGGCTGGGCCTCGCCATTGCCGCCGAACTGGTGCGCGCCCATGGCGGGGACATCCGCCTGGTGCCGGGGACCATCGGCGCGACCTTCAGCATCACGATCCCCGACCGCGCGGTCGACCTTAATTCCCGGCGCGGCGAGTGGGCGCGGGCCTGAGCGCGAGTAAAATCGCACCAATTCCAACGAGTCATGCGTCAGGCGGACACGCCTATGTGAACGCGTGCGGCGCGCATGCGGCTGTTCGAGCGGTACGCGCCGGAATTGGCGCAAGCCGCCGTTGATCGGCTGCAGCTCGGAAGGGAGCGTGACCGCATCACGCATCTGCTGATCACCTGTTGCACCGGGTACTCCGCGCCGGGCCTCGATCTTGAGGTAATCGAGCGCTGCAATCTGCCGGGTTCGGTCGAACGCACAATGATCGGATTCATGGGTTGCTATGCCGCAATCAACGCGCTCAAGCTGGCGCGACACATCGTGCGTTCGGAATTGTCCGCGCGCGTGCTCGTTCTCAACCTTGAGCTCTGCACCCTGCATCTCAAAGAGACCGCCGACATCGAGCAAATCCTTTCGTTCCTCTTGTTCGGCGATGGCTGCGCGGCCTGCCTCGTGGGCGGTGATCCGGCCGGCACCGCGCTCGACAGCTTCCGAGCCGTGGTGGTGCCCGGCACGCGTGAGCTGATGACATGGAATATCCGCGATTTCGGCTTCGACATGATCTTGTCGGGCAAGGTTCCGGCCGCGATCCATGAGGCCTTGCACGAACACATGGGCGAAATCCTCGAGGGTGCAGCGGTCGGCTCGATCGGTCTTTGGGCGGTGCATCCCGGCGGCCGCACGGTGCTCGACGCGGTGGAACGCGCGTTAAGTCTAGCGCCGCCGGTACTCGCGGCATCGCGCGAAGTTTTACGTCGCTACGGGAACATGTCGTCCGCGACCGTCATGTTCGTGATCGATCGCCTGCTGCGATCCGGCGCCCGCGGACAGAATGGTTGCGCGATGTCGTTTAGGCCGGGGCTTACCGCGGAAAACAGGCTGTTCCGCGCCGCGGCCTGATGCCAATCGCGATGGCCCGCGCTGATCGGAACTATCGCGCGCCACACCAGACTGCCGCTTGCGGTTCATTGAAATTAACCCGATTGCCGGGCGGCCAGAACGGTTACCCTTGCCAATGGTAGCCTGAGGCGATAGCTATCCCTTCGTTCCGCGGCCCGGTTTCCCGGCAGCGGTATCCGCGCCCGTAGCTCAGCTGGATAGAGCACCAGACTACGAATCTGGGGGTCAGGAGTTCGAAATCTCTTCGGGCGCGCCATTTCCTCCTGAAAATTCAACAACCGAGCGTCCGCACAATGTGCTCGCTCCCATGGCGTTCCCATAAAGCTGCGAGTATCGTCGGCCGGACCTCGTGACCACACCAACACAGGGGGCTGCCATGCTTTCAGTTTTAATCGGGGTTCTGATTATTTGCGTCGTGGGCGCAATTTGTTTTTGGGTGATCGAAAAGTTCGTTAATGACGGTCGTTTGGCAAATCTTCTAAAGATACTCGTGGTGCTGGTCTGCCTGGGAGCAATCCTTCAGCGGGTGCTGCCGCTGGCAGGAATTAATTGGTTTTAGCCGAAGCGTTTTCGAAACCTAGACGGGGTGCTCGATCATGAATCGCAATGTTCTCCACCTCGCCATCGGCGCGCTCGCCATCGTCACCGTGGTGATTGGCTATCAGCTCCACCAGGAGCGGCAGAAGACCACCGGTATTGAGATCGATGTCGGCAAAACCGGCATTTCCATCGAGAAGAAGTAGTGCGGCATTTCCCGGATGCGCCCTCGACAGGGCGGCACTTGGGAAACTTGATCAAGGGTTTCGCCGTCTAAGTTACGAAAAGGCACGATACTTAGTTAGATCCTGCCAAAGGAGATAAGATCATGTCGCTCGAACTCATCCTCGTCATCATCCTCGTTATTTTCCTGTTTGGTGGCTTTAGTGGCCGCTTCGGCGGCTACGGCTACGGTTACGGCCACGGTGGTGTCGGTGTCATCGGCATCATCCTGATCGTTCTCGTGGTACTGCTTCTGATGGGACGGCTCTGATGCTGCAGGCGGAATGTCGGATGAGCCGCCTTCGCCTGCATTCGGAGACGAGGCATTAAAATGGAAGTCAACCGGCTGTCGGATACGGTCACAAGATCAATACATGACTACTGGACGCTCTTTCTTTTTGAGGGGGTCGCCTTAATTTCATTGGGACTATTAGCAATCGTAATTCCATCAATTGCCAGTTCGGCCGCGACCTTGTTCATAGGTTGGCTTTTTATAATTAGTGGAGTTATCGGCCTCGTGACAACTTTCTGGGCACGACACTTACCTGGATATTGGTGGTCTCTCGTGTCCGCTTTGCTAGGGATTCTTGTCGGTGCCGTCTTAATCGCGCACAAATCTAACGATCTTTACGGCGGTCTGATGGGATGGCCTTTAGAGGCAATCGGGCCCCTGAGGATGGTATTGGTGCTGTTCTTCCTAATTGAAGGCGGCGCATCAATTATGTTCGCGTTCGAGCACCGTCGTCAGTTCTCTGGTCGTTGGGCGTGGATGTTGGCAAGCGGTGTCATCGACATAGGTTTGGCGAGCATCATAATTTTTAATCTGCCAGGGACCTCTGCCTGGACAATGGGACTGCTTATCGGGATCAACATGATCGTCGGCGGAGCATCACTGATTGCAATGGGATTGCATGCCCGCTCGGCAAGTCCTGCTTCAAATGCATCATTGCAATGACAAGGTTAGCAGGCCCCACGTCGGCAAAGCCCCCTATGTTTGTTAGCAGGCGGGAGCTCTGCCCGTTCAACGGTCCGTCGATGCGAAGGCGCCGAGAAATGTCATCCCCGCGCCTCCCGCCGTCTGGCTTTCAGGTAAGCTGCAAAATCGCAACTATTCACGTCAGTTCGGCAGTCATCTGAGGCGTGTCGGCTTAAGCTTGCCATTGTTGGGTAACGGAGACGCAGTGGATGCGGTCACGTCCGCCGACGTCAAACCCGGCAGGTACTTGGCAATGACTGTCGGATCAAGATTTGCGATAGCGCTGTCGGGGAGGCGGGTCCAGACCTCATCCATTCCCAAAAGCGGTATCCCAAGATACCCGCGGACAGTGAGCCGCTGACCGTCCGGGCTGACCGACATCATCGCGTGGTATACATTGCCGTCGCGCGGGTCGAGAATGTTGCCATCCTCATATCGCAATCCGCGGCGCTTCATGTCCCGGATGAAAGAGATGCCGAGCACCGGTGCATTCCTGCGGTCATCCACGCATCTGGAGCAGACCGGATTGAGCTCGTCCTGGGGCCTCGGAAAAATCTTGGCGATGATGCCCTCATAGGTTCCATCGTGCTCTACGAACAAAAACCAACTTATGGGTCCACCGGATTGATTCACCTTCTGCCACAGACCCGCGACGGTGGGTTCCGTCAGCTGCTGAGCGTACAGCGCGGAGGGGCTCCACGCCGCGACCGCTAGCAATATCAATATCGTCAGTTTTGCTCTCAAGGCCGGAATGCCTCCGCAATTACGAATTGCTGCGCGAATCGACTTTACTCCCTCTTTAATATGCTCTCTCTTTAATATGGCCATTTCACGAACAATGGGCCTGCCATCAGGCGGAGTCGGCGCCCTCGGTGCGCGCCGCCCCAACCCTGGATCGCGCGATACATTGCCGCAGGAACGAATTCCTCACGGCGCGTTACCGCTCGGAAACCCAATTGCGATCCGACCGATTGCGCCGGACTTAGGTCGCGGAGCCGGCTTGAAGCCGAGAACTTGTTTCTCCGTCATCAGCTCGGCGTCACCTTGCGGCGTGCCCGCCTCGTCTGTGAATAGGCGAGAACTCGCGACCCGATCGGTGTCAATCAAATCAGGTACTTGCAGCGCTGATCAACATTGGGACCTCCCACGCGGAAACACGTCCGCGTTTACCGTTGTGATGAGCGCCTTTGATTTAACTCAATACAAACCGCCGTAATTGTGCGAACAAGAATTTCCAAAGGCCTTTTTTGGAGAACGCTTCATGATAAGGCCATTGATATTTGGAATAGGAATTCTGATCGCCGGGGCGACTCAAGTAACTGCGCAGGGAGTTCCCAGTTTCAAGATCGAGCAGGGTTGCCGGGAAGTATCGAGCGGGCGGAACAAATTAACAACGTTCGATAAGTACATGTAGGACGAAAAAAGCGCCCGTGATGACCTCGCAATGACCTGGGAGAGTTTTGTGGCGAGCGATCGACGGTTTTGCCTCGCGGAGACGATGTCCGATGGCACTCCGAGCTATGTCGAACTTCTTGAATGCCTTAATATAGCCAGGGATACCCGGGAACAAATGGGAGGCGGTCGGCCGCGTTGACGCGCACGTCGATGCGCTGCTGTAAGCGATGCAACAGCTTGGAGATGCGTGAATACTGGCGCAAAGCAATGGAGCCGACAATATTGACGCAGCTCGACCTGTCAGATCCACAGTCGCCAAAAGCATTAGCTTTGCGATTACGAATAACTGAACGTTTTCCTCAAGCGCTACGGGCAACCATGTGCAAATGGTCGAAGTGAGCAATGTCGCGGTCACCTGCAAGTGGCGAGACGGATCAAGAAAATAAAATGTTCCGCTCCGCAAAGCCGGCTGGAGCCGCGCATTCTGATCTGTCCGCACCGGAGACGCGTGACCTTGTGCCGGCACCGGGACGCATCAACTTGCCGGCGCCACCGGCGACCTCACAAGGAAAGTCGGCACGCAATCGCTGGCGTCGCTTCGTGCTCATTATTGCTGTCATCGTCGGTGGGGCCGGCACCGGGTTTTATTGGTGGAAGCATTCCCAGTCCCTATTGCCGCCTGGGATCGCCTGGGGCAACGGCCGGATCGAAGCGGATGAGATCGACATCGCCACAAAATTCGCGGGCCGGATCGCCGAGATGCTTGCCGACGAAGGTGACATGGTCAAAGCCGGCCAGATCGTCGCACGCATGGATACCCAGGACCTCGCTGCATCGCTGAAGAAGGCGGAAGCCCAGGTGCTGCAAGCGCAAAGGGCCATCGACGAAGCCAACGCCAACGTCGCCCAGCAGACCAGTCAGGTATTGTTGGCACAACAAGAAATGGATCGCGCCACTTACCTTCTAAAGGAAGGTGCCCAAACCAAACAAGTCGTAGACCAGCGTCAGCAGCAATTGGATGGTGCCAATGCAGCCTTGAAAGCTGCGCAGGCCAGGGTGACCCAAGCTCAGCACGCGCTCGAAGCGAGCACGCACGACGTGGAGCTCTATAAAGTCAATATTGCCGATAACACGCTTGTCGCGCCGAAAGACGGCCGTATCCAATACCGCATTGCCAATATCGGCGAGGTGCTTCCTGCGGGCGGCAAGGTGTTTAGCATGCTCGACATCTCCTACGTATACATGGACGTCTATTTGCCGACGGAGGAAGCGGGCAAGGTGAAAATCGGCGCCGATGCTCGCATGGTGCTCGACGCCTATCCGAACGTCGCGATCCCGGCGAAGGTGTCTTTTATCGCCACGCAGGCCCAGTTCACTCCCAAGGCCGTAGAAACCAAAAGCGAACGTGACAAGCTGATGTTCCGGATCAGGGTGAGGATCGACCCAGAGCGGTTGCGCGCGCGTGGCGATAGGGTGAGAAGCGGCCTGCCCGGTGTTGCCTATCTGAGACTCGATCCTACGGTTGCCTGGCCGCCTCAATTGCAAGGAAGACGCGGCGCAATGATCGGGCGCGGGCGCTCAGTCGCACGCATTGAAAACGTCACGCATCAATACGGTACCGCAGTCGCCCTCGACGCGGTTACGCTCGATCTACCGGCTGGTTGCGTGGTCGGGTTGATCGGGCCCGATGGAGTCGGAAAGTCGTCGCTGCTGAGCATCATTGCCGGTGCGCGGCAGGTTCAATCCGGAAACGTTTTGGTACTCGATGGCGACATAAAAGATTCGGCACATCGGGCCACCATCTGTCCCCGCATAGCGTATATGCCGCAAGGATTGGGCAAGAATCTTTATGCGGACCTGAGCGTCCGCGAGAATATCGAGTTTTTTAGCCGCCTATTCGGACAATCTCGTTCCGAACGAGACTTGCGAATCTTTGAGCTTCTCCAGAGCACCGGGCTCGCACGCTTTTCCAACCGTCCCATGAAAAAATTGTCAGGCGGCATGCGGCAGAAGCTTGGCCTTTGTTGCTCGCTTATCCACGATCCGGATCTCCTGATCCTTGACGAGCCGACGACCGGCATCGATCCGCTGTCGCGCCGTCAATTCTGGGAGCTGATCAATCGTATGCGGTCGCGCCGCCAGGGAATGAGCGTGGTGGTTGCGACTGCCTATATGGAAGAAGCGGAGCGGTTCGACTGGCTTGTGGCCATGAACGCGGGAAAGGTACTGGCAAGCGGATCTCCCGCCGAGCTCAAGGCCAGCACCGGCACCGCGTCTGTAGAGGATGCATTCATTGCGTTGCTTCCGGAACAGCAGCGCCGCGGTCACCACAGGCTGCAAATACCGCCACACCGTATTGTTGACGCCGAACCCGTCATCAGCGCGCGCGACCTAACCTGTCGCTTTGGTGATTTCACTGCAGTCGATCGGGTGAGCTTCACCATCGAGCGGGGCGAGATCTTTGGCTTCGTCGGCTCGAACGGTTGCGGCAAGACCACGACCATGAAGATGTTGACTGGGTTGCTGCCGCCGAGCGAAGGCGAAGCACTCCTATTCGGACAGCCCCTCGATGCCAGCGGCATGAGTTCGCGCTATCGAGTCGGCTATATGTCGCAATCCTTCTCCCTCTATACAGAACTCACGGTCCAGCAGAACCTCGATCTTCATGCACGCCTTTTCCACCTGCCGGCACAGAAGGCAAAGGCGCGTATTGCCGAGCTGGTCGAGCGGTTTGGCCTCAAGGATTTTCTCGGACAACGCACCTTGGATCTGCCATTGGGGATCCGGCAGCGGCTCTCGCTAGCAGTCGCCATTGTCCATGAACCCGAGATGATTATCCTTGATGAGCCGACCTCAGGCGTCGATCCCTTGGCACGGGACAGGTTCTGGGAATTGCTGATTGATCTTTCGCGCAATCAAGGGGTGACGATCTTCGTCTCGACGCATTTTATGAACGAGGCCGAGCGCTGTGATCGGATATCGCTCATGGATTCGGGACGCGTGCTTGCGACTGGTACGCCGATGGACCTCATCAAAGCCCGTGGAGTTGCCACGCTCGAGGACGCCTTTATCAGCTATCTTGAAGAAGCAACTGGGTCACGCGCTTTGGCGACCGAGGACTTCGCCCCGTCAAGCGAACCTGATAATCCAGCGCGACCGCCAAAGGCGAAGCGCGCTCTTTTCAGCCTTCAGCGCCTTTTCGCCTATACGATCCGCGAGAGCCTGGAGCTCCTGCGCGACCCAATCCGGCTCGGGTTTAGCTTATTCGGTACGACTTTGCTCATGCTCGTCTTTGGATTCGGAATTTCGACCGATGTCAACAATCTCTCTTTTGCAGTGCTGGATCGGGACCAGAGCCATGAGAGCCGAGCTTATCTTGAGGAGCTCAGGGGCTCGACTTACTTTGTGGAAAAGGCGCCGCTCGCGAGCTATGCCGATCTCGATAATCGTCTCAAGAGCGGGAACATCGAGGCTGCCATTGAAATCCCACCCGGCTTTGGTCGCGACATTAAGCGAGGACGTCCGGCCTGGGTGAGCGCATGGGTCGATGGCGCGATGCCATTCCGCGCAGAAACTATCCGCGGCTATCTGCAAGCTATGCATCAGTTGTACCTGGCGGATCCGGCCGTGAAGACGACAATACCCGCCGCCGCGCCGCCCGCCGACATCGAAGTCAGATTCAAGTACAATCAGGATTTCGACAGCATCTATGCGATGGTACCGGCGAGCATCTCTATGCTGCTCGCGCTGTTTCCGGCGATCCTGATGGCGCTTGCGATCGTTCGCGAAAAGGAACTTGGGTCGATTATCAACCTTTATGTAACGCCTGTAAACCGGATCGAATTTCTGATTGGCAAGCAGCTCCCCTACGTCGTGGTCGCGATGGCCAATTTTGCACTTGATGTTCCTGATGGCGTTGTTCGTCTTTAAGGTTCCGCTCAAGGGAAGTTTTCCGACGCTGCTCCTGGGGGTGCTGATCTATGTCACCACGACGACTGCCTATGGCATGCTGGTTTCGGCGTTCACCCGCACGCAGATTGCAGCGCTTTTCGGTACGGCCATTTTGACGGTTCTGCCTGCATCGCAGTTTGCCGGCATGATGACCCCGGTTTCCTCGCTGTCCGGGATGGCTCAGATCATGGGTCGCGTCTTCCCGATGACCTACTTCGTGCCGATCAGCGTCGGCACTTTCACTAAAGGGACTCGGCTTTCTAGACCTTGCCACGAGCCTGGCAGCTCTGGCGGTTTTCATCCCTGTCCTAACCCTGCTGAGCCTTCTGTTGCTGCGCAAGCAGGAACGCTAGGAGGCGTTGGGCCGATGCGTAAGATTGCTAATATCTTTTGGCTCGGCATCAAGGAATTGCGCAGTTTCCTGCACGATTTCGTGCTTTTAGGGCTGGTGATTTATTCGTTCTCCTTGGCCATCATCAGTCACGCGCAGAGCTATTCGCAGGAGTTGCATAACGCCTCGATTGGAATGGTCGACGAGGACCACTCCGAGCTCTCGCGCCGAATCACGCATGCGTTCCTGCCGCCTTACTTCCAACCGCCGCGGCCGATCGCCGAGCGGGACATTGTTCCCTTGATGAACAACAGAAGATATACCTTCGTGGTCGACATCCCTCCAAACTTCCAGCGGGATGTTCTGGGCGGACGCCGACCGTCAATCCAGATCAATGTCGATGCAACTGCGATGGTTCACGCAGGTCTTGGGTCCGGCTATGCGCAGCAGATCATCACCACCGAAATAACGGACTTCCTCTCCCACTCCGAAGGCGTGCCGGCAGTCGCCGGTTAATCTCGACGTGCGGATCGCGTTCAACCCAAACGTCACGACCGCGTGGTTCACTAGCGTGATGGGGATCATCAACAACGTCTCCATGCTAGCCATCATTCTCGCTGGCGCGGCGATCATCCGCGAACGCGAGCACGGGACCATGGACCATCTCATGGTTATGCCGGTGACACCATTCGAGATCGCGATGTCGAAGGTCTGGGCGAACGGCTTGGTGATCACGATAGCGGTGGGCCTTTCCCTCTACATTGTGGTGCGCACAATCCTTGGGGTTCCGATCGCCGGCTCGATCCCGCTCTTTATGGTCGGTGTCGTGATCTATCTGTTCTTTGCAACCGCCATCGGTATTTTTCTTGGCACGGTGGCGCGGTCCATGCCGCAGCTCGGGCTGCTCTACATGCTGGTCTATATGCCTATGAATATGCTCTCCGGAAGCAATACTCCGCTCGAGAGCATGCCGCCGTGGCTTGCAATGGTGATGCAAGCGTCGCCCTCAACGCATTTCGTGTCGTTTGCGCAATCGATTCTCTATCGCGGCGCTGGCATCGATGTGGTTTGGCCGCAATTCCTCGCTGTCGCCCTAATCGGTGGTCTGTTTTGCGGCCTTGCCATTCTGCGTTTCCGCTCCGTCGCGGCGCAGGCGGTATAGCTCCACATGATAGCGAATGGCCCGCGATGATCCGTTTTGGGCGAGGCGGATATTGAGGCGCGCCACTCCCCACAAGGCTAGTTTTCACTTAAGCTCTCGATCCCAGGCACCCGATCAAGCGGTGCATGCAAGATTTGCGGGCCGAGCAGTAAGGGGGAGGAAAAGATGTACCGTCTGCTATTGCGGGTCCTGAAAGCCGGCGCTGTGCTGCTGGCATTGACCGCCGGCACTGCGGCCGCCGACGATTACCCGAACAAGCCGATCAGGCTGATCATTCCGTTTCCGCCGGGCGGCAGCAACGACGTGGTCGGACGCCTGGTCGCGCGTCATTTGAGCGATAAACTGGGCCAGCAGGTCTATGTCGACAATCGCGGCGGTGCGGGCGGCACGATCGGCACCGAAACCGCGTCCAAGGCGGCGCCTGACGGCTACACGCTGCTCGTCATTTCATTGGCGCACGCGGTCAACCCGTGGCTCTACAAACTGCCTTACGATCACGCCAAAGCGTTTGTCCCGGTCGCCAGTTTCGGCAGCGGCACCAATGTGCTCGCGGTCAATCCGGACCTGCCGGTTCATTCGGTGCAGGAATTGATCGCGCTCGCCAAGCAGAAGCCGGGCGAATTGCAATACGCGTCGGCCGGCGTCGGCAGTTTCCAGCATCTCGGCGGCGAGCTGTTCAAGCTCATGGCCGGCGTCGACATCGTGCATGTGCCGTTCCGCGGCGGCGGCCCGGCCATGATCGACGTGATGGGCGGCCACACCAAGATCGTCTTCAGTTCGCTGATCCAGACGACACCGCACGTCAAATCCGGCCAGCTCAGGGCGCTCGGAACCGGCGGCGCCAGGCGCAATCCGGTGCTGCCCGATGTGCCGACCATCGCGGAAGCCGGTGTGCCCGGATACGAGGCCAATAATTGGTGGGGCATGCTGGCGCCTGCCGGCACGCCGCCGGCGATCGTCGACAAACTCAACAAAGCCGTTTCGGCGGCGCTCGACGCTCCCGAATTGCAGCAGCAATTCGCCAAGGAAGGCGCTTCGGTTATAAAAATGTCGCCGGACGAGTTCGGGAAATACATCGAAACGGAAACGGCCAAGTGGGGCCGCGTCGTCAAGGAAGGGCACATTACCGCCCAATAGGCTTGCCGTGCCTTCGTTATTGCCGCCGCGCCAGTGACGGCGCGGCGTTTTCGATTGAAGCGTTAGCTGCCCTTGAGGTCGTGCGCCTCGGCGAAGAACAGGTCTTTCCAAGACGCCGGCATGTGCTTGAGGCGGCCGACTTTGTGCATGAATTCGACGTGCTGCATCAGAGCGGCCGGCGCGGTGGTGTAGTCGATGTCGGGATCGGTGATCATCGCCACCAAATCGTCGGTCGAGTTCTTCTTGTCGCTGGTGAGCTTCAGGTAAATTTGCGCGGCGGCCTTCGGCTCGCGCTTGATGAACGCATTGGCTTGCTCGTGCGACGCACGCACCGCCGCGCAGATCTTCGGATTGGTATCGTGGAACGCCGTGGTGGTCACCTGAATGCCGTTGGTATGCTTGCCGCCGACCGTGTCGTAGCTCTTGAGCACGGCATGGATTTCGGGATGCCGCAGTTCGTAATAATTGAACGGCGCCACAGTGAAATGGCTGTTGACGGTCTGCCCGGTGAGCACCGATTGCATGGCATCCGGATGCCCCATGGTCACCGTGAAAGCGTCCAGCTTGTCGTAATGATCGAAGCCCCACAACTTGGCGGCCGCCATTTGCAGCGCCATGGCCTGGCCGGAAATCTTGACGGTCGGCACCGCGATGCGGTCGGCATCGCTGAAATCGGCGATCGTCTTCACCTTCGGGTTTCGCGTGGTCAATATATAAGGCATCGACTGCACGGTGCAGATCGCGCGTACCTCGATCGGCGAGCCGAGCGTCTTGTCCCACAGCGTGGCGAGCGAAGGCGCGGCAACATTGACGAATTGAATCTGGCCGCTGAGCAGTCCGTCGTTCAGCGCACCGGGACCGCCCATGGTCTGCCAGCCGACGCTGAGCCCGTTGACCCCGAGCTTTGCCGCGTGCTGCTCTATCAGCTTCTGCTCCTCCATGACCATTTGCGGCAGGAAGGGCAGCCCGTACTGCTTGCCGAGCTTGATGCTCGACACTTCGGCTGAAGCCGGCCGCGCCAGCGCAGGTAGTGCGACGAGTCCGGCGACGAATTCGCGTCTGTTCACGTCATCCTCCCAGTTTTGCTTATTAACGTTTGCTTATTTACGCCCCCACTTACTTGAAGCCGAAAAGCCGCGCTGGATTGTCGGCGAGAATGCGCTTGCGCATGCCCGCGTCGGGCGCCCATTCGCCGAGCAGGTTGTAGAGTTGGATGGTGCCGACGCGGTCGTGGAACGACAGGTGCGGAAAGTCGCTGCCCCAGATCAACTGGTCTGGCGCTTTGTCCATCAGCGCCTGCGCCATCGGCTTGATGTCGGCGAAGTTCGGCGCGGTCGAGAAACGATAGATGCCGGTCAGCTTGACCCAGCAGCGCTTGGAGCCGTCGCCGACGAGCTTAAGAAATTCCTGAAATCCGGGCTGCTGCGGCCCATCCTTGGCCGGAAACAGCCCCATATGCGCCACCGTGAACTCGATCGGCAATTCGCGCAGCGTCGGCATCAGCTCGCTGACCAGCCAGCCCGGCGTCAGAAAGTCGAGATGCCAGCCGAGTTCCCTGCAGATCTTCGTCAGTCGCGCGATGCGCGGCAGCATCGAGGCGGCAAGACCGGCCTCCGGCTTGCGGATCGGAGAAATATTCACGCGGATGCCGCGCACGCCGAGCGCATTCAGACCGGCCAATTCCTTGTCGCTGGTCTTGCCCTCGTCGAGATCGATAATGCCACGCCGGATCGCAGGATCGAGTTCCCGCATGGAGTCGAGCATGCAGGAATTGTCGAAGCCGTAGGCGCTCGGCTGCACGAATACGTAGCGCACGAAGCCGAGACGGCGCGCCAGCTTGAGATAGGCCTCCAGCGGCTCGTAGGGCGGCTTGTAACGGATGTCGGTGCCGTAGGGATATTTCCCGGCCGGCCCGAACACGTGGAAATGCGCGTCGCAGGCGTTCGCGGGGGCGGCAAAAGCCGGTTCATATCCGGCGTCGGGATCGTGCTTAGTCGTGTCGTCCATGTGTCTTCCACTAGATATTGCGCATGATCTTGTCCGAAAACCGGTTCCCACTTTTCGGGATCATGCGCTAAGCGGCGTTGGCGTCGGTCTTCAATTGTACCGGTAAGCCTTGCGCCGAAAGCGTTTCGACGGCTGCCCAAGCCGTCGCTTGAATTGAAGACCAAACGGGAATGTCGAGCTTGTCGCGCAGTGTCGCGGCCGCGTTCAGCGTCGGCAGCTGCGAGCAGGCGATGAACAGGCTCTTGCTTTGCGGCGTCACCGTGCGCAGCGCCAGCTCGAGCACTTGCTCTTCGGTGATCGAGCCAAGCTCGGCGGTGGTCTTGCAGAAGAAGCTGTTCAAGGTTTCGACGACGATGTCGGAGGATTCGAGGTAGGCGCGCAAGCCGTCGTTCACCGGCTTGAGATAGGGCGTTACCACCGCGGTATTGACGATGCCGGCATCGCGCAACACGTCCACCATGGCGCCGGCGGTGCTCACGACAGCCGCGCCGGTGCGCGCGCGCAGTTTCTCCACCATGCTGGCATTGCTGGCGGGGCCGCCGAGGAACCCCGCCGCGGTGCAGCCGTAGATCACCAGGTCGAATTGCTGCGCCGCGAACGGCTCGATGGCGTCCAAGGTCGCGTCGGCATAGGCGGGCAGATCTTCCAGCAGCAGCGTACGCGCCGGCCGTTTCACCCGCGCCACCGGAATCGGCGCGAGCGCCGGACAGAACGCGGAAATTTCCGGCTCCATCGTCGTATTGTTTTCCGGTACCACGATCAGCGTCTTGATGGTCCGCTGCATGTGTCCTCCGGCCTGAAACTCTTTACATCGTCAGCTTGAACAGCGTCGTCGATTCCATATTGTCCCCATACCAGGCGCTGATCGCCGCTTCGCGCTTGTCGATATATTTGGTCTTCCCATTTTCCTGCACCATCGGCACATCATGGCCCGGCACTAGGATATTGCCGGGCCGCTTGCGCCACAGCGCCCAGATTGCCTCGATCGACGCCTTGCTGACCGCGGCATCGTAGGTCATGTCGGTCGTGCCGGAAACCAGTTCGGCGCGGTTCTTGGCGGCGTCGCCGGAGAAGATGACGTCGCGGTCTGGCCCGTGCAGCACGAACACCAGGCAGCCGGGCGTATGGCCGGGCGCAAGATGCGCTGTGATGCCGGGGAAGACCTCTTCGCCTTCATTGGCCGCGTGCAACTTCGGATAGCTCTTGAGCTCGCGCATATAAAGCTCGGGGACGGGCGTTTCGCCCCACGGCACGGTCAACGACCAGTCCAGTTCATGCGCGCCGATCACGATGCGGGCATTGGGAAACATCGGGTAGTTCACGGAGTGATCGTGATGCGAGTGCGTCAACAGCAGATCGGTGACCTCGCCCGGCTTCAATCCGCGTTCGGCAAAACGCTTCAGCAGCATGGTGCGCATGCTGAAGCCGCCGGTATCGACCACAAGAATGCGGCCATGCGCGCGCAGCAGTACCACCGAACTCCAGCCCAGTCCGCCGTGGCAGACCGATTTGCCGGGAAAGCCCTGCACGACGATGTCGAAATCGTAACCGCCGAGTTTCATGGTGTATCCGACGCGAGAGGTGATTCCGAAACCGGCAAGGGCGGCAATCCCGCTTTGGCGGCTTCCTTCTGCAATTCGGCCAATTCCTTGACGTTATAGGGAACACCGATACGCCGGAATTTCGCCTCGTATCGGCGCTCGCGCTCGCCGGGCATGATGACCTCGCTGAATCCTTCCGCCAGCGCGCAGGCGTGCACGCGCTGCGCCAGTTTATCCATGCGCGCGAAATAGTCGTCCTTGGAGACGAACAAATCGGGCTTCATCGCCAGCAGGAAATGGCCGACGTTCTGCGGACGCTCGTAGTCGAGAAACTGGTTGCCGACATCGCCGGCGCAACCGGCGCCGGTAATGACGCCGCAGAGCACGTCCATCAGCATCGACAGGCCGGAGCCCTTCGGCCCGCCAATCGGCTGCATGACGCCGCCGTCCAGCGCGGCATTGGGATCGGTGGTCGGCCGGCCCTGCGCATCGAGCGCATAGCCGAGCGGTATGGTCTCGCCCCGCCGCGCCGCGCGCCGCACCTTGCCGCGCGCCGCCGCTGCCGGCGACATGTCGAGGTCGAACGGAATCTCTTTTCCCGCAGGCGCGCACACGGCGATCGGGCTGGTGCCGATGATCGGCGCCATGCCGCCCCAGGGCGGCATCGCCGGCGAGGCGTTGGTGAGCGCGATGCCGATAAAGCCGGCATCGAGCGCCTGCAGCGAGTAATTCGCCGCCATGCCGAAATGCGTGCTGCGCCGCGCGGTGACGATGCCGACGCCGAATTCGCGCGCGAGCTCGATCGCCGCCGCCATCGCCTTGGTGGCGACGACAAAGCCGAAACCGTCCTGCCCGTCGAGCGCGCCGACCATCGGCGTCACGCATTCGACCTTGAGCTCTGGCTTCGCATTGATCAGGCCGCGCCGCACGCGCTCGAGATAATGCGGCAGATATTGCAGCCCGTGGGTATCGACGCCGCGCAGGTCGGCGCGCACCAGGCAACTCGCGACGATATTGGCATCTTGCTCCGCCAGGCCATGCGCGAGCAGCAAGCGGCGGCCGAAAGCCTCGGCCGCCTCGACGGTGGCATAGAACGGACCTTTCGCCGGCGCGCCTTGCGTCTTTTTGTCCACCATCGTCATGGTCAGCTGCCGTTCAAGGCGTGGGCTTCGGGGAAGAACAAGTCCTTCCAGGAGGCCGGTTTCTTCTTCAGGCGTCCGACCTTGTACATGAAGTCGACGAATTTCATCACATTGACCGGCGTCGTCGTGTAGTCGACGTCGGGATCGGCCACCATCTTCTCCAGCGCATCGAGCGAGTTCTTATCCTTGGTCGCCGTCAGGTAGAGTTGCGCGGCGTCGCGCGGATGCGCCTTGATGAAAGCGTTCGCTTCCTCGAACGCCTTGATGACGACCGCGCACATCTTCGGATTGGCGTCGTGAAATTTCTTGCTCGTTACCAGCACGCCGTTGGTGTGCTTGCCGCCGACGACGTCGTAGGACTTGAGCACCTGATGAATCCCCGGCGTCGCCAGTTCGTAATAGTAGAACGGCGAGCTGGCAAAATGAGAATTGATCTCGGAGCCTCCGCCCATCACTGCGGCCGCCGCGTCCGCGTGCGAACGGGTGATGGTGATCGAAGTCGAGCTTGTCGTAGTGATCGAAGCCCCAGATTTTGGCGGATTCCATTTCCAGGATGAGCGCATGGCCGGTGAGCTTGACCGCGGGCAGGGCGATCTTGTCCTTGTCGGTGAAGTCCGCGATCGTTTTCACGTTCGGATTGCGCGTCACCAGCACAAACGGCATCGATTGCATGGCGATGAGCGCTTTGGCCTCCGATGGCGTACCGGTAGTCTTGTCCCAGATGGTCGCGAGCGTCGGAGCGCCCGGCCCGATGAAGTCGGACTGGCCGGCGAGCAGCGCGTCAAGCTCGGCCGCCGGACCGGCGCGTTGCGTCCACGTGGTCTTGACGTCGCCCAGTCCCGCGGCCTTGGCGTTCTTCTCGATCAGCTGCTGCGCTTCAATCACGATCATCGGCAGATAGGGCAGGCCGAACTGCTTCGACATGCGCACTTCAGTGACTTCCGCCTGGGCGACGACGGCGAATGCGATGCTGCACAGGACGGCGGCTGCGAGCTTTCTCCACATGGGTTCCTCCGTGTTTTTTTGTTTCTAGAATTGATAAAGCCTCGCCGGGTTATCGACGAGAATTTTCTGTAGCACCGTGCGATTTTTGGTCCATCCGGCCAGCCGGTTGAGCGCCTCGCCGTTGTCTTCCGGCCGGAACAGCTCGATCACGGCTGGATCGCGTTTGGCGGCGCCGGGATGTGGCCAATCGGTTCCCCACACGATGCGATCCGGATTAGCGTCGATCATGGCGCGCGCGATCGGTGCGGCGTCGGGATATTTCGGCTGCTGTGAAATACGGTAGGGAGCGGAAATCTTCACGTAGACCTTGCCGCTGCGCAGCAGCGCCAGCAAAGCCTCGAAGCCAGGCTGCGCGGTGCCGCGCGCCGCCTGCGGGCGGCCGAAGTGATCGACCACCAGCGTCGTCGGCAACGCCAAGATGGTGTCGTGCAGCGCCGCAAGGACCGCGAGATTCGTGTAGGTCTGCACGTGCCAGCCGAGCGGCGCCACGCGCGCGGCCGCGTTCTGCAAATGCCGCCCGGCCACGGCGGGGTCGCTCTCGCCGTAGGATTCGAGGTTGACCCGCACGCCGCGAACGCCCGCTGCATGCATGTCGGCGAGGTCTCGGGCGCTCGTGGAATCGTCGATGACGGCGACGCCGCGTGCGCGCGGGCCGAGCTTGCGCACCGCGTCGACCGTGCAGGAATTATCCGCGCCATAAGGGCTCGGATGCACGATCACCACGCGATCGACATGCAGCGTGCGATGCAGCGCGTTGAGATCGTCGATCGACGCATCGCCCGGCGTGTAGAGCCGCTTGCGGGAAAACGGAAATTTTGCGACCGGACCGAAGATATGCGTATGGCAGTCGCAGGCGCCGCGCGGCACCACGAAGGCAGGCGGCGTCGGCACGACGCCGAGAATGGCGTTTTCGGCAGCGGCGGTCGTCATACCGGGATCTCGCGCACCTGTTTCGCCTTTTCGGTCATGGCGGCGAGCAGGAACTGAATATCGGTTCCGGTCGACACCAGCCGCGCGCCCATGGCGATGAATTCCGCCGCCAGCTTCGGCCGCGTCGACAGCCCGCCGACGCCGACATGCTTGCTGTGCTTGCGGCAGGCCGCGATGGTGCGCGCATAGGCGTCGCGCACCCGGGCGTGCTCGTACTGGCCGGGCAGTCCCATGCTGGCGAGCATGTCGTTGACGCCGATCAGCACCATGTCGACGCCTTCGACCGCGGCGATTTCATCGGCTTGCTCGATGGCTTCGGCGGATTCGAACTGCACGATCACCATGGTAGCGTCGTTCATCGCGGCGTTGGCCTCCGCGGTCGGAAACGAACGGTACTCCAGATGAGGCAGGGCGCCGCCGGCGCCGCGCTCGCCGAGCGGCGGGAATTTCGCGGCTTTGACGACCTCGCGCGCCTTCGCCGCCGAGCGGATGCCCGGAGCGATAATGCCAAGCGCGCCGCCATCGAGCACGCGCTGGATATATTCTGGCGTATTGGCGGGCACGCGCACCATGGGCGCGATGCCCACGTTCAACGCGGCGAGGCAAATCTGCCCGGTCATGTCGAGCGTCATGGTCGAATGCTCGAGATCGATATAGATCATGTCGAAGCCGGCGGTCTTGGCCAGCCGCGCGATCTCGACGCCGCGCGTGAGGCGGATCGTCATCGAGGCGACGACTTCGTTGCGTGCCAGTTTTTCCTTAACGACGTTATGCACGACTTCATTCGCCTTCACGTATTTGTCTCCTTACTTCGGATCGGGCAGTTCGATCGCCAGCATCACGTTGCTTAAACTCTTGCCGTGGATGTCCTGCGCCAGCGAGATCGTGACGCCGCCGCCGAGCGCGTTCTCGATGACGAAATTGAATGCCTTGAGATTACGCAAGGGGTGGCGCTTAACCGGCCCCTTGGCGATGTGCTTGAAGGCCTCCGCCACCCGTTCGGGCGTCAGTTCGCGCGCAAGGAAATCCCAATGCCTGGCATCGTAGCAGATCACCGAAATATTCGACGTGTTGCCTTTGTCGCCGGCGCGCGCATGGGCGAGATCGTAGACGCGGATGCTCATAGCGAGCCTTCCACGACCACCTGGGCATTGACCAGATTTTTCGGCAGCAGCACCGACTTCACCGCCAGCACGTCGCGCACGCGCGGCTCGCAGGCGCCGCCGGCCCCGCCGGGCCCGTGCATGTGCATGGCGCGCACTTCAAAGCCGATGGCGTGGGCGGCCTTACGCTCGCGCGTCCGTCCGGCCATGCGCAGCCGGACTTCATAAGGCTCAGGCCGGATCTCGATCTGATCGTGCAGGCTCGACATGCCGATCAAATCGACACGGAAATCGTCATAGACGAAGCCTTGCAGCTTCAGCCGCTCCTTGATGACCTCGGCCGCCCATTTGGCGCGCGCGACGGCGTCGATGCCGCCATAGGACACTTCGCCCTCGCCGATATAGCCGTCGGCGTAACCGACATTGACTTTGTAGGTCTCGGTTGCCGGCCGCGCCCTGGCGCCTTCCACGCGCACACGATCGGTAGCGTCCTGCGTCAACGCGATACCGGTGATGTCGAGCACGCAGTCCGGCGTGATGTAGGCGGTCGGATCGTGGATCTCGTAAATCAGTTGCTCGGTGCAGGTCATGACGTCGAGCCGGCCGCCGGTGCCCGGCGTTTTGCCGATCACGATGGAGCCGTCGGCTTTGACATCGGCAAAGGGGTAGCCGTTGCGCGCGAGATCGGGCACCTCCTTCTTGCCCGGCCAGCCGAAGCAGCCGCCGGTAACCGACGCCGTGCATTCGAGCAGGTGGCCGGCGGCGGTGCCCTGCGCAATCTTTGGCAGGTCGTCGTAAGCCCAGCCGAATCCATGCAGCATCGGCGCCAGAAAGAGCGACGGATCAGCCACCCGGCCGGACAGCACGATCGGCGCGCCGGTGTTGAGCGCTTCGCACACCACGTCGGCGCCGAGATAGGCGTTGGCGGAAATCATCTTCGGCAGGATGGATTCCAGCGGCTCGCCGTTCTCGATCAGCTTCAATCCGGGGCGATGCTTCACGATGCTCGATACGTCGTCGCCGAGCACTACGGCGACCGGGACATCGCCGAGTCCGAGATCGGCGGCTTCCTTGCGCGCCGCGCGCGCGCCGCCGAGCGGATTGGCGGCGCCCATGTTGCTGACGATACGGATGCCCTTGGCGATGCAGGTCGGCAGCACCATGCGCAGGCGCGCGTGCAGCGACGGCGAATAGCCGAGTTCTGGGTCTTTGCTGCGCGCTAGATTTTCGCGCGAGACCGTGCGCTCGGCCAGGCACTCGAACACCAGGTAATCGATGTCGCCGCGCTCGGCGAGTTCGAGCGCCGGCACCATGCGGTCGTCCGAGGTGCCCGCGCCGGCGCCGATGCGCACCGTTTCTTTCGTTTCCATCCCGCGTTTCCCTGCTTTTTTAATCGCTCGCGGAGCGTATAGTCTTGGCAAGCTTATGGAAACCGTCCAAATTATTGGGCAGCTATGCGGGAGGCAGGAAAG
This sequence comes from uncultured Alphaproteobacteria bacterium, assembly GCA_963739075.1. Classification (GTDB taxonomy): domain Bacteria; phylum Pseudomonadota; class Alphaproteobacteria; order Rhizobiales; family Xanthobacteraceae; genus Pseudolabrys. The sequence continues at coordinate 321,742 of CAVTZC010000008.1, read as the reverse complement.
TCTCGCGCAACCATAACGATAAAAACGATCGTGCCGGTGGGAGGAAGCATCTGATGGCGAACGGCGCGACACGTGCGTCAAAATCGGCCGTGCCGGGTGCGGGGGAGACCGGGCCTTTGCTCGACGTCCAGGGCGTCACCATCCAATACAAGACGCAGCGCCATCTGGTCACCGCCACCTATCGCGTCAGTTTCAATGTGCTGCAGGGCGACCGTTTCGTGGTGCTCGGGCCGTCCGGTTGCGGCAAGTCGACTTTGCTGAAGGCGGTCGGCGGCTATCTGCAGCCGACCGAAGGCGAGATCTGCTTGAAGGGCGAGCTGATCAAGAAGCCGGGCCCCGACCGCATCATGGTGTTCCAGGAGTTCGATCAACTGCTGCCGTGGAAGACGGTTTTCGAGAACGTCGCCTTTCCGCTCAAGACCACGGGAACGCTCGATTCGAAGGCCGCCTACGAGCGCGCCATGCACTATATCGAGAAGGTGAAACTCACAAAATTCGCGCACAGCTATCCGCACACGCTGTCCGGCGGCATGAAGCAGCGCGTCGCGATCGCGCGCGGCATGGCGATGGAGCCGGATATCCTGCTGATGGACGAACCGTTCGCCGCGCTCGATGCGCTGACGCGCACGCGCATGCAGGATGAGCTGATGGCGCTGTGGGACGACACGCGTTTCACGGTGCTGTTCGTCACCCATTCGATCCCGGAGGCGATCAAGATCGGCAGCCGCATCCTGCTGCTGTCGCCGCATCCGGGTCAGGTGAAGGCCGAAATCAACAGCGTGCCGCGCGGGCAGGAAAGCTCGAACGAAGCCGCCGCGCTCGGCCGCGAGATTCACGACATGCTTTTCGCCGATCAAATCGAGGAGGCGCCCAATGCTTGAGGCGGTTCAAAGGGCGAATATTATCTACAGCGAGACCTTGGGACCCGAGCAGTTCGGCATTATCCAAAAGCCGCTGACGCTGGCCGAGAAGGTTTATAATCAGGCTTGGCTGCGCAAGATCGCCATTCTCGTGGTGCTCGCGGTGGCGTGGGAGATATACGGCCGCTGGCTCGACAATCCGTTGCTGGTGCCGCCGTTCAGCGAAGCCATGCGTGCGTTGATTGAAGACGTCGGCAACGGGACAATTCCCGCCCGCGCGCTGAGTTCGATCGAGGTGCTCCTCGTCGGCTTTGCCACCGGCACGCTGCTGGCGGGCTTGCTCACGGTCTTCGCCATCAGCACGCGGATCGGAACCGATTTCCTCGAAACCATGACCGCGATGTTCAATCCGCTGCCGGCGATCGCGTTGCTGCCGCTCGCGCTGATCTGGTTCGGCCTCGGCGCTGGCAGTCTGATTTTCGTGCTGGTGCATTCGGTGATGTGGGCGGTCGCGCTCAATACGCTCGCCGGATTCCGCAGCGTGTCGATGACGGTGCGGATGGTCGGGCGCAACTACAATCTCAGCGGTTTGCGCTTCGTCGGGAAGATTCTCATCCCCGCCGCGTTTCCGAGCATTCTCGCCGGCCTCAAGATCGGCTGGGCCTTTGCCTGGCGCACGCTGATCGCCGCCGAACTCATCTTCGGCGTGTCGTCGGGGCAGGGCGGGCTCGGCTGGTACATCTTCGAGAGCAAGAATCAGCTCAACATTCCGCAAGTGTTTGCCGGCCTGCTCACCATCATCCTGATCGGGCTCGCGGTCGAAAACGTCATATTCCGTTTCATCGAAACCAGAACGGTCCAACGCTGGGGCATGCAATCCTGATTGCGTGACAAGCCCGGTTCAGTTCAACGGGAGGGATTCATGATCCACAGGCGCGCGTTCTGCAAAGCCCTCGCGGCGGCACCCGTTCTGGCAATGCCGGGGCTGCTGCGCTCGGCTTTCGCCGATGAAGTGTCGAGCATCGTGCTGGTGAGTCAGCACGGCCTGCCGTATTTGCCGTTGATGGTGATGGACACGCTCAAACTGGTGGAAAAGCATGCCGAGAAACTCGGCATCGCCTCGCTCAAGCCGGCCTACAAGACTTTGGGCGGCACGCAATCGCTGATCGACGCATTGTTGAGCGGTCAAATGAACTTCGGCGTCACCGGCGTGCCCGGCCTCGCGACGCTTTGGGACAAGACCGCCGGCACGCCGAACGAGGTGCGCGCGCTCTCGGCCGTGCAGTCGATGCCTTTCATGCTTGTGACCAACCGGGAGGCGATCAAGACGATCAGGGACTTCAACGAGCATGACAAGATCGCCTTGCCGTCGGTCAAGACGTCGAGCCAGGCGATCTGTCTGCAGATGGCGGCGGCCAAGGAGTGGGGGCAGGACCAATATGGCAAGCTCGATCCGTTCACCATCACCAGTCCGCATCCGGATGCCGCAACATCGGTGATATCCAAGGCGACGGAGATCAACAGCCACTACTCTGTCGCGCCTTACTACTACTACGAGCTGGCGACGCCCGGCGTGCACAACGTGCTCAAGTCCTACGACACGCTGGGCGGCCCCGCGACCAATGGCGTCATGCTCATGACGAAAAAGTTCCGCGAGGCGAATCCCAAGGTCACCAGCGCAGTCTTTGCCGCGCTCAGCGAGGCTGAGGAATTCATCAATAAGAATGCAGGCGAGGCGGCGCAGATCTACATCAAGACCACCAATGAAAAGCGCAGCAGCCAGGCGGAGATGGTGAAGTTCATCTCCGATCCAGACAATGTGTGGACGACGGCGCCGCAACAGTCGATGGAATTTGCCAGCTTCATGCACAAAGTAGGGACCATGAAGCGGCTGCCGGCATCGTGGAAGGATATGTACATGCCGGAATCGCACGAGCTCAAAGGCAGCTGAGCGGATACCGCAATTCGGATTGAAGAAACGCGGTCGGGAGGCCGGCGAATGAAAGTCTATGTGCTCGATTCGTTTTATCCGACCGGCGTTGAGTTCGCCGCACAACGCGCCGAACTCGTCCGTTGGAACGATCCGCGGGTGAAGAACTGGCATGAGGACGCGGACGCCGTGATGGTCCGCATGACGCCGATCCGGGCGGACGATCTCGCGCGCGCCAAGAAGCTGCGCGTCATCGCCAAGCAGGGTGTCGGCGTCGACACTATCGATCTCGCGGCGGCGCGCGCGCGTGGCATTACCGTGTGCCGGACGCCTGGGGTCAACAAGGAGGCGGTTGCCGAACTGGCGCTCGCGCTCGCGCTCAGCGTGACGCGACGGGTGGCGGAATTCGATCGCAATATCCGGTCGGGCGGGGTGGTCGAGCGTTCGGATTTCCTCGGTCTGGAATCGTGGCAAAAGACCGTCGGGATTGTCGGTATGGGCAATATTGGTACGCTGGTGGCGCGCAAATGGCACGCCGCCTTCGATGCGCGGATCTTGGCCTACGATCCTTACGTGCCTGCGGACATCTGGCCCGATATTCCGCACCGGCGCGCCGCCTCTTTGGCTGAACTTCTGCCGCAAGTGGACATCCTGACCCTGCATCTCCCGCTCACCGACGAAAGCAGGGACATGATCGACGCGGCGGCGCTATCGCTCATGAAGCCGAGCGCGGTCGTGATGAACACGTCGCGCGGCGGCATCGTCGACGAGCGCGCGCTGTATGACGCCATTGTCGCCGGCAGGCTTTTCGGTGCCGGTCTCGACGTGTTCGAGCGGGAGCCGCCGACCGCCGACCACCCGCTGATGCGGCTGCCGACCGTTGTCGCCACGCCGCACGCCGGCGGCGGCACTTATGAAACCCAGGCGCGCAGCTCGCTGCTAGTGGCGCAACAACTGTTCGAGGCGCTAGCCGGACGCGAATTGCTCGACCGTGTTGCCTGACACGAATTGTTTTCAAGACAACGGAGACACGTCATGGCGCCGCAGGCGGATAAGCTGGTGAACCCGGTCAAGGCGCGTATGCAGGCTGGCGAGGTCGCACTCGGCATGCCAGTGCGGCTTGCGCGCTCGGGCGATGTCGCCCGTATCGCCAAGACGACCGGACACGATTTCATCTTCATCGATTGCCAGCATTCGCTGTTCAATGTCGAGACCATCGGTCACATCGCGAGCACCGCGCTCGGCTGCGGCATTGCGCCCCTTGTGCGTGTGCGCGGGATCGACGATCCCGACGTGTCGCTGCTGCTCGACAACGGCGCTATGGGCATCGTCTATCCGGACGTGAATACCGCCGCGCAGGCGCGCAAGGCGGTCGACATCTGCAAATTCGCGCCACTCGGCAAGCGCTCGGTGACCGCCGGCTATCCGCAATTTAATTACCGATCGGTGCCGTTGATGGAAAGCGTTCCCCAACTCAACGACAGTTGCCTGCTGGTCTGCATGATCGAGACTGTCGAAGGCTTGGAAAACGTCGAAGCCATCGCCGCGGTCGATGGCGTCGACGTGCTCCACCTCGGCAGCAACGACCTGCTCGCCAATATGGGCAAGCCTGGCAAGTTCGACGATCCGGTGCTGGTCGCGGCGCAGGAGCGCCTCATTGCGGCCTGCCGCAAGCACGGCAAATTTGCCGGCTGCGGAGGCAATCGCGATGTGCAGCGTCAGGCCGATCTGGTCCGCAAGGGCTGTCTGTTCCTGACCACCCAGTCGGATATAGGCTTCCTGTCGGCGGCGGCATCGAAATGGACCGCCGGTATCCGCGATGCGCTTCGATCGTAAGGCGGCCTAGAGTTCGCGCAGCGCGTTGAATTGCGCGACGTAACCGGAGGCATCGATCCGCACGCCGATGACGGTGGTGCGCTTGGATTGCACAGCGGCGGTGAGCGCGGCGCTCAGGGCCTGTTCGGTTTCAACCACCACGCCGTCGGCGCCGAAAGATTGCGCCAGCTTCTCCCAGTCGACGCCGCCGAGCGCCACGCCGTGCAGCGGAATGCCTTTGATCTCCTGTTTGACGCGGATCAGGCCGATTTCCTTATCGTCGAACACCAGCACGATGATCGGTAGATTTTCGCGCTGGGCGGTCTGCAATTCGGCGACCGTCATCAGGAAACCGCCGTCACCAGTGAACGCCACCACCGGGCGGTCCGGATAGGCCATGCGCGCCGCCAGCGCGCCGGGCACGGCGTAGCCCATGGAGGCGAGGCCGTTCGACGTGAGGAATTCACGCGGTCCGTAGGATTCCCACTTCTGCACGATCAGCAGGCGGCTGGCGCCGGCGTCGCAGGTGGCGATGGTATTGCGCGGCAGCACGGAGCGCGCGACTTCCATCGTCCGCTGCGGCGACAGCCCGGTGCTGGGCGTGTTCAGCGCATCGCGAACCTCCTCGCGGAACGACTTGGCGGCCTTCTCGCCCCAATTCGTGCCCTCGGACGCCCATTGCGCAAGGCCGGCCAGCAACGCCTTCAGGTCGCCGACGATTTCCGGATCGGCCGGCACCAGCGCATCGAGGCTCGGGATCGAGGACAGCGCCAGCACCGGCAGCGTATAGGGCCACGGTTTCGGCTGCAGCTCCACCGCGTCGAGCCCGACAGTAACAATGAGATCGGACTCCATCACCAGCTTGCGCTCGATCAGCCCGCCGATGATGCAGCCGGCGCGCAACGGGTGATCTTCGGGGATCATGCCCTTGCATTTCGTGGTGGTGAGCACCGGGGCACCAAGTCGCTCAGCGAACTGGACGAATTCGGTCGAGGCTTTGCACCAGTACACGCCGAGCCCGGCGATCAGGATCGGCCGCTTCGACTTGCCCAGCATGTCGAGCGCCGGTTTGAGATCGGCGCGATCCGGACCGGGCATGATCCAATTCGGTAGCAGCGGCGGCTCGGCCGCGTAGTCGCCGGCCTCGCGCGTGGTTTCGCTCTGCGGAAATTCGAAATGCACGGGGCCGGGCGGCGCGCCGGTCGCGGTGCGCATGGCGCGGCGCACCTGCTGGCGCACGGTCTTGGCGTCGATCGTCGTGCTCCACTTCACGATCGACTCGTACACCGCATGCTGATTGATGCGTTGCCGCAGACCGGTCTCATACGTGGGGCGGGAATAGGCGTCGGTGATCGCGATCAGCGGCGAACGGTCGAGAAACGCGTGCGCCACGCCGTTGACCATATTGGTGGCGCCGGGCCCGCGCGTCGACAGGCAGATGCCGGGGCTGCCGGTGAGATCGCCCCAGGTCGCGGCCAGCATGGCGCCGGCGACTTCCTGTTTCATCAGGAGAAAACGCATCTGGCGCTGGCGCGCCGCTTCCATCAGTTCGACCGACTCGCCGCCCGGATGACCCACGATGAAGGGCGTGCCGGCATCCTTGAACGCTGCAGCCAGCACTTCGACGGTCGTGGTCATTACAAGTTCTCCCGGTCGGTTCGGCGGACACGATAGCAGCAATTCACCGCATGCATTACTATTCGCCCCGGTAATTGGATTGGATCAGCTATGCCAAAAATCACGGTCGCCATCCTCGACAAGTTTCATCCTCACATCAAGGCCGCCATCGCAGCGGCCGTCCCTGCGGATTGGACTGTGTTGTTCATCGATGAAAGCTCTTTGCCCGCGCGTGCGGCGGTATTACGCGATGCCGACATCGCGCTTGTCATGGCGGCCCCGATACCAAAAGAACTGCTGGCCGAAGCGCGGCGAGCTTCGCTTCATCCAGAAGCTTGGCGCCGGTGTCGACCGGATCGATCTCGATGCCTGCCGCGAGCGGGGGATCGGCGTCGCGCGGCTGCATGCCGGCAACAGCATTCCGGTCGCCGAGCATACGATCCTCTTGATGCTCGCGGTCTACCGCCAGCTTGCCGCAAATCGACCGCCGCACGCGCGCCGGCGGCTGGGATAAGGAAGACGCCCGCGGTGAGCATCGGCAGCTTCTGAACAAGACGGTCGGGCCTGTCGGATTCGGCGCGGTCGGGAAGGAAGTGGCGAAGCGGCTACGCGGCTTTGATGTCACGATCATCTATTATGATCCTGTGCGCGCATCGCGCGATGTCGAGCAGAGCCTCGGCGTCAGTTATGCCGATCTCGATGTGCTGGTGCGCACCGCCGATATCGTGTCACTGCATCTGCCGTTGTTGCGTCAAACGGCGGGCATCATCAGCGCAACGCAAATTCGTGCCATGAAAGCGGGCGCGGTGCTGATCAATTGCGCGCGCGGCGGGCTGGCGGATGAGGCCGCGCTGGCGGCTGCTTTGAAAGATGGCCATCTGTTTGGGGCCGGCATCGACACATTTGCGAACGAGCCGCCGGTCGGCAGCGAGTTGCTTGCATTGGACAATACAGTCGTCACGTCACACTTGGCGGGGGCAACGCTCGATAACTTCGCCGGCATCGTTGCGCGGGGAGTGGAGAATGCCAAGGCCGTGTTGCGCGGTGAGGCGCTGCCCGAAACGGATGTAGTTGTGGCGCCGGACCTTAAAGTGCCGGTAGCTTGATCGCGCCGGACTGCTATAAGAATAAACTCACGCGCCGGTAGCTCAGCTGGATAGAGCACCAGACTTCGAATCTGGGGGTCAGGGGTTCGAATCCCTTCCGGCGCGCCATTTGCGAACAAAACCACGAACATTCCCGTTCGCGGTCTGTTTACTGGCGATCACGGCCTGCAGCACATCCGTGCTGCCAATAATCCTGATGGCCCTATCGTCGACCTCGATGGCGTCGACGATAGAGCGTATGTAGGTCTTGCGGGCGCTGGTATCGCCGGTGTCGAGCTTCTCATTCATCAGCCGTGCGAACGCATCGATCTTGGCTGAATTGATGGTCGTTACAAGTTCATGAAACTGTCATTGAGTTAGATCAGTCAACGCCACTACCCCTTTCCGGTGCGTTGATCGTCGCGCGAAGTTTGTGCGCGCGACAGCTTTTGATCCGCATCAATGCGCTTCGTCGCAGAATATGCACCATAAAAAAGTTCGAGAAGCGCCCAGCGGGCAGTGGCTCGGCTTCGTGCTCCCTTACGCCCGATATAGATCGGCCGTTACGGCCATTCGATCGAGGAGGGCCAAGTAATGAACAGCTTGTGGATCGTCGTCCTCAGCGGCCTGACCCTTCTCTTGGAAAACTCACCGATGGAGGCGTTACAATGGCGAATTATGACCAATTGACTCGCTGGGTTGCTGACTCCAAGTCGTCCGCATCGACGACGCGCCGCACACTTCTCAAGGGATTCGCTGCCGCAGGCGCGGCAGTGACTATGGCCAGCAAGGTCGCCTGGGCGGACGGCGAAATCGGCTACTGGGCGAAAGATCTGCCGCCCGAAAAATTGGTCGACATGTACTCGACCATCCTGCGCATCAGATGGTTCGAACGCACTTTGGCCGACAAACAGCTGAGCGACCGCAGCTTCCGCAATCTCATCCATCTCTATGCCGGCCAGGAAGCAGTCGCCACTGGCGTTTGCGCGGCGCTGAACAACAAAGGGCCTTTCGAGCAGCTCGACGTCATCTTCGGCACGCATCGTCCAACCGGGCATGCGCTCGCGAAAGGCGTCGATATGAAGAAGCTCGCCGCTGAATATAATTTCAAGGCCACCGGCCTCAACCGCGGATACGCGGGCGAGATGCACCTCGCTGACAAGTCGGTCGGCTACATCGGTGCTGACGGAATTGTTGGTCCGGCTGCCGTTCTCGCCGCCGGCTCGGCATTCGCATTCCGCGCCAGGGGCAGCAAGCAGGTTTCGGTCGTGTTCGGAGGCGACGGCACTTATGCGACACCCGCCTTCCACAGCTCCTTGAACAACGCCGCGCTGCTCAAATTGCCCTTCATTTATGTGCTTGAGAACAATCTCTACCATCAGTTCGCGCACTACTCCTATTCCTCACCGCAGAAGGACATTGCAGTGGCCGCGAACACCTACCGGATCCCCGGCATCGTGGTGGACGGCCAGGACGTGATGGAGGTCTACAACAAGATGAAAGATGCGGTGGAGCGCGCGCGTGCTGGCGAGGGGCCGACCCTGATCGAAGCGAAGACCTACCGTTACTACGGGCACTGGGGCGCGCCTGGAGCCAAAGTCGGCGAGATGGGCTCGTTCGGCTACGACCCGCAAGCGATCACCTCGTGGCGTCCGGAACGAGAGCTGCGCGCGTGGCTGGCGAGAGACCCGGTCGATATCTGCCGCAACACCCTGGTCTCGTGGGGCGTCATCGATCAGGCCAAGGCCAGCGCCATCGAAGCTGCCGCTAAGCAGGAGGTCAAGGAGGCCTTCGAATGGGAGGCCAAGCAACCGCTGTGCAAGCCGGAGGACGGACTGAAGAACGTCTTCATTGATGGCACCGTTGCTGCGCGCCAGTTCGGCTAAGCGCAGCATCGGCCGCAACCCCATTCGGAGATAGGAGAAGGACAATGGCAAGCAAGAGCTCTATGTACGCGATGTACGAGGCCGTGCAGCACGAGATGCGCCAGCGCAAAGACATGACCTGGCTCTTCGAGTTGACGCCCGCCGTCGCTTCGAACCCTGGAACGCCGGTCATCAACCTCGAGAAGGAGTTTGGCCGAACCCGCGTCAACAACACCGGCATCGACGAAATGTGGATGGCTGGTGCCACGCTTGGCGCAGGCTTGGTCGGCACCACCGCCGTGACCTACATCCCCTACCAGGGAAGCCAGGTTCCCTTCGAGATAATTCAGAACCACGCCGGCAAATTGCGTTATATGAGCGGCGGTGACGCGGCGATGCCGGTGGTGTTCATCGTCGAAATCTCGGGCCAGGCCGCCGGGTTTGGCGGGCAGCATTCGGATTATGAATGCGACAGCTACTTTGCCCATATCCCCGGCGTTAAAGTCGTCATTCCATCGAGGCCCTATGACGTAAAGGGAATGATGGCTTCGGCAATCCAAGACCCCAACCCGGTCGTCTATCTCTTTCCCCAGGCCCTGCGGCAACTGAGCGAAGAAGTCCCCGACGAGCAATTCACCGTACCGCTCGACAAGGCGGCCGTACGCACGACCGGCAGCGACCTCACCATCGTAAGCTCCGGCGCCGGAATGATGGGGGTGCTTGAGGCCACTGCCCAACTGCAAAAGGCCGGGATGAAGGTCGAAGCGATCGACCTGCGCTCGCTCAAGCCGATGGACACCGAAACGCTGGTCAATTCGGTGCAGAAGACCAAGCGCCTTCTCACGTTCGACCAGTCCTACTACACGCTCTCCCCGGGCGCCGAAGTCATCGCGCGCGTGGCGGAGAACGTGGACGGCGCGCGCTACAAGCGGATCGCGTTTCCGGATGCGCCGCCCCCCGCGTCTCCCGAAATGTTCAACTGGATGCGTCCGAACGCCAGCCATATCGTGGCGGCCGCGACCAAGTTCATGGGCTGACGCTTCTCATTCGACCGCGGGCCGAAGGCGGGCTTCTGCCTTCGGACCGCGCCGAACCACAAGGACGCTACAAAGATGAATACCGCTGAACAGCTATCCGCCGCCTGTCCTGTTTGCGAGAGCACCGACACCCGCCTGGCTCGCGTGCGCTCGGCGTTTTGGCACAACGATCGCTTGGTCGTGATCGAGGATGTGCCCGCGCTCGTGTGCAATACCTGCGGCGAGCAGTTCTATGACGATGCCGCCGTGCTCATGATCGATCGGATGCGCAGCAACGGCTTTCCGCCTGAGGATGCCGTCCGCGAGCTGCGCGTACCGGTATTCGCTTTCCACAACATCGGCGTAACTGACGTCCCGCCACGGGAGGCGTCATCAGTCGCCACAGTGCTCGCGAGCGAGGTTCTGATCCGGTCCTGAAGCCGGCTCGTTCACCAGTTACGAGAAGGATGTCCATCATGCGCCTCATGTCTCTCGCCGCCTGTGCCCTCGCCGCGACGTTCAGCGGCTTGTTTGCCGAGCCGCTCGCGGCGCAGACCGCTGAGCAGCTGACTTTCATCCCTGCCGGCGGCCGAACGCTTCTGAGCAACATCGTCGCCAGCAAGCCGTCGGCCGACGAGCTGAAGGCCTTGCTCACGCGCAAACACTCGCGCGAGGAATGGTCGGCGTACCTCAAATCCCGCAGCCAGGCCCTTCCCGCGGTACAGCGCCTCAACGACAAGGAACAGGCCACGCTGGCCGACTATCTCTCGTACCACATGCCGTTGCCGCAAGTGCCCGCGAACCTGGCACGCACGGATTGGACCCGCACTCTGCCCAAGGACGGCCGCGATCTGTCCCTCGATAACTGCCAGGGCTGCCACATCATCACAGTCGTCGTCACCCAAGATCGAACCAAAACGGCCTGGCTCGGGACGATGAGCACGCCGGCCCATGCGGTCATCAAGATGACGCCTGCGGAGCGTGACGAGCTGGCGACCTATCTCGTCCTGAACGCGGGCATCCCGATCGAGCAGGTCCCGGAAGAATTGCGGGCATCCGGCGCGACTTATTAACCGCGGGCTTTGCCGCGCACGCGAGGAATGGCGAACGACGCATAAGGCGACGTGATTCTGCGGATCGAGATCCTATGTTATGCTGTTCACGTCGCTCGACTTCTTCCTCTTCCTGCCGCTGGTCTTGGCGGTCTTCGCGCTCACGCCGGTGGCGCAACGCTGGGCGGTATTGCTGCTCGCCAGCTACGTGTTCTATGGCTATCTCGCACCCATTCAATCTGATCTATCTCGGCGCGGTGACGCTGGTCATATTTGCGCTGCGGCTGGGGCCTGGCGCGGGCAACGCAAAAGCGGCCTGCGCGTCGCCGTTTTCGTCATCGGGCTTGTCGCGGTGCTCGGCTCGCTCACCGCCTTCAAGTTCTATGATTTCCTTGCCGGCGAGATCGCGCGGGCCAATCTCCTTGGCGCCATCAAGCTGCCGCGCCTCGGCGTTACCGCACCGGCCGGCTACTCCTTTTATGCCTTCTCGGCCGCCAGCTATCTCATCGACATCTATGTCGGACGTCTTTCTGGCCGGCAGAGCCTCGGCCAGGTGGCCCTGTTCACCGCCTACTTTCCGAAAATTTTTGCCGGACCGATCGAGCGGGCGACGAATTATCTGCCGCAGCTATTGTCCGGGCTGCGTGCCGATCCAGTCCGCTTTACGCTCGGGCTGCAATTGATCGGCTGGGGATTGTTCAAGAAAGTCGTCATCGCCGACAGCCTTGCGCCATTGGTCGATCACAGCTTCAAGATCGTCGCCTTCGCCCCGCCGGTCGAACTCTTGATCAGCACATATTTCTTTGCCTTCCAGATCTATTGCGACTTTTCCGGCTACACCGATATCGCGCTCGGCATCTCCTTGCTGTTCGGCCTCGAGCTGATGGAGAACTTCCGCCGGCCGTACCTGTCGCGCAGCACGGCGGAATTCTGGGCGGAGCGCTGGCACATTTCGCTCGGCCGTTGGTTCCGCGACTATCTCTATATCCCGCTGGGTGGCGGCCGCGCCGGCGCTCTGCGCCGCGCCATCAATATCATGGTCGTCTTCCTGGTAAGCGGGCTGTGGCATGCCGGGCTCGGCTATGGCGTTGGTTGGACATTTCTCATCTGGGGCGCGCTCAACGGCGCCTATCAATGGGCCGGGCTGGCGACGCGCGGCCTGTGGCGCCGCATCGGCGAAGCCATGCCGCGCGTGGCCGCCAGCGCCTGGCTGCGCGTATTGCGCATCGTCATCACCTTCCATCTAATCCTGCTGAGTTGGGTATTTTTCCGCGCCGGATCGGTTCATGACGCGCTACTCGTCTTGCAGAGGATTGCCGCCAAGCTGGGCGATCTGCCGCATCTGCTGACCATCTATCCGTTCAGCGCCGAACAACTCACTGGGTTTGGTCTGATCGCCTTCCTGCTCGTCTATGAAATCGTCGACGAGCGCCGCCCGGTGTTCCAGCGCCTAGCCGCGGCGCCGGTCGCGCTGCGCTGGGGCGCCTATTATCTCGGCATCTTTGGCCTGCTGCTGCTCGGCCGCTGGCAGGCGAAGGAATTCATTTACATGCAGTTCTGACCGCGACATCGACATGACACCATGAAACAGTTCGGCAAATCGGCACTGCTGTTCGTCGCAATCGGCCTGCTGATCTATGCAGGGTTATCTTTCGCGACCGAGCGCCTGCTATTGCGCAACGGGCACAGCAATCCGTTCTTCAAGATCGCGACTACTGAGGCAAACGACTACGACTGGGTGATCCTCGGCGCCTCGCACGCCATGCCGCTTGATTTCGACGATTTCAATGCGCTGATGCAACGCGAAACGGGGCGACGCATCTTGAATCTCGCCGCGCAGGGCACTGGCCCGCTCTATAACCGTTTCGTGTTCGAGCATTTCCTGCGCGCGCATCGCACGCGCAATCTGCTCTATGTGGTCGACTCGTTCGCCTTTACCTCGCGTGCCTGGAACGAAGACCGCTTTGCCGATGCGAAACTCATCCGCGGTACGCCGTTCGCGCCGGCGATCGCGCGGCGCCTGGGGAATTATGTGCGCCGCGACGGCGTCGATCCGCGCGCGCTGCTCGATTATCTCAGCGGCTTTTCCAAGATCAACAACCGCGACCGCTTCCAGCGCGATGCCTGGGAAGGCGAAGCGCAGTTCGATCGCGTCTATCGCTCGTCGGCGACGGCGGTGGCCCAGCGCATCGCATACCTCTATCCGGATGCCACGACGCCGGACATGTGCGCGCGTTATCTCAAGCAGTTTGCCGACCTGATCGCGACCGCGCGCGAACACGGCATCCGCGTGATCGCCGTTAAGCTGCCAGTGCCAGCGCTGTTCCGTAAGCGGTTACCGAACGAAGCTGCGTTCGATGCCGCTGCAGCAGACATACTTATCGACCAGGCTGTGCCGCTTGCAGGATTTCTCCGCTGCTCTGGACAACCCGAATTTCTACTTCGACACCGACCATTTGAACCGCGCCGGGGTTGCCGAGTTGTTCCAGCAGCTATTGAAGCCGCTGCTCATGACACCCGGCGGCGGTTGAAGCCGCACGCCTGTAGACGGCCAGTGAATAAGTGCCCAAGAGTGACCCCTCTACTACCCGTCGGCGTCGAGGCCCCGGCGCCGATTAACAAGGAGCGCTTGATCTCACTCAGATTAGATTGCAATCTCAATAACATAGAGGTTCGCAGTTTTATTCTTACTGGCGCGCCAATTTCCACCGGTCGAGATAAAACTGTGAACTGGAATTCTGTGCCGGCCGGAGCATGAGGCGGATGGAAGCGAGTTTCAAGAAGCAAGAGCACTGCGGTTGAGATTTTCCCAGTCCTTGGCGAGGCGGCGGCAGCGATTGAGCCACGCAATCGTACGTTCTACGATCCAACGCTTGGGTAGCTGCACGAACCCTTTCGCGTGATCGGATCGCTTGACAATTTCGGTTCCGAGACTGGGCAGGGTTTTCGCAAGCGCACTGCCGAAAATTGGGCCTTGATAGGCGCTGTCAGCAAACAGCTTTTCCAGGAATGGAAATTGACCGAACAGCGTCGCCAGTAACATGATGCCGCCATCTCGATCCTGAATGCCGGCGGAGTGAACGATGGCGTGCAGCAACAGGCCCAGCGTATCGACAAGAATATGCCGCTTCTTGCCCTTGATCAGTTTGCCCGCATCGAATCCGTGCGGATCGATGTTTGCCCCCCTTTTTCGGCGCTCTTCACGCTCTGGCTATCGATGATACAGGCGGTGGGGCTAGCCTCTCGTTCCGCCTTCTCGCGGCATTCAACGTAGAGCGCGTGATGAATGCGATCCAGCGTGCCGTCGCAATGCCACCAAACGAAGTAGTTGTGCACCGTGCTGCGCGGTGGAAAGTCTTTTGGAAGGTAGCGCCATTGGCAGCCGGTGCTCAGGATATACATCACCCCGTTCATGACCGCGCGCATGTCTGTTCGTCGCTTGCCGCCCCCCGGCTTCGCTGGCGGGATGAAAGGCTCGACATGCGTCCACTCGTCATCCGTCAGGTCGCTCGGGTATCTCAGATGATCACGGTTGTATTTCGTTCGGTTCTCATTCGTCCACATCGGCGGTCTCCTCTCAAATCAGGATCGCCTTCCTTAAAATCACAACCGATTCAACGATTTCAAGAAGTTTCGGGACGCACACTTAGTCTTACTGTGTCACATATTTCTGCGTGGCGACGGTCCTGTGATTGGAGCGTTGCAGCATGGACATCGAGGCAGGCTTCTGACGAGCGCGCCGATCAGCCGTCGACGCATGGTTGCAATTGAGTTTGGGATGTGACGCTCGGGCCGTAGCGGCGGAGCCTCGGGGTCGGTAACCGTCGGGTACGGCAAGTTCCGGGAACAGAGTGGTGGAACGAGGTCCTGAGGGGGGAATCGTCTCCCGCTCGGAGATCAGGAATCCGTAGGCTGCGACGCACAGCGTGGCGTGGTGATGGAAGCCGCGCCACCCGCGCCCTTCAAAATGCCCGAGCCCGAGCTCCTGCTTGAGCTCTTGATAGTCGCGCTCGATACGCCAGCGCAGCTTAGCGGTGTCGACCAACCGGCGGAATGAGACGTCTTTCGGAAGGGTCGAGAGCCAGTATTTGGTCGGCTCATCCTCGCCCTTGGGCCACTCGATCAGCAGCCACTCTTCCGGCCGTGCCTCAGTGAGATTGTAATCGCGATGCGCGATCCGAACGCGCACGCGAGCAAAACGCGATGACAGCCACTCGGCCGTGCCTTCCCGCCATTTGATCGTGCGCCATGCGTGCTTGCGCAGCCCGAGAGCAAGTTGCTTGACCGAGATCGGCTGATGCTTGCCGTCGCGACGCATCAGCTTCGGTGGTCGCCCGTGGCCCGACCATCTTTTTGGCGGCAATGGCACCGTGCCCATCGGCCAGACCGTGGTGTTTGGTCGCGTGCCGGCGACGTAGCTCAATCCCAGCGTCGTGATATTCGTACGCAGATCGGTCTCGGCGCCATAGCCGGCGTCCATCAGGACTACACCGCGCGCAAGGCCGGCCTCACACGCCCAGCGCAGCTGCTCGAGCGCGATCTCCGGCTTGGTCTTGAAGCTGACCTCTTCAGGCACACCCGCCTTGCGCCGACGTTTGTGGTCCTGCGCCCAGTCTTGCGGCAAATACAGCTGATAGGCCACCGGCAGGCTTGCATAGTGATTGGCAACCGACAGCGACACCGAGACCTGACAATTGTCTTGCTTGCCAAGCTGGCCGCAATATTGCCGCGCCACCCCGACCGAGTGCCGCCCCTGTTTGGGAAAGCCGGTGTCGTCGATGATCCAGGCCTCAATCGGCCCGTGACGCTCGACCTCTGGCAGCACCATCTCGCGCACCTTGGCCAACACCCTCTCGTCCGACCACGCCGCATTGCCTACAAAATGCAAGAGCGATTGGTGCTGCGCCGCCGTTCGCTCAGGCGCCGTCACCGCCGCCATCGGCTCGACGCTCTTGCGCTCGCATGGCAGCATCAAGCCAACGCAATAGTCACGCAACGGTCCAGCACGGTCAGCATGGCCAATCACGCTTACAAGCCCATCGACATACCCCGCAAATCGCGATTCACTGTCGTCTGCTGCTCGGAGATCCATATCAACCCCCATCGGCTGATGTCTGAATCTCTTCCCTTACCAGAGTCGGGTCGCCTCTCGCGTGCGACTTTCTGACTCAGTAAGATTAGAAGTGGTCCTCCCTGATGTATGTTTTTGACAGAGGAGGATACGGAGATGGGAAGGAAGCGGCATACGGCTGAAGAGATCGTGGCGAAGCTTCGGCAAGTTGATGTGCTGACGGCACAGGGCTATGCGGTGGTGGATGCGATTCGAACGATCAGTGTAACGGAAGTGAGGGTGAGCTTCGTGACGAGCCGCTCAACGGGGAAACCTTCTACACGCTCAAAACGAGGCCAGGATCGTGATCGAAGCCTGGAGACGGCACTACTACACCGTGCGTTTGCATTCATCGCTGGGATACCGACCGCCGGTGCCTGAGGTTGTCACCTGGCCAACAACAAAACCCGCAGCACCAATGCCAACGCTAAACTAACATTCAACCCGGACCGCCTGATGGGAGACGGTCACCCGTCCTCGCGCAGCGCCGGCAGGCCAATACCTGTGGCCTCAAATCCGCCATCGACGGCAATCGTCTGCCCGGTAATGTAGCTGGCGCGATCGCTACACAAGAAGAAGATCGCCTCGGCTAGCTCTTGCTCCAGGCCGTAGCGGTTGAGCGGAATGGCGTCGTGATAGGCGGCGCGGATCTCCGGCGTGTGGACGGCCTTCGCCATGGCGGTATCGACCGGACCCGGCGCGACGGCATTGACCCGGATGCCAAGCGACGCGAGTTCGACCGCCTGTTGTTGGGTCAGGTGCGCAAGGCCGGCTTTGCTTGTGCCGTAGGCGGTGCGCAACGTCGAGGCGCGCAGGCCCGATATGGAAGTGATATTAACGATGGCGCCACCGCCGCTGTCGCGCATCAGCGGTGCTGCCGCCTGCGCGCACAGGAACGGCCCGGTGAGATTGACCGCCAGCACGCGCGACCAGTCGTCATAGGTGACGTCGAGGATCGGCTTGAAGATCGCGATGCCGGCATTGTTGACCAGGGCATCGAGCCGGCCGAAGTTTTCCGCGACAATTGTGAGCGCGCGCGTGACGCCCTCGGCGTCGGCAACGTCGCAGTGAATGGCGATGACCGCGTCGGACCTGAGTAGCGCATTGTAAGTGCGATTGAGCGTCTCATTGTCGATATCGAGTAACGCCACGCGCCAGCCGTCGGCGAGAAATCGCTTGGCAGTCGCGAGGCCGATCCCACGCGCGGATCCGGTCACCAGTGCGACCTTCTGTATTGCTTCGCTCATCGTTTCCCTCGGCCCGTATGTCGCGTCATGGCTGGGCATATTCCGGCCATTGCCTGTGTTTATTGCTGTTTAAAAGACGCGGATGCCCGGCACAAGGACGCTTTGCCTTGACCCATCGGTCCAAAAAGGCCGTCAGCTGGGCGGATCTCCGCTCGAAGGGGTATTTAGTGCGGGTTGCGAAACTTTAAGCTTTTAGCCTGCTTGCATTTCGCCGCCGACAGTCGGAACATTCACAAACAAAACAATCCAATAGCGGGGGCCACCATGGGTAGGATAACGCGCCGACGACTGATGACCGGGGCAGCGGCAGGGACGTTTGCAATTACAACGGGCATCTGCCGGGGCAGAGCAGCCGAGTTCACATACAAATACGCCAACAATCTGCCCGTTGCTCATCCGATGAATGTGCAGGCGCAGAAGGCCGCCGACAATATTAAGGCTGAGACGAACGGACGATTTGAGCTGCAGATCTTCCCCAACAACCAACTCGGCTCCGATACGGATATGTTGAGTCAGTTGCGATCCGGCGCGATCGAGTTTTTCACGATGTCGGGCCTGATCCTATCGACTTTGGTGCCTGCAGCCTCGATCAACGGTATTGGCTTTGCCTTCCCCAACTACGACACAGTGTGGAAGGCGATGGATGGTGAGCTCGGTGCGTATGTGCGGGCTCAGATCGCGAAGGCCAATCTCGTCGCGATGGAAAACATTTGGGACAACGGCTTTCGCCAGACCACAACCAGCACCCGGCCGATCGTCACGCCGGCTGACTTCAAAGGCCTAAAGATCCGCGTGCCGGTGAGCCCGCTCTGGACCTCGATGTTCAAGGCTTTCGATGCGGCGCCAGCGAGCATCAACTTCAACGAAGTCTATTCGTCGCTCCAGACCAAGGTGGTGGAGGCCCAGGAAAATCCGTTGGCCATCATCTCCACCGCCAAGCTTTATGAAGTGCAGAAATACTGCTCGCTCACCAACCATATGTGGGACGGCTTCTGGTTCCTTGCGAATCGGCCGGCGTTCGAACGTATTCCGCAGGACCTGAGAGCGATCGTCGTAAAGAATATCAACGCTGCGGGCGTTGCCGAACGCGCGGACGTCGCCAAGCTTAATGCGGGGCTGCAATCGGAACTCGCGGCGAAAGGACTCGTGTTCAATACGCCGGATCCGGTACCGTTCCGTGAGGCTCTTCGGAAGGCTGGTTTCTATTCCGAATGGAAAGGAAAATACGGCGAGGAAGCATGGGCGATCTTGGAAAAATCGGTCGGTAAGTTGTCGTGACCGATGAC
Source organism: uncultured Alphaproteobacteria bacterium (assembly GCA_963739075.1). GTDB lineage: Bacteria > Pseudomonadota > Alphaproteobacteria > Rhizobiales > Xanthobacteraceae > Pseudolabrys. The sequence goes on along the minus strand of CAVTZC010000008.1, from coordinate 302,859 downwards.
GGACGTGCCGCCCATGGAACGCGCGCCCCGACCATCGAGACCCTAGCGCCGCAGAAGGGCCTGCCCCGATGGGCAGCGGTCTCTGACGGATTGATCGGCCGGGCAGTCAACACCACGGTGGCGATCCTCATCGTCACCGAGGTGTTGATTTTGTTCGCAGGGGTCGTCGCACGATACCTGCTGCGCAGCCCCCTGGTCTGGTCCGACGAGTTGGCGTCAATCCTGTTTCTTTGGCTGGCGATGCTGGGCGCCGTTGTCGCCTTCCGGCGCAGCGAACATATGCGGATGACAACTTTTGTCACGATGGCGCCGCCGATCGTGCGTTCGTTCCTACAGCACACCGCTTTGAGCGTCTCGTTCGTCTTTCTGCTGCTTCTAGCGCTGCCGTCGATTGAATATGCGCGTGAGGAGGCCTTCATTACGACCCCGGCATTGGAAATCCACAATTCTTGGCGCGCCGCGGCGCTTCCGGTCGGGATCGTGTTAATGACCATCAGCGCGGCCATTCAATTCGTCCGCTTACGGAATTTCGCGCCAATGCTGGCCAGCCTTGCCGTGGTCGTAACGATCATGCTCGGGTTCAAGTTCGCCGAACCACTGTGGCGCAACCTCGGCAACCTTAATCTTCTGATATTCTTCGTCCTCGTCGTCGCGGCGCTGGTCCTTGCGGGCATGGCGATCGCATTTGCCTTTGGTTTGGCGACCTTTGGCTATCTCGCTCTCACAACCCATGTGCCGATGACGGTCGTCATCGGCCGTATGGATGAGGGCATGTCTCACCTCATTCTATTGTCTGTGCCTTTGTTCGTATTTCTTGGTCTTTTGATCGAAACGACCGGCATGGCGCGCGCGATGGTAGCGTTCCTCGCCAGCCTGCTCGGACACATCCGCGGTGGTTTGTCCTATGTCCTGGTCGGCGCAATGTATCTCGTTTCCGGAATCTCCGGCGCGAAGGCGGCAGACATGGCAGCGGTGGCACCGGTCTTGTTTCCGGAAATGCAGCGGCGCGGCGCAAAGCCCGGGGATCTCGTCGCTTTGCTATCGGCAACCGGGGCGCAAACCGAAACCATTCCGCCCAGCCTCGTCCTGATCACGATCGGCTCGGTCACTGGCGTATCGATTGCTTCCCTTTTCACCGGCGGCCTGTTGCCGGGCGCGGTCCTCGCTGCCACGTTGTGCATGGTGGTCTGGTTCCGCTATCGCGGAGACGACCTCTCGCATGTTGCGCGCGCAAATGCGCGCGAGATTGCACGCGCCTTTATCGTGGCGCTCCCGGCCCTCGCATTGCCGTTCGTCATCCGCGCCGCGGTGGTCGAAGGAATCGCCACGGCAACCGAGGTTTCGACGATTGGCATCGTTTATTCCCTGCTGGTGGGCGCTGCGGTCTATCGCAAGCTAGATCTGCGGCGGCTGCCGCAGATGCTGATCGAAACCGCTTCCTTGTCTGGCGCGATTCTACTCATCATCGGCGCCGCGACCGGCATGGCGTGGGCCCTGACGCAATCCGGCTTTTCACGGCAACTCGCGGCCGCGATGGCGGCTTTGCCAGGCGGCGCGCCGATGTTTTTGGCGGTGTCGGTATTGGCGTTCATCGTGCTCGGAAGTGTGCTCGAAGGTATCCCGGCAATCGTGCTGTTCGGGCCGCTGCTGTTTCCCATCGCACGACAGATGGGAATTCACGAAGTCCATTACGCGATGGTGGTTATCCTCGCTATGGGGATCGGGCTATTCGCACCGCCCTTCGGCGTCGGATACTACGCTGCGTGTGCGATCGGACGCGTCAATCCCGATGACGGCATGCGTGCAATTTGGGGGTATCTGGTAGCGCTCGTTGCCGGTCTCGTTTTGGTGGCCGCCGTACCGTGGATTTCTATCGGGTTCCTGTGAGAATAGCGAAACTTTGATTTGCTAGACGAATTCTAGCGCCTTGCTCGACTGGCAATAGTTTCTGCTGTTGGCACAAAGCCGACATCCCAGAGCCACCAGTCAATATCTGCCTTCGGAGTGAAAGTTGATATCGCGATTAAAGCGCGTCGTATTCGTTCGGTAAGGGTCCGAAGCTGATATGTTATCAGTCGCCGTATAGACTGCGCCCCGGCCTGATCGGAAGTGGCTGTATGAGCTATCGCTTGATATCAAAGCGGTGTTTCAATGAAATACGTGTTTGCAGTTTTATTCTGACTGGTGCGCTACGGCGCTTTCACTGCGGGTGATGAGATTCTCGATGCATCGACCACTGACACTTATCCTGCCGCTGATTGCGCCATTGCTGGCACTGTCAATTCTAGGTTCCGCCGCGCAGGCGCAGGATCCCGCGTTGCGCGGCCGTGCGCTGCTGCAGGAATACTGCGCAAGCTGTCACGCGATCGGGAGAACCGGCAAGAGTCCGGTTCCCGGCGCGCTGCCGCTTCGCACGCTCGGCGGTAGCTTCGATCTCGATCGGTTTCCGCGGCTGCTCGAGCGCGGCATCTCGTCCAGCCATCCCGCCATGCCGGAATTCAAGTTCAGCGAAGACGATGCCCTTGCGGTGACCGCCTATTTGCGGTCGATCCAGCGGTAATTTTATCGGTCGATCGTGATCTCGTCGGTGAGCGCCCGCGAGACGCAAAGCATGATGTTGTTGGCGCGGTCGTGGTCGGGAAGATAGAGGTCGCGGTGGTCGGCTTTGCCGGCGAGGAGCTTGGTGCGGCAGGTCCCGCAGGTGCCAGTCTCGCACGAGCTCGGCACCTCGAGGCCATGCGCGCGCAAGGCTTCCAGGATCGTCTTGTCGGTGGGCACGTCGACCACGTCGCCAGAATGCGCCAGGCGCACCTTGAACGGCTTGTCGGTCGCTTTGTGCGTCTCGGCGTCGCTGAACGCCTCGAAATGCACCGCCGCCGCCGACCAATGATCGGTGAAACGGCGCACGGCCTCCATCAGCGGCCGCGGCCCGCAGCAATAGAGATGCTCGCGGTTCTTGCGCTCGGCAAGGATCGGCTTGAGGTCGAGCGATCGCGCCGGGTCGCCGTGATCGTAATGGATGACGACGTGATCATTGAATTCGGGCGCGCTCAATTCGTCGATGAAGGCCGTCGTTTCCGGCGAGCGCGAGCAGTAGAACAGCCGGAAGCGCTTCCCCTGCCGCCGGATATCCCGGATCATCGCCATGATCGGCGTAATGCCGATGCCGCCGGCGATGAACAGGAAATCCTGCGCCCGCTGCGGCAGCGCGAAGTCATTCACCGGCGGCGCCACCAACAGGTTGTCGCCGGCTTTCGTATTGTCGATCAGGTTGCAGGAGCCGCCGCGGCCGTTGGCCTCGCGCTTGATCGCGACCAGATAGCGATCGCGCTCGGCCGGGTCGTTGCACAGGGAATATTTGCGCAGCAAGCCGTTTGGCGTCTGGATCGCGATGTGCGCACCGGCGGAAAATTCCGGCAGTGGCTTGCCGCCGGCATCGCGGAATTCCAGCATATGGATGCCGTCGGCGATCCTGTCGTTGCGCGTCACGCGCAGCGGCAGCATCTGCGGCTGGCTCATTGTGGTCATTTGTCCTCGATAAACGCCTATTTGCGCCACAAGTGGCGGTTTTTCGCTGCGTCCGCAAGTGGGCAAATAGGCGTTCAGCGCGCGCCGGTGCTGGCGCGCTCGGCCGGGCGCGGCACGGCGGCGGCTACCGGGGCCGCTTCGGCCATAAGTGCGCTGTAGGCGTCGGCAAGCCCGGCGCCGAACATGATGTCGCGGCCTTTGGGCCCGAGATCCTTCGCTGTCACCATGAGTAAATCACGCACCTTGTCCGGGGTGAGGTCGCCCTTGCGCTCGAGCATCAGCGCGACAATGCCGCTCACCTCCGCCGCGGAATAGGACGTGCCGGAGGACACTTCATAGCCGCCATCGGGGATCGCGACCAGAATCTGCGTGCCTGGCGCGGCCACCGCAATGTAGTGGCCGCGATTGGATTGCGGGAACAGCTTGTCGTCGGCGTCGGTTGCGGTCACCGCGATCACGTTCGGGTCGGCGGCGGGATAAAGCGGCGGCGATTTCGGCCCGGCATTCCCGGCCGCGGCCACCAGCACGATGCCTTTTTTGTGCGCGGCCGCGAGGCTGCGGTGGATCGCCGGATCGGGCGGCCCGGCAAAGCTCATATTGATGACGCTCGCGCCATTCGCTGCCGCCCAGTCGAGACCTTTGAGAATGTTGAAGGTGGTGCCTTCGGCGCTCGCGCCGGCACCGTCAAAGGCGCGGATCGCCAGGATATGCGCCGCCGGCGCCGCGCCCATCAGCTTGCCATGGGCCGCGATCAGGCCGGCGATACCGGTGCCATGCTTGTGCGGCGTCATCGGCGGCGAGAGCGTGTCGTAGGTTTGTGTGATGGCGCCGGCCAATTCGGGATGATTGGCGTCGACGCCGGAGTCGATCACCGCGACTAAGACTTTGTCGCCCTTGGCGAGCGTGTGCGCCTGCGGCAGGTGCAGCTTGACGAGTTCGTATTGCGCGGCGTCGCCTTCCGGCGCGGCCTTGGTCTCATCTTGCTGCAGCGTGAACAAGTAATTTGGCTGCGCCGATGCGACGGTCCGGTCGGCTTCCAGCGCACGCACCACCGTAGCGACCGCGCGGCGGTCGGGAATCCGCCAGCGCAATAATGTGGTGCCGGACAACTGGAAGGTTTGCGACTCGATGCGGGTGAGCCGATGGCGGCGTTGCAGGGCGTCGATCTGCTGCGGGCTGACCGAGTTGGCGATCTCGACCACCACCTCGTCGGGTACTAGCCGCCGCTCATTGGCCGAAGGCACGCCGCTTGTACCGCGCTGTGTGCGGCGCGGTCCCGGCCCATTGCCAGTATCGTCGATGTCGCCGCCTTCGATGATTGGTCCGAAGCCCCGTGGGAGCGGCTGCAGGGGCGCCATAAAAACTCCGCCCGACCAACCGCTGCGATAACCGCCGCCACCATAGTAACCGCCGCTGCCGCGCGATGGCATGCTGATATTCGCTGACGGACCGCGGCTAAAGGCTCGTTGCGCAAAAGCAGCATCGGCCGCCAAAATCAGCGCCCCAACCGCCGCGATACAGACGATGGCGCGCATGGCGAAGTCTCCGGCGCGGTTTTCTTATCTCACTCGCTGGTGGCGATGAAACCGACGACCTTGTCAGCCTGCAGCTGCTTGACGATGCGCGCGAGCTCGCCCTTCGGCAATCCGGTCACCGCGACGCGGACCTTGTAAAGTCCGCCCGACATCGGCCCGGCCGCTATCTGCAGCTTGTTGGCTTCGAGAAACTTGGTGATGTCGTCCGAGGAGACCTGAGGCGCGAACCGGATGATCGTAAAGGCGCCGACGCCCGGGTCCGTGCTCGGCGCGGACGCGGTCTCAAAACCGCCGACGCTCTTCTCCTTGATCACGATGCCGGCGATCAGCCCGGCCTGCAACAGGATGGCGATCGCAGCAGCGCTCGCCGACCAAGCCAGTGTGCGCGGCGACAGGCCTGCGAAGAATCCCGAAACGCGCGTGCCGAGATTGAGCGACATGGCCGGCTTGCGTAGCGGTTCGGCATCGATCTTGGCGAACAGCTTTTCCATGGCATGCGCCGACGGCGCACCCAGCGTCTCGTTGAGCAGGATGGTCTCGCCCAGTTCCTCGCGCACCAGCGCGTAACGGCGGGCGAGCTCGGGATCGCGGGCCAGCGCCTCTTCGACGCGCAGGGTGTCGCGGCGGCTCAGCGTTCCGGCCGCATGCCACGGCAGCAGCTCCTCGATGTCGCTGGGTGCTTCTTTGTTTGTTGTATTCATGGCCAACCTCGATCGATTCCTTGCTCTTTCAGGAGCTCCGATAACTTCTTGCGCGCGTAGAACATGCGCGTTTTCACGGTCGCTTCCGGGATACCAACAATTCCCGCCACTTCCTCCACCGATTTCTCGTGATAGTAGACGAGATCCACGATTTCCCGGTGATCAGCCGACAGCTTGCTCAAGCATTCGCGCAAGACCGCGGCTTTGTCCTTCTTCGCCAGGGCGACCTCGGGATCGTCGGAGTGATCCTCGATCTGTTCTGCCGTCTCCTCATCCAGCTCCTGCTCCGGCCGGCGCCGCAGCGCCGACAGCGCCTTGAAGCGCGCAATACTCAACATCCAGGTCGAGACAGCGGAGCGGCCCTCGAATTTCCCGGCCTGCCGCCAGATGTCGAGGAACACCTCGCTGATCAAGTCCTCGGCCGTTGCGTCGTTGCGCACCAGACGCAGCACGAACCGGTACACACGAACGTGGTGCCGCGCGAACAGCACCTGCATCGCGAGCCGGTCGCCGCCTGCGATCCTGGCGATCAGAGCTTCGTCCGAGGTCGTTTGCATCGCAGGCCTATCGGCTCATGAATGGGTCGCTGGCAATGGCGGCTAGGTTCAAGCGAAATCGAAGAAAATTGGTGCCGGCCTGCCCGGAACCGGAGGGCCGGTGGGGTCAGTTTCCCCCGTTCCGGCATGGCTCGGCAAGCCAAAGCCGGCCAAACGCCCGTTTTGCGTGGATTTTGCCTAAAAAATGGGTGCATTCGGCTGGCGAACCGTTCCCACCCCAGGACTTTGCTATGCTGGCCATCAAACATGCCGGCGGGCGGCGGAATTGCACGCAACGCCGGCAGGGGATCAGGGAGGATGCCATGACAATCGCATTGACCATGCGCTCTGCCGCGTTGGCCGGCGCATTGACCGTTTTGGCGGGCCCGGCGTTCGCCGCGCCGCCGGCGCCGGAGCCGGTCACCCCGCAACTGATCGAGGCGGCCACCAAGGAAGGCAAGATCGTCTGGTACACAGCGATCGACGTGAAAGTCGCCCAGGACCTCGCCAAGATTTTCGAGAAGAAATATCCGGGCATCGCGGTGCAGGTCGAACGTACCGGCAGCGAGCGCATCTTTCAGCGCGTATCGCAGGAGCGCGCCAGCAACATCTTCGCCGCCGATGTGCTCGATAGCACCGATCAGGCGCTGTTCTTGACCTGGAAGAGGCAGGGGATACTCGAACCCTATGTTCCGGCCGAATTGGCGAAGTGGCCGGCGAGTGAGCGTGATCCCGACGGCTTGTATGCCAGCGTGCGCTTCACGCTGATGCCGATCGCCTACAATACCAATTTGGTGAAACCGGAAGACGCGCCGAAGAGCTTCGCCGATCTGCTCGATCCGAAATGGCCCGGCAAGATCGTGAAAGCGCATCCGAGCTACTCGGGCGGCATCGTGACCTCGACCTTGCAGACGGTGAACGCGATCGGCTGGGGCTATTTCGAGAAGCTCGCCAAGCAGAAAGTGCTGCAAGTCCAATCCTCGACAGAGCCGCCGAAAAAACTGGCGCTCGGCGAGCGCGCGGTGGCGGCCGATGGGCTCGAATATGTGCACATCAGGCTCAAGGACGGCGGTGCGCCGATCGCGCTCGTCTATCCGACGGAGGGAACGCCCTTCGTTCCAAGCTGTGAGGCGATTGCCAAGAACGCGCCGCATCCCAACGCGGCGAGGCTGTTCATCAGCTTCCTGTTCTCGCGCGAAATCCAGCAATATCTTGTCGATGCCGCCGGGCTGCGCTCGTTTCATCCGGAGGTGAAAGACAAGGCGGGCCGCACGCCGCTTTCCGCGATCAAGCTGCTGCCGTCCGATCCGGTGGCGCAGGAGGTGGCGACCGAGGAGATCAAGAAGAAATACTCGCAGTATTTTGGGATCTGACGCATGATCTCGAAAAGTGGCAACCGGTTTTCGAAAAAGATCATGCGCGGGTAATAAATGCTCGAAGGTTTCACGCGTTCCGAGATCAAGACCAGTGGCGCCCGCATTTTAACTGTGGTCGGCGGCAGCGGGCCGCCGCTGCTGCTGATGCACGGCAATCCGTTCACGCATCTGTCGTGGTTGAAGGTGGCGCCGACGCTGGCGCGCGAGTTCACCGTAGTGGCTACCGATTTGCGCGGCTATGGCGACTCCGAAAAGCCGCCCGGCGGCGATGACCATTCCGGCTATTCGTTTCGCGCCATGGCGCAGGACCAGGTCGAGGTCATGGCCGCGCTCGGCTTCGACAAATTCTACGCCGCCGGCCACGACCGCGGCGCGCGCGTGTTGCACCGCATGTGTCTCGATCATCCGGAAAAGGTTACCCGCGCGGCAATTCTAGACATCATCCCGCAGCATCACCTGTACAATAACATCAACAAGCAATGGGCGACGTTCTCCTGGCATTGGTTTTTCAACATCCAGCCCTACGACATGCCCGAGCGCATGATGGGCTTCGATCCGGATTGGTTCATCGAGAAGAAGCTCGCGAAAACCAAACAGGGCCTGAGCTTCTTCGACAAGGACGCGCTCGTCGAATATAAGCGCTGCTTCCGTAATCCGGCGACCATCCACGCGATCTGCGAGGACTACCGCGCGGCCGCCGGGATCGACCTGGAAATGGACACAAAGGATTTCGAGGCCGGCCGCAAGATTGAATGTCCGGTGCTGCTGCTGTGGGGCGCGACCGGCGGCGTCGGGCGCAACAGTATGCCGGCGCCGGGCGAAATCTGGCAGCGCTACGCGGCGAATATTGTCGGCGCCAAGGCGCTGCCTTCTGGACATTATCTGTCCGAAGAGGCGCCGGCGGAGACAACGGCGGCGCTGCGCGACTTTTTCGCCGCTAAGTAGCCGCCGGCGCTGGTTCGGCCAGGAAATTGCGCAGGGCGTAAAACAACAGGTGCCGGTTCTTGCTGTAGCCGGCGCTGTGCGCGGTCTGCGGAAGGATGACGAACTGGCGATCGCCGTTCGGCAACTGTCCGAAGAAGTCGAGTAGATCGGCATTGGTCGAATTGCCGTCGAACTCGCCGCGCAGCACCAGCACCGGCGATAATGTTTTCTTGGGATCGACGATCGGCAGGTTCGCCGCCATGTCGATATAGGTGCCGCTCGGCACCTCATTGCCGAATTTCATCTCGTCGGCGATCAGCGCATTGATCATCGCCGGATCATATAGCTCGGGATGGCCGTCGCGGGTGAAGATCGAGGTAATCATTGCGGCGTCGCGCTTGCGGCGGTTGCTGGCGCGCAGTTTCTCGATGCGCTTACGCCGCCGTTCGATCTCCGCCGCGCCGTTGCCCTTGTAGGTGAAGGCACTGAGCATCAGCCGGCCGACGCGCTCGGGCTGCGCTTGGGCGAAGGCCGCGGCGCGGATGCCGCCGGAGGAGGTGCCGTAGAAATGCGCCATTTGCTGTCCGGTCTCCTGCGTCACCACCGGCATCGCCGCCTTGAGGTCCTCGACGCCGCTCGCCATGTCGGAATTATTGCCGGACGAGCCGGAGTGGCCGTAGCCGTCATGATCCATGGTCCAGACGTCATACCCGTCACGCGCCAGCACATTCATCAGCGAGTATTCGCCCTTGCCAGGCACCGTGAGGTCGTAGGAGGAGCGCGCCGAGTTCGATGATCCGTGCACGAGGAACACGACCGGCCGCGCGGGCTCGCTTGCGTGAGGCGCGCCGATGCGTTTGCGCCAAAGATTAAGCTTTACGGCGCCCTTCATCGCCCAATAGTCCTTGCTCCAGATTTCGCCGTTGGCCGGGGCCGTTTGTGCATGGGCTGAGCCGACGAAGCCGGACAGCAGTCCGGAACTGATCCCCGCACCGGCGCCCTGCAGGACCGCGCGCCGGGGTATGGAACGATCGAACTCGCTCATGGGGGTGTCCTCCAATCGGTCTTGGTCAAGGGATGCGGCCATTTATCGCGCAAACTAGCAAATCGTGCGGGTCCGCGGCAGTCCACTCGCGCCGGGGATTGAGTTCTGCTAGTGGGTCGCGTAGCGCGCTGTGAGGCGTGCGGCGTTACGGGGTCTCTTGGCCGGGGGACTTGTGCGCCGAACCGGAGGAAAGATGCTCAATTTACTGCGCGCGGGGGCGCGATTTTTCCAGAACAGTATCGGCTGGAATAGGATTGGCGTGTTTCTCAGTCTGGCCATCATCACCGTGGCGGTGGTGGTGCTGGTCCATATGCTGCGCGATATCAATGTCAACGAAGTGCTTGCTGCGCTGAAGGCGGTCGACCGGCGTCATATTATTGCCGCCGCCATATTCGTCGCCGGCGGCTATTTCACACTCACGTTCTACGATTGGTTCGCCCTGCGTACGATCGGGCACGCGGAAATCCCGTACCGGATCGCGGCATTGTCGGGATTCACCAGTTATTCGATCGGGCATAATATTGGCGCCACCGTCTTCACCGGCGGCGCGGTGCGCTACCGCATCTATTCGGCCTATGGCCTCGACGCCATCGAAGTGGCGAAAATCTGCTTCATCGCCGGACTGACCTTCTGGCTCGGCAACGCCACGGTGCTAGGTCTCGGCATTCTCCATTCGCCGCAAGCCGCGGGCTGGCTCGATCAATTGCCGGTTTGGGCCAACCGCAGCATCGCGGGTGCGTTGCTCATCGTGCTCGCATCTTATCTCGGCTGGGTCTGGAGTGCGCCACGTGTGATCGGGCGGGGCGAATGGAAAGTGAATTTGCCGAGCGGGCCGTCGACCCTCCTGCAGATCGGCATCGGCATTCTCGATCTCGGTTGCTGCGCGCTCGCCATGTATATGCTGCTGCCGAACGAGCCGAATATCGGCTTCGTGACGCTGGCGGTTGTGTTCGTGTCGGCGACGTTGCTCGGTTTCGCCAGCCACGCGCCTGGCGGTCTCGGCGTTTTCGATGCCGCTATGCTGGTGGCCTTGTGGCAATTCGACAAGGAAGCTGTGTTGGCGGGGCTATTGTTATTCCGGCTGCTTTATTATTTGGCGCCGTTCGTTGTCGCGCTGATTGTATTGGGCGCGCGCGAAGTATGGCTGAATACGCGAGGCGCGCGTGCGAAACCCGCGTTGCACCCGGTGACAAGCGTGACCGCGCCGATCCGCAGCGAGATCGAAGCCAAGACCGAGAAAATCAACGCCGATTGACCATGGCGAGCGACGACAACAGCGCAAATCAACTGCACGGCGCGGATTGGCCGAGGCGCTTGCGTGGCGCGTGGCTCGCGTTGCTCGGCAGGCTGGGCGCCGACGCCAATATCGGGCGGGGGCTGCCGATCTATGACCGCACCGCCGCGCATCCGCAGGCTTTGCTGATCGAGTCGCTGATCGGCGGGTTGCCCGGACCCGCGATTGTGCTCGACCGCGACGGCCGCGTCATTGCATTTAATGCCGCGGCGTCGGCGATCGCGCCGTCGCTGCGCCGCGGCGAACCGGCCTTGATCACCTTGCGTATGCCCGAGCTGGTTGATGCGATCCGGCGCGCCACCGCCAGCCGGACGCCGCAACGGGTGGAATTCTTCGAGCGCGTGCCGCTCGATCGCTGGTTCGAAGCCTTTGTGATGCCGGTCAAGCTGGCGAGCATCGGTGACGGGCGCTCCGACATTTTGCTGATGACGTTCAACGATCTCACACCGCTGCGCCGCGTCGAGGAAATGCGCGCTGACTTCATCGCCAATGCCAGCCATGAACTGCGCACGCCGCTGGCGGCGCTGCTCGGGTTCATCGAGACCTTGCAGGGAACCGCCAAGGACGATGCGGCGGCGCGCGCCAAGTTCCTTGCCATTATGCAAGGGCAAGCCACCCGCATGGCGCGCCTGATCGACGATCTGCTTTCGCTCTCGCGCATCGAGCTCAATGCGCATCTGCAGCCGAGCACGCCGCTCGACCTGGCGCCGATCGTGCGCCAGGTGGCGGACGGCTTGCAGACGCTGGCGCGCGACCGGGACGTCGTGATCAAGGTTGCCACGCCGCCGGATCCGCTGATCGTGCTCGGTGACCGCGATGAACTGATCCGCGCGCTCGAAAACCTGGTGGAGAACGCGCTTAAATACGGCGCCGCCGGCAAGCGGATCGACATTACGCTGGCGCGCAGCCAAACCCGCGCCGGGGCGCCGGAGGCGCGCCTGGCGGTGCGCGACTACGGTCCGGGCATCGCGCCCGAGCATTTGCCGCGGCTGACCGAGCGGTTTTACCGGGTCGATGTCGCAGACAGCCGCGCCCAGGGCGGAACCGGGTTGGGCCTGGCGCTGGTCAAGCACGTGCTCAACCGCCACGGCGGCCGATTGAACATCGAGAGCACGCCGGGCGCCGGCGCCACCTTCACCATGCATCTGCCGTTGCACACCGCCGATTCCCGATCATCGAGCGAATTAGAAGCAAAATCAAAAGCTTAAATTGTCATGTGATTGTCACCAAACATTTATAGAACGGTGACATGCGACGCCTATGGCTGGCCTCGACTTCGGAATTACTCGATCCAACGCGAACAAAAAACCTGTCCGAAGCTCAGTCTTGGAGAGCGTCTTAAAGCAACAGCGGCCGCCCGCACCACGGGCGCAAAGGCGGAATTCACGGGCATCAAGCCCCGCGCACGCTTTTGGCCGCCAACATGGAGAGACCCCGTGAAACACTGGACGACATTGGCAGCCGCCGGTTTCATCGCCGCCGCTGCTTTCGTTCCGGCTCAGGCCGCCGACATTTCCGGCGCCGGCGCCACCTTCCCCTATCCGATCTACGCCAAATGGGCTGACGCCTATAAAAAGGAAACCGGTAACGGGCTGAACTATCAGTCGATCGGTTCCGGCGGCGGCATCAAGCAGATCACTGCCCGTACCGTGACGTTCGGCGCGTCCGACATGCCGCTGCAACCGGCAGAGCTGGATAAGATCGGCGTCATTCAGTTTCCGACCGTCATGGGCGGCATCGTCCCGGTCGTAAACCTCGACGGCATCAAGAGCGGCGACCTGACCATTGATGGTCCGACCCTTGCCAAGATTTATTTGGGCGAGATCAAGACCTGGGATGACCCGGCGCTCAAAAAGCTGAACCCGAATGTGAAGCTGCCCTCGCAGCGCGATCGCGCTCGTCCATCGTTCGGACGGTTCCGGCACCACGTTCGTCTTCACCAATTATCTGTCGAAGGTGAGCTCGGATTGGAAGACGAAGGTCGGCAGCAATACCTCGGTCGAGTGGCCGGGCGGCATCGGCGCCAAGGGTAACGAAGGCGTCGCCAATAACGTCGGCAATACCAAGGGCTCGATCGGTTATGTCGAGACCGCCTACGCCAAGCAGAACAATCTGACCACGACCAAGATGGTCAACAAGGATGGCAAGGTGGTTGTCGCGGCCCCCGAAACCATCATGGCGGCCGCGGCCGGCGCCGACTGGGCGCATGCTCCTGGCTTCTACATGATCATCACCGACTCGCCGGGCGCCAAGTCCTGGCCGATCGCGGGCGCCACCTTCATCCTGATCCCGAAGGAACCGAAGGATGCGGCCGCCGCCAGCGAAGCCCTCAAGTTCTTCGCCTGGGCGTACAAGAACGGCGCCAAGATGGCTGAAAGCCTCGACTACGTTCCAATGCCCGACAGCGTCGTGAAGCTGATCGAGGCCAAGTGGAAGAGCGACGTCAAGGCGTCGATGTGATCGGTACGACAACATGGGAAGGGGCGCCGGCATGGCGCCCTTTCCTTGTCCACCGCCGCGCACAAGGCGGCTTGTCTTGCGGCGAATGGGCCGCTTGAGTGGCTCCCCTGGACGCGCTGAGCCACAGGGAGGGCCGAATGCAACCCGCCGGGAGGCGAGCCGTGGTTGACGTTGCGTTGCAGGGCGGCACGATGTCAGTCGCCGAGCAGGTCGATCGAGTCAGGGTTCTTCGGCGTCTGCGATTGGGCGATTCAGGGTTCCGCCATCTCACGCGCGCCGCCGCTATTACAGTTTTGATTATTCTTGGTGGGATCATCGTTTCACTGATTCACGGCTCCTGGCCGGCTTTGCGGACCTTCGGCTTCAGCTTTCTAACCCAAACGAGCTGGAACCCGGTCACCGAGAAATTCGGCGCCATCGCGCCGATCTATGGCACCGTCCTCACTTCGCTGATTGCCATGCTGATCGCGGTGCCGGTCGGCCTGTTCATAGCGCTGTTCCTCACCGAATTGTGCCCGATGTGGCTGCGCCGCCCGATCGGCATCGCCATCGAGCTGCTCGCCGGTATTCCCAGCATCATCTACGGCATCTGGGGCTTGTTCGTGTTCGCCCCGTTCCTGCAGCAGTACGTACAGCCATTCCTGATTGCCGTGTTTGGCCCTGTGCCGGTGCTCTCCACCGTATTCGAAGGCCCGCCCTATGGCATCGGCATCCTGACCGCCGGCCTGATCCTGGCCATTATGGTGCTTCCGTTCATCACGTCGATTTCGCGCGACGTGTTCGAAGCGGTGCCGCCGGTACTCAAGGAGGCGGCCTACGGCCTCGGCTGCACGACTTGGGAGGTGGCGCGCTACGTGGTGCTGCCGTTCACCCGGGTCGGCGTGATCGGCGGCGTCATGCTTGGGCTCGGCCGCGCGCTCGGCGAAACCATGGCGGTGACGTTCGTGATCGGCAATGCGCACCGAATTTCCGGCTCGATCTTGGCGCCGGGAACGACCATTTCGGCCACCATCGCCAACGAGTTTACCGAGGCGGTCGGCGATCTCTACACGTCGTCACTGATCGCGCTCGGCCTTATCCTGTTCGTGATCACGTTCATCGTGCTTGCATTTGCACGCCTGATGTTGATGCGCCTCAACGCGCGGGTCGGAGCCTGACCATGGTCATGATATCGGGCGCCTCCTCCCCCCTCTACGCCAAACGCCGCCGCCGCAACGTCATCACGATGGGGTTGTCCTTTGCCGCAACGGCCTTTGGCCTGAGCTGGCTGGTGCTGATCCTGGCCGTGCTGCTGTGGGAAGGCTTTAGCGGCCTCTCGCTTGCGGTGTTCACGCGAGATGACGCCGCCGCCGGGCTCGGCCGGCGGGCTGCTCAATCCGATCATCGGCAGCCTGGTCATGACGGTGATCGCGGTAGCGATCGGAACGCCGCTCGGCATGCTCGCCGGCACTTACATGGCTGAGTATGGGCGCTACGACAAGTTGACCACGGTGGTGCGCTTCATCAACGACATCCTGCTCAGCGCGCCGTCGATCGTGGTCGGCCTGTTCATCTACGAGATCATGGTCGCCCAGATGGGCCATTTCTCCGGCTGGGCCGGCGCAGTCTCGCTCGCGGTGATCGTGGTGCCGGTGGTGGTGCGCACCACCGAGGACATGCTCACTTTGGTTCCCGACACGCTGCGCGAGGCTGCCGCTTCGATCGGCCTGCCGCGCGCGCTGATGATCACCAAAGTGGCCTACCGCGCCGCGCGCGCCGGCATGATCACCGGCGTGCTGCTGGCGGTCGCCCGCATCAGCGGCGAGACCGCGCCGCTATTGTTCACCGCGCTCAACAACCAGTTCTGGAGCACGAACCTGAATGCTCCGGTCGCCAGTCTGCCGGTGGTCATCTTCCAGTTCGCACTCAGTCCCTACAAGGACTGGCAGAAGCTGGCCTGGACCGGCGCGTTGATTATCACGTTGGCGGTGCTTGCGCTTAGCATCATCGCCCGGTTCCTAGCGGCACAGAGAAAATCATCATGAGCGTAGCGTCCTTCACAGTACCGACCGTCACCCACGCAGCGACCAGCGCCGAAGGTCTGTTGGAAAAAGTCTCCATCCGGAACCTGGATTTCTTTTACGGCGACAACCGCGCCCTGAAAAACATCAATTGCTCGCTCTACCAGGGCAAGGTCACCGCTTTCATCGGTCCGTCCGGCTGCGGCAAGTCCACGCTGCTGCGCATCCTCAACCGCATGTACGACCTTTATCCGAACCAGCGCGCTACCGGTGACGTTAGGCTCGACGACGAGAATATTCTGTCGCCGTCGCAGGATCTCAACCTGCTGCGCGCCAAGGTCGGCATGGTGTTCCAGAAGCCGACACCGTTCCCGATGACGATTTTCGAGAATATCGCGTTCGGCATCAGGCTGTATGAGCGGCTGCCGAAATCCGACCTGGAGGGCCGCGTGCAGCACGCGCTGCAGCGCGCCGCCTTGTGGGAAGAGGTCAAGGACAAGCTCAACGCCAACGGGCTCTCGCTCTCGGGCGGCCAGCAGCAGCGGCTTTGCATCGCCCGCACCGTCGCGGTGCGGCCGGAGGTGATCCTGTTCGACGAGCCGTGCTCGGCGCTCGACCCGATCTCCACGGCCAAGATCGAGGAGCTGATCGACGAACTCAAGGATGACTACACGATCGCCATCGTGACCCACAACATGCAGCAGGCCGCGCGCGTGTCCGACTTCACCGCGTTCATGTATCTCGGCGAATTGATCGAATACGGCGAAACGACGCGTATGTTCACGACACCTAACGATCGCCGCACCCAGGATTATATAACCGGTCGCTTCGGCTAACTGCAAAATTCACGCGCGGGCAAGCACCCGGCGACTGAAGGACACAACAATGACCGATCTGCATACGACCAAGGCCTTCGACAGCGATCTGCAGGACCTGTCGCGCATGGTGGCCGAGATGGGTGGCCTCGCCGAAAAATTGGTAGCCGATTCCGTCGATGCGCTGGCCAAACGGGACAGCGCGCTCGCGCAGCGGATCACGCAGGCGGACGCCAATATCGACGCGTTGCAGCGCGAGATCGAGGAAAAGGCGATCAACACCATCGCCCGCCGCCAGCCGATGGCGGTGGATCTGCGCGAGATCGTCGGCGCCTTGCGGCTTGCCAACGATCTGGAGCGCATCGGCGATCTCGCCAAGAACATTGCCAAGCGCGTGATCGCGCTCAACGGCGAATTCCCGCCCCCGAAGTTGATCCGCGGCGTCGAACATATGGCCGATTTAGTGCTCGGCCAGATGAAGGCGGTGCTCGACGCCTATGCCCGGCGCGACATCACCAAGGCAATGGCGGTGTGGCGCGGCGACGAGGAAATCGATGCGGTCTGCACCTCAGTGTTCCGCGAGCTGCTCACTTATATGATGGAAGATCCACGCAACATCACGTTCTGCATCCATCTCTTGTTCTGCGCCAAGAACATCGAGCGCATGGGCGATCACGCCACCAACATCGCCGAGACGGTGCACTATGTCATCGAAGGCCGGCCGATCACCGACCAGCGGCCGAAGGGCGACACCACAACGCTTGCCGCCCTGCGCACGGCCGGCGACAGATAACGGAGTTCCCACGGCATGAACGCGCGCATCCTGATCGTGGAGGACGAAGAGCCGCTCACTATGCTGCTGCGCTACAATCTCGAGGCCGAGGGCTACGAGGTTGAGACCGCCGCGCGCGGCGACGAGGCCGATACCCGCCTTAAGGAGAGCAGCCCCGATCTGGTGGTGCTCGATTGGATGCTGCCGGGCCTGTCCGGCATCGAGCTGTGCCGCCGCCTGCGCGCGCGGCCGGAAACCCGCCAGCTGCCGATCATCATGCTCACCGCCCGCGGCGAGGAAAGTGAAAAGGTGCGCGGTCTCGCCACCGGCGCCGACGACTACATCGTCAAGCCTTTCTCGGTACCGGAGCTGCTGGCGCGCGTGCGCGCGCTGTTGCGCCGCGCCAATCCCGAGCGGGTCGCGCTCGTGCTCAACATCGGCGACATCGAGCTCGACCGTGAAAAGAAACGGGTTTCGCGCAACGGCCGCCCGATCGATCTCGGCCCAACTGAATACCGTCTGCTAGAGTTCCTGATGGAGCGCCCGGGCCGGGTGTTCTCGCGCGAGCAATTGCTCGATGGGGTCTGGGGTAGCGATATCTATATCGACGAGCGCACCGTGGACGTGCATGTCGGCCGGCTACGCAAGGCCATCAATCGCGGCCACATGGCCGACCCGATCCGCACCGTGCGCGGGGCCGGCTATGCGCTAGACGACCGCTTCGGGCGGGCGAGCTGATCTAACCTCGAAAAGGGCGCTTGTCGCGCCGCCGGTCGGTCACGGGCTGATAGGCGACGCGCGAGTGATAGGCGCAATAAGGCAGCTCGTTCGCGGTGTCGCCGCCGCAGAAGTAGAATTCCGAGCTGCCCGGATCGCCGATCGGCCAATGGCAGGTCTTTTCGGTCAGTTGCAACAGGGTCTTGCGCTGCTCGACCGGGATTTCGATCAATTCCGGCTCAGGCTCGATTTCATAATCGTAGGCCAGCGCGGTGTTGCCACGCATCGACGTTCTCGGCACCCGCAGCATGCCCGATGAACGCGCCTTGCGCGGTCGTGGCGCAGTCGAGGAAGGGCTTTTGGCGCGTCCGGAGAGGCCGAGGCGGTGCACCTTTCCGATCACAGCATTGCGGGTGATCCCGCCGAGTTCGGCCGCGATCTGGCTGGCGGACAGCCCGTCCGCCCACAGCTTTTTGAGGAGTTCGACCCTTTCGTCGGTCCAGCTCATCGGGTTTTCTCCTGGCCTTCCAAGGCCTTGGGTAGAATCCGCCCCTGTCGTCGGGCGCTGCTTCGCGCGCCTGACACATACGCTTCAGGGATGGACTAGAAATCGCCTGCTAGCACGAGATGTCGTACTAGCTGACCAAAACGCTACAATATCGAGTGACTCACGCGCAAGCGTTTGCAACCCCCGGATCCCAGCTACCAACAGGTTTTCCTTTAGAATCGGCCCTTGCGGCGAATTTGAGTCCGCAACCGCCGGGTTCGTGCCCGCGTGTTGACAGGGCAAAGCCCTGCAATAGAATGAAAAAAGTGCCGCCCGGCGAGGCGGCACATTTCTTTTCGGCCCGCGCATGGTCCCGAAAAGATGGTGCCGGTTTTCGGACATGCGCACACGAAAGCGCACGATCCCGAAAAGTGGATACCGGTTTTCGGGCAAGATCATGCGCCAACGAAATTGTTCAATGGACGTAACAAGCCGTGGGCTCGCATCTATTGCCGACTTATGCGCGCGTCGACCTCGCTTTCGAGCGGGGCGAGGGCGCTTGGCTGTTCACGGCTGACGGCGAGCGCTATCTCGATTTCACTTCGGGCGTCGCCGTTAATGCTCTTGGACATGCCCATCCTCGGCTGGTGAGCGCGCTCGAGGATCAGGCGAGGAAGGTCTGGCACGTCTCGAATTTGTATCGAATTCCCGAAGGCGAGCGGCTGGCGGAGCGGCTGTGCGAAGCGACCTTCGCCGATTTCGTGTTCTTCCAGAATTCCGGGGCCGAGGCGATCGAATGCGCGATCAAGATGGCGCGCAAATATCAATCGGCCAACGGCAAGCCGGAGCGTTACCGGATCATCACTTTCGAAGGCGCCTTCCACGGCCGCACGATGGCGGCGCTCGCAGCCACCGGCAACAAGAAGTATCTCGAAGGCTTCGGCCCGCCGGTCGAAGGTTTCGACCAGGTGCCGTTCGGCGATCTTGAAGCGGTCAAGCGCACCATCGGTCCGGCGACAGGCGCGATCCTGGTCGAGCCGATCCAGGGCGAGGGCGGCGTACGCGTACCGCCGTCGAATTTCCTGCGCGGCTTGCGCCAGCTTTGCGACCAACACGGTCTGCTGCTGATTTTCGACGAAGTGCAGACCGGCTTCGCGCGCACCGGCGATCTGTTCGTCTATCAACGTATCGGCGTCACGCCTGACATCATGCCGATCGCGAAAGCGCTCGGCGGCGGCTTCCCGGTCGGCGCTTGTCTCGCCACCGCCGAAGCGGGCAAAGGCATGACCGCGGGCAGCCATGGCTCGACTTTCGGCGGCAATCCGCTCGCCATGGCGGTCGGCAATGCCGTGCTGGACGTGATACTCGCGCCCGGCTTCATACAGCATGTGCGCGACATGAGCCTCTTGCTCAAGCAGCGGCTAGCCGAAATCAGGGACCGCCATAGTTCGGTTGTCGCCGAAGTGCGCGGCGAGGGCCTTCTGATCGGCCTGCGCATGGTGCCGCCGTCGTCCGAGATGGTGGACGAACTGCGCAACGAGAAGATGATCACGGTGGCTGCCGGCGACAATGTGGTGCGGCTGCTGCCGCCGCTCATTGTCGGCGAAAACGAGATCGCGGAAGCGGTCGCGCGCATCGATCGCGCCTGCGCGCGGCTGGCGAAGGCGCATCCGCGGCCGGCCAAGCAGGAGGCGGTGTCATGACCGGAAACGGCGTGCGGCACTTCCTCGATCTGATTGACGTCCCCAAGCCGGTGCTGGCGGGGATGATCGACAACAGCCGCGCCATGAAGGCTGAGCGGGCCCGCGGCGTCATGACCGAGCCGTTCACCGGCAAGACGCTGGCGATGATCTTCGACAAGCCGTCGACGCGCACGCGCGTGTCGTTCGACGTTGCCATGCGTCAGCTTGGCGGCGAGGCGATCCTGCTGACCGCGCAGGAAATGCAGCTCGGCCGCGGCGAGACGCTGGCCGATACCGCGCGCGTGCTGTCGCGCTATGTCGACGCGATCATGATCCGCATCCTCGATCATGAAGCGGTGGCCGAGATCGCAAGCAACGCCACTATACCGGTGATCAACGGGCTCACCCGGCGCTCGCATCCCTGCCAGGTGCTGGCCGACGTCATGACCTTCGAGGAAAAACGCGGGCCGATCCGCGGCCGCACGGTGGCCTGGAGCGGCGACAGCAACAATGTGCTGGCATCCTGGATGCACGCGGCCGATCGCTTCGATTTCCATCTGCGGGTGGCGACGCCGCCGGAGCTGCGCCCGAAGAAATGGCTGATGGACTGGGTGAAATCATCCGGCGCCGCGATCAAAATCGGCGACGACCCGGAGGCCGCGGTGAAGGATGCCGACTGCGTGGTCACCGACACTTGGGTGTCGATGGGCGACCGCGACGCCAAGACGCGCCACAACGTGCTCAAGCGCTACCAGGTCAACGCCCGCCTGATGTCCAAGGCCAAGCCGGATGCGCTGTTCATGCATTGCCTGCCGGCCCATCGCGGCCAGGAGGTCACCGACGAGGTGATGGACGGGCCGCAATCGGTGGTGTTCGACGAGGCGGAAAACCGGCTGCACGCCCAGAAGGGCCTGCTGGCCTGGTGCCTGCACGCGGACGCTTAGGCGAAGTGTCACAGCATCGTCATGCCCGGCCTTGTGCCGGGCATCCACGTCTTAAGACTGGCAAAGGCGTGGATGACCGGGACAGGCCGGGCCATGACGGGAAGAGACTTGGGGGCTCGATTTCGCATCGATGAGCGCTACATAACGCCCATGACCGACCCCGCCACCACTCCCCGCATCGAAATTCCCTCCCGCGCGCCGTCGGCCACCGCAGCCGACGATATTGTCATGCCGTTCGAAGTGGCCACGCTCGACCTGCGCGGCCGCGTGGTGCGGCTCGGGCCGGTGGTCGACCAAATTCTCACCCGGCATGCCTATCCGCAGCCGGTGGCCAAGCTGCTGGGCGAGGCCGTGGTGCTCACCGTCATGCTCGGCTCGGCCCTGAAGATCGACGGCCGCTTCATCTTGCAGACGCAAACCGACGGCCCGGTGCGCATGCTGGTGGTGGACTTCACCGCACCCGACAAGGTCCGTGCCTGCGCCCGCTTCGACAAGGACCGCGTCGCAGCGGCGATCGCGGAGGGCAAGGCCGATGCCGGCGCGCTGCTCGGCAAGGGCCATCTCGCCATGACCATCGACCAGGGCCCGGACATGAACCGCTACCAGGGCCTGGTCGCGCTCGAAGGCGGCTCGCTGGAAGACGCGGCGCATGAATATTTTCACCGCTCCGAGCAGATCCCAACGCAGGTGCGGCTGGCGGTGGCCGAGGAATTGCGCGCAGGCCTTGGCGGCGCCGATCATCGCTGGCGGGCCGGCGGAATCCTTTTGCAATTCCTGCCCAAGGCGCCGGAGCGAGCGCGCGTCGCCGATCTCGATCCCGGCGATGCGCCGGAAGGCACCGTCCCGCACACGCTGCCGGAGGACGACGCCTGGGTGGAAGGCCGCGCGCTGGTCTCCACCGTCGAGGACGTCGAACTCATCGACCCGGAGCTGTCCAGCGAGCGGCTGGTCTACCGGCTGTTCCATGAGCCGGGCGTGCGCGTGTTCCGCAGCAGCGAAGTGCACGCGGAGTGCTCGTGCTCGCGCGCCAGCGTCGAGGCCATGCTGAATAGCTTTTCGCAGGACGACCGCGATCACATGGTCGAGGACGGCAAGATATCCGTCACCTGCGAATTTTGCAGCGCGAATTACGTGTTCGCGCCCGGCGAGGTCGAGGCGAAGGCGGGTTGAAGTGGAACCTCAGTTGATCGTCCGCTCGGCATAACTGCAGTCCAAAGAGAAGGCGGGGATTTCGATATCGAAATGCTCGCCGGCCACCGTCACCATGCCATAGCTGCCGACCATGAAGCCGGACGGCGTCGGCAATGGAACCCCGCTGGTATATTCGAACGACTCGCCAGGCTTCAGAGTCGGTTCCTCGCCGACCACGCCCGGACCCTTGACTTCCTGCAACCGTCCCAGAGCGTCGGTGATGCGCCAATGGCGCGTCTTGAGCTGTACCGTCTCGGTTCCCAGATTGGCAATGTCGATGGTGTAGGCCCAGAAGTAATAGCCGTTATTGGGCGAAGAGCGCTCCGAAACGAAGCGGGGCGTCACGGTGACCTCGATCTTGCGGGTGACGGAGCGGTACATCTATCTATAGGCCGTACAATTTACGTCGCCAGGGCTTGCCAATGCTGCTTGCTCCGGGATTATGGCCGAAAGTCCGCACGAAAGAAAAGCCGTCCATGGCCCCGGTAACGCCCGAACGCGACCTGCGGCTTGACCTGTTCAGAGGTATCGCCCTCTGGCTGATCTTCCTCGACCACATTCCCTCAAATGCGGTGAGTTGGATCACCATCCGCAATTACGGCTTCAGCGACGCGACCGAGATTTTCGTCTTCATCTCCGGCTATACCGCGGCCTTCGTCTATGGCCGCGCCATGCGCGAGCATGGCTTCATCGTGGCCAGCGCCCGCGTGCTCAAGCGTGCGTGGCAGATCTATATCGCGCACGTGTTCCTGTTCGCGATCTATCTTGCCGAGATCGCCTATGTCGCACACAGTTTCTCCAATCCGCTCTTCACGGAAGAAATGGGCGTGCTCGATTTCCTGCAGAATCCGGATGTCACCATCTTTGAGGCGCTGATCCTGAAGTTCAAGCCGGTGAACATGGACGTGCTGCCGCTCTATATCGTGCTGCTGCTGTGGTTCCCGCCGATGTTATGGCTGTTGATGCGCGTGCCGTCGTTCGCGCTGGCCGGTTCGGCGCTGCTCTATGCGCTGACATGGTGGTTCGACTGGAGCATCCCGGCCTATCCGCACGGCGAATGGGTGTTCAATCCATTCGCCTGGCAATTGCTGTTCGTGTTCGGCGCCTGGTGCGCGCTCGGTGGCGCGCAGCGCCTTTCGCGCTGGATCAATTCGCCCGTGGTGGTCGGACTTGCGGTCGCCTATATTCTGTTTGCCTTCGGCATCGCGATGACCTGGTATTTTCCGCGCCTTGCCGTGCTTGTGCCGAAATTCGTCAGCGATGCGATCTATCCGATCGACAAGCCCAATCTCGATGTGTTGCGCATCGTGCACTTCCTGTCGCTGGCGGTGATCACGGTCTGGTTCGTGCCGCGCGGCTGGCCGGCACTGCGATCGCGGGTCTTCTGGCCGGCGATCGTCTGCGGGCAGCATTCGCTGGAAACTTTCTGCCTCGGGGTGTTTCTGGCGTTCGCCGCGCACTTCCTGTTCACCGAGATTTCCAACACCCTGCTAACGCAGATCATCGTCAGCCTATTGGGCATCGCGATTATGGTAGCCGCAGCAGCCTTGGTTTCGTGGTATAAGCGCATTGAACGACAAGGACCGGGACCGCGTCCGCCTTCGATCGAGCCGGGCTACGCGGGGGGCGACGCATGACAAGGCGCGTTTTACTCTCGCTGGCATTGCTGGCGCTGGCCGGTCCGGCTTGGGCCGAGATGCCGGACACCTGTCGCGTGGCCGAGCCGCAGATCGAACGCGTTTTTCCGCTCCAGCAAGTGACGCGCGCGCTGGCCGCCAAACGGCTCGACATCCTGGTCCTGGGCGCCGGCTCCTCGCTGCTGCCGGGACCGAATGGCGTCAAAAATTCTTATCCCGAGCGGCTGCAAATCGCGCTCGCCGAGCAATTGCCGGGCGTCGCGGTGACGGTGACTTCGGATGTGAAGGCGCGACGCACCGCCGCCCAGATGGTGAAAATTTTGTTGCCGGCATTGGCGGTGTCCAAGCCCGCGCTGATCGTTTGGCAAACCGGCACCGTGGACGCCATGCAGTCAATTGATACGGATCAATTCAAGGCAGCCCTCGATAGTGGTATAGGTATTGCCCGTTCCGCAGGCGCTGATGTCGTTTTAATCAATGCGCAGTACAGTCCGCGCACGGAATCAATGATCGCCCTTAGTACATATGCTGAAATCATGCGTTGGGTTGCACTGCAACAAGAAGTGCCGATCTTCGATCGGTTCAGCATCATGAGACTATGGGCCGATCTTGGGACGTTTGATTTGTATTCGGCGACGAAAAAACTTGACATCGCCGAGCGTGTTCATGATTGCATAGGGCGCTTGCTTGCCGATCTCGTGATCGAAGCGGCCAAACCTGACGTACCGCATGCCGATGGTGGGCGTTAGGAGTAATTCGGGGGAAACTGCCGTGTCTGGGATTGATGTCGCCCGTCGGGCGATGAAGCGAACCACTGTCGCTGCGCTGTTCACCATCTTGGCCTTGCCGCTGGCCGCGCGCGCCGAACAGCCGGCGCTGTCGTGCGATACGCCGCTCGACCTGATTCGCCTCTCCAATCCGCTGTCGCACCTCGCGCAAAAATTGGCGGCCGGCGAGCCCGTCACCATCGTGGCCATGGGTTCGTCGTCGACCGCCGGTACGGGCGCCAGCTCGCCGAATGCGACTTATCCGAGCCGGCTCGCCGACGAACTCAAGCAACGTTTTCCCGGCCACCGGATCACCGTGCTCAACCGCGGCGTCGGCGGCGAGGAAGTCGGCGATATGCTCAAGCGCTTCGATACGGCCGTGGTGGCCGCCAAGCCCGACCTGGTGCTGTGGCAGCTCGGCACCAATTCGGTCATCCGCGGCCACAAGTTCGCCGATCACGGCGCGTCGATCCGCTTTGGCCTTGCCAAGATCCGCTCAACCGGCGCCGACGTAGTGCTGATCGATCCCCAGTTCGTGCCGAAAGTGATCGTTAGCCCGGAAGCCGGAGACATGATCGATTTGATCGCCACCACCGCGAAGGCGGAAAATGTCGACTTGTTCCGCCGCTTCAACGTGATGAAGCGTTGGCACGATGCCGATCACATGAAGTTCGAGTCGTTCGTGTCGCCCGACGGGCTGCACATGAACGACTGGAGCTATGCGTGCATGGCTAAGGGCCTCGGCATGGCGATCGCCGAAGCCGTCGAGCGGCCGGTGCTGTCGGCCGCCATGATGTCGGCGGTGCCGTAAGCGCGCGCCGCCGCCGCGCTAGACAGCATCCAAAGCCGTCAGCAGATCCTCGATCAGATCGTCGGGGTGCTCGAGGCCGGCCGAGAACCGTATCAATCCATCGCCAATGCCGAGTTCGGCGCGCTGCTCGTGCGTGAGCCGCTGGTGCGTGGTCGTGGTTGGATGCGTGACCAGGCTCTTGGCGTCGCCGAGATTGTTGGTGATGGCGATCAGCTGCAAGGCATTGAGGAAGCGGAAGGCGCCTTCCTTGCCGCCCTTGATCTCGAACGAGCACAGCGTCGAGCCCGCCTTCATTTGCTTGGCGATGACGGCGGCCTGCGGATGATCGGGGCGGCCGGGATAGATCAGCCGGCTGATCTTCTTGTGCCCGGCGAGCGCATTGGATACCGCGGTGGCATTTTCGGTCTGCCGTTGCACCCGTATCGCCAACGTCTCCAGCCCCTTCAGCAGCACCCAGGCATTGAACGGCGACAGGGATGGTCCCGTCTGACGCAGGATCTGATGATAGTGGTCCAGGATCAACTTCTGGGAAGCCAGAATGACGCCGCCGAGCACGCGGCCTTGGCCGTCGATGTGCTTGGTCGCCGAATAGACCACAACATCGGCGCCGAGCTTAAATGGGCTTTGATAGAGCGGGGTGGCGAACACGTTGTCCACCACCAGCTTGGCGCCGGCATTGTGCGCGATCTCGGCAACCGCGGCGATGTCGATCACCTCCAGCGTCGGGTTGGTCGGCGATTCCAGGAAGCAGGCCGTGGTGTTCTTGCGCATCGCCGCCTTCCAGGCGGCAAGATCGGTGCCGTTCACCAGCGTCGAGCTGACGCCGAACCGCGGCAGCCATTCCTCGATCACCCAGCGGCAGGAGCCGAACAGCGCCTTGGCGGCGACCACGTGATCGCCGGCCTTGACCAGCCCCATGATCGCGGTGGTGACCGCGGCCATGCCGGTTGCGGTCGAGCGCGCGGCCTCGGCGCCTTCGAGCGCGGCCATGCGCTGCTCGAACATGTCCATGGTCGGGTTCGAGTAGCGCGAATAGACGTAGCCAGGGATTTTGCCGGAGAAGCGCGCTTCGCATTCCTCGGCGCTCGGATAGACGTAGCCCTGAGTGAGGAACAGCGCTTCCGAGGTCTCGCCGTACTGCGAGCGCAGGGTCCCGGCATGGACCAGGCGGGTTTCCGGGCGATAGGTCTTCTGGTTCGACGCGGGCATGTGACCCTCCTTTGGGCGTTTTGGTCTTGCGCATGGCCTTGTCCGAAAACCGGTACCCACTTTTCGGGGCCATGCGCTGGCCAATAAAAAACCGGCCGGAGATAAATCTCGGCCGGGCATACGCGTCCCCGGCCTTTTAGCGATTTGTTTTACGTGGCTGCAAGCCGGCCGGCTCAAATGACCACGGGATAAGATGTTTGTAGCGGGACCGCCCGCTTCCCGTCAAGCCGCCCGTCGGGTTAGATCGTCGCACCTAGCGTAAAGGGGCGCCGTGGCACTCACATTCGCCATCGAGGACAAGGGTATCCTGCCCGACCGCATGATCGAGCGGCTTGCCGCCGGCGGCGGGATTTTGCCCTCCACCGACTTCGTGCCCGACCAGATCCAGCCGGCCAGCCTCGATCTGCGGCTGGGCGAGGTCGCCTTTCGCGTGCGCGCGAGCTTCCTGCCCGGGTCGACCACGGTGGCCCAGCGTATCGACGAACTGAAGCTGCACGAATTCGCACTCACTGACGGCGCCGTGCTGGAGACCGGCTGCGTCTATATCGTGCCGCTGCTCGAAAGCCTGGCGTTGCCCGACGACATTTCCGCCGCCGCCAATCCGAAGAGCTCGACCGGCCGGCTCGACGTGTTCACGCGCGTGATCGCCGATGAGATGCGCGGCTTCGACCGGATCGAACCCGGCTACCACGGGCCGCTTTATGCCGAGATCAGTCCGCTGACTTTTCCAGTGCTGGTGCGCGAGGGTTCGCGGCTATCGCA
Organism: uncultured Alphaproteobacteria bacterium; assembly: GCA_963739075.1. GTDB lineage: Bacteria > Pseudomonadota > Alphaproteobacteria > Rhizobiales > Xanthobacteraceae > Pseudolabrys. The sequence continues at coordinate 275,666 of CAVTZC010000008.1, read as the reverse complement.
AATCCGCTTCCGCCGCGGCCATGCCCTGCTCGGCGCCGAGGCGCTGCGCGCGCTGCATGTGCGCGAGCGGTTGGTGAATGCCGACGACGCCGATGTCAGCGAAGGCGTTGCGGTGAGCGTCGATCTGTCAGGGCTCGGCCCGGATGGCCTGGTCGGCTATCGCGCCAAGCGCCATACTGGCGTGATCGATGTGGAGCGACGCGCCGGCTACGCAGTGCACGACTTCTGGGAGCCGATGACCGCGCGCGCCGACAAAAGTCTGATCCTCGATCCCAGCGAATTTTACATCCTCGCCTCCAAGGAAGCCGTGCAGGTGCCGCCCGACTACGCCGCCGAGATGGTGCCGTTCGATCCGCTGGTCGGCGAATTCCGCGTGCATTATGCCGGCTTCTTCGATCCCGGCTTCGGCTATGCCGGCGCCGGCGGCAAGGGCGCGCGCGCGGTGCTGGAAGTGCGTTCGCGCGAGGTGCCGTTCATTCTGGAGCACGGGCAGATCGTCGGACGGTTGGTCTACGAGAAGATGCTGGCAAAGCCCGACAAGCTCTACGGCGCCGGCATCGGCTCCAATTACCAGGCGCAGAGCTTGAAGCTCTCCAAGCATTTCAAGGCATGAGGGTTATGCCTCGCGGCCGCATTATTCGGCCGCGACCGGAAATAGTTCGAGCGCAGGTTTCGGCGCTCTGACGACGCGATTACGACCCATGCGTTTGGCTTCGTACAAAGCTTCGTCGGCGCGTTTGAGCATGATCTCAAAACCTGACATCGCGAGGCTCGCGCCGGCCACGCCGATACTGACTGTCACCTCGAGATTCCCACCCGGTAGGGAGCGGGTATGAACTTGAATGGCTTTGCGTAGTCGCTAGGCGGCGGTCTCGGCGGCTGCTTCATCGGTTTCCGGCAGCAACAGCACAAATTCTTCGCCGCCAATACGCGCCGCCACGTCGGTCTGGCGTTTCGTTGTCTTACAGATAAACGCGACGGCCTTCAGGACCAAGTCGCCCGCGTCATGACCGAATCGGTCGTTGATCGATTTGAACTTGTCGATGTCCAGCAGCAGCAGCGATAGCGGATGGCCGTAGCGCTGATAGCGCGTCCATTCCGCGCGCGCCAGTTCTTCAAAGTGGCGGCGATTGAACAGCGCGGTCAGGTCGTCCGTGGTCGCGAGCATTCCGAGGTCGACTGCGCGCATATCCGAGAGGCGGCGATCCGTCACCGCCTGAGGCAGCCAGCGCAAAAGCAGAAGGCCGCGCACAACGCTGCCCGCGACGATATTGAGCACTTTCGGAATAAAGACGTGCGCGGGGTTGCCAAGATTTTCCACCAGCGTGGCGGGGAAATACCCATACTGCCCGCCAAAAAACAGTCCGAAATAAATATTCTCAACGAGGTTGCGGCAGGTGTCGATCGCGACCACCAGCAACAATAGCCGCGCCGTTCCGAATATGCGTGGGTTGCGGACATATTCGAATAAAACAATCCCCAGTACGGTCAGCGATACAAGGACTGCCACACAATATATGAGCCCCGTTATGAGCTGCGCGCTCATAATCGTTCCTGATTTTTGTTGTGCCCCACGTATCGACGCGCAGGAGCGCTCAGCGGGCGTTTTCAAGGCGCTGTTGTGTCCACCTTGGTTTACGAGATGTGAATTACGGCTCTCAGGGCCATGCTGATGGCGATGGGTGGCGCGTGATCACCCGTATTCCTGGTGGCTTCGGGTAGGCCGGGGTTCCCTTTTCCCGCTTCTCCCAAGCCAATCAAGCTGGCGCAGCCTGCGCAAGCTTGACTGCGCTGTGCGCATTGTCGGCGCACTGCGCTTTGCTGCGTCATCGGGCTTCACTCGAGATGACGCTCGCTGCGAACAAGGCGAGTCGAGTATAAATGCGTGGGAGAGCGTGGGCGGATAAGTTATTTTGCCGGGGCGGCAACGCTGCTTGCCGCTGGCACCCGTCATTCGCTATTGTCGGAGCGTGCGGGCGTAGTTCAATGGTAGAACGGCAGCTTCCCAAGCTGCATACGAGGGTTCGATTCCCTTCGCCCGCTCCAGCCTTCGCTTACGACGGTATCAGCGAACGACCGCATTCGCGAAGGTGCGGAAAATTAACTAAATTCGGTTTAGGTGCCCGCCGGACTGAGGCGGGATCATGTTTATTCGGGCATTGCTGTTCGCTTTGTTGCTGCTGCCGAGCGTGGCCTCCGCCGCCGCGCTGCCGCGCATTCTCGCCGGCGCCGACAATCCGGTGCCGCAATGCGTGCGGCCTGCCACCCTCATGGACTTTGTCGCCGAGCGCAACGCGCAGCACAATCCGGCACGCGCGATCGACCCGCGTTTCACCAACCTCGCGTCGCTCTACCAGCGCATCGGCCGCTGCGTGGCACGGCCGCCGGCGCAATGCGTGGCGGTGCGCTGGGACTACGCCTTCTTCCAGATGCTGATCGAGACCAATTATCTCACCTTCCGCCGGCCCAACGGCGTGCCCGCCGCGGTGGTGCCGGCCGACAACAATTTCGCCGGCGTCGGCGCGACCATTTCCGGCCGGCCCGGCGAGCGCTTCAAGGACACCGCCACCGGCGTGCTCGCGCATCTGCAACATGTCTTGATGTATTCGACCACGCGCGTTCCCGAGCCGGTCGCCAAGCGCACACGTCAGGTGCAGGACGATGTGCAGCAGGCCATGCGCAGGCTGCACCGGCCGGTGACCTTCGGCGATCTGGCGCGTGAATGGACCGGCACCGACCGCAACACTTACGCTGCGGAAATGCAGAAGCTGGCGGAGAAATATGCCAGCCGCTATTGCGCGCAGGCCTCGCTCGGCGAAACCACCGGATCGATATCCGCAAAATCACGCTGACTCACGCTCGCGCGAAGCGAATGCCGCGTCACACCAGTGCGCGCGCGATCTCCTTGATCTTCACCTCGGGCAGCAGCCACTTCACGTCTTCCGGCTGGCACAGGCCGGTTCCCGGCATGCGCACCGCCGCGGACGCCGCCGCGACCGCGACACGGAACGCCTCCTCAAGCGGCTGACCGCCGGCAAGCGCCGCCACCAGACCGCCGAGAAAGCTGTCGCCGGCGCCGACCGTGCTAACCGCCGCGATCTGCAACGGCAGCGCGCGCCATGCGCGCTCGGCCGTCACCAGCAGCGCGCCCTGATCGCCGAGCGTGAGCGCCACGATTTCGGCGCGCCCATCGGCCGCCAGCTTGCGGCAAGCGTCGATGCGGTCTTCGTCGTGCTCGAGCGGCACCGCCACGAATTCCGTCAGCTCGATCAGGTTCGGCTTGATGACGGTGACGCCTTCCGCCAGCGCCGCCGCCAGCGCCGCGCCCGATGTGTCGATCACGGTCTTGGCGCCGAGCGCCTTGGCGTGCCGCGCCACGCGCGCGAAAAAATCGTCCGGCGCTCCAGGCGGCACACTGCCGCTGGCGACCACGAATTTCGGCAGCTTGGTCAACGATGCCAGCCGGTCGAGCACGGCTTCCCATTCGGCGCGGTGCAGAGCTGAGCCCCGCAACACGAAACGGTATTGCTCGCCGGTGGTTTCTTCATAGGCGGTAAAATTCTCGCGCGTCTCGACGTGCGACGGCGTGACCAGGCTGGCGATATCCTCGCGCTCGACCAGCCGCTGCAGCAATTTTCCGATCTGGCCGCCGATCGGATAGATCGCCAGCACGTCGGCGCCCAGCCGGTGCGCGACGCGCGCCACATTGATGCCGCCGCCGCCGGGATCACGCTTGGGCGGCGAGCAGCGCAATTTGCGGGTCGCTTCGACGCGGTCAACATTGACGAAAATGTCGACCGCCGGGTTGATGGTGACGGTAACGATCTCAGACACGTTACTGCTCCCTCCGAGGGCATCGCCCGTCAAAGAAAAAAATATTATTTTTCGAGATAGGTATTATTTCCCCGTTATCACACCCATCATGCGCAAAAAATTGCAAGAATTGCCGCTGCGGTGAAATGCGTTTGTGGAACCTCCCGCCCGCCAAGGCGTCGTGGAGATGACCGCAGGCTTGGAATGTGTTTAGAGTCCGCACGTGACCATAACGCCGGTCGCGCTGGGGCCGTTCCAAATGATCGACCCACTTTATTCGCTATCGGGCTTCGCCGTTGGGCTGCTGGTCGGAATGACCGGCGTCGGCGGCGGCTCGTTGATGACGCCGATCCTGATCCTGCTGTTCGGCATTCATCCGGCGACCGCGGTCGGCACCGACCTGCTTTATGCGGCGGCCACCAAGACCGGCGGCAGCCTGGTGCATGGGCTGGCGCGCAGTATCGACTGGCGCGTGGTGCGGCGGCTGGCGAGCGGCAGCGTTCCGACGACCGTCGTCACACTGACGGTGCTGTCCCATTTCAACCTCAACGGCGATGCCGCGGGCGGCCTGATCACGCTGGTACTCAGCATCGCGCTGTTTGCGACCGCGTTCGTGCTGGTGTTCGGCACCCCGATCGTGGCGATCTACCGCGCGCGCGTCAGGAAACTCGATGCCGGGCGCACCGCCGTCACGACGATCCTGGTCGGCGCGCTGCTCGGCGTGCTGGTCTCGATCTCATCGGTCGGCGCCGGCGCCATCGGCGTGGTCATCCTGGTTTTGCTTTATCCGCATCTGCCGATGGCCAAGATCGTGGGCTCCGATATCGCGCACGCGGTGCCTCTTACGTTGATCGCCGGCCTCGGCCACTGGATGATGGGTTCGGTCGATTGGCACATCATCGCCTCGCTGCTGGTCGGCTCGCTGCCGGGCATTTTTGTCGGCAGCTATTTCGCGATCCGCGTTCCGGAGCGCGCCTTGCAGCTGGTGCTGGCGATCACTTTGTTCGTGGTGGCGAGCCGCATCGCCTACGATCACGCCACCGCGGCTTCGGCGGTCTTCACCGCCTTCACGCGACGCGCCGTCCCATAGCCGCGCTGCCCGGCGGGGACGGCCATGTTATCGCCAATTGAACCTCTGATCCCTGCGCGGCGACACATCGGGGCGCCCGCCTTCCGGGCATTGAAAGGGGACGAATGGCGGAACCTGTAAAAGCTGCTCCGGTCGCGATCGCGGTCAGCCTCGGCTTCGGCATTCTGGCGCTTATGTTCTGGGTCTTGGCGCTGGCGACGCTGTCCGACCTCGCCGGCAGCGACGCGGCCGGGAACGGCTATGCGCAAGCCTATGCCGCGATCGAAGTCATCATCCTCTGGGGCCTGCTGGCGCTGATCACGTTCATTGCCGGGGTCAAAGGCGTGATGACCTGGCCGTCGGTGATGGCAGCGGCCATTCTGATCCCCGCCTCGGGCGTCGTGGCGTTTTTGTGCTGGGCTTGTTGTCCCGACCTGAGTTGTCACCGTTTTTGTGGCCCATTGTCATTCCGGCCATCGTACCGCCGCTGGTCCTGGCGTTCAGCTTTTGGGCGCTGATCCCGCCGCTGCACGCCGTCATCCCCGCGCGCCTCGCCGGCGGATTTGTCTGGGGCCTGACGCTGCTCCTTTGCTTTGCCATTGTGCCGCTGCAGAAAATGCGCCAACGGGCCGACGCCAGCATCGCGGCGGCGAGCGATAAATACAATACCGATCTCGCCAAACTCTTTCCCGATGCGCCGCTGTGGGATTGGGTGCCGTTCCTGCAAACGCGCAGCGACATCAAGCAAGACGCAGTGCTCGGCCGCATCCACAAACTCGAGCGGCGCCAGAGCGACGCCGAATTCATGCTAGACCGCGGCGATTTCCCGCTCGCCTTTCTTGGCCGCTTCGATCTTACGCCGACGCATGCGATCTGCGACAAGGCGCGCGCGCTGCTGCGCCGACAGGTCGAGCCGCTGGTGCTGAAAACGCCCAATTCCAAACCGTACGCCGAGATTGCGGAGCCGATGTCGGGCGCGCTTGCCGCCATGAAATGGCTGGTCGGCCATGATTGCCCTTGCGACGCCGAGTTGTTGGCCTGGGAAAACATGGCCAAGGCCTATCGCGGCACGAATTTCGACGTCGTCGAATTGCGCGAGTTGCGCGATCAGAAAAATCTCGGCCGGCAGGCGCGTGAATATCCCGAGCGGTTCTCCATGCTCATGCCCAAGGCGCATCTGAAGGCTTGGCTTTCCTTCGCCGATAAAATGGAATTTCGCGAACAGGCGCTAGCCGGCGCGCGCCAGCTCGACCACCGCACGAGCGACGCCGTCGAGATGCTCAACGACAAATACGACATCGGCGCGCCATGGCTGGTCTTGAAATACATGCCGGTGCTCGACCTCGAGATGACTGCGCCGCTGTGCAGCGCGGCCCTCACGCAGGTGTACGGCGACATCGCGAAAACCTACCGGCCGAAAGACGACGACCCGCGGCCCTATAGCGAGTTGCTCGAGCGATTGGGGCCTTATGAACCGTTGACCGCGCTGACCTGGGTGGCAGGCCATGGCTGCGAAGCCGAACCCGAATTGAGCGAAGCTGAAGAGCTTATCCGCACCTATCAGGATTTGCCGGAGCGGGCGGCGATGCTCGCCACGCTGGAGAAGCTGCACCGCAAGTGAGCGGCGGCGCGTTAACGTTTCGTTAACGATACATTTTATTAATAAATTAATGAAAGCTTGCCGGAGGATGGCGACAGAACCTTTCTCGATTTCCGGCGGCAATCTCGATCCTGCGGATTGGCAGAGCGCCCGCGCGCAAGGGCACCGGATGCTCGACGATATTCTCGATTACATCGAGAATATCCGCGATCGCCCCGTGTGGCAGCCGATCCCGGACAACGTGCGAGCCCGCTTCCAGGCCGCCGTCCCGGCTGGACCGACCGATCTGGCGGCCGTGCATGACGAGTTCATGCGCGACATTCTCCCTTACGCCACCGGCAACGTGCATCCCGGCTTCATGGGCTGGGTGCATGGCGGCGGCAATGTGCCCGGCATGCTGGCGGAGATGCTCGCTGCCGGGCTCAATGCCAATCTCGGCGGCCGCGACCACATGCCGATCGAAGTCGAACGGCAGATCGTGCGCTGGCTGCGCCAGCTGTTCGAATTTCCCGAACACCGCGAGCGGGCTGTTCGTCACCGGCACGTCGATGGCCAATCTGCTCGGCGTGCTGATCGCGCGCACCCGCGAACTAGCTGTCGACGTGCGTCGCGACGGCGTCGCAGCGGCCGGCAAGCGTCTCGTCGCCTATACCTCTGCCGCCGCGCACGGCTGCATTGCGCAGGCCATGGATTTGTCGGGCCTCGGCACCGCGGCATTGCATGTCATTCCCACGGACGAGCACCATCAAATCGATATCGACGCGCTTAAAGCGGCGATCGCGCTGGATCGTAACGCGGGACTCACGCCGTTCCTCCTTGTCGGGAGCGCGGGCACGGTCGATACCGGCGCCATTGACGATTTAGCGGCGCTGGCCGCCATCGCTAGCCAGGAAAGACTCTGGTTCCACGTCGATGGTGCCATCGGCGCGCTCGCGATCATGGCGCCGGACATCGCGCCGCGGCTTGCCGGCATCCAGCAGGCAGATTCGATCGCGCTCGATTTCCACAAATGGGGGCAGGTGCCTTACGACGCCGGTTTTATCCTGGTGCGTGACGGCACGCTGCATCGCGACACTTTCGCGTCGCCGGCGGCCTATCTGCGGCGCGAGACGCGCGGCCTCGCGGCCGGCAAGTTGTGGCCTTGCGATTTCGGTCCCGACCTGTCGCGCGGATTTCGCGCTCTGAAGACATGGTTCACGCTGAAGGTCTACGGAACCGACGCGCTCGGCGCGATGATATCGCGCACTTGCCAGCTGGCGCGCTATCTCGAGATCAAAATCGCCACCTCGCGCGAACTGGAGCTGCTCGCGCCGGTCTCGCTCAACATCGTCTGCTTCCGCTATCGCGGAAACGATCCCGATCGCTTGAATGCGAAGATCGTCGCGGATTTGCATGAATCCGGCATCGCGGCGCCGTCCACGACCGTCATCGGCAATCGGCTCGCGATCCGTGCGGCGATCGTCAATCACCGGACCGAGCCGCGCGATATCGATGCCCTGCTGGCAGCGGTAACGAAATTCGGCGCGGCGTCGGCAACAAGTTGTGCCGCCTAAGCCAGGGGCGCGCGCGTGTTTTCCACCGCCATCAATTTGGTTGCAAACGAGCGTCCGGCCACGCCGATGGGATTGCCGGCGCTCTGCAAGATGGCGTTCGACGGTTTCGATCTGGCGCCGGTGTGGAACGAACTGGTTCACCGTGTGCAAGCGCGGCCGGACGATGCCGCCGCGCTGCTCGACCTTTCGACCATCGCGCAGTTGCAAGGCCGCCCGCAGGATCGCCTCGAATTGCAATTGGCCGCGTTGAACCTGCAACGGATCTATCGGCGGCCGGCTGCGGTCGATACGCAACCGCTGCTGAAGCTGCTCGCCTTCATGGCGCCCGGCGACTTCATGGCGAATACGCCGCTGGAATCCATGCTGGAGGGATCGAGCATCGAACTCGACATGATGTATGTCGTGCCGGGCATGGCCGTGCCGCAGTCGCCGGAGCACGACGTCGCCCTGGTCGCGGTCGACAGCTCGGGCGAGGCCGCGCCGGTGTTGTGCGAAGTCGCAAAGCTCATCAAATCCTGGCCGCGCCCGGTGCTCAATGCGCCCGACCGCGTCGCGCGCCTGTCCCGCGCTGGAACCTGGGAGCTGCTGAACTCCGCGCCCGAAATCGCGATGCCGATGAACGTGCGCATCGACCGAGCGACGCTGGCCAAGCTCGGCACCGGCGAGATCGCGATCGAACTCCATTCTTGGCGGCAGCGGATTCCCGATCGTCGCGCGGCCGTCTTGGTCGCAGGCCGGCATCGGGCTGGTCAAGCTCGAACAGGCGTCCGCCGTCGACGCTTATCTGCGCGAATGGGCTAACGAGGAATTCTATGTCGCGCCGTTTGTCGACTACAGCGGGCGCGACGGATTATTCCGCAAGTGCCGCATCGTGCTCATCGATGGCCGTCCTTACGTGGGCCATATGGCGGTCTCGCAGCATTGGATGATCCATTATCTCAACGCGAATATGCGCTATGACGCGGCGCGGCGCGCCGAGGAAGCCCGCTTCATGGAGGGCTTCGACGACGACTTCGCCGTCCGCCACGCGGGTGCCTTCAGGGCCATCGTCGAGCGCACCGGGCTCGACTATCTGCCGATCGATTGCACCGAAACGCTTGACGGCAGGCTCTTGGTGTTCGAAGTGGGCACCGCCATGATCGTGCACTCGATGGATCCGCCCGATCTATTTCCCTACAAGCGGCCGCAGATGGAAAAAGTGTTCAAGGCCTTTTAAGCCATGCTGTATCGGGCCGCGGACGCCGCGCCATAAAAAAACCGGCCGCGCAAAGCTTGCGCGGCCGGCCTGAATTGCGGGCGTAAGATCAGTTGCCCTGGATGGTCTGGATCACGCTCGACATCGGGCGCGCCTCGTCTAATCCGCTGCCCATCTCCTTGAGCACCGCTTCCTTGTATTCCGGCAGCGGCTCGACCGGCGTCTTGCCGACCACCTGCACCACTTTGTAGCCGCCAGCCTTGAGCCGCTTGAGCAGCTCCGGCACCGCTTCGGACGTGCCATGCTGGAAGTCGTGCATCAGGATAATGCCTTTGCCGTGCTTTTCGAGCTTGGTCATGACCGATTTGATGACCTGATCGGGTTTGTGGATCTTGAAATCGAACGAGTCCATATCGGTGGAGAAGATGCCGATATTGCGCTCGCCGAGATATTTGACCATCTCGGGCGGATTGCGCAGCGCCGGGAAGCGGAAGAACGGTCCGACCGGCTTGTTGCCGAGCGCGATGCTCACCGCCGCGATGCCCTTTTCGATCTCGGCCTTGGCTTCGTCCGGCGTCAGCTTGGTGAGATCCTTGTGCGACCAGGTGTGCGAGCCGATGGTGTGGCCGGCCGCGGCTACCTGCTTGAGAATCTCCGGATGCCAGCCGGAGTGCTTGCCGATCGGGAAGAACAGCGCCTTGGTGCAGTTGTCGGCCAGCGCCTTGAGGACGCGCTCGGTATTGCCCGGCCACGGGCCGTCATCGAAGGTGAGTACGATCTCGTGGTCGCGCAGGAAGTCGTAGGCCTTGAAGTGCTCGAAGCCGAAGCCGGGACCGCCGGTGGTGTCGATCTGCACGATGCGCTCGACGCCCAGCGCATTCGGATTGTCGCATTTGGCGATAACCGGCGCGGCGGGCGCGGGAGCAGAGGCCGGCGCGGCGGCGGCCGCCGGTGGCGGCGCGGCGGCAGGAGCAGGCGCGGGCGCATTCTGTGCCCAGACGGCAGCGCCCGCTGCCGACATCGTTATCGCAAAAGCTATCGCCAAAGCGCTACGCATTCACGTTCTCCATGCCCGTAAGTGGCTCAATTGGGATTCTCGCCTATTCATCGCGGCTTTGACCAGTCGAGTCAACGCGGGCCCCGAAAAGGTCGAAATTGCAAGTGTTTATTGCGCTACTATGGTTAATTCCGGCGGCGCCGGGCGGTCGCAGTCTCGACGTGTTGCCGCCGCATGGGATAGGTCCTATCTGGACGATGGGTTCCACCGGGAGGCTTGCGATGCCCGCGCTCGTGTCAACCGCCAGACTGTCGCGACCGCTGCTGCTGCTCGCGCTCGGCGCAGGCCTGATCGTGGCGGCGACGCTGGCACTTTGGGCCTATTACGGAACCGCCGTGTTCTTCGAAATCGTGCGCACCGGCTGGACCGCATGCTTCTGACGCAGCCCGAGTGACGCAAGATGACGGCCCGAACGTCGCATATTCTGCTGGTCTTCTCCGCCTTCCTGGCCGGCCTTGTCATTTTCCTCGGCGTTATTCTGTTCATGACCCAATATCAGGGAACCGGCGGCGGTCCGTCGACGATCGGCGGGCCGTTCAAGCTGATCGACCAGGACGGCAAGCCGATCACCGACCAGGACTTCAGGGGCCGTCCGTTCCTGGTGTTCTTCGGCTACACGCACTGTCCTGACATCTGCCCAACAACGCTGTTCGAAATGTCGGAGGTCCTGCGCGTGCTCGGCAAGGATGCCGACCAAGTCAACGCGCTGTTCGTCACGGTCGATCCGGAGCGCGACACGGCGGCGATGATGAACGACTATCTGTCGAGCTTCGATCCGCATTTGCGCGGCGCGACCGGCGACCAGAAGGCGATCGACGCGGTGGAGAAAGCCTATCGCGTCTACGCCAAGAAAGTCCCCATCGGCAACGGCGACTACAGCATGGATCACACCGCGCTGGTCTATCTGATGGACAAGCAGGGCCGCTTCGTCGCGCCCTTCAAGCTCGATCGCAAGCCCGAGGCGGCCGCGGCCGATCTGCGGCGCTATCTGTAACGCCGTTGAACCAAACCCCCAGTTCCCGCGACTACACTGCTTAACTCCAAGTTCCCACCAGTTGAACCGAATTCCGGCGTGGCCCACGCCGTCGTCGGCGAGGTCGGTGGCCGAGGGATCGATCGAGGGGCTGCCGGCGGGTTCGCCAAAAGAAACGGTCGCGTGACCGCCGGCCGCTCTGGCCCCAACTGCAACTTCCATCCCCCGCCCCACCGGAGTCGCCTTTCGGCAGAATGTTAGCGTATATACAACTTTAACGCGATTCGGATTGTCGGCCGTTGCGGATCGATTTTATCAGCCACGGCGACGTCACACGCGGTGGCCGTGCGCGGATTCCGGTGCTAGAAGGCCCGCGCCATGTCGGATGTCATGTCGCATTATCTGGTGCCGGCCACGATTATCGCGGTGGCGATCGTGCTGCTGCTCGGCCTCGTCAACATGATGCGCGGTGGCTCGCCTAACCGCTCGCAGCAGCTCATGCGGTTGCGCGTGCTGCTGCAATTCGTCGCCATCATCGTGATCATGGCGACGATCTGGGCGATGGGACGTTAGTGCTTGGCGGGAAGGCGGTGTTGCGGTGGGCCGATTACTTCATCGGCGCTGCGCGCATGTATTCCACCTTCTCCTTTTTCACCCGCTTCTTGTGCTTCTTGGCGGAAAGATCGGTGGTCACGGCCTTGGCCGAGTGCATGCCCGCGCCGCAGGCCTGTGCCGGCGCGACGGCGGGCGGCAGCAGCAGTGCGACGGCTATGGCAATTACCAGAAATCGCATGACGTTCACCCCCCGCATTATTTGCAACGAAAACCCGGTTAGAATACCAGCCTACTCCGAATCCGAAGCGCTAGGCGAGGTCCCCATGGTCGTGCTCAACCGCATTTACACCCGCACCGGCGACGACGGCACGACGTCCCTCGGCAGCGGGGCGCGGCGCAAGAAATACGACCTACGTATTGATGCCTATGGCACGGTCGACGAGGCCAATGCGGTGATCGGCCTGGTACGGCTGCATACCGTCGGCGATGCCGAGCTCGATGCGGCGCTTGGACGCATTCAGAACGACTTGTTCGATGTCGAGGCTGACCTCTGCCTTGCCGAAAAAGGCCCCGGCGGCGCGCGGCTGACCGTCACCGATGCCCAGGTGGTTTGGCTGGAGGGCGAGATCGACCGGCTCAATGCTGCGCTGGAGCCGCTGAAATCCTTCATCCTACCCGGCGGCAGCGCGGCCTCGGCCTATCTGCATCTCGCGCGCACCGTCTGCCGTCGCGCCGAGCGCCTGATGGTCGAACTCAAGGACAAGCCCGGGGAGGATGTGTCGGGGCCTTCGCTCAAATACATCAACCGACTATCGGACTACCTATTCGTCGCCGGCCGCTATGCCAACGACAAGGGCGCGCGCGACGTGCTGTGGGCGCCCGGGCAGAACCGGTGAATTGATCGTCCACAGGGGTACGCGGGTGTTGGGGCGGATGCGATGGTGATGCCGTTGTGGGACGACAGTCCCTTGAAACTGCCCAAGCTGCCGCTGGTGACCTGGGGCCTGATTGTCGCGAACATCGTTGTGTTCGTTGTCGAGGCGGCGGCGCCGGCGAGCTGGCAGGCCGCGTTCGATGCCTTCGCGATGACGCCGGCCAACATCACCGGCGCGCCGATCAACCTGACGCCCGTTCCGCCCTATCTGACCCTCGTCAGCTACATGTTTCTGCATGCCAATCTCTGGCACCTCGCCGGCAACATGATCTTCCTCTGGGTGTTCGGCGACGATGTCGAGGAGGCCATGGGCCCGCTGCGCTTCATCGCCTTCTATATCGGGAGCGGCATCGTGGCGGCCCTGGCCTTCACCGCCACCGCGCCGCACTCGCAATTGCCGCTGGTCGGCGCCTCCGGCGCCATTGCCGGCGTGCTGGCCGCTTATCTGATGTTCCGGCCTTGCCAGAAGGTGTCGGTGTTCGTGCCCTATATCCTACTGTGGTTCGTCATTCGGCCGGTGGTACGGATCGATGCCTTTTGGGTGCTCGGCGGCTGGATCCTGCTGCAATTCTGGTCGATTTCGGTGCAGACCCAGGACGACGTCGCTTACATGGCGCATGTGGGCGGATTGACCTCCGGCGCCGCGCTGTTTCCGCTGATGCGCTATCGCACGGTGCGGCTGTTCGAATGCTTCCGGCCGGCCGAGCAGCGGTCGGCGCCGAGCTAGATCAGCTAGTAGCGCATAGCGTGCGGCGCAGCATAAGCGTTGACATGCCAATGGTGCGGCCATTAGCTTCCGCCCGCTCTTGGGAGCATTCGTTTTGGATGGGGATTTATGAAAATTCTGGTGCCCGTGAAACGGGTGGTCGACTTCAACGTCAAGATTCGCGTCAAACCGGACGGTTCCGGCGTCGAACTCGTCAATATTAAAATGTCGATGAATCCGTTCGATGAGATCGCCGTCGAAGAGGCGATCCGTTTGAAGGAAGCCGGCAAGGCGACCGAAATCGTGGCGGTGTCGATCGGACCGGCGCAGGCTTCCGAAACCATCCGCACCGCGCTCGCCATGGGCGCCGACCGCGGCATCCTGGTGAAGGCGGAAGGCGCGATCGAGCCGCTGGCGGTGGCGAAAATTCTCAAAGGGATCATCGATGCGGAACAGCCGGGGCTTGTCATCCTCGGCAAACAGGCGATTGATGACGACTGCAATCAGACCGGCCAGATGCTGGCGGCATTGCTCGGCTGGGCGCAGGGCACCTTCGCGTCCAAGATCTCCCTCGATGGCGACAGCGTGACGGTGATCCGCGAGGTCGACGGCGGCCTGCAGACGGTAAAGCTCAAAGCGCCGGTGATCGTCACCACCGATCTGCGCCTGAACGAACCGCGCTATGCCTCGTTGCCGAATATCATGAAGGCCAAGAAAAAGCCGATCGCCGACAAGACGCCGGCGGACTACGGCGTCGACATCACGCCGCGGCTGCAAGTGCTCAAGACGACGGAGCCGCCGGGACGCAAATCCGGCGTCAAGGTCGGTTCGGTCGCCGAGCTGGTCGGCAAGCTCAAAGACGAAGCGGGGGTGCTGTAATGACCACGCTTCTGATCGCCGAGCACGACAACAAGGTGCTCAAGGATGCGACCGCCAAGGCGCTCAGTGCGGCCAAGGCGCTCGGCGCCGACGTGCACGTGCTGATCGCCGGCAAGGATTGCAAAGCGGTGGCGGACGCCGCGGCCAAGTTCGGCGGCGTCACTAAGGTGCTGCTGGCGGACGCCGCGCCTTACGAGCATTTCGTCGCGGAACCGCTCGCTGCGCTGATCGTCTCGCTCGCCGGCGGCTACGACGCCATCGTCGCGCCGGCGACCACCAACGGCAAGAATGTGACGCCGCGCGTGGCCGCGCTGCTCGACGTGATGCAGATCTCCGAAATCACCAAGGTGATCGCGCCCGACACGTTCGAGCGGCCGATCTATGCCGGCAATGCGATCCAGACCGTGAAGTCGAGCGACCCCAAAAAGGTCATCACCGTGCGCACCTCCACCTTCCAGGCGGCGGGCGACGGCGGCTCGGCGAGCGTGGAGAATACCGCGCCGGCGGCCGATCCGGGGCTCTCCAGCTTCGTCGGCGAAGAGTTGTCGAAATCCGATCGTCCGGAGCTCACCTCGGCGAAGATCATCATCTCCGGCGGCCGAGCTATGCAGAGCCGCGAGAACTTCGCCAAATACATCGAGCCGGTGGCCGACAAGCTCGGCGCCGCGGTGGGCGCGTCGCGCGCGGCGGTCGATGCCGGCTACGCGCCGAACGACTGGCAGGTCGGGCAGACCGGCAAGGTGGTAGCGCCCGAGCTCTACATCGCGGTCGGAATTTCCGGCGCCATCCAGCATCTCGCCGGGATGAAGGACTCCAAGGTGATTGTTGCGATCAACAAGGACGAGGAAGCGCCGATCTTCCAGGTTGCCGATTACGGGCTGGTCGCCGACCTTTATCAG
This sequence comes from uncultured Alphaproteobacteria bacterium, assembly GCA_963739075.1. GTDB lineage: Bacteria > Pseudomonadota > Alphaproteobacteria > Rhizobiales > Xanthobacteraceae > Pseudolabrys. The sequence goes on along the minus strand of CAVTZC010000008.1, from coordinate 260,433 downwards.
GCGCTGCCCGAACTGGCGGCAGAACTCGACAAGGTCAAGCGTTGACCATGCTGCAAATTAGCCGTTCCGCCCGTGGTGTCATCGGGCGGATCGGCGTAAAACTTCACCCGGGGGCCAGCAGGCGTAACTACCGAAACCGAAGCCAAGAGCCGGGTCTTCGCATCGATCGGACAAGAAAACATGGCGTTGAATATTAAGAGTGTGGGGGTAATCGGCGCCGGGCAGATGGGCAACGGCATCGCCCATGTCTGCGCGCTGGCGGGCTATTCCGTAATGTTGAACGACGTGTCGAGCGATCGCATCAAGGCCGGCATGGCGACCATCAACGGCAACATGATGCGGCAGGTCGGCAAGAAGGCGATCAGCGACGAGGATCGCAAGGCCGCGCTGGCGCGCATCACGGCGGCGGAAAAATTCGACGCCATGGCCGGTTGTGACATCGTCATCGAGTTGGCCGCTGAGAAGGAAGACATCAAGCGCAAGATTTTTGCCGATTTGTGCGCGTCGCTGAAACCCGAAGCGATCATCGCCACCAACACCTCGTCGATCTCGATCACCCGGCTGGCATCATCGACCGACCGACCCGAGCGTTTCATCGGCATCCATTTCATGAATCCGGTGCCGCTGATGGAGCTGGTCGAGGTGATCCGCGGCATTGCGACCGACGACGCCACCTTCGAGACCAGCAAGGCCTTCGTCCGCACGCTGGGCAAGATCATCGCGGTGTCGGAGGATTTCCCGGCCTTCATCGTCAACCGCGTGCTGCTGCCGATGATCAACGAGGCGATCTATACGCTCTATGAAGGCGTCGGTAATGTCGAGGCAATCGACACCGCAATGCGGCTTGGCGCCCATCACCCGATGGGGCCGCTCGAGCTCGCCGACTTCATCGGCCTCGACACCTGCCTGTCGGTCATGCAGGTGCTGCACGAGGGGCTGGCCGATTCGAAATACCGGCCGTGTCCGCTGCTGGTGAAATACGTCGAGGCCGGCTGGCTCGGCCGCAAGACCCAGCGCGGCTTCTACGACTATCGCGGCGAAAAGCCGGTGCCGACGCGCTAGCTCAGGCGAGCTTCGACAAATTCAGCACTGCCAGCGCCGCGACCGAGAGCCAGGTCATGCTCTGGCCGATCTGGCGTCCGATGTTCGTCTGGTCGGTTGCCCACATGCCCCAGGTTTGCACCACGCGGCCCCCGATCAGCGCGATGCCGATGATGTGCAGGGCCAAGTGTCCGCCGCCGTTGAGTTCATAAATCGCCATTAGCACGACCGCGAGCGGAATGTACTCGGCAGCGTTGCCGTGCAGACGGATCATGCGCTGCATCTGCGCATTGCCGCCGTCGCCGAGCGGAACTCGCAGCTTGACGCGGTGCATGGTGACGTTGATCGCCAGCGCGATCACGATGAGGCCCAAGATCGCTCCGTAGAGCGCGGTGATCGCTAAGGGCATGTGTTTCGTCTCCCCCGGTGTGCCGCGGATCGCGGCATCGATTGTCATCAGGACTTAGGCGGCGTCATCCAGCCGATCCCGGCGCCGCCAGGCTCGCGCAGGATCGCGATGCGGCCGACACCGGGCACGTCAAAAATCGGGCGCATCAGCGTGGCGCCGGCGGCCTGCGCCTTCTTGACGCGCGCATCGACGTCATCGACCGCGATATAGGCCATCCAGCCTTCCGGCACGCCGTCGAACTGCGGCGAGGTGAGCGAAAACAGCCCGCCGACATAATCGGCGCCCATCTTCGCCACCCAATAGGTGCCCTCCGGCATCGGCATGGCCTCGAAACTCCAGCCGAGCGTGCCGGCATAGAATTTCTTCGCCTTCTCGGCGTCGCGCGTCATCAGCTCGTTCCAGTAGAAACTGACCATTCGTGGGCCATGGGTAACACCCGTTACTGAGATGCCAGATAGGCTTCGAGCTTGGGCATCGCGCCGTTCCAGCCGCCCTGGTGGCGGTCGCGCGCCTCCTCGTCGAAGAACTGCTCGTGCGTGAGCGTCATCAGCGTGCCGGCGCCGTCGCTCTTGAGTGCGATGGTCACCAGCGACTCGCGTTCCGGCGTCGTTTTCCAGGCCCAGGTGAACACCAGCTTCTCGTTCGGGATGACCTCGCGATAGACGCCGCTGACGTCGTGCTCCTCGCCACTTGGCGCCTGCATCACCCAGCGGTAGCGGCCGCCGGTGCGCGGGTCGGATTCGACGCGCAACGCTTTGACTTCGCCGGGCCCCATCCAGCGCTTTACTTTTTCCGGATCGGTCCAGGCTTGGAAGACTTTCGCGGGCGGCGCGTCGAAGCGGCGCTTGATGGTGAGACTTGGTTTAGTGGCGACGGTGGACATGAATCTTCCTCCAGAAACGCTGCGAGTTGATCGAGACGATCAGTCCAGAACCGCTGGTAGCGGTTGAGCCATTCATTGGCCTCGTGCATGGGCTCGGCGCGCAGCCGGCAGGACACCGTGCGGCCGCTCTTGTTGCGGGTGACCAGGCCGGCGTCCGACAGCACTTCGAGATGCTTCATCACCGCCGGCAGCGACATCGCGAATGGCTCGGCCAGCGCGCTGACCGACAGGCCATCGGTCTGGCTCAAGCGCGCCAGCAAAGCGCGCCGGGTCGGATCGGCCAGCGCGGCGAAGGTGCGGTCGAGCGCCTTTGTACGATAGAAAACCATGTGGTTAAGTATACCACCCGCGCCGCCCGCTTCAAGCTGCCGCGCGCGAAAATGGGTCGGAACCGGCCGCCGCCGAAGATTTACTTAACCACGCGGCTCTAACCTCGCCGCATTGCGGGGCGTGTCCGTTATGTATCGCATCGGTGCTATTCGAGTTGGCCAGATGTCTGCTTGGCAGAGTCTGCAAAACAATCGCTACCAAAGCGCGATTTTTGCGTCAGACGCGGCCATGTTTTCGACCATGAGCGACTCTCTCTCTTCGGCGCCCAGCAGACCAAACTCAGCGGGATTGCGAACCTGGTGGTCCAGGCGGCCTTGACCCGTCTACAATCGACGCAGACGGCCCAAAGCAATACCGCTCTCCAACAAGCCGGCAGCACGCTCAACCAGTCGACGTCGTCAACGTCACCGACGGGGCTCGGTTCTCAATATGCTCGCGTGAGGCGCCGGCGCGGCAAGGCCGGCCGGGCGTTCATGATTTCTTGAGGTGGGCGCCCTAGAACGAAGTCCTGCATGGACCCAACGTCCCTCGCCACAGCCATGGTCGGCGCCCAGATGAGCCGCGTGCAAATGGCCGTCGCGGCGACGATGATGCGCATGAATGCGGATAGCGCCAAGGCCGTCGTGCAGATCATCGGCGCCGCCCAGCAGAATATGCAGAGCCTCGCCAACGTCGCCGCCGGCGTCGGGCAAAACGTCAATATCAGCGCATGACAGCGGCCTGATCGGTGGCCGCGTTGCTAGCTTTTTCCGAGCGCCGCCTGCACCAGCTTGACGGCGTCCTCGCTCGCCCATTCGGCCGGGCCGGCGATGGTGCCGAGCTCGCAACCGTGCGGGTCCACCAGCAAGGTCGTCGGCATTCCGAAGGCGCGCCCGATGGCCTTCAAATCCTGGAAGGTCTTGGCATCCGGATCGGCGTAATAAGCGAGCTGGTCGACGCCGACCTCCTTCAGAAAGGCTTTCGGCTTGTCGGGATCGCGGGTGTCGATATTGACCGCGACCACCTCGAAGCCGGGGCCGCCCAGCCGCCGCTGCAACGCATCGAGCGCCGGCATTTCCTTTCGGCAGGGCACGCACCAGGTGGCCCACAGGTTGAGCAGCACCGTGCGCCCGCGCCAATGGGCGAGGGTCAGGGGCTTCCCGCTGGCGTCCTGGAAAGCCAGGTCGGGCAGCTGGAGCGGGCTCTTGGCAACGTTAACGGCGGCCACCTCGCCATGCGCCAAAGGGGCCAATTTCCGGGCCAATTCGACTGCCGGCCGGCATGCCGCATCGCCGTCTGCATTGCCTGTCAGGGTGGCAATCCCGTATACCCCCGCCAGCCCGACGAGCACGCCAGCGATGCCCCAGGCCAAGATCATGGCCAGGTACCTTTTGGCGACGCTGGGCGAAGGACGTTCGGGCATGAGCGGCGGGACTTCGGTGGGTTAGGCCAAGAGCTGAATTAAGAGCGGCACCAAGAGCACTAACATGAGCAACAAAATGTGGGGCGGGCGATTTGCGTCTGGCCCCGACGCCATCATGGAGGAGATCAACGCCTCCATCGATTTCGACAAGGCTCTCTACCGCCAGGACATCGCGGCGTCCAAGGCCCATGCCGACATGCTGGCCAAGCAAGGCATCATTACGGCGGACGATGCGAAAAAGATCGCTCACGGTCTAGACACGATCCTGTCAGAGATCGCGGCCGGCAAATTCGCATTCAAGCGGGCGTTGGAAGACATCCACATGAACGTGGAGGGCCGGCTTTCCGAATTGATCGGAGAGGCGGCCGGGCGGCTGCACACCGCGCGCTCGCGTAACGACCAGGTGGCGACCGATTTCCGGCTGTGGATGCGCGACACCATCGACGCGCTCGACGCGGCGCTTGCGGCGTTTCAGCGCGCGCTGACTGAGAAGGCGCTGGCGCATGCCGGCACCGTGATGCCGGGCCTGACCCATATGCAGACCGCGCAGCCGGTGACCTTCGGCCATCACCTGCTCGCCTATGTCGAGATGGTGGCGCGCGACCGCGGCCGCTTTGCCGACGCGCGCAAGCGGCTCAACGAGTTGCCGCTCGGCGCGGCGGCGCTTGCCGGCACTTCATTTACGCTCGACCGCGACATGACAGCGAAGGCGCTCGGCTTCGACCGGCCGGCGGCGAATTCGCTCGACGCCGTGTCCGACCGCGATTTTGTCATGGAGACGCTGGCCGCCGCAGCGATGACGTCGGTGCATCTGTCGCGGCTGGCCGAGGAGATCGTGATCTGGACCTCGCCGCTCACCGGCCTGGTGCGGCTGTCGGACAAGTTCACCACCGGCTCCTCGATCATGCCGCAGAAGCGCAATCCGGACGCCGCCGAACTGGTGCGTGCAAAGACCGGCCGTGTGATCGGCGCGCTCGCCGCGCTGCTGATCGTGATGAAGGGTCTGCCGCTCGCCTATGCCAAGGACATGCAGGAGGACAAGGAGGGCGCTATGGACGCGCTCGCCGCGCTGTCCCTGTCGCTGGCGGCGATGACCGGCATGGTGGCCGATCTCGAGCCCGATACCGTGCGCATGAAAAAGGCGGCGGGCGAAGGCTATGCCACCGCCACCGACCTCGCCGACTGGCTGGTGCGGAGCTTGAAGATGCCGTTCCGCGACGCGCATCACGTCACCGGCCGCATTGTCGCCAAGGCGGCGGAGGCGGGCATAGCCCTGCACCGGCTGCCGCTCGCCGTCATGCGCGAGATCGAGCCGCGCATCTCGGATGACGTATTCAGCGTGTTGTCGGTCGACCGCTCGGTGAAGAGCCGGACGAGTTTTGGCGGCACCGCGCCCAAAAACGTGCGTGCGCAAGCGAAGAAATGGCTGCGCAAGCTCGAAAAGGCGAAATCCTGACTTCGCCTTGATTGCCTGGTTTGCTATGGTGCCGCCAAAATAAGGAATTCGCTTCTTGAGCCGTTTTCACGACCGTCCTTTTCTCCGTCTCGCCCTGATCGGGGCGCTCGTCGCGTCGCTCGGCCTGGCCGCGTGTGGCCGCAAAGGGCCGCTCGATCCGCCGCCCGGCGCCTCGCTCGCGGGCGAGCAGAGCAACGCGGCGACCCCGATGAGCAATCCGATTGCCTCGCCGATCGGCGGGCAGAGCAAGGACGGCACTGCGCCGCTCGGGCCCGGCGGTCTGCCGCTGTCGCCCCAGGGTCCGAAAAAACACATCCTTCTCGACGATCTGCTGAACTGAGCGTGTCCGATGCACCACTTCGCTTATCGCGACGGCGTCCTGCACGCCGAGGCGGTTAGCCTCGACACGCTCGCTGCGGCGGTCAGGACACCGTTTTATTGTTATTCGACCGCAACGCTGGAACGTCACTACAAGGTGTTCGCCGGCGCCTTCGCCGACGCCAACGCGCTCGTCTGCTACGCCATGAAGGCGAATTCCAACCAGGCGGTGATCGCCACGCTCGCCAAGCTCGGCGCCGGCGCCGACGTGGTATCGGAAGGCGAGCTGATGCGCGCGCGGCTCGCCGGCGTGCCGGCCGACAGGATCATGTTCTCCGGCATCGGCAAGACCGCGCGCGAACTCGCGCTCGCGGTCGACGAAGGCATTCTCTGCATCAACGTGGAATCAGAGCCGGAGCTCGAACTGCTGTCATCGATCGCATCGGCCAAGGGCCGCGCGGTCAAGATTTCGGTGCGCGTCAATCCCGATATCGACGCCAAGACCCATCACAAGATCGCCACCGGCAAGGCCGAAAACAAGTTCGGCATTCCGATCAGCCGCGCGCGCGCGGTCTATAAGCGGGCGGCGACCTTGCCCGGCATCAAAGTCGCCGGCGTCGACATGCATATCGGCAGCCAGATCACCGATCTCGATCCGTTCGACAATGCATTCACGCTGCTGGCTGAGTTCGTGCGCATGCTGCGCGGCGACGGCCACACGATCTCTCATGTCGATCTCGGAGGCGGCTTGGGCATTCCCTATCTCGACGACAACGAGCCGCCGCCGCATCCGGACGCCTATGCCAAGATGGTCAAGCGCGCCACGCGCGATCTCGACTGCCGGCTGATCTTCGAGCCCGGCCGGCTGATCGTCGGCAATGCCGGTATCCTGGTGACGCGTGTGCTGTTCGTGAAGCACGGCGAAGCGAAAAATTTCGTGGTGGTCGATGCCGCCATGAATGATCTCATCCGTCCGACGCTGTATGACGCGCATCATGAGATCAAGCCGGTGGCCGAGCCTCGCGTATCCGCGCGCCGCATCCGCGCCGACGTGGTCGGGCCGGTGTGCGAGAGCGGCGATTTCCTCGCTCTCCACCGCGACTTGGCGGAACCGGCGGCGGGCGCCTTGCTGGCCGTAATGTCGGCGGGCGCCTACGGCGCGGTGCAGGCCGGAACTTACAATACGCGGCCGCTGGTACCGGAAGTGCTGGTCAAGGGTGCAGAATGGGCCGTGGTTCGCCCCCGCCTTGAAGTTGACCAATTGATTGCGCTCGATCGCATGCCGGATTGGCTCTAGGCGCCTGAAACCCGCGCATGGTCCGGGGATTGCCTGCGTGGTAGCTTATTCCATCAGAGAATCGCCTTAGCCCTGAGCGACGGAGCGGCTTTTGGACGGTTTGGACGAGCAGCCGAAGCAGCCGGAGAACCCGACCCGCACCCTGCTAACACGGGCGCTCCAGCGCGCGCGCGGCAGCCTGTTGTGGGAGCGGTTGTGGCCGGCCTTGGCCATTCTGGCGACCGCGCTCGGACTGTTCCTCGCGTTTTCCTGGGCCGGTGTATGGCTGGTGCTGCCGCCGCTGGCGCGCGCCATCGGCTTGCTGTTGTTCGTGGTCGTCACCGCTATTGCAGCGGCGCCGCTTGCGATGCTGCGGCTGCCCAGCGCCGCCGCCGGCCTGCGCCGGCTCGACCGCAACAGCGGCGAGACGCACCGGCCGGCCACCGCGATCGCCGACGAGATCGCCGCCAACCAGCACGATCCGGTCGCGCAGGCGCTCTGGCGCGCCCACGTCGAACGCGCGCTGTTGTCGGCGCGCAAGCTCAAGGCCGGATGGCCGTCGCCGCGGCTGTCGATGCGCGATCCGATGGCGCTACGCGCGCTGGTGCTCATTCTGGTGGTGGCGAGCTTCTTCGCCGCCGGCGGCGAGCGCTGGAAGCGCGTGACCGCCGCCTTCGATTGGCACGGCGTGGTGGCGCCGGCCAATTTCCGCATCGATGCCTGGGTGACGCCGCCGAACTATACCGGGCGCCCGCCGGTCATGCTGGCCGGCCTGCGCCCGGGTGAGACTGCGCCGGAGACGGCGCCGGTCGCGGTGCCAACCAGTAGCGAGCTCGTGATCCGCTCCAGCGGCAGTGTGCGCTTCGACGTCGTGCGCAAGGGCGGCCTCGAGGCGGTGCCGCCGGATGCGCGCGTGGTTCTGCCGGCGGGCAGCGCGGAGCAGCGCTTCTTGATCAAGGGCGACGGCTCGGCGACATTGCATGGGGTCGGTAACAGCGATCTGGCCTGGACATTCACCGCGATCCCCGACCGCGCGCCGAAAATCGAGCTGATCGGCGAACCCGAGCGGCAGGCACGCGGTTCGCTGCGGCTCGACTACCGGATGGAAGACGACTACGGCGTGGTCGAAGCGCATGCCGATTTCGCGCTCAAGGACGACGACGCGCCGGCTGGCGCGCACCCGCTGTTCAAGGCGCCGGAATTCCCGCTTACGCTGCCGCAGACGCGCACCCGCGCGGGCGCGGCGCAGACCACGCGTGATCTCACGGCCCATCCCTGGGCCGGCGCCAAAGTCGAGGTCACGCTGGTCGCGCGCGACGAGGCCGGCAATGAGGGCCGTAGCGAACCGGCCGAGTTCCAGCTTCCGGAACGCATCTTCGTCAAGCCGGTGGCGCGCGCCTTGATCGAGCAGCGCCGCAGCCTGGCGCTCGATGCCGGCGCCAAGCCGCTGGTGCTCACCGCGCTCGACGCGCTCACCATCGCGCCGGAAAAATTTACGCCCGAGGCCGCAGTCTATCTCGGCTTGCGCGCGATCTATTTCGATCTCGCGCACGCGACCAGCGACGACCAGCTGCGCGAGGTGGTGGCGCGCATGTGGGATATGGCGGTGCAGCTCGAGGACGGCAACGTCTCGCAAACCGAACAGGCGCTGCGTCAGGCGCAGGAGGCCCTGCGTCAGGCGCTCGAACGCGGCGCCAGCGACCAAGAGCTGAAGCAGCTGATGGAGCAGTTGCGCGCCGCGATGGATAAATACCTGCAGGCGCTGGCGGAAGAGATGCGCAAAAATCCGCAGCAGCTGTCGCGTCCGCTCGACCGCAATACCCGCATGCTGAGCGAGCGTGATTTCAAGAACATGCTCGACCGGCTGGAAAATCTGGCGCGCTCCGGCAACAAGGATGCCGCGCGCCGGCTGCTCGACGAAATGCAGTCGATGCTCGAGAACCTGCAGACGGCGCGCCCGGGCGCGCAGGGCGATCAGGGCGACGACGACATGATGTCGACGCTCGACGAACTCGGCGACATGATCCGCAAGCAGCAGCAATTGCGCGACAAGACGTTCAAGCAGGGCCAGGATTTGCGGCGCGATCGCCAGCGCCAGCAGCAAGGCCAGGGTCAGCAGCAGTTCGGCGATCTGCGCCAGGACCAGCAGGGGTTGCGCGACCGCCTCAACAAACTGCTCGACCAATTGCGCCAGCGCGGCCTCGGCAATCCCCAGCAGGGTCAGGGCGAAAAGGGCCAGGGCGACAGCGATATGGATCAGCTCGGCAGCGCCGGCGAATCCATGGGCGAGGCGGAAGGCGAGCTCGGCCAGGGCGACGCCGACAGCGCGGTCGACAGCCAGGGCCGCGCGCTCGACGCCATGCGCAAGGGCGCGCAAGGGCTGGCGCAGTCGATGCAGCAGAACGGCATGGGCCAGGGCCCCGGCCAGCCCGGCCGCAACGGCCGCGCGCGCGCCCAGCAGGATACCGACCCGCTCGGCCGGCCGATGCGGGGCCGCGAATATGGCGACGACGTCACCGTCAAGGTGCCGGGCGAGATCGACGCCCAGCGCGCCCGCCGTATCCTGGAAGAACTGCGCAAGCGCTTCGGCGAGAGCGGTCGTCCGCAGCTCGAGCTCGATTATATCGAGCGGCTGCTGAAGGATTTCTGATTATTCCGTCGCGGTGCGCGGTCGCTAATGCCGCTGCACCAGCGCCTCGCGCACGGCGCCCTTGATTTGATCGACCGAGAACGGCTTGGCGATCACGTCGTGCACCAGCGCGTCCAGCCCATGCGTGCGCTCGCGCTGATCGGCAAAGCCCGTCATCAGCATGATCGCGACGTCCGGATGATCGCGCCCGGCGGCAAGAGCCAATGCAATGCCGTCCATGACCGGCATCTTCACGTCGGTCAGCAGCAGGTCGAAATCGCCGTTCTTGCGGTTGAGCGCATCGAGCGCCGCCGCGCCGTCGTTGGCGGCGGTCAGTTCGTGGCCGTCCTCGTTGAGCGCGCGTACCACCAGATCGCGGATCGTAGGGTCGTCTTCGGCGATCAGGATCTTCGCCATCGCTTCACTTTGCTCCGGCATCCTGCGCGGTGAAGAAGCGGACCATCACATCGGTGGCGTCGACTTGCGGCGCCGGGATCTGGCTGCGGAATTCCAGCCGCTCGCCGGAATCGAGTATGCTGCGCGGCGGCGGCATGGTCCAGCTGTAGACTTCCTGGCCGGTCGCGTTACGCAGGGCGAAGCGCAGGCGCGGCACCGCGACCGGCTTGCCGGCTTCGCTCACGATCGCGCCTTGCACGATCAGCAGTTTGATGCCGCCATTGGTTTCCGTCGACAGCTTGACGTTCTCGAATTTGAGATTGCGCAGGTTGACCGGCAGGCCGATGGCCGCGAACAACGACGCGGTCTGCGGCAGGTAACGCACCACTTCGTTGCGCGCGCCGACCAGCGCCACGTTGGCGGCGACCAGCACGAGAATGACCGCGGTCCAGCGCGACGAGCGGCGCGATTGCTTGCGGCGCGCCTGCAGCCACTTGCGGCGGGCGTCGAAGCTGGCGGCCGCTTCGGCCTCGGACTCGCTTTCGGCCGCCTCCGGCTGCGGTTCATGCTCGATCGGCGGCACGAGCGACGGAGCGTCGGCGATCGTGACCGGCTCGGGCTCCAGCGTCTGCGCCTCGACCGGCTGAAGGACCGGCGGCTCGGCCGGGGCTGTCGCGGCCGGCGGTGGTGGTTCGGGCGGCGGCGGCTCGATCGGCTGAGACTTGACCTCGGTAGCAGTGACCAATTCGGAGTTCTGTGGCGCCTTGGTCGTCCGCATCGGCGGCTTGCGCCGGCGCGGGGGCTGCTGCGGCGGGTGGGGGCGGCGCCTCGGCGCGGGTGGCGGACGCCGGCTGCGCCTGCGCTTCCGCGGCCACGGTGTCCGCGCGAGCGGTCACATCGGGGGCGGGCTCGGGGCCGCCGGCGAGCCAGGATGCCTTGCAGCGGGCGCAACGCACCGTGCGACCGGCCGGGCCGACCGCGGCCTGGTCGATCATGTAGGAGGTGGCGCAGTTAGGACAGACGATCAGCATGTCATCGGGGCCGGTTCGGGGAGAAAACCTAGCAGGCGACCGTTAATGGATTGGAAACCATGCCCACCCCGGCGGATCAGGGGATAGGGCGGCTTTGGTAGCCCCTTGGCGCTGGCGGCGCCGCGATAATGCTGTAAAAGCGCAGTTCTTGACCGCAACAGGGGCCGCGGACGGATTTAGGGACGGCTCCGCGGCCTGCCGGCCAGGGTCGTTCCACGGGTCTAAATCGGAATTTTTTCGGAGAGGGGCGTGGTCCGATTCGAGAACGTAGGCTTGCGCTACGGCCTGGGGCCGGAGGTCCTGCGCGACCTCACGTTCCGGATCGAGCCGCATTCCTTTCAGTTCCTCACCGGCCCGTCCGGCGCCGGCAAGACCTCGCTGCTGCGTCTTTTGTTCCTCTCGCTCAAGCCGACGCGCGGTCTGATCACACAGTTCGGCCACGACGTCGCCACCCTGTCGAAGGACGCGGTGGCGACGCTGCGCCGCCGCATCGGCATCGTATTCCAGGATTTCCGCCTGCTCGACCACATGACGACGTATGAGAACGTCGCGCTGCCGCTGCGCGTGATGGGCCGGCGCGAAGACAGCTACCGCGACGAAGTGGTCGAACTGTTGAACTGGGTCGGCCTCGGCGAGCGGATGTGGGCACTGCCGCCGGTTCTGTCGGGCGGCGAAAAGCAGCGCGCCGCGATCGCACGCGCGGTAATCGCGCGGCCGCAATTGCTGCTCGCCGACGAACCCACGGGCAACGTCGATCCCACCCTGGCGCAGCGGCTGTTGCGGCTGTTCATCGAGCTCAACAAATCCGGAACCTCGGTGGTGATCGCCACCCACGACATCGCCTTGATGGACCAGTACGATGCACGCCGGCTGGTGCTGCATGAGGGCCGGCTGCATATTTACGACTGAGAGCGCATGATCCCGGAAAGTGGGAGCTGGTTTTCGGAAAAGATCATGCGCAAAGGAAAATGACGATGGCCAATTCCACCAGGGACGAAATGTCGGCGCCGCCGCGCGTGCCGGGCGGCCCGCTGCCGCGGTTCGATACGCCGCTAGTGCCGCGCAATTCGATCTCCGGACGAGCGCTGATCGCGGTCGTCGCCATCATGACGTTTCTGGCCTCGCTAACCACTGGCGCGGTGATTCTGGTCGCCAGCGCGGCGAGCGAATGGCAGTCCGACGTGGCGCGCGAGGTGACCATTCAGATCATTCCGGCGTCCGGCCGCGATCTTGACGCCGCCGCCGACAAGGCGGCGGCCGCCGCGCGCGCTTTCCCGGGCATCGGCGACGTGCGGGTCTATTCGAAAGCGGAATCCTCCAAGCTGCTCGAGCCCTGGCTCGGCAGCGGGCTCACGCTCGACGAATTGCCGGTGCCGCGGCTGATCGTGGTCAAGATCGCGCGCGGCGCCGCGCCCGACATTCCGCAACTGCGGCGGATGCTGGCCGAGCAGGTGCCGGGTGCCACGCTCGACGATCATCGCGGCTGGATCGACCGCATGCGCGCCATGGCGGGAACCGCGGTCGCCGCCGGCATCGCTATTCTGCTGCTGGTGATCGCCGCCACCATGCTCTCGGTCACTTTCGCGACCCGCGGCGCGATGGCGACCAACAAACCGGTGATCGAGGTTCTGCATTTCGTCGGCGCCAAGAACGGCTTCATCGCCGGCCGCTTCCAGCGGCACTTTCTGCTGCTCGGTCTGCAGGGCGGCGCCATCGGCGGCGGCGTCGCGATCGTGCTGTTCGCGCTCGCCGCCGTCATCAGCAACTGGTTTGCGAGCTCTGCGGGGGCCGAGCAGACGACGGCTTTGTTCGGATCGTTCTCCATCGGCATCGCCGGCTATATCGCGGTGTTCGGCCAAATCGTGCTGATCGCACTGGTGACCGCGGTGACCTCTCGGCATACCGTAAACCGAACCCTCGGCACGATCGATTAGCCATGCTTGCCAGTTTCGCGCGCATTATCGGCTTTCTCACCATGACCGCGGGCGCCGTCGGCGCCGTGCTGCTGGGCGCCGGATTCTGCTGGTTCGCGCTGACGATTCCGACGGAGGAAGTGATGCTCGACCGCAGTGCCGACGGTATCGTGGTGCTGACCGGGGCCGCCGCGCGTATCCCGGATGCGATCGAGCTCTTGGCGACCGAGCGCGGCAAGCGGCTGCTGATCAGCGGCGTAAATCGCGACACCAGAGCGCGCGAGATCGCGCGGCTGACCCCGGTCTACTCTAAATATTTCACCTGCTGCATCGATCTCGACCGCTCCGCGCTCAACACCTTCGGCAATGCGCTGGAGACCAAGCGCTGGGCGCGCGACCACAATTTCAGTTCGTTGATCGTGGTGACCTCGAACTGGCACATGCCGCGCGCCATGGCCGAGCTCGAACATCAGCTTCCGGAGGTGACGCTGATTTCCTTTCCGGTGATCTCGCCGAAGATGAAAGACCAGCCGTGGTGGTCGAACCTCGAGGCCGTGCGCTTGCTGTTCGCGGAATATCTGAAGTATCTGTTTGCGCTCGCGCGCATGCACCTCGATACCGACAGCCCGTGAAGGAGCGCCGCCCGTGATTTTGCTTCGCTCACTGGTCTTCAACGCGCTGTTCTATTTGAACACGGCGCTGTGGCTGATCATCGCGCTGCCGACGTTCTTCATGTCCTATCGCGGTATCCTCGCGGTGGCGAAAGCGTGGGGCCGCACCAATCTCGTGCTGTTGCGCGCCGTCGCCGGCATCGATTGCGAGATCAAGGGCCGTGAAAAAATCCCGCGCGGCCCGGTCATTGTCGCCGCCAAGCACCAGTCGGCGTGGGAAACCTTCGCGCTGCTGCCGCTGTTCGACAATCCGTTCTTCATCGTCAAACGCGAATTGCAGTGGATCCCGATCTTCGGCTGGCTGATGATCAAGGGTCGCATGGTTCCGGTCGACCGCGGCGCCGGCTCGCAGGCGCTCGCCGCCATGACCGCGCGCGCGCGCGTCGAACTTGCGCGCGGCCGTCAATTGATCATCTTCCCCGAAGGTACGCGGCGGCCGGCCGGCGCCGAACCGCGCTATAAATACGGCGTGGCGCAGCTGTATGCCGCGGAGAGCGTGCCCTGCGTTCCGATCGCGCTCAATTCCGGGCTGTTCTGGCCGCGCCGCTCGGTCCGGCTGCAGCCGGGGACGGTGCTGGTGGAGGTGCTCGATCCGATCGCCCCCGGGCTCGACAAGGACGTATTTTTTGAACGTCTCCAGCACGACCTCGAAACGGCGACGGCGCGCTTGATTGCCGACGCCAAAAACATGCCGGCGCGCTGAACGCCTATTCCCAGCTTTCCTGCGAGCGCCTATCAAGCGTGCGCTTGGCTTAATCGATAACCGTCTCGTGGATACCCTTGAGCCGCTCGGCCAAGAGGTGCAGATCGCGGTCGCGGTAGCCCTGCGACTCAATCTCCTTGACCGTCTCCAGCACATAATCGCGGTTGTTGCCGGAGCGGCCGTGGCCTTGCCGCACCAGATGCAATTTCTGTTCGTGCGTCAGGCGGCCGGCATATTGCTCGTGACCGCGGTCGACCATGTAGCAGAGCGCCTGCGCGCTGTTCTGCGGATCATCATCGAGCCACACCGGGCGGGAAACCTCGCGATAGACCATGGTGACCTGCTCGCGCGCGCGCAAATAGGCGATCGTGGCTGCGCGTTTTCCGGCAGCGACCCGGTAGGCGATGCCGCGGCAATTGCCGCCGCGGTCGAGCCCGAGCACCAGGCCGGGCTTCTCCGGGGTGCCGCGGTGGACGAAGGAATAGACGCAGAGAGCGCGGTGCGCGCCGACCAGGCGGGCGGTGCGCCGCTCGAGGTATTCGAATCCGGGCCGCCACATCAGCGATCCGTAGGCGAAAACCCACAGGTCCTCGCCGTTTTGGTTGATTTTTTTGCTCATCGGGGTTGGATGTGGACGACGCCGTTGACAGGGCCCGGCAACTTGCGCTCGCGTAACAGGCCGGATGTTCCGGCGCAACCCGTCCCGCAGTCCGGTGGCGCGGGAGCAAGGTGCAGAAACGCCGCATTCGGCAAGTGTTAAACCTTCGATGGCCAGACGAGTTCGACGAACCCGTTCCGCGCGCCGGCGCAACTGGCGCTATATCGGCATCCTTCTCCTGTTCGTCGCGCTGATCGGCGGCTGGAGCTGGTTCTGGCATTACGCCGCCGGCCGGGCGGAAGTCGCCGTCGCCGGCTGGCGCGCGCGCGAGGCCAAGGCCGGCCGCATCTATAGCTGCGCCTCGCAGAATATCGGCGGCTATCCATTCCGCATCGAGGTGGATTGCGACAAAGCCTCCGCGCTGTTCCGCAGCAACCAGCCGCCGGTCGAGATCAAGACCGCCGGAATGCTGATCGCCGCGCAGATCTATCAGCCGGACCAGCTGATCACCGAATTCCATGGCCCGCTCACCATCGCCAATCCGGGCAAAGCGCCGACCATCGTCGCCGATTGGCAACTCGGTCAGTCGAGCGTGCGCGGCACACCGACGGCGCCGGAGCGCGTGTCGCTGGTGTTCGACGGCCCGGAGGTCGACCGTCTCAGCAGCGGCAAACGCGAGACGCTGTTGCAGGCCAAGCGCATCGAAGTCCACGGCCGCATCGTCGAAGGCTCGGTGACCAACCATCCGGTCATCGAGATCGTGACGCGGCTGCGGCGGGCGGCGGTGCCCGCCTTGCATCCGGCCGCGTCGCATCCGTTCGACGCCGACGTCACCGCCGTGCTACGCGGATTGAACGATTTCTCGCCCAAGCCCTGGCCGGCGCGCTTCCGCGAGCTGCAGGCGGCCGGCGGCCGCATCGACATCACGCAGGCGCGCGTGCAACAGGGCGAAGTGATTGCCATCGGCAGCGGTAGCCTGTCGCTCAGCGCGAACGGCCGGCTCAACGGCCAATTGCGCGTGACCGTCGCCGGTCTCGAAGCGTTCCTCGCCTCGATCAACGCGGAGCAGGCGGTGCAGGCTTCGCCGGACATGGACAAGGTCGCCGGCGCGCTCGATCGCATTCTGCCCGGTCTCGGCGGGGTCGCGCGCCAGCAGGCCACCAGCTCCAATTTTTCGCTCGGCATCAATCTGCTCGGCGAGCAGACTACGCTGGAAGGCAAGCGCGCGATCACGCTGCCGCTGCGCTTCGACGACGGTGCGGTATTCCTGGGGCCGATCCGGATCGGCAATACGCCGGCGCTGTTCTAGATCGTAGCGCCGCGGGTGATCGCTTGATCACGTTGCCGGCTTATAATACGAAGCTTCCGCTCACCTCGAAATGAACAGTGACTCCCATGAAAACAAATCGCATCCATCGCATTGCCGTGATCCCCGGCGACGGCATCGGCAAGGAAGTTGTCCCGGAAGGCGTGCGTGTGCTGGAGAAGGTCGCGAAAAATTACGGTTTCGAGCTGCAGCTGGAACATTTCGACTTCGCCAGCTGCGACTATTACGCCAAGCACGGCCGCATGATGCCGGAGGACTGGAAAGAGCAGATCGGCAAGCATGACGCGATTTATTTCGGGGCGGTCGGCATGCCCGATCGGGTGCCCGACCACATTTCGCTGTGGGGCTCGCTCATCCTGTTCCGGCGCGAATTCGATCAATACGTAAACTTGCGGCCCGTCCGCTTGATGCCGGGCGTGCCGTGCCCGCTCGCCAATCGCAAGCCCGGCGACATTGATTTCTGGGTGGTACGCGAGAACACCGAGGGCGAGTATTCGGCGATCGGCGGCCGCATGTTTGCCGGCACTGAGCGCGAAGTCGTCGTGCAGGAAACAGTAATGAGCCGCACCGGCGTCGACCGCGTGCTGAAATTCGCCTTCGAGCTGGCGCGCTCCACCCCGAAGAAGCATCTGACGTCGGCAACCAAGTCGAACGGCATTGCCATCACCATGCCGTACTGGGACGAGCGCGTGCGCGAAATGGCGAAAGCCTATCCGGATGTGAAGTGGAACCAGTTTCACATCGACATCCTGACCGCGCATTTCGTGCTCAATCCCGATCGCTTCAACGTCGTGGTCGGGTCGAATTTGTTCGGCGACATCTTGTCCGATCTCGGCCCGGCCTGTACCGGCACGATCGGGATCGCGCCCTCCGGCAACATCAACCCCGAGCGCAAATTCCCCTCCGTGTTCGAGCCCGTGCACGGCTCGGCGCCGGACATTGCCGGCCAGGGCATTGCCAATCCGATCGGCCAAATCTGGTCGGGTGCGATGATGCTCGAACATCTAGGCGAAGCGGACGCCGCCAAGGCGATCGTCGCCGCGATCGAAAATGTGCTCGTCGAGCCGAAATTGCGAACCCGCGATCTCAAGGGACCGGCCGACACCATCGCCTGCGGTAAGGCGGTCGCCGACGCGCTGCACTAGCGGTGAAAGATCAGTCGCCGTCGGCCGCGTAAGGCTTCGGCAGCGGCCCAATTCCCGGATGCGGACGGCCGAAATCCGGCGCCGGCGAATCCTGGCCGATGTCCACGATGCCCTTGCGGATGGCGCGCGTGCGCGTGAACTGCTCGAACAGGGCCGCGCCGTCGCCGTTGCGGATCGCCTTGGTCAACAGCGAGATGTCTTCGTTGAAGCGACCGAGCATTTCCAGGACGGCGTCCTTGTTGGCGAGGAACACGTCGCGCCACATGGTCGGATCGGAGGCCGCGATGCGGGTGAAATCGCGGAAGCCGCCGGCCGAGAACTTGAGCACCTCGGAGCGCGTCACCGTCTGCAATTCGTCGGCGGTGCCGACGATGGTGTAGGCGATCAGATGCGGCAGATGGCTGGTGATGGCGAGCACCAGGTCGTGATGATCGGCTGCCATACGGTCCACATCGGCGCCGAACAGGCGCCAGAAGGCGGCAAGCTTGTCCACCGCAGCGGAGTTGGCGCCTTCGGGCGGCGTGAGGATGCACCAGCGGTTCACGAACAATTCGGCAAAGCCGGCATCGGGGCCGGAATATTCGGTGCCGGCGACCGGGTGGGCCGGCACGAAATGCACGTTTTTTGGCAGATGCGGGCCCATGTCGCGCACGATGGAGCCCTTGACCGAGCCGACGTCGGACACGATGGCGCCGGGAGCCAAATGCGGGCCGATCTCCTTGGCCACCGCGCCGCAGGCGCCGACCGGAATGCACACGATCACCAGATCGGCGCCCGCGACCGCGGCGGCATTGCTCTCCACCACCTGATCGGCGAGGCCAAGCTCGGCGACGCGCTTGCGCGTTTGCGGCGAGCGCGCCGTGGCCACGATCGAACGCACGGCGCCCTGCGCGCGGGCGGCGCGCGCAATTGAGGAACCGATCAATCCGACGCCGATCAGCGCCAATCGGTTGAACAAAGGCGCCGGTTTGCTCACGCCGCTTTCCCTAAGAATTCCGCCAGCGCCTTGACCACCAGCCGGTTGGCTTCCTCGGTGCCGACGCTCATGCGCAAAGCATTCGGCAGTTTGTAGGCGCCGACCTGGCGCAGGATCAGACCGCGTTTGGTCAGGAATGCGTCGGCGTCCTTGGCGGTATGACCCTTGGTTTCCGGAAAGTGGATCAGCACGAAATTTCCCACGCTCGGCGTCACCGGCAATCCGAGCTTGCCGATCTCCTCGGTGAGCCAGGCCAGCCAGCGCGTATTGTGCTCGCGCGAACGCTCGACATGGGCGGCGTCGCGGATCGCCGCGATGCCGGCGGCGATCGCCGGCGCGTTGACGTTGAACGGCCCGCGAATGCGGTTGATCGCGTCCACGATAGGCGCGGGGCCGTACATCCAGCCGAGGCGGAGCGCGGCCAGCCCATAGATCTTCGAGAAGGTGCGGCACATCACGACGTTTTCCGATGTGGCCACCAGTTCGATGCCGGATTCGTAATCGTTGCGCTGCACGTATTCGGCATAGGCCGCGTCCAGCACGAGCAGCACCTGCGGCGGCAAACCGTTGTGCAGGCGCTTGACCTCGTCGAACGGAATATAGGTCCCGGTCGGATTGTTGGGGTTGGCCAGGAACACCACCTTGGTGCGCGGCGACACTCGCGCGAGGATGGCATCGACGTCGGCGGTGAAATTCTTCTCCGGCGCGACCACCGGCTTGGCGCCGGTACCGAGCGTGGCGATCGGATAGACCAGGAAGCCGTGCGTGGTGTGGATCGCCTCGTCGCCGTCGCTGAGATAGGCGCGCGCGATCAGGTTGAGCAGGTCGTCGGAGCCGGCGCCGCAGACGATGCGCGCAGGATCCAGTCCGAATACGTCACCAATCGCCTCGCGTAACGCCGAGGCTGAGCCGTCCGGGTAATCCTCCAGGTGCTCCGCCACCGCGCGATAGGCGGCAATCGTGCTCGCGCTCGCCCCTATCGGCGTTTCGTTCGAGGACAGCTTGAAGATCTTGGCGACGCCGGGCGCGCTGCTCTTGCCCGGGATGTAGGGGGCAATGTCGAGCACGCCGGGGCGCGGTTGCGGTCTGGTCGCGGTCATTACGGTCCTCAAAGCTTGTCGTGCCCCGCACGGGCGGGGCATCCGGTCGTCGCCGGCTTAAGGGTTACTTCTCGGCGGCAACCGTATAGCGGGTCGCGTGGCTCCCGACGAGGGCCGCCGAACGAACCGTGGCCCCGGCCTTAACCAAGACCGCGCTGATCGCCTCCAGGGTCACACCTTTCGGCAGTGTGATCAGCAAGGCGGCGCCGTCAAAGGCGCGGTCGGGCATGGCGATGAAATCCGCCAGCGCCGAGAGCGCCTGCGCGGCGCCCGCGCCCCAGCCGGATACACGCACGCTCCATACCGCCGCGTCGGTCGCCATGGCGTCGGCGGCGACCCGCGACAGCACGAACACCGGCAAGGCGGCGGGGTGGTCGGCGCGCTCGACGAAGGGAAGGCGCGCAATGATCTTGGGCGCGGCGTCGAATTCGAGCGCGCTCCACCATGCGCCGGCCGCCGGCACCGCGAAAGCCGGCACCAGGCCGAGATCGCCCTTCGAAGTCGACACCGCCTCCACCACCGCGGCGGCGCCCATATGCGCCACGAACGGAACCGTAAAGCCGAAATGGAAGCGGGCGGAATCGCGCATCAGGGCGTCGCCGGCTGAGAGGTCGGCATGCACCGAAAACGGCGCTTGCACATAGGTGAAGGTCGATATGATGACGCGCCAGATGCTCTCGGCGGTGTCGAGCGGTAGGATGCCTTTGTGCCGCTTGACCAGCCGGCGCATCATCTCGGCCTCGCGCGCCGGGCGGAAGGCCGAGCCGGTTTCCTGGCTCTTCTTGACCGCGATCAGCCGGTCGATGATCTCGCCGCGCTCCATCAAAAGCCGGTGCATCGCCTCGTCGATCCGGTCGATCTCCTTGCGCAGATCGTCCAGCGCGGGTGCCTGGGGTGGCTTCGTCATGGCGGCATTGATAGGAGGGCCAAGCCTTGAAATCAATAAAGCCCTGAAATCAATGAAAACGTTGACAGTAAACTGCTAGATTGACAGTTAGCCGCCTTCTATCTAAAGGCCCGCGGCCCGAGAGGCGTGATTTCTCAGGAGCGCGGCGCGCCGGGAGCGCTAGGCGACATGGTCGAGGCCAATCTGACGAGCCCGCGGGAAACGCACGCTCCGCGCGAGGCGGACGATCCTCGTGACTCGCTTGTCGTGCGTTTCGGGGCCGACCAACCGCTCAAGCTCGATGCCGGCGTCGAACTCAGCCCGTTCCAGATCGCCTACAAAACCTACGGCACGCTCAATGCCGAGCGCTCCAATGCGGTGCTGGTCTGCCACGCGCTCACTGGCGACCAGCACGTGGCGAGCGAGCATCCGGTCACCGGTAAAGACGGCTGGTGGGAAACCATGGTCGGTCCCGGCAAGCCGATCGACACCGAGCGCTATTTCGTGATCTGCCCGAACGTGGTGGGCGCGTGCATGGGGACCACCGGCCCGTCCTCGACCAATCCGGCGACCGGCAAGCCGTGGGGCCTGGAATTCCCCGTCATCACCATCCGCGACATGGTGCGCGCGCAGGCCATGCTGCTCGATCACCTCGGCCTCGAAACGTTGTTCTCGGTGGCCGGCGGATCGATGGGCGGCATGCAGGTGCTGCAATGGGCCGCTTCCTATCCGAACCGCGTGTTTTCAGCGCTGCCGATCGCCTGTGCCACCCGCCATTCGGCGCAGAACATCGCGTTCCACGAGGTCGGCCGGCAGGCGATCATGGCCGACCCGGAATGGAAAGCCGGCCGTTATCTGTTGGAAGGCGCCAATCCGCGCCGCGGCCTCGCGGTCGCGCGCATGGGCGCGCATATCACTTATTTGTCCGACGCCGCGCTGCACCGGAAATTCGGCCGCAAGTTCCAGGATCGCGAGAATCCGACTTTTTCGTTCGACGCGGATTTCGAGGTCGAATCTTATCTGCGCCACCAGGGCATTTCGTTCGTGGAGCGCTTCGACGCCAATTCCTATCTCTATCTCACGCGCGCCATGGACTATTTCGACCTTGCCGCCGACTATGATGGGCTGGTCGCCAATGCGTTCAAGCATTCGCCGACCCGGTTCTGCGTGGTCTCGTTCACCAGCGACTGGCTGTTCCCGACCTCGGAATCGCGCGCCATCGTGCACGCGCTCAACGCTGCCGGCGCGCGCGTTTCGTTCGCCGAGATCGTCACCGACAAGGGCCACGACGCCTTCCTGCTCGAGGAGCCGGAATTGTTCGCCATTGTGCGCGGTTTCCTTGACGGCGCCGGCAAGGCGCGCGGGCTTGTTTCGCCAAGTTTTGGCGGAAAGAGCTGACGCCATGAGCAATCTCGCAATCGCCCATATCGCGCGCACGCAGGCCGGCGCCCGCGTCGACCTGGTGCTGGTGGCCGAGATGGTGGAGCGCGGCGCCAAGGTGCTCGACGTCGGCTGCGGCGACGGCGAACTGCTGCGGCTGCTGGGCGAGAGCCGCGGTGTCGACGGGCGCGGCATCGAATTGTCGCGCGAGGGCGTCAACGAATGTGTGGCCAAGGGTCTGGCGGTGATCCAGGGCGACGCGGACACCGACTTGGCCGACTATCCGGACGATGCCTTCGACTACGTGATCCTGTCGCAGACGCTGCAGGCGACGCGCCATCCGCGCGTGGTGCTCGAACACATGCTGCGCATCGGCCGGCGCGCGGTGGTGTCGTTTCCGAATTTCGGCCACTGGCAGGTGCGGCTGCAATTGCTGTTGGCCGGACATATGCCGCAGACCGATATGCTCCCCTATAGCTGGTACGACACGCCCAACATCCACCACTGCACCATCAAGGATTTCCGCCAGCTCTGCGAGGCGACCGGGGTGAAGATGGAGAAGGCGGTGGCGCTCAACGCCTGGGGATCGCCGTTGCGGCTCAACGCGCCCTGGTGGTTCTGGAACCTTTTTGGGGAGCAGGCCGTTTTTCTGCTCAGCCGCAAGAACTAAGCCCGCGGCAGCCGCGCCCTCGGACGGGTTCAATTGCTGCGCTGCACCTTTAACTTTGCCGGTCAGCCGCGATAACTCTGGCGTTAAGTAAAACTGCGTTGTTTTTCTGTATTCGTACAGCTTTAAAAGTATATAGAATAGAACGCAGCGTATAATTTCTTTGCCACAAGTTTTAAGTGGTAATACCAGCTATGCAGACCACTAAATGACCTTCCGATGATCACGATCTTGCCATATCTGATCGGTGTTTAGGTACATGCACTCGATACTGATTCTGTCGGTATCGGGTGCATTGCTTTAATGACAAGGGGACTAGATCTGATGAGAGTTAAACTTAACCAGAAACGGGCGACGATTCTGCTATGTTCGGTGGCGGTTGCAGCCTTTGCAACGTCGGCCTTCGCAAGACCCGTCTATCACCATCGGCACCGTGCCGCGGCCGTCGCACAGACCGCCGTGCAATCGCAAACTACCGGCGCCGATCGTGACGTGCGTTATCCGGTTCATATGGACCAAGGGGATATCGGCACCACCGCGCGCGGCCGTCACCGCCGGCGGTCGCTGGCCGAGGCACGCGCACAAGCGCAGTCGCATGCGAACTCCGCCGATGGCGGCTTCACCTCCAACGACCTGGTGTCCGAGGCGCGCAAATATATCGGGACCAACCCGACCGGCCGCGGCAGCCTTTGGTGCGGCGCCTTCATGGATCTGGTGCTCAAGCGCACCGGCCATCCCGGCGGCGGCAACCTCGCCTGGGGCTACGAGCATTACGGCGCCCGCATTTCCGGCCCGCAGGTCGGTGCCATCGCGGTAATGGGCCGCCGCGGCGGCGGCCATGTCGGCGTGGTTAGCGGCATCGATGCCAACGGCAATCCGATCATCGTGTCCGGCAATCACAATCACGCGGTGGCGGAATCGGTCTATCCGCGCGGGCGGATCGCGGCCTACGTGATGCCCGGCGGCTGATCGCTGATTTTCTGACGATCCCGAAAAATACGAAACGGCTGGCGCTATCCGCCGACCGTTTCTTTTATCTCATCGCCAATCGTTATCTCGCCTGCGCCAATGACTTCGGCATAGACGCCGCAGTCGGCATGGCGGAAATTGTCGATCAGCGTGCGCGGAACGGGCACGTCGCGGATGCCGGTGTCGGGATTGACCTCGGTGGCCGCGCAACGCTGAATGCGCTTGACGACTTTGAGCCGGGCGCCGCCGACCGCCAATTCGCGGTCGAGCAGGTCGAACTCGTGCCAGGCCGGCCAGCCGGCGACATAGACATTGCCGCGAAACCGCAAGGGGTGCACGGGCGCGCCCGCCGCAATCTCCACTGCCGCCACCGAAGTGAGGTTGATGATGGAGACGACTTTCTTCGCGACATCGGAAAAGCTGTGGCCCTCGCCGAACAGCACCTTGGGCGGGCCTCGCAAATCCTTCGGCATGAAACGGCGGAAGAACGCCTCGATCGCTAGCCTCCCATCTTTGGTCCGCAGATCGCCGCGCGCGGCCTCGCGGCATTCCCAATGGATCGTCAGCGTATGGCATGCCTCGTCATAGTCGGTATGCAGCGCGGCCAGCCGCTCGTTGCGCATCAGCATCAGAAATCGCTGCTTGGGAAAATAGGCCGGCGCGGCGGGGTCGAAGCCGCTCGGGCCATTCTCGATGGCATAGAGCCGGTCGGCCGGTAGAGTCTGGCCCGGCGACAGCGTGACTCGATCCAGCCGCTGGGGGGAAAGCCCCTTCACCGGGTAGCGGTAGATGGCGTCGATCAGGGCTTGGTTTGGCATTGATTTTTGGGCACTTTCCAGGCCACCGCGCGGCTGCGTCCGGTGACCTATATCAAGCGGAAGGGCTCTTCAAACTGGAATAATTACACCCACATAATGCCGGGGTGGGCCGCCTAAGGGGACCCGCGATTAAACGGCGCCGTCATGGGCCGAGGAAGCTGAGACATGAATTTCGACAAGTACACCGACCGCGCCCGCGGGTTCGTGGAATCCGCCCAATCGCTCGCCCTGCGTGAGGGCCACCAGCAATTCACCCCCGAACATCTGCTCAAGGTGCTTCTCGACGACCCGGAAGGGCTGGCGGCCGGCCTGATCGACCGCTCCGGCGGCAATTCCCGCCAGGCCCTGAAGGCGGTCGAAGCGGCGCTCGGCAAGATCCCGAAAGTCTCCGGCGGCGGCGCCGGCCAGATTTATCTCAGCCCCGCCACCGCGCGCGTCTTCGATGTGGCCACGAAGGCGGGCGAGAAGGCCGGCGACAGTTTCGTGACCGTCGAGCGCCTGTTGCTCGCGCTCGCGCTGGAGAAAGACAGCGAGGCGGGCAAGATTCTCGCCAAGGCCGGCGTCACGCCGCAGAATCTCAATGCCGCCATTGAGGCCCTGCGCAAGGGCCGCACGGCGGATTCGGCATCCGCCGAAAATGCCTATGACGCACTGAAGAAATATGCCCGCGACCTCACGCAGGCCGCACGCGACGGCAAGCTCGATCCGGTGATCGGCCGCGACGAGGAAATCCGCCGCACCATCCAGGTGCTCTCCCGCCGCACCAAGAACAATCCGGTGCTGATCGGCGAACCCGGCGTCGGCAAGACCGCGATCGTCGAAGGCCTGGCGCTGCGCATCGTCAACGGCGACGTGCCGGAAAGCCTGGCTGACAAGAAGCTGCTCGCGCTCGATCTCGGAGCGCTGATCGCCGGCGCCAAATATCGCGGCGAGTTCGAGGAACGGCTGAAAGCCGTGCTCAACGAGGTGACCTCCTCGGACGGCGGCATCATTCTGTTCATCGACGAGATGCACACGCTGATCGGGGCCGGCAAGGCCGACGGCGCCATGGACGCCTCCAACCTGCTCAAGCCGGCGCTGGCGCGCGGCGAGCTGCACTGCATCGGCGCCACCACGCTCGACGAATACAAGAAGCATGTCGAGAAAGACGCCGCACTCGCCCGCCGCTTCCAGCCGGTCTTCGTGTCCGAGCCGACGGTCGAGGACACCATCTCCATCCTGCGCGGCCTGAAAGACAAATACGAGCAGCATCACGGCGTGCGCATCTCCGATTCGGCGATCGTGGCGGCGGCGACGCTGTCGAATCGCTACATCACCGACCGCTTCCTGCCCGACAAGGCGATCGATCTGATCGACGAGGCGGCGGCGCGGCTGAAGATGCAGGTCGATTCCAAGCCGGAAGAGCTCGATTCGATCGACCGCGAAATCGTGCGGCTGAAGATCGAGCAGGAGGCGCTGAAGAAGGAAACCGATCCCGGCTCCAAGGATCGCCTCAAGCACCTGGAAGGCGAGCTCAACGAGCTCGAAAAGAAATCCGCCGATATCACCGGCCGCTGGAAGGCGGAAAAGGAAAAACTTTCGGACGCGCAAAAGCTCAAGACCGAGCTCGACCAGTTGCGCGCCGAGCTTGCCAATGCGCAGCGCAAGGGTGAATACCA
The DNA here is from genome assembly GCA_963739075.1 of uncultured Alphaproteobacteria bacterium. Taxonomy (GTDB): domain Bacteria; phylum Pseudomonadota; class Alphaproteobacteria; order Rhizobiales; family Xanthobacteraceae; genus Pseudolabrys. The sequence continues at coordinate 234,451 of CAVTZC010000008.1, read as the reverse complement.
GCGCGCCGGCGAACTGGCCTATGGCCGCATTCCCGAGCTGGAGAAAAAGCTCAAGGGAATCGAAGCCACCGATGCCAAGCGCGGCGCCATGGTCGAGGAGACTGTGACCGCCGATCACGTGGCGGGCGTGGTCTCGCGCTGGACCGGCGTGCCGGTCGACCGCATGCTCGAAGGCGAGAAAGACAAGCTCCTGCGCATGGAGGGCGAACTCGCCAAGCGCGTCATCGGCCAGAAGGAGGCGGTGCAGGCGGTGTCGACCGCGGTGCGGCGCGCGCGCGCCGGCTTGCAGGATCCGCACCGGCCGATCGGCTCATTCATGTTCTTGGGCCCGACCGGCGTCGGCAAGACCGAACTGACCAAGGCGCTGGCGGCCTATCTGTTCGACGACGAGAACGCGCTGATCCGCATCGACATGTCCGAGTACATGGAAAAGCACTCGGTCGCCCGCCTGATCGGCGCTCCGCCGGGCTATGTCGGTTATGACGAAGGCGGCGCGCTCACCGAAGCGGTGCGGCGGCGGCCCTATCAGGTTATCCTGTTCGACGAGATCGAGAAGGCGCACCCGGACGTGTTCAACGTCCTGCTGCAGGTGCTCGACGACGGCCGGCTCACCGACGGGCAGGGCCACACCGTCGACTTCCGCAACACGCTGATCGTGATGACCTCAAACCTCGGCGCCGATTTCCTGGTCAACCAGCCGGAAGGTCAGGACACCGATGCGGTCAGGGATCAAGTCATGGGCGTGGTGCGCGCGGCGTTCCGGCCGGAATTCCTCAACCGCATCGACGAGATCATCCTGTTCCACCGCCTGAAGAAGACGGAAATGACCCGCATCGTCGACATCCAGATGACGCGGCTGCAGAAGCTGCTGGACGACCGCAAGATCACCATCACGCTCGACGCCGGCGCGCGCGAATGGCTGGCCGATAAGGGTTGGGATCCCGCCTATGGCGCGCGGCCGTTGAAGCGCGTAATCCAGAAGTCGGTGCAGGACCCGCTCGCCGAGATGATCCTCGCGGGCACGATCAAGGACGGCGAGAAGGTCATGGTCTCCGCTGGCAAGCAGGGCCTCACCTTCAACGGCAAGCTCGCGCAGGCGGCGTAAAGGGCCTGTCATCACCGGGCCGGCACCCGAGTCGGCTTTAGCCGACTTGGGCAATTACATTGTGATCTCGGGTAAACCCGAGATCAGATGCGCCGTCACCCGGTGATCTCGCTTAGGCGGGCAATTCATTGCCCCATGAATCGGGATGGCCGTGACAAGCCCGGCCGTGACAAATTCAAAGGTCGGTGAAAGCGATTACCGTATCGCCGGCGCGCTCGAGGCGACGCGCGCGGGCTTGCGCGCCATGATGCTGTCGAGCCGTTCGCGCTCCTGCTCGAAGCTCGCCAGCACCGGGCCCTGCAACTCGCGGCCGCGCGGCAGTTTGATGCGCATCGGGTCGACGAAGCGGCCGTTGACGCGGATTTCATAGTGGACATGCGAGCCGGTGGACAGGCCGGTCGAGCCGACGAAGCCGATCACCTGACCTTGCCGGACGCGCGTGCCTTCGTCGATGCCGCGCGCAAAAGCGCTCAAGTGTCCGTAGGCTGTTTCGTAACCGTTGTTGTGGCGCAGCAGCACGAATTTGCCGTAGCCGCTTTCCCAACCAGCCTTTTCGATGACGCCGTTGCCGGCGGCGTAGATCGGCGTGCCGGTCGGTGCCGCCCAGTCGACGCCAGTGTGCATCTTCGTATAGCCGAGGATCGGATGCCGCCTGATGCCAAACGGCGAGCGCATGATGCCTTCGGCCACCGGCTTGCGCACCAGGAACTTCTTCGCGCTCTTTCCGCTTTCATCGTAGTAGTCGACGATGCCGTCGTCGGGCGACTGGAAGCGATAGAATTTCTTGGCTTCGCCGCCGACCGTGAGCGAGGCGAACAACACGTCGTTGCGGCTGTCGGCGGCGGG
>CAVTZC010000008.1:0-222500 GCA_963739075.1 uncultured Alphaproteobacteria bacterium | reverse complement strand
CAAAACTCTAGACTTGAGATCAGTTATCATTAGATCGCCAAACGCCGCATGACGTGACGCCTCGAAAATTTCATTCTCGAGGGATTGCTGTCGGTGTTCGAGTGCAACGATGTCGCCTTGCAGCATGATGATGCTCTCCGACCCGGTAAAATCGTTGCGGCAAATGGTTAACAGATTCTCTAATTTCTGATTGGCTATTTGCAGTTTTGTTTTTATCAAATGCCGCTTTGTGGCCACGATCGTGTTGTGTCGGTGTCACACAGAAAACGTATCGGTGTCGGATCGCAAAGGCGGGATGGAAGTTATGGAAGAATTGTCAAGGCGAGATCTTTTGATTTTGAAGGAAATTCATTTGACTGGTGAGACTTCAGATAAGGAGATAGTCCGTAAATTTGTCGAAGAAGACATTATCGTCGATATTGACGTTGGCAGCTTGTTATTGACTCACAAAGGGCGAAGTTTGCTGGTGCGAGGTTCGCCTACGTTGTGGGATGTCGCTGCTTAACTAATTTAAAATCACCTCGATCAGGCAGCATTGCTGACCTATTTTTCAAATTTGCGTGAAGCTATTACGTAGATTTCGCAGCAACTTGAAACTCCGCAGATCCGTTCCTACCTAAAATTTGTAAAGTTGGACGCCCCATCCCCCTCAGCCCAGCGCCCAGTCAAGATTGACCCCAGCGATGCCCCTCCGTCTGGGGTCATTTTGTTGATTTTGTACCGCTAATTGTGGACGTTAGTTTCTGACGAAATGATTTCATCTTCGGTAAAGACTTAAACAAAGGACCCTCGCATGAATGTGAAGAAGCCAACTCGTGTAATGAAAGAATTGGTAAGTAAGCAGCGTGTGAGCAGCGATACGACGAGAGCGAAAGATCCGTTGGCGAATATTATTGAGACGAAACCAAATACTCCATCAGCTGATGTTCCCACGACGAGACCCAAAAATCCACGAGCCAATGTTCTACCGACCGAGGGCTTTGTGCTCGAGGTCGATGGCAAGTTCAAATCGGAATACGAGTCCTCAGCAGCGACAATGAAAGTGGGTTTGGAACTTAAGAAGAAATATCCGGAAATCCAGGTCAAAGTATACGACGCAAAGAAGCGAACTCGGACGCCAGTCGAATTATCTGAGCAGTCTGGCCGAATTTAAAAATAGGAGTGGCCGGATTTGAATTGACTAAAGGATGTGGGAGTGACCACGCTCTGACCTTCAATATTGGGAGGGGTAAATGCGGTTTTCATTAGTAGTTCTTGCGATTTCAGCATTCCTGCTGGCAGGTTGTTTTGAGGGTCCACAAGGTCCGCCAGGACCAGCAGGTCCCCCTGGTGCACAGGGACCAGCAGGACCAGCAGGCGTACAGGGACCACAGGGCCCCGCCGGACCGCAAGGCGTTAAGGGCGAACAGGGCCCCAAAGGTGATCCAGGAGTTCCCGAGAAGCCTCAATAATGACCATAGGTCACAACAATGCGCCAAGGTAACCGAGGCCGCCTTGGTTGAACGGACATGCGGCCCGCCTATGTATTAGGCGCAATTATGTGATTTCATAAAATTGGAGATACCCCATGGGACTTTTTGATAACCTCGGCGGCGCTTTAAAAGGACTGGCTGGACAGGCGGAAGTAGCTGCTCTTCCAGCTTTATTGTCAGCGGCGCTTGCGAAGACGAGCCTGGGAAATATGCAGGGCTTGTTGGATAAGCTTCAGCAATCGGGTCTTGGACCGCAAGTCTCTTCCTGGCTTGGTGACGGCAAGAACTTACCGATCACTGCTGACCAACTTAAGGCTGCGTTGGGCAATGAGCAGGTCCAACAGATAGCCGCGCACTTTGGTCTGCCAATGGACAAGATTTTGGCAACCGTCGCTGAACAACTTCCAGCTATTGTGGACAAGTTGAGCCCGAACGGGACTTTGCAGGAAGCAAAGTAGCGACAGCGCCCTCATGGGGATGCGAGGGCGTCTCGCCTGATCCGATCTTCTTATTAAGGCGTCGTACGTTAAAGGCGTTGTTAGGTGGGGCAACAGTCTCGTTCTGTGATCATGCCGTGTATTTTGTCGCCCAGGCCATCCCCAATAGGCCGGAAAAGCAAACTAGATCAATGAATTCCGCTCGCGCTCGACGCGAGGCTTTCGGCCAGGTCCGGATACTGGCGTCCCTTTTTTAAGGAGGCGCCGCGCCTTCTTTATTGCTCTTGGCGGCATCCATCGCGTGGATCACGCGCGCCCAGCGTTCCGTCTCGCTTTTGATGAAACGCGCGAACTCGTCCGGGCTGCCGCCCAGCGCATTCACGCCCTGCCGCTCGAGTTCCTTGCGCACCTCCAGGTCCTTCAGGGCAGTGTTCGTCGCCTCGGATAGTCTATCGATCACCGGCTGCGGCGTGCCGGCGGGACCGAGGATGCCGAACCAAAGTCCGGCTGCATAGTCGGGGAGGGCTGCTTCGGCGATCGTCGGCAGGTCGGGAGCGACGCTGGCGCGCTTGGCCTCGCTGGTCGCCAGCGCCTTGACGCGTCCGTCTTTGATCAGTCCGAGCACCGTGGATGCGGGCGCAAACATCACCTGGATGCGGCCGGACACGAGGTCGACCACGGTTTGCGCGCTGCCGGGATACAGAACACCGGTCATTTTTATGCCGGCCATCTGCTTGAACAGTTCGCTCGCCAGATGTGGTCCGCTGCCGAGGCCGGAGGCGCCGTATAGCAGCTCATCCGGCTTCTGGTTGGCGAGCGCGATCAGCTCTTTCACGTTGCCGACCTTGAGATCCGGGTTGACCACGAGGATGTTCGGGATTGAGCCCACAAGCACGATCGGCGCCATGTCCTTTTCGATATTGGGCGCCTTGTCCGGCATCAGCGTCATGTTGATGCTGGTGGCGATGGTGGCGAACATCAGCGTGTAGCCGTCTTTGGCGCTACGCGTGACGTAATCGGTCGCGACCATGCTGCTGGCGCCCGGCTTGTCTTCCACGATGACGGTCTGCTTGAGCAGGTCGCTCAGCTTGTGTGCGACGATGCGCGCGGCGACGTCGCCGCTTGATCCGGCCGCGAAGCCGACGATCAAGCGGATCGGGCGCGTCGGGTAGCTTTCCTCGGCGCAAACCGGATTCGCTACGATGATAACGAGTGCGGCGATGAGGACGGCAATCGGTTTGAATCGGATCATGCGGCCGGCGCTTTCAGGATTTCTTGGCAACGCCTTCGATGTTGCGCACCGGCGTTTCCGGGATCAGTGCGTCGCGCCGGCGTTTGATCGTTTCCCCGCCGTTTTCCGCCCATCGCCCCTCGAGCGCGCGGCGCGCGTAGACGTCGTAGCGTGCATCCCAATCGCCGAGCGAATAACCGTGCCAGGGCGACTGCGGTGAAATGGCCGGCAGGCCCAGTTCGTTCCAGAGTGCGCGCGCGTGCTCCATGAATTCGCGGCCGGGCAGCGCCAGCGGCGGCATGGCGTGCTTGAGCGTGGCGTCGATCAGGATTGTCGAGTCTTCGCGCGCGCCCGATTTGGGCCCATGGCCGGCGGAGCGGTAAGGTTCAATCCGAATATCCGCGCCGGGATCGGAGCGGTAGGCGAGCGACCAGAAAATTGCATCGGTATTGCCAGGGTCGATGTCATCGCTGACGGCAATGCAGATCTTGCCGCAATCGGCGCGCAGCGACGCCGCCCCTTGTAGCCCGCGCCAAACTTCCGTCCGCGCCGTTCCGCGCGCGAATTGCAGAAAGATGACCTTGCGCAGGTTGGTGAACGGCTCGTGCATCCTGAGGCCTTTGATACCGCGCACGCCGAGCTGATCGCGCAGATGGGCAAGGAACATCGGCTCGAACGCGACCTTCTTCATGACGCTCGACTCGCTCGGCGTCACCTGGCTGATGATCGAGACGAAGACCGGCGCCCGCTTATGCGTGATCGCCGTCACCTGCATCGACATGTTGAAATCTTCCAGCGCCACGTGGCCGTGGCTTTCGCCGAAGGGGCCTTCCGGCTCGAGCAGTTCGCTGTCGATTAAGCCCTCGATGACGATCTCGGCGTCGGCCGGAACAAAAAGATCGACGCTCGTCGCCTTGACCATGCGGATGGGGACGCCGGCAAGGCCGCCCGCCACCGCCATCTCATCCTGGTCGATCGGGAGCTTCTGCGGTCCGGTAAACAGCACCACCGGCGCGCAGCCGATGACGATGGCGCAGGGCATCGGCGCTTTGCGCTTTTGGTATTTCTGCCAATGCAAATAACCGCCGGCGCCGCCCGGCCGTGACGACATGCGCACGCCGAGGCGATTTTGCGCTTTCAAGGCGCCGCGGTAGGTGCCCATGTTCTGCACGCCGCTGTCGGGATCGCGGGTGATGCAAAGCGTCGCGGTGAGATAGGGGGCGGAGTCGAATCCCGGCGTCGATATCGGCACCGGCAAGCGCGCCAGACCGTCGCCCGGTCGCAGCAGGTCCGCTCCTTTAACAACGACCTCCTGGCAGGCGCCGGATACGACAACCACCGGCGGGATCGGGTTCGCGATGGCGTGGGTCCAGGCCTCGCCGATGTCGGCGACCGGCTTACCCATGCCGACGGCGTAAATCTCAGGCGACGCGGCGAGCGCGCCGACCGCGACCGGAATGTCATAACGACGTCCCGCGCTGTCGACGACGTTGGTGAACAGAAATGCCCGCCGCTCATCCTCGGGGAGCCCGCCTTGGAACTGCCAGCGCACCAGCGGGTGCAGCTCGCGGTCCTTGTCGATCGCCCGGTCGATGCGCGTGACCAAGCCGCGCGCGTCAAGCAACCGCAAATGCTCTTGAAAATCGCACGGCGGGCCGCCGGTCGCGGTGCGATGAGGATTTTTCGCCGAAGCATCGAGCATGCGCCACTCCCGCTGCAATATCGCAATGATTACACTATGGCATCGTGTGCGGGTATGCAAAAAAGTGAACGTCGCGCGCGGTGTTTCGCGCTAGCGCGAATTATCCGCCTGATTTCATGTCTTCGATGCAGCGCGCGAGCGCCTGCCGCCAATCGGGCAGCGCGATTCCAAACCGCTTGCTAATGCGTTCACCCGCAAGACGGGAATCCTTCGGCCTGGCGGCCGGCGTGAGATACTGCGCGCTTGCGATCGGCTTGAGTTGCGGCACGCGTCGCAGCAAGCCGTTGCGTCGGGCCTCGTCCAGAATGGCTTTGGCAAATCCATACCAGCTTGTCGCACCGGATGCGGTCAGATTGAAAATTCCCGATGCGAAGTGACCCGCGGCCTGTTCTTGGCGAGCGGCGCGAACGATCAGCGCCGTCGCATCAGCGATGCTGCGCGCCCACGTCGGCGTGCCGATCTGGTCATCGACGATGCGCAATTCGTCGCGTTCGCCTGCCAAGCGCAGGATGGTACGGACGAAGTTGTGCCCGCGCCCGGCATAGACCCAGCTCGTGCGTAAGATCACGTAAGCGCCGCCGGCCTGGCGCATTGCGGTTTCACCCGCCAATTTGCTGCGCCCATAGGCGTTGATGGGATGCGGGACTTCGTCTTCGGTATAGGGCGATGGTTTTTCGCCATCGAAGACATAGTCGGTCGAGTAATGGACGAGCAGGATGCCGGCCTTGCGCGATTCGTCTGCGATCGTGCCGACTGCCGTGCCGTTGACCATGGTCGCGAGCTGTTCCTCCTTCTCCGCCTTGTCGACTGCCGTATAGGCGGCCGCATTCACGATGACGTCCGGCTTGATGCTGCGAATGACGGTTGGCAAAAGTTCGGGCTTCGAAAGGTCGCACTGGCGGCGATCGAGGGCGACCACGTCTCCGATCGGCTTCAGGCTTCGACTTAATTCCCATCCGACCTGGCCGTTCGCGCCCGTGACCAGCAGCCTCATGCAAAAACCTCGACTTTGCTGAGGGCAAGTCCCAAGCGGTCTTTGGCGGACAGGATCGGCTCGACGCCTTTCGGCCAATCGATCCCAATGTTGGGATCGTTCCAAATCACGCAGCGCTCGTCTTCGGGCACATAATAGTCCGTGGTCTTATAGAGAACTTCCGCCGCATCGCTCAGCACCAGGAAACCGTGCGCAAAGCCCTCGGGAATCCAGAGCTGTTTCTTGTTGGCCGCCGACAATACGCTGCTGGCGAACTTCCCGAACGTGGGCGAACTCCGGCGCAGATCGACCGCCACGTCGAACACCTCGCCCGCTACGACGCGCACCAGCTTTCCCTGCGGCCGGCGAATTTGGTAATGCAGCCCGCGTAGAACGTGCTTGACCGAATGGGAATGATTGTCCTGGACGAAGCCGACGTTTCGTTTGACGGCTTCATCGAAGCGCTTCTGGTTGAAGCTTTCGAAGAAGAATCCGCGCGTATCCTCGTAGACCTTCGGCTCAAGGAGCAGCACGTCGGGTATCGCGGTCGCCACCGCCTTCATCGCTGCCGCTCTTCAAGCACGATACGATGCAGGTATTGTCCATAACTCGTCTTCGCCAACGCTTCGGCGGCGCGCGCGACCTGGTCGCTGCCGATCCAGCCCTTGTTAAAGGCGATTTCCTCCAGGCAGGCGACCTTCACGCCTTGCCGGTGTTCGATCATCGCAACGAATTGGCTGGCTTCGAGGATCGATTCATGGGTGCCGGTATCGAGCCAGGCAAACCCGCGTCCCAGGGTCTCCACCTTGAGCTTGCCGGCCGCGAGATAGGCGCGGTTCACGTCGGTGATCTCCAATTCGCCGCGCGCGGACGGCTTCACTTTACGCGCAATGTCGGCGGCTTCGCTATCGAAGAAATATAAACCCGTCACCGCATAATGCGACTTCGGCTTGTGCGGCTTTTCTTCGATCGAAATGGCGTTCTGGTCGGCGTCGAACTCGACCACGCCGTAGCGTTGCGGGTCGTTGACACGATAGGCGAACACGGTCGCGCCGCTGGTGCGGTCGCAGGCGCTTGCCAGCAATGCCGGAAATCCGTGGCCGTAAAATACGTTGTCGCCGAGGACCAAGGTGACATCGTCGGTGCCGACGAATGGCGCCCCGATGATGAGAGCTTGCGCCAGCCCATCGGGCGAGGGCTGCACGGCATACGAGAAACGCAGCCCCCATTGGCTGCCGTCGCCGAGCAATTGCTCGAAGCGCGGCGTATCCAGCGGGGTGGAGATGATCAAAATTTCGCGAATGTCGGCGAACATCAACGCCGAGAGCGGATAATAGATCATCGGCTTGTCGAAGATCGGCAACAACTGCTTCGACACCGCCAGCGTCGCGGGGTGCAGCCGGGTCCCTGAGCCGCCGGCGAGGATGATGCCCTTCCGCCCCTTGTTCTGCATAACCAATATCGACCTTTATGAAGTTCCGCCCAATAGTGCCGCTTCTCTAGCCAGAGCTGACGGTTTTGCCAAGGCCGGTTCGATTTAGATTACAAAGGGACAGGCTCACCGATTGGAATAATTTTTTTGCAGCCAGTCGCGATAGGAGCCGCTTACAAAGCGCTCAACCCATTGGGCATTGTCGAGATACCAGCTCACCGTCTTGCGGATTCCCGTCTCGAACGTCTCGGTTGGTTTCCATCCCAACTCGCCTGCGATTTTCGCCGCTTCCATCGCATAGCGGCGGTCGTGGCCGGGACGATCGGTGATGAATTCGATTTGCTGGCGATACGAGCCACCGGCCTTGCGCGGCCGCTCGGCATCGAGAATATCGCACAGGGTGTGAATGACCTCGAGGTTCGTTTTCTCGCTGTGTCCGCCGATATTATAGGTTTCGCCGATGCGCCCGCGATCGAGCACGGCGCGAATGGCGGCGCAATGATCTCCGACATAAAGCCAATCCCGGCGCTGCTGACCGTCGCCATAGACCGGCAACGATAAGCCGGTGAGGGCATGATGGATCATCAAAGGGATTAGCTTTTCCGGAAACTGATAAGGGCCGTAGTTGTTCGAGCAATTGGTGATCAGCACCGGAAGCCCGTAAGTATGGCACCACGCGCGCACCAGATGATCGGACGCCGCCTTGGTCGCCGCGTAGGGGCTGTTCGGCAGATAACGGTTCGTCTCGGTGAACGCCGGCTCGTCTGTGCCGAGCGAGCCGAACACCTCGTCGGTCGAAACATGCAGAAACCGAAACGCGGCTTTTTCCGGTGCGCTGAGGCTGTCGTAATACTTGCGCGTTGCTTCCAATAGCCGGAAGGTCCCCACGACGTTGGTGGTGACGAAATCGGCGGGTCCATGGATCGAGCGATCGACATGCGACTCGGCAGCGAAGTTGACGACGCTCGTAGGCCGGTGCCGTTTCAGCAAGCTCGCAACAAGCTCGCCATCGCCGATATCGCCGTGAACGAAAGCGTGGCGCGGATCATTCGCGACGCTCGCGAGATTGTCGAGGTTGCCTGCATAAGTGAGCTTGTCGAGATTGACGATTGCCGACAGGTCGAGACGGAGCCAGTCGAGAACGAAATTCGCGCCGATAAAACCGGCCGCGCCCGTCACCAAGGTCGGTTTTTCAGTGGGGCTGTTTCGTGTGTTGTTGAACGAAGCAACGCTGCTCATTTCAAATCCTTTTAAGTAGCGTTGTCACGAGCAGACCGATATTGTCGAGCCAGGTCTGGCGGTAAACGCCGGATCGCTTCAAATAATAAAACCGCTTCAGCAGCGACGCCGTTCGCGCTTGGGCGAACAGCTGCAGCACCAGTCTGTTCTGCGGCTGGATCAAATGGGTGGGGACGCGCTGGAGCGCGGCAATATTTATCGTATTCCAATCCCTAAAACGCCCCTTAAGCATCATGCGGATACGAACCATGCGTGCGCGCCAGCCGCGATTGGATCCGATGAGGTTGTCGGGATGCTGGCGATATTTGAGCGTCGGCTGCGCATCGTAATGGATGGCGCCACCCACCGCAGACACGAGTTGGTACATCCACCAGTCATGCAAAACCACCTCCAGGTTGCCCGTTGTTTCCAGTAGGCGCTTCGCCGCTTTATTGAACACCATCGTATTTCCCCCTCCGAGACTCTGGATGATGGCATTGCGGAACGCTATCGGGCGGGTGAAAAGCGGAGAGAAACCATAGGATCGTCCGTCGTCTGATACCAACTCGGTGCGGCCGCAATAGAGCGCCGGCACGTCGGCCGGGACGGTGGCGAGCCACGTCAGCGCGCGCTGCAGCTTGTCTTTGTACCACAGATCGTCTTGATCGCTGAAGGCGAAGTAGTCGGCATCGATCGTCGGATCGGTCGCCAGCGAGAGAAAATTGGCGCAGACGCCTTTCCCGGGACCGTTTCTGACGACCGTTTTCTGCGCGTGGCTGTCGGCGAAGCGCCGGAGAATATTTACGGTCGCATCGGTCGAACCGTCGTCCGATACGGTCAAGCTCCAGTTTGTATGAGTCTGATCCGCGATCGACTTGAGTTGCTCATCGAGAAACGCCGCGCCGTTTTTCGTGCACATCAAGATGGCGACCTGCGCGGCGCCGATGCTCGCTTGGGGCATCCGAGTGGCAACTTCGCTGGTGGCCAGCATGGACTCTATAAGCTGTCGTGACGATGGACTGCGGAATTGGACGAATGGTTTGCCGGCCCCACGCGGAATATTCAACGTGCTGCGCGGGTGAGTTGCCGTTTTGACCTACCATCATTATGTGTATCAGGCATTATTCTACGCTATGGGTGTTTTCTTTTGCTTTGCAACTAAGCAAAACCCTGCTAATAGTAATATGATACCTTTGTCAAGGAAGGCGACCTATCCTTCCTCCACGCAAAGAGCGCTAGCAGGTTCGAGTCGCCAGGTACTTCCAAGCAAAACTTAGCAGGGTCACGGAAAGCTGGATTTGCGCGTGCTACACAGCCAGCGCGTTATTCATTTTGCGACCGGGGGGCTTGCGAAGCAGCCATCTCGCTTCGTTGCGGGCCCGATCCGACGGCGGCGGGACGATTATCCATTGGGCCCAATTTCGGCTGCCGGTCGTTTAATCACAATAAATCTCGATTAGCTGTGTGGCGTAGCAGAGCGACATAACACCACGACGCATATTGGTGACCGGTGCCCCGGGGTTCGTTGATCGACTCCTCGTACAAGCGGAACGGCGGCGCGATCACCATCGAGGGGCAGGTCGGTGCGCTGCCGACCCCACCGCCGGCATCGACCTGGCATCGACCGGCATCGAGAATATCTATCTACGCGGCTACATCTTGGAGATGAGCCTACGCGAGATCGTGGCCAAGCTCGACGACATCGTGGAATTTTCCGAGCTCGGCGATTTCCTGGCGCTGCCGATGCGCACCTGTTCGGCCGGCATGTTCGTGCGGGTTGTCTCGACCGGCGCGCGCAAGGATATCCTGCTGATCGACGAGGGCATCGGCGCCGGCGACGCGGCGTTCCGCAAGAAGGCGCAGCAGCGGATCGAGCGCCTTTTCGACAGTACTCCGATCGTCATCCTCGCCAGCCATTCGGAAGAGCTGATCTCGGAGTTCTGCAACCACCGTCTGCTAATGGAGCATGGCGTACTCAAGAGCGAGTCGTAATGCTGCCTTACTTGTCATTCCAATTGAACAACGCTATTGGCGGCACCCGGTGCGCACGATGAACGATTATCTGGTCCTTGCCCGCAGAAACCCGCCGGTGACCGCCGCCGGCATTGTCGCCGTCGTCGGCGCGCTAACCATTGGCGGCTTCTATTTCTTCCAATACGTCTTGCACCTGCCGCCATGCCCGCTCTGCCTGGAGCAGCGGCAGCCCTATTATGTCTGCGTGCCGCTCGCGGCCTTGCTTTTTCTCGGGGCCAGGCACGGCGCGTCGAGCAAGGTGCTGATCTTGGGCTTTGCCGTGATTACCGCCTTCATGCTGTGGGACAGCGGGCTCGCGGTCTATCACTCCGGTGTCGAATGGAAGTGGTGGCCGGGCCCGAACGACTGCTCCGGACCGATCAACAAATTCGGCGCCGCCACCGATGTTCTCAAGCATTTGAACGACATCGTCCTGGTCCGTTGCGACGAAGTGTCCTGGCGCTTCCTCGGCCTTTCGCTCGCCGGCTGGAACGTGCTGGTCTCGGCGGGACTGGCCGCCGTCGCGGCCTGGGGCGCGCTGGCCTCGCTCGCGCAGCAACGGCGATCAAGCTAGAATAAAGCGGACGTCGCAGGGTCACCGGTCGCAGGGTCACCGCATGGAAGTGCTCATCATCGGCGCCGGCATCGGCGGTTTGACGCTGGGCCTGATGCTGCACCGCGCCGGCATCGCCTGCCGTATTTTCGAGGCGGCGCCCGAACTCAAGGCGGTCGGCGTCGGCATCAACATTCTGCCGCATGCCTCGCGCGAACTGTGTGCGCTCGGCCTGGAAGACGCGCTCGCCAAGGTCGCCGTCACCACGCGCGAATATTGCTTCTACAATCGCTTCGGCCAGTTCATCTACAGCGAGCCAGCCGGCCGCTTCGCCGGCTACGACGTGCCGCAATTCTCCATCCATCGCGGCGACCTGCAGATGGTGCTGCTCGACGCGTTTATCGCGCGCGCCGGCGCCGACAAGGTCATGCTCGGCCACAAATGCACGCGTGTGGACTACGACGGCGACGAGGCGGTCGCCTATTTTGAGGACGGCAACGGCAAGCCGCTTGCGTCGCAGCGTGGCAGCGTCGTCATCAGCGCCGAAGGCATCCACTCGGTGCTGCGCAAGCAGCTTTATCCGAACGAAGGTCCGCCGAAATATTCCGGCATCAACATGTGGCGCGGCGTCACCCGCTGGAAGCCGTTCATGTCGGGCGCCAGCATGATCCGCATCGGTTGGCACCATCCGGCCAAGCTGCTGATCTATCCGATCCGCAATAATATCGACGCCGACGGCCGCCAGCTGGTCAACTGGGTGTGCGATATCGAGACGGCGCAATACCAGGCGCGCGACTGGAACCGGCGCGGCCGGCTGGAGGATTTTCTCCCGGCTATGGCGGACTGGCATTTCGACTGGCTCGACGTGCCGCAGTTCATCCGCGCGGCCGACGCCATCCTGGAATATCCCATGGTCGATCAGGATCCGCTGCCGCGCTGGAGCTTTGGCCGCGTCACGCTGCTGGGCGACGCCGCGCATCCGATGTATCCGCGCGGCGCCAATGGTGCGGCGCAGGCCATCCTCGACTGCCGCGCGCTTAGCGACGCACTCAAAGCCAACGCCGATCCGGTCGCCGCGCTCAAGGCCTACGCGGCCAAGCGCCTGCCGGCCACCAGCGAGGTAGTGCTCGCTAACCGCAAGGCGCCGCCCGACGCCATTTTGCAAGAAGTCTATCGCCGCACCGGCGACAAGCCGTTCAAGAACATCGACGACGTCATCAGCCGCGCGGAGCTGATCGCGCTGTCGGAAAGTTACAAACGGGTCGCCGGCTACGACAAGGAGCGGCTGAAACGCGCATGATCCCGAAAAGTGGGAACCGGTTTTCGGACAAGATCATGCACAAAAGGAAAAATGAATAGGCGTGTCGCCAAAAAGCTAACGACCACGAAAACGAAAAGGTGCGCGTACATCCGGCGTCACCGTCTTCATTTCGTGGCCGCTTGATGACGGAGCCTCGCGACTCTACATCACCGTGCGAACGCATATGGGTATCCTCTAGTTTCTCTGCAAGGGTTTACTGAAAGTATGAGCATGGCCACCGGCTATACCGGCACCGCGAAATCGCTGCACTGGCTGATTCTCGCACTGCTGATCGTCCAATTCGTCGTCGCCTGGACCATGCCGGATATCAAGCGCGACACCAAACCCGACACGCTGATCAACCTGCATCTTTCGGTCGGTATTCTGATTTTGTTTTTCGTCGTCGTGCGCCTGGCGTGGCGGGCGATCCACGCCGAACCGCCGCCGGCAGACGGCGTGCCGCCCTGGCAACTGCAATCCGCCCGCGTCGTACACTGGCTGCTCTATGCGCTGCTGTTCGTGTTGCCGGTGCTGGGCTGGATCAACGCCTCCTGGCGCGGCTTCCCGGTCATCATGTTTGGGCTGGGACTGCCGAAGCTGGTGGGCACGCGGGTGCCCGGCTGGGGCTGGACCGGCGACGTGCACGCCTTGCTGGCGACTTACGGGCTGCTGACGCTGGTCGGCTTGCATGTGGCGGCCGCGCTCTACCACTATTTCATCCGCCGCGACGGCGTGCTGCAACGGATGTGGCCTACTCGTATCTGAGCGCTTCGATTGGATCGAGACGCGCGGCTTTGCGCGCCGGATAGTAGCCGAAGAAAATACCGACCGCGGCCGAGAAAAGGAAGCCGCCGGCGATTGCCGTGAGCGAGATCGGCGCTGCCCAGCCGAAGATGGCCGAAATCGCCAGGGAAAAGACCGAACCCATAATGATTCCGGCGATGCCGCCGGTCACGCTCAGGAACACCGCCTCGGCGAGAAACTGCAGCAGAACATGCAGGCGGCGCGCGCCGATCGCCATGCGCAGGCCGATTTCACGCGTGCGTTCGGTCACCGACACCAGCAGGATATTCATGATGCCGATGCCGCCGACGAGCAGGGAAATTGAAGCGACGGCGGCGAGCAGGATCGCCATGATGCGGCTGCTGCCCTCGGCCGTTTCCGCGATCTGGCTCAAGTTCCGTACCGAGAAGTCGTTGATCTCGCCAGGTCTGATGCGGTGCCGGCGCGCGAGCGTCTGCGTCACTTGGCGGACCGCCGGCTGAACTTGCGACTGATCCATGGCCTGGACGTAGATTTGATTGACAAAACCAACCAGGCGCGGTTGCAGACCATAGGGATTGGGCGGCGGCAGATAAATCCAGCTATTGACCTGTTGCTGGGTTGGCGCCGCGACGCCGAGAACTTTGCGCTCCGCCGTGCTGAACGGAATCATGACAAGGTCGTCTTGATCGGTTCCGTAAGATGTTTGTCCTTTCGCATCGAGGACGCCGATCACGCGCATGGGCACGCTCTTGACCTGCATGACCGCCCCGATCGGATTTTGATCGGCGCCGAAGAGCTGCCGAGCGACCGTTTGGCCAAGCACGACCACCAGCGCCGCTTGGGTCTGATCGTCCGGAGAAATGCTGCGTCCGGCTGCGATCCGCCAATTGGTCATGGGCGGATAGTTGGAACTCACGCCCTGAATGCCTGTTGTCCAGTTCTCTCCAGAATATTGCACCTGTCCGGACTGGCGGATGAGATAGCCGACGCTGCCGACCGCCGAAGCCTCGCGCCGGATCGCCTGCGCGTCGCTGACCGTGAGCGTCGAGGCGCTCCCAAGGCCGCCCCGGACGCCGCCGGTCGTGGTCGCGCCGGGCACCACGACGACGAGATTGGTGCCGAGGCTTGCAATCTGCTTGAGCACCGCTTCATTGGCGCCCTGGCCAACGGCGACCATCGCGATCAGTGCTGCGACGCCGATGAAAACTCCAAGCATCGTGAGCGACGAGCGCATTTTATTACGGTTGATGGCTTGTAAGGCTGCCGCCATGACCATCAATGCAAACGCCCAAATGGCGCCTAATTGGCCGGCGGCCGGCGCCGGCCGGCGCGACGCGTCGGTGATCGCCGGTTCGACCGATCGTGCGAACGGCGCTACGGCCTTGCGGTTTTTTTCGTCGGATATGATCTGACCGTCACGCATGGTGAGCACGCGATCCGCGTAGGCCGCTATATCCGGCTCGTGTGTGACGACGATGATGGTGACGCCTTGTTCGCGGTTGAGCGCCGTCAACGTCTGCATGATCTCGTGCGAGGTCTTCGAATATCGAGGTTGCCCGTCGGCTCGTCCGCGAGCAGCAGGCTCGGATCGTTGATCAGGGCGCGGGCGAGCGCCACGCGCTGTTGCTGGCCACCGGAGAGTTGTCCCGGCGTGTTGCGCTCCCGCTCGGCTAAACCGACGGCTTTCAGCGCTGCCCTCGCCCGCTCGCTGCGCGAGGCGGCGCCGGGGGGGCCTGACGCTGCATAGAACAGGGGCAAAGCAACATTTTCGAGCGCGCTGGTGCGTGCGAGCAGATTGAAGCTCTGGAACACGAAACCTAGGCGCTCGCTGCGCAGCCGCGCGAGGTCCGGTTCGCCAAGCTGTGCAACATCGAGACCTTCGAAATAATAGTGCCCGTTCGTCGGCCGATCGAGACAGCCGAGGATCGACATCAGCGTCGATTTGCCCGACCCCGACGCCCCCATGATGGCGACAAATTCGCCACGTTCGACAATGACGCTGACGTCATTGAGCGCGTGCACGTCGATATCGCCGACATGATAGGTCCGCGAGACATTCTCGATTCTGATGACCGGGTCCGGCATGTTTAAGTCACGGTCCTGGTGCCCGCCTTGCTCTCAAAATCGTGGACGCGGAACTGCGGTTTGTGTGCTGTCGGCCGCACGCTGCTCGGCGATGATGACCCGATCATCCGGCTTCAGTTCGCCCTTGACGATCTCGGTGTAGGTGTCGTCGTCGAGGCCGGCGACAACGGGGATGGCCACCGGTTCCTCGTCGCGCAGAACCCAGACTTGCACCTGTGGGGCTTTGCCGTCGGGCAAATTGGCTGCCACCGGCGTCCCGCCGGGTGAATACCTGAGCGCCTGGCTCGGCACCCGAACCACGTCAGTGCGTTGATCGATGACGATGCGGGTCGCCGCCGTCATCCCAGGCTTCAAGGCCAGATCGGTATTATCGACGCTGACCACGACGTCGTAGGTCACCACGTTCTGCACGGTCTGCGGCGATTGTCGCACCTGGGTGACCGCCCCGTCGAAGGTGCGCTTGGGGAATGCGTCGACGGTGAACAGAGCCTTGTTGGCGTCCTTGATGCCGCCGATGTCGCTTTCGCTCACATTGGTGTCGACCTGCATCTTGGTGAGGTCGGTGGCGATCAGGAACAAAGTCGGCGTCTGGAAACTCGCCGCCACCGTCTGCCCCATGGTGACGTTGCGCGATACCACGGTGCCGTCGACCGGCGAAACGATATTGGTGTAGTCGAGATTGACCTGGGCGGTGGCGAGCTGCGCGTCGTGCTGCGCGACGGTGGCTACGTCGACGCCAACCTGCGCGCTCGCCTGGTCGAGTTGGCTCTTGGCGTTGTCGAGGGAATCCTTGGAAACCGCATTGGTCTTCGCCAGCCCAACCATGCGATCATAGAAGAGTTGGGCGTAGGCGAGGGTGGCCTTGTCCTTGTCGAGCTGCGCCTTGGCCGCGTCGAGATTGGCTTTGTTCTGGTCGACGACCGTTTGATACGGACGCGGATCGATCTTGGCGCAAATCTGGCCGGTTTTTACTTGCGTATTGTAATCGCAGCTCAGGTCCTGGATGACACCGGACACATAAGTTCCGATGATGATCGTGAGCACCGGGTTGACCGTGCCGGTGGCGGTCACCGCGCGCGTTACTGCGCCGCGCGTGACCGGCGCGGTGGTGTAGTGCACGGTGCCGCTGGAGCTAGATAGCCACAAGGTGATGCCGACGGCGGCGACCAGCGCGAACGATAACAACCCGACGATCCACCAGATTTTGCGAGAACGCGGATGCAGGGGCTCGGTCTTTGCCGGTGCCACTGCCGGGACGACAACCACGGGCGTCGCCGGCTCCAGTCGAGTCGTCTCGAATCCGACGGGCTTATTCATAGCTCACGAACTCCGTCTGCGTGGCCCAGCACGGGCAACGCTAGCGCACGGGCGAAGAGCCGCCTTGATACCGGTCAAATCGCGGGAAACCTGAAGGAAATGGGCCGAAACGGCCCCGCCAATGGCCGCCGCCTTACGGTTCCAGCTCGGTGTCCCAATAGAGATAGTCGAGCCAGCTCTCGTGCAGGTAGTTCGGCGGGAACGCCCGCCCGTTGCGGTGCAGGTGCTGCACCGTGGGCTGGAACGGCGTCTGCGAGGGCCACATCTTGGCTTCCGGCGGGGTCAGGTTGCCCTTGCGCAGATTGCAGGCCGAGCAGGCGGTCACCACGTTCATCCAGGTGGTGTGGCCGCCGCGCGAGCGCGGCAGCAGATGGTCAAAGGTCAGGTCCTCGCGGTCGCCGCAATATTGGCAGGAGAAGCGGTCGCGCAGGAACACGTTGAACCGCGTGAAGGCCGGATGGGTCGAGGGCTTTACGAAGGTCTTGAGCGACACCACGCTCGGCAGCTTGATCTCGAGGCTCGGGCTGCGCACCGCGCGATCGTAATTGGCTACGATGTTCACCCGTTCGAGAAACACCGCCTTGATCGCGTCCTGCCAGGACCACAGCGACAAGGGGTAATAGCTCAACGGCCGGAAGTCCGCATTAAGCACCAGCGCCGGAAAACCGCTGGGCGATACGTGCACGTTCAAGCGAGGCTCCTCTACAACCTCCCTATGGCCGCCGCCACGCAGCCTACCCGCTAGTAATAGTGCAGCGTGACAGGATTGTGAAGTCGGTGCGGTGCGTTACCCGCAACCGGTTTATTTGCGGGCAGCAAATTGGCGGGCCAGAAATTCCCCGCCCTGGCGCAGGCCTTCCTGGTCGATGCCGTGGCCGATGCCGTGCGAGATGTGCCATTCGGCCGGGATGTCGAGCGCGGCCAGCCCCTGTGCGGCATGGAACACCGCCTGCACCGGGATGAGGTCGTCCTGATCGCCGTGGATCAGCAGCACCGGTGGCCTGGCTTTGATCTCGGCGGCGAACGTGTCGGGGTTGACGTCCTCCGGCGCCACCAGCATGCCGGAATAGCCGACGATCGCGGCTGGCGCCGCCGCCCGGCGCAAGCCGACATGCAGCGCCATCATGGTGCCTTGCGAAAAGCCGACGAGCGCCAGCGCCGACGGCGGCAATTGCCGGCGCGCGAGCTCTGCGTCGAGGAAGCCATTGAGCACCGGCGCCGCGGCGTTGACGCCGGTCCAGCGCTCGTGCGGATCGCGGAACGTCAGGGGAAACCATTCGCGCCCCATCGGCGCCTGTCCGCACGGACGCGGCGCGTGCGGCGACACGAAGGCGGCGTCCGGCAGCAGGCCTTGCCAGGCGCGCCCGATTTCGATCAGGTCATTGCCGTCGGCGCCGTAGCCGTGCAGGAAGACGACAAGTTGTTTTGCTTTGCCCGAGCGCGGCTCGATTCTTGATCCATCAAGTTTTGGGCCGTCGAGTTCAGCCATTTCGCTTTTTCCTTGTCTTCGCCTTCGGCTTGTTCGCTTGCGGCTGAACCGGCACCACGTCGCGCTTCTTCACCGCGTGATAATAAGCCCATAGCAGATGCGCCGCCACACCGCGCCAGGGCCGCCAGGCCTCGGCGATCTTGGCGAGCGCCTTGGCGTCCGGCCGCTTGCGCAGGTTCAGCGCGATGCGCGCGGATTCCTGCACCGCCAGATCGCCGGACGGAAACGCGTCGGCGTGACCGAGGCAGAACAACAGATAGATATCGGCGGTCCATGGGCCCACGCCGTGCAGCGCGGTGAGCGCGGCGTGCGCCACGTCGGCTTCCATGTTGCCGACCGCGGTCAAGTCGATGCGGCCCTTGGCGAGCGCCTTGCCGATTTCGCGGATCGATTTGATCTTGGGCGCCGACAGGCCGAGCCGTTTGAGTTTGTCGACGCGTGCGCGCCGTAACGTGTCGTGATGGAACGGCTCGAAGGCGGCGAACAGCCGGTTGCGGATTGCGGCGGCGCTCGCGGTCGAAAGCTGCTGCCCGCAGACGATGGCGCACAGGCCGGCAAAGCCGGCCTCGCGCCGGCGCAGGTTGAAGGCGCCGGCCTTCTCGGCAACCGGCTTAAGGCGCGGGTCGGCGAGGATCAGCTGCGCGAGGCCGGTCTGCAGATCGGCCTCAGTGTGGAGGAAGTGCGTCATGCGCTATCGGTGTAGCAAGCAAGACGATAGATAGAAAAGCCATGCCACCCGTTTTCCGCTTCGCGCCGTCGCCCAACGGCTATCTGCATCTCGGCCATGCGCTGTCGGCGCTCATCAATGCCGACAGGGCGAAGGCCGCGGGCGGCCGGCTGCAACTGCGCATCGAGGACATCGACGAGGCGCGCTGCCGGCCGGAATACGAGGCAGCGATCTACCACGATCTGGCCTGGCTCGGCATTGCGTGTGAGCAGCCGGTGCGGCGGCAATCCGAGCACTACGACGACTACCGCGCCGCATTGGCCAAGCTCGACGCCATGGGGCTTGTTTATCCCGGCTTCGAAAGCCGCGCCGAGATCGCGGCGCTCGTTGCCGCGCGCGAACCGTGGCCGCGCGATCCCGACGGCGCGCCGCTTTATCCCGGCGCCGCCAATACCATGCCGGCCGCCGAGCGCGCCCGCCGCATGGCTGCCGGAGCGGCTTACGTGCTACGCCTCGACATGGCCGGCGCGCTCAAGCGCGCCGGCCCGCTTACCTGGCAGGAAACCGGCGCCGGGCCCGCCGGCGAAACTGGCACCATCGCAGCCGATCCCGCCGCCTGGGGCGACGTAATCCTCGCCCGCAAGGACACCCCCACCAGCTATCACCTCGCCGTGACGGTCGACGACGCCGCGCAGGGCGTTACCGACGTGGTGCGCGGGCGCGACCTGTTCCACGCCACGTCCGTCCACCGCCTGTTGCAGGCGCTGCTCGGCTGGCCAGCGCCGCGCTACCACCACCACCGCCTGATCCTCGATGCCGAGGGCCGTAAGCTGTCGAAATCGACGCTCGCCACCGGCTTGCGCGAGCTGCGCGCGCAAGGCGCCACGCCGGCCGACGTCCGCAAGGCCGTCGGGCTCGATTGAGCGCGGCTTCCGTGGCATGGTCGGCCCGGGGTAGGGGATGGCGAAGCGCAAGAGTCGGACACGGGCGCGCAAGCGGCCTCGCGGGACGCCGCGTCGCGCAAGCTCGCAGAGGCGCGCGGTCGAGGCCGCGCTCGCCGGCGTCGTGCACGACATTCGCACGCCGCTGACCGGCATCGTCGCGCTGGCCGAGCTGCTGGCGACCTCCGACCTCGGCGCGCGCGAGCGCGAATGGGCGACCGCGATCAAGAGCGGCGCCGAACACCTGGCGGCGCTCACCACCCTGATCGTCGATGCGGTCAAGACCGACGCCGCCGGCCTCACCTTGCAGCACGAACCGTTTTCGCCGCGGCGCCTCGCCGAAGCGGTTGGCGCCGCGCTCACCGCGCGCGCGGGCAACAAGGGCATCAAGACCGAGATCGCGATCGCCGACGACCTGCCGGCGATGGCGGCCGGCGATGCGCTGCGCCTGCGCGCGGCGCTGGAAAACCTCGCCGACAATGCGGTCAAATTCACCGGCGAAGGCACCGTCGTGTTCAGCGCTAGCGTCAAGCCGGCCGGGCGCAAGCGCGTCGATCTGGTGTTCACCGTCGCCGATACCGGCATCGGGATCGATCCGCGTGCCATCAAAAATCTGTTTCTCCCGTTCGCGCAGGTGAGCGAGGCGGTGGCGCGCCGTTACGGCGGCGCCGGCCTCGGCCTGGTCTTCGTCAAGCGCGTTGCCGAGGCGATGGGCGGTAGTCTGGTCATGACCAGCAAGCCGGGCCGCGGAACCGCGTTCCGCTTCAGCGTGCCGGTCGATCGCGTGGACGCGATCCCGCAAACCGAGCGCGCCGGTGCGCCGGCGACCACGCGCGCGCTGTCGATCCTGTGCGCCGAGGATAATCCTTATGGACGCGTGGTGATGAACACCATTCTCACCGAGCTGGGTCACCGCGTCGATTTCGTCGAGGGCGGCGAAGCGGCGGTCGCAGCGGCCGCGCGCGGCGGCTACGACGCTGTGCTGATGGACGTCGTGCTGTCCGGTCTCGACGGCTTCGAAGCCACCCGCCGCATCCGCGCGCTGGCGGGCAAGGTAGGCGAAGTGCCGGTGATCGGCATCTCCGGCCGCAGCGAAAGCGGCAACGAGGCCGCCGCTCGCTCGGTCGGCATGAATTTCTATTTCGTGAAGCCGGTCAGCCCCGGCAGACTGGCGCAGGCGTTGGCGGCGCTTGCCCCGCCGCTATCAAAAAAGTGAAAGTTCGACGCGGCGCTGCCGCCGCTCCCTGAACTTGAACCTTTTGCGCTGTCCCCGCGACACACCCAAGCCGACGGAATACGGCAGGTGGAGGGGGCGGTGAGCGACGACATAAGGATACGCGCGCCTGCCGGCGGAAAAGCCGGCCAGGCCAGGCGCCAGCGGGCTACGCGCGGCCCGCCTGAGCGCGATCAAATCCGACATTCTGGAAAATCTCCGCCAGCAGAGCTTTTCGATCTACCGGATCACCAGCGGCCACGGAATTTCCGTGAGCTATGTCCGCCGGTTGTTCGCCGCCGAAGGCACATCGCTGACCGATTTTATCTTGCGGCAGCGTCTCGCCCCCGCTCACGACATGTTGCGCGATGCGCGCTTTGCGGATCGGACCATCAACGCGATTGCATTCGAGGTCGGTTTCGGCGACGTGGCCAACTTCAACCGGGCTTTCCGCCGCCGCTATAGCATGAAGCCGTCGGACATGCGCGCCAAGGCCGAAAGCGAATAGCAAGCTGAAACATGAGCGAACCGGCAGGGCCCGGTTAGGCCTCACACGTTGCTCGCGCCGTTCGCCCGCTCGACGATGCGCACCACGTCCGACATGATGCGGTTCAATTCGAAATCCTTCGGCGTGTAGACGGCGGCGACGCCATATTTTTCCAGCGCGGCGGCATCTTCCGGCGGGATGATGCCCCCGACCACCAGCGGCATCGTCATCCCGGCTTCCTTCATGCGCGCGACCACGTCCTGCACCAGCGGCAGATGGCTGCCCGATAGCACCGACAGCCCGATGACATGAGCTTTTTCCTTACGCGCGGCATCGACGATCTCCTCCGGCGTCAGGCGGATGCCCTCGTAGACTACCTGCATGCCGGCGTCGCGCGCGCGCACGGCGATCTGCTCGGCACCGTTGGAATGGCCGTCGAGCCCCGGCTTGCCGACCAGGAAGGTGAGGCGGCGGCCGAGCTTTCTTGAAACACGATCCACGTCGGCGCGGATATTGTCGAGCCCACTGACGTCGTTGCGCATGGCGCGGCCGACGCCGGTGGGCGCGCGGTATTCGCCGAACGACTCGCGCAGCGTCCAACCCCATTCGCCGGTGGTGACGCCGGCTTTGGCGCAGGCAATCGACGGCGGCATGATATTGGCGCCGCTGGTGGCGGCGCGCTTGAGTTCGGCCAGCGCATCGGCCACGGCGCGGTCGTCGCGCGCCGCGCGCCAGGCCTTCAGCCGCTCGAGCTGGTCACGCTCGGCGTCTTCCGACACCGTCATGATCGAGTCGATGCCGCCGGTCAGTGGCGAAGGTTCGGTCTCGAGGTATTTGTTGACGCCGACGACGATCTGTTCGCCGCGCTCGATCGCTTCCAGCCGCGCGGTATTGGATTCGACGAGCTGCTGCTTCATGTAGCCGCTCTCGACCGCGGCCACCGCGCCGCCCATCTCGTCGATGCGCTTGAGTTCTTCCTTGGTCTCGGCCTTGAGCGCATCCACCTTGCGCTCAATCTCGGACGAGCCGTCGAAGATGTCGCCGTAGTCGAGCAGGTCGGTCTCGTAGGCGAGAATCTGCTGCATGCGCAGCGACCACTGCTGATCCCACGGCCGCGGCAGGCCGAGCGCCTCGTTCCAGGCCGGCAATTGCACGGCACGGGCGCGCGCGTTCTTCGACAGCGTCACCGCCAGCATCTCGATCAGGATGCGCGCGACGTTGTTCTCCGGCTGCGGCTCGGTCAGTCCGAGCGAATTCACCTGCACGCCGTAGCGGAACAGCCGCTGCTTGGCGTCGGTCACGCCATAGCGGTCGCGCGTGATCTCGTCCCACAATTCGACGAAGGCGCGCATCTTGCACATCTCGGTGATGAAGCGCAGACCGGCATTGACGAAGAACGAAATGCGCCCGACCACCTCGGCGAATTTTTCCTGGCTCACCTCGCCCGAGGCCTTCACGGTGTCGAGCACCGCGACCGCGGTCGCCAGCGCGAAGGCCAGCTCCTGTACCGGCGTCGCTCCCGCCTCCTGCAAATGGTAGGAGCAGATGTTCATCGGATTCCACTTCGGCAATTCACTGGTGGTGAAGATCGCCACGTCCTTGATCAGCCGCATCGACGGCGCCGGTGGAAACACGTAAGTGCCGCGCGAGAGATATTCCTTGATGATGTCGTTCTGGATGGTGCCGGTGAGGCTCGCGCGCGGCGCGCCGGTCTCGTCGGCCACCGCGATGTAGAGCGCCATCAGCCACGCCGCGGTGGCATTTATTGTCATCGAGGTGTTCATGCTGGCGAGCGGGATGCCGGTAAACAGCGCGCGCATGTCGCCGAGATGGCAAATCGGCGTGCCGACCTTGCCGACCTCGCCCTTGGCCAGCACGTGGTCCGAATCGTAGCCGGTCTGGGTCGGCAAATCGAAGGCAACCGAGAGGCCGGTCTGCCCCTTGGCCAGGTTCTTGCGATAAAGCTCATTGGAGGCCGCGGCGGTCGAATGACCAGCGTAGGTCCGGAAAATCCACGGCTTGTCGCGTTGAGATTTGTCGCGCATCGCTTTGCCTGCGAACGACAGTGTGGCCCAGCCCTTGCTGCAATGCAACATGAAGGTTCAGCGGGCTTTTTCCCGCCCTGGCACACGGCCGGCCAGCTGGCAGCCGATTAAAGTTAACGAAATCCATACCCGAACCGCCTTACCTAATGACCGCCCAATGCCCCATGGCAGGGCCCTGTGCGGGTTGGGATGCGCGCGTCCTGGCAACGATGGATGCTTTGATGGTCAAGTTTGGCGCCTTATCCGCGTTGCCCCGGCTGAATTTCCGCATCGGTACCAAACTTGCGATTTCGGTCGGCGTCGGCGTCGTGCTGGTCGCCGGCATGATCCTCAACCAGCAGCTCGGCAATTCGTCGGTCGCCCGCCAGGCGGAGCGCGGCCGCAGCGACCAGGCGGCGGCGACCGATTTGCTGCACGCCAGCGTCGCCTTGCAGCGGATGCAGATCGGCACGCGTGAAATCCGCCTGGCGATCTCCGAGCGCGAAGCGGACGAGGCGCTCGCCGTCTTGCAGGACGACAAGAACAATGCCGTCGGCTTCTTGCAGGCGGCGTTCAATGTTTGCGCCGATGCGCAGAACCAGGCGCGCCTGGAACAGATCATCGCCTTGGCCAAGGACTACGCCGCCGCCGCCGCGGAAATGACGGCGGCGAAGAAGGACTATGCCGAGATCACCAAGCCCCTGGCGCAGGCCAGCAAGATCGGGGCCGAGATCGATGCGCTGATCGAGAAAGCCACCTCGACCGCCGGCGAGCTTGCGGCGCAGCGCATGGCCGAAGCGGCGGCGCGCACGACCGAAGCGGGACAGATCAGCGTCGGCTTCGGATTTTTCGTGGTCGTCATCCTCATGGGTGCGGCCGCCTTCGGCATTCTATCGATCGGCCGGCCGATTCACACCATCGCGGGCGTCCTGCTGCAATTGGCCAATGGCCAGCGCGAAGTCGGCATTCCCTACACCGAGCGTGGCGACGAAGTCGGCGACGCCGCGCGCGCGGCGCGCACCTTCCGCGACAACCTCGTGCGCCTGGAAAAACTCGAAGCGGAGCAGAAGCTGGCAGCCGACCGCGCCATGGCCGAGCGCAAGGAGGTGGTGCGCGGGCTTGCCGACGAATTCGAAAGCGCGATCGGCAATATCGTCGGCACCGTGTCGGCGGCCGCGACCAACCTGGAAACGGCCGCTTCTACTTTGACCAAGAACGCCAAGGCGACGCAGCAGCTTTCCGCCGTGGTTGCCACCGCCTCCGAACAGGCGTCCCATAACGTGCAGTCGGTCGCCTCAGCGACGGGTGAGATGGGCTCCTCGATCGACGAGATTCGCCGGCAGGTCCAGGTCTCGACCACCATCGCCGCCGAAGCGGTGAAGCAGGCGGAGAAGACCGACGGCCGCATCAACGACCTGGCGCGGGCGGCCAGCCGCATCGGCGACGTGGTCAAGCTGATCACCACAATCGCCGCCCAGACCAATCTGCTGGCACTCAACGCGACCATCGAGGCGGCACGCGCCGGCGAGGCCGGCAAGGGCTTCGCCGTCGTCGCCGCTGAGGTCAAAATGCTGGCGACTCAGACGGCCAAGGCGACCGAAGAGATCAAAAAGCAGATCGCCGGCATGCAGGACGCCACCAAGGAATCGGTGGCGGCGATCAAGGAGATCGGCGAGACTATCACCCGCATATCCGAGATCGCCTCGTCCATCACCGCGGCGGTCGAAGCCCAGGGCTCAACAACCCAGGAGATCGCCAGGAACGTCGCGCAGGCGGCGGAAGGCGCCGTGCAGGTCGCGACCAATATCGCCGACGTCAACCACGGCGCCGATGAAACCGGCACCGCGTCGGCCCAGGTGCTGCTGGCGGCGCAATCGCTCTCGGGCGAGAGCCATAAGCTTGAAGCCGAAGTGAAGAATTTCCTCGACACTGTCCGTGCGGCCTGATCGCCAAAAACCGCGGGCCTAATATTAGGCCTGCCGTATCGCCCGCGCTAAGGCCTGGCTCACTGCGTATCAAGGAATTCGGGTCGAAATTCGAAGTGCATCGTATCGAAGTGGTACCACTTGCCACCCCAGATGAAGCCGTGTTTTTCGAAGATCGTGACGATCTCTTGCGGCATGCGGTTGCGATAGAGGATGCGGCCGCCGTGCGGTCGCCAGTACCAATAATCCGAGAAGGCGGTATTGAGATCGATCGCAATGCCGTAGCCGTGCGGGCTCGGCTGGCCGGTGTCCGCCACGGCCCGGCAATTGTAGGTGCCGGCGATCGGGTAGGCGGCGCGTTTGATTTTTTCGGGCAGCGCATCGATCTCCGCCGACACGGCGCGCAAATGCTCGTCGACATGGTTCACCGACGTGACGCGGATTGATTTGTCCCAAGTCTTGGGCAGCCAGGCGATGGAAACGAGGTGCGGCGACACCTCGCCCTTTTGGCAATCGCCGTACATTTTCGTGAAGAAGGCGGCATTGCGGAACCGGCCTGGATCGGCATCGATGGCCGGGGGCTGTGCGAGCGGGCCGCGCGGATACGGGATGCGAAGCTGATCGATGATGGAAGCGCGCCGCAGGAATTCCGGGAACGAGTTGCTATCGGTGCTGTCGGATACCGGCATCACCGTTCCATCGCGCCAATGCAGCACTTTGGCATCATGCCCGGCAAGCGCATTCGGGTAGGCAACGACCAGTCTGTCGAGCGCCAAATGAACCCGATCATCCTGCGCAAGAAGAGGCGTAGCGCCCGCGAGCAGCGCGAGTCCGATGACAAAGCCAGCCTTCGTCACAACGCACCGGCGGCTCAAGCGTGCGCCGGCCAGTGACGCTCGCGGAACCACGTGCGGTACTTCGTCATCTTGGCGCGCTGCGCCGCCGGCGCATGCCGCTTGCACGTTGACGCCTCGTCGCTCTTGTCCGGCGCGGCCCACCGCAGTTCGACGCAGTCGTTCGGATTGTACGCCATCTCGAGATCCACCGCGCGGTCGATGACGTCTTTGAGCGAAAGCGTCCACGCGGAGCCGTCGCTGCGGGTATATGAAATCTTACGCGTGGAAAGTTCCGACGCGAGCACGCTCTGCAATTCGGCCTTGACGTCGGCGGCGCTCTTGTCCTTCGGCATCGCGTAGCGCTCGGGCCGCCGCGCCACGCGATCCGGATAGCCACGCACCACGTCGATCGCGATCAACAGACGAAAATCGCGCGCCGGCGTGGAGAAATCTTCCCACGGGCCGCTCGTCTCGAAGATCGCCGGGCCGTCCGGCATGGTCGCCTCGCCGCGGCCGCTATTCTGGAACTTGCGGCCGTTTTCGACCGCCGTGACGCGCGTCTTGAGTTGCTCTTCGAGCGCCGTGATCGCCTCCTTCATCGCCCGCAACGGATCGAGCGGCGCCGGCGACATCACCTCATCCATGCGATCGTAAAAGTCTTCGAGCCCGAGCTTCGACTGTTCGAGCGAAAAATCGCCGTACTGCGGATTCTTGGCGATTTCGGCGTTGGTCAACCGCCGCATATCGCCCTTCTCGGTGCGCACGATCGGCCGGAAGCGCTTGAACCCGGGGCTGCCGAGCGTGGGATCGTGGACGAACAAGAAATTGCCGCGCCAAAAGCGCTTGCGCGTGACTGACCCGTCGGGCTCCGCGTCGACGGCGAGAAAGACGCCCGCCGCGCCGTCGGCCTGCGGCACGCGCCGCACCAGCATCAGAACGTGCCCGTATGGATCGGCGTAGATGGCTCCCGGGCGCAACGTCTCCTGCGTCAGCGGCACGGTATAGAAATCATTGTTGTCGTCGCTCGCCAGCGTGCGCACGGCTCCGGATTGAACGGCGTCGCCGACGACCGGCAGATAACGGGCAAACGACGTCGCGAGATCCGATTGCTTCGCCGTCGCCGAATTCACAATGCTGAACCACTGGGTGCACTTCGGCGGCGTGCCGCCGCCCCCGCGCGTGCACCTCGAATAGCCGAACGGCAGGCCCATCTTGAACGCGAAATAGGCGCGCAGGTAGTACACCATGTCGGTGCAGTCGGGCTTAAGCGCCATCGGCACTTCGTCTTCGCCGAGACCCAATGAGTTGAACAGGACGTTGCGCGATTTATCGCGCACCACGTCATACAGCGCCGGCCACGACGGCTCCTTGTCGAGCGGCGCGTCGAACAGCTTTTCGATCCACGCAGAAAACAGGTTTTCCGTCGCGCGATTCCATGAATTGCGCAAAGGCCAAAGGGTCCCCGGCGTTGCGCCCGGTGGTGTCGGCTTGGCGTCGCGCACGGCGATCTCGCGCGTGATCTTGCCGCACTCGGCGGGAGCGTTGTCGCGCGTCAGCGTCGCGCGCCAGGTCCCCGCGGCCGGCGACGCGACTTCGGCGAGCCAGACATACGGCGGCCCGCCCTGCAGGTTGCGCGATTTTGCGGCAACGCTTCCATCGGGCGCGATCAGCGAAAGCTCGCCGTCGAGCGGCTTCTCTGTGGCGAAGATGATGCGCAAAGGCGCGCCCGTCCACGGCGCGAGCGGCGAGGGCAGGACGGCGAGCCCGACCGCGTCTTCACAGGTTTCCGCCCGTGCGCCCACTGCCGAGACAAGGACGACGAAAATTGCAGCCGTCATCAGCGACAGCGCCGTGACAGCGGCAGTAAACCGGCGTGCTCGAAACAATTGAGCCTCCATCGTGGAGCGCCCCCCTTGACCGCAATGACACAATATTGCGAACGCTCTGGCTGAATCATAGCAAAATCCATCGCCGGGCAAATGCGACGGTGACATCGTCGGCTTGGAACTCAGCATAAAAGCCGACATGCCGGCGCAGCAGCTTGGCGCCGGCCAATAGGGCGTGGACTCATAAAGGAACAGCCAAATGGCGACGCGGATGCGGCGCCTAGTGCCCGCTTTTAACCCGAAGCGGACGCTCCGCTCGGGAACGAATGCCTGCCTTTTGTGCCTAGTTTACTGGCGGTTCCAAATGTTGCTACCTTTCTGGCAGGGGCGATAAGGGCGCTTCAGAACAAGAACAATAGGCGCCGCAGGGGAGGACAAAATGATTATTGGCCGCACATTCGCGGCGGCGCTTCTTGCTGCCTGCACTTTGGCGACCGGCGCAGCCTCGGCCGAAACCTACCCAGATCGTCCTGTCACTATGATCGTGGCGTTCCCGCCCGGCGGCGCCGATGACGCGACGGCACGTATCATCCAGGACGCCATGCAGAAAGCGCTAGGCCAGACGATCGTGATCCAAAATATCGGCGGAGCCGGCGGTATGATCGCCGCCGACAAGGCTGCCCATGCCGACCCCGACGGCTACACCATCCTGCTGCATCAGGACGCGCTGGCGGCTGGTATGGCGCTTTATCCAGATCACACGTTCGACGCGGAGAAGGACTTCGTCGCGATCGGGCTCGTCAATACCACGATCAATACGATAGCGGGGCGTCCGACCCTGCCGGCAAACAATTTCGACGAGCTCTTGCGTTGGATGAAAGAGCCCGGCCGGACGACCAAGATCGGGCATCCCGGCGTCGGCTCGTTCGGTCATTTGGGCGAGGTGCTGGTCTTCCAGCAGCTCGGTGTGAAGGTCACCCAGGTGCCTTATCGCGGCGCGGGTCCGGCGCTCGTCGATCTATTGGCCGGGCAAGTGGACCTGGGCCCGATCTCGGCCGTGGTCGCCCAGCCGCTGGTCAAATCCGGCAAGCTCAAAGCCTATGCCGTCATCGGCACCAAGCGGTTCGCCGGCCTGCCTCAGCTCAAGACGATGGCCGAGCTCGGCTACAAGAGCCTCGATATCGATTTCTGGCACATGCTGCTGGCGCCGGCCGGTACACCGCGGCCGATCATCGATAAACTCAACGCCGCGCTGCGCGTTGCGCTCGCTGATCCGAAGGTGCGCAAGACTTACGCGGACGGCGGCATGGACGAATACCCGAGCCGACCAAGAAACGCCCGAGGCCGCGGCTGCGTTGCTCAAGAGCGAGATCAAGCGCTGGGGCGACGTCGTCCGCGCCAACCACATCGCGGTTAAGTAAATTGGTGGCCGGCAACAGCGCAATCCGCTGTATGCGATGTTCGCTGTCCGCTGATGCGTTAACCGTGCCGTTTCCGCGGTGAGAGTTGGAAAGGCCGAAGTCCTCGCCGGAATGACCATTCGTTCGGGCGAAGGGCGAGCCTCGCCGTTCGCCCGCGCGTACCAGCGCGCGATCCAGCCCCTAGCGTTTGATCAGCCGCAGGATGAACAGCAGGATGCAGGCGCCCACGACCGCGCTGACAATCGCGGTTAGCCACCACGGTCCAAGAATCGGCAAGTGCAGCGTGGCCCAAAGCCAGCCGCCGATGAAGGCGCCGATGATGCCGATGATGATGTCGCCGATCAGGCCGAAGCCGCCGCCCATGATCTTGCCAGCGAGCCAGCCGGCGATCAGACCGATGACTAGAATGACGATAATACTATTCGTTGCCATCATGACATCGTTCTCCCCCGGGTGCGATATCGCGGATCTTCGCGCGCGGCCTTGGTGCCGGCAGCGGGCCGCGGCCCCAGCTTATTCAACATGATAGCCGCGGCATCGTCGATGGGGGGTAGCCCGTTTCTGTGTCGCTTAGGAGACTGCTTGTGCAGTGCGGCGGATCGATGGCCACGCGCGCCGCGCGATCAGTGCCGGCACCACCAGCACCGCGGCGAAGCCGACCGGCGCTTTCACGAACGGGAAGCTCAGCACCAGCAGGCAGGCCAGCGCGATGCCGGTGAGTTCGCGCGGCAGGAATCCGCGCGCGCGTCCGAGCCGCCACGAGAAGGCGAGCGGCACCGCCAGCACCACGAGGTCGTAGGTGTAAAGTTAAGGCGTCGCCAGCAGCGCGCCAGCGCCGAGCGCCGCCGCCTTGAGTTCGTAATCGGCGCGGCTGCGCCATAACGCGGAGACGGCGGCGGCGACGCTAAGCGCGAGCGCGGCCTGCACGGTCCACGCCAAGGACTCGGAGCCGCCGAGCGTGCGCGCCAGGCCGAACGCGGTCTGCAATTTGGCAAAGTCGGCCCAGCCTTCGGTCAGGAATGCTTGCGAGGTGTGGCCGATGTTCGCGAAAAACGCCTGCCAAGTTTCCGTGCCGAACGCGGCCCATGATGCCAGCGCCATCAGCACGGCCACGATGCCGGCTGCGACGAACGCGCGCCAGTGCCCGCTCGCCGCCAGCACGATCGGGAACAGCAATCCGAGATGCGGCTTGTACGTCAGTAGTCCGAGCAGTACGCCGGCGAGGATCGGGCGTTCTACGAGCATGACCAACGCGCCGCCGATGAGCGCCGCACTGAGGAACCCATCTTGCCCAGCGATGACGTTGGCGAGCACCGCCGGAAACGCCGCTGCGAGGAAAAATCCGGCGCGCTCGCGATGATTCCGCGCAGGCAGAACATGGAAGCGCAGAATGTGGAGGAAGAATAAGAAGATGATCTGCGCCGGAACATAGGATATCTTCGCCAGCAAGGCGGCGACCGGCAGGTACGTTGGCGGATAATGCCAGCCGAAATAGCCGTCGAACGGATGACCGAGCGCGACCACTTCCATCGCCTTGTGGGTCGGCCAGTCGTAGACCGCGGCCGGATTCCCCTGCAAAACCAATCGTCCGGCGGCCCAGACATCAACGAAATCATTGGGCACGCCGCTGCCGTCGGGCGTGACGATCCAAGAACCTTGGAGATACGAGGTAATTAAATAGACCAATTGCCCAACAATCAGAGCAAAGCAGATCAACTCTATCGGTCGCGCCAGTGGGTCGCCGCGGGTTCGCGTCTGAGGAAACTCGTAGATCGCCATCGCCAATCCCAGGTGGATGGCACCAATTTACCGGCGGCTGTCTTGCCGAACCTTTAAGGGAATACCGGCGACGCGGCTTCACGTGGCTCCAAACGAAATATTGCGTTGCAACATAAATTGCGCCAAACTGTTTACAGCGCAGGGAGAATGTCGATGTCGGCCGTTGCACAGGTGAAGAGCGTTGCTCCGCTCAAGGACCTCTATGACATCGGCGAAATTCCGCCGCTCGGGCATGTGCCCGAGAAGATGCACGCCTGGGCGATCCGCAAGGAGCGCCATGGTCCGCCCGATCAATCGTTCCAGCTCGAAGTGGTGCCGACCTGGACGATCGGTGAGGACGAGGTGCTGCTGCTGGTGATGGCCGGCGGGGTCAATTACAACGGCATCTGGGCCGGCCTTGGCCAGCCCGTCTCCACCCTCGACGTGCACAAGCATCCGTTTCACATCGCCGGCTCCGACGCCTCCGGCGTGGTCTGGGCGGTCGGCAACAAAGTGCATCGCTGGAAGGTCGGCGACGAGGTCATCGTCCATTGCAATCAGGACGACGGCGACGACGAGGACTGCAATGGCGGCGATCCGCTGTTGTCGCCCTCGCAGCGCATCTGGGGTTACGAGACGCCGGACGGCTCGTTCGCGCAGTTCTGCCGTGTTCAGTCGCGGCAATTGATGCACAAGCCGAACCATCTCTCCTGGGAAAAGTCGGCCTGCTACACGCTCACGCTTGCCACCGCCTACCGCATGCTGTTCGGCCATTCGCCGCACACGCTCAAGCCGGGCGACAATGTGCTGGTGTGGGGCGCGTCCGGCGGGCTCGGCGTA
Organism: uncultured Alphaproteobacteria bacterium; assembly: GCA_963739075.1. Classification (GTDB taxonomy): domain Bacteria; phylum Pseudomonadota; class Alphaproteobacteria; order Rhizobiales; family Xanthobacteraceae; genus Pseudolabrys. Next base: position 190,575 of record CAVTZC010000008.1, on the reverse strand, counting down.
TTCGGCTTGCAATTGGTGGCGGCCTCGGGCGCCAACGCCATCGCCGTCGTCTCCGACGCGTCGAAGGCGGAATACGTGTTCAACCTCGGCGCCAAGGGCGTGATCAACCGCAAGGATTTCAAATGCTGGGGCCAGATGCCGACGGTCAATACGCCGGAATACAATGATTGGACCAAGGAAGCGCGCCGCTTCGGCAAGGCGATCTGGGATATCACCGGCAAGCGCGACGTCGATATCGTATTCGAACATCCGGGCGAGCAGACCTTCCCGGTTTCCTGCCTGGTAGTGAAACGCGGCGGTATGGTCGTGTTCTGCGCCGGCACCACCGGCTACAATCTCACCTTCGACGCGCGCTACGTCTGGATGCGGCAGAAGCGCATCCAGGGCTCGCACTTCGCGCACCTCAAGCAGGCCTCGCAGGCCAACCGCTTCGTGCTTGAGCAGCGCATCGATCCCTGCATGAGCGAGGTGTTCGCATGGGACAAGATCCCGCTCGCGCACATGAAGATGTGGAAGAACCAGCACCCGCCCGGCAACATGGCGGTCCTGGTCAACGCGCCGCGCCCGGGCCTGAAAAACTTCGAGGACGTGCAGGAAGCGGCGGGCGGCTAGCGCTCGAGCGGACGATCAGGTTCGGTCGTGCTTCTTGCGTGCCGTGCCGATCACCGAATTCAACTCGCCGCCGAAGATGAAGATCGACGCGCAGACATAGAGAAACACCAGCGCGATCATCGCGGATGCCAGTCCCGCGTACATCGACACATAGGCGAAGGCGTAATTGGCGAGGTAGCGGCCGAAGACCTCGCCGCTGATCAGCCAGAGCAGGATCGTGGCGACAATGCCGGGCGCAATCTGGCCGAAGGCGCGCCGTCCGGCCGGCAGCCATAGGTGCACGATCATCAGCGCGATCACCAGCACGAGCGCCGCCACCGCGTAGCGCGATGATGAGGCCGCTGAACGGCTCCAGCGTCGGCACATAGTGCAGCAGCTTCCCCCAAATCAGCGGCGCCAGCACCACCAGGAACGAGAACGCCAGGATCGCGACGGCGCCCACCAGCACGTAGCCGATCAACTCCAGCCGCAACAACCACCACGGCCGCCGCTCAACCGCGTCGTAGGCGCGGTTGAGTCCGACGCGCAGGCTTTCGACGCCGCTGGAAGCGAAATAGAGCGCGAACAGAATGCCGAATGTGAGCACGTCGCCGCGGGTATCGGTCAGTACGCCGGTGATGTCTAGCGCGATCGGGCCGGCGACTTCCTTGGGCCAAGCTTCCAGCAGGATGCGCGCGGCCTCGTCGGCGAGTTCTTTCGAGCCGAAAAAAAAGCCGGCCAGTGCGGTGACCACGATCAGGAACGGGAACAGCGCCATCAGCGTGGACAGCGCGATATGGCTCGCGATCGCCCAGCCGTCGTCGGCGAGAAAATGCCGGAACGCGTCGGCCACGATCCGCAACGACAGTTTGAGAATGCGCAAAACGCCAAGCCCCGCACAATATCGGTCGCTCTTTGAGATCGGCTATCGCGGCGCGCATTGCAAGGGGTGTCGGCCGCCTCTGCCCGCGTGCGGGGAGACGGACGTTACGCCGCCTGCACGTTGGTGAGGAATTGCCGCACTTCCGCTTCGAGGTTTTCCGCCTCGACCGCGACCGCATCGGCGAGATCCTTGACGTCGGAGGCGGTCGAACGGGCATCGGTGGTGACGCCGGCGACCTTGCTCATCGCCTCGGCGCCGCTGCGCGCCTCGCCGGAGGCGCGGCTGACGCCTTCCGCGATCGAGGCGACCGCGGAGTTCTGCTGATCGACGGTGGCCGCCACCATGGTGGCGATCGCCGACATTTCCTGGATGATGGCGTTGACCTGCTCGATCGCGCGCGCCGCATCGGCGGCGGCCGATTGGATCGAGCCGATCTGCTCGGCGATCTCCTCGGTCGCTCTCGCGGTCTGTCCGGCCAGCGACTTCACTTCCGAGGCGACGACCGCAAAGCCCCTGCCGGATTCGCCGGCGCGGGCCGCCTCGATGGTGGCGTTGAGCGCGAGCAGGTTGGTCTGCCCGGCGATCGCCTGGATCAGGCCCACGACCTCGCCGATGCGGGTGGCGGCGCAGCCGAGTTCCGACATGGTGGTGACGGTGCGCTGGGCTTCCGACACCGCGCGCCCTGCCACGTCGGTGGATTTCGCGGCCTGCGAGGCGATCTCGCCGATCGAGGCGGCCAATTCCTCGACCGAGCCGGCGGCCGTGGTCACGTTGTCGGATGCGGCGGCGACGCGTTGTTCGGCGGTGCGCGCCTCGGCCGACATGGTATCGGCGGACTTGTTGAGGTCGGTCGAGCTCATTTCGAGCTTCATCGACGCCGCGCGCAGCTTGCTCAGCGCGCTTTCGACGGAATGCTTGAATTGCGCGATGGTGAGGCCAATCTCGCTGTTGCGCTGCGCCTGCGCCTTGGTTGCGTTCGCTTGGATGGCGGCGAGCTTTTCGCGCTCGATCATGGTGTCGCGGAAGACGATCACCGCGCGCGCCATCTCGCCGATCTCATCGCGCGCGTCGGTGGCGGGTATACGGGCGCTGGTATCGCCGTCGGCGAGTTGCTTCATCACGCCGGACAGGCCATTGAGCGGGCGCGTGATGCTGCGTCCGATCAGCCAACTGAAACCAAGGCCGAACGCCATCATGGCGATTCCGACAACGATAATTCCGGTGCGCGTATGGGCTTGCGATGCGATCAGGCCCGATGTTGCCTCGTCCGTCTTTTCGCGCGCCCGCTCGATGATTTCGTCCGCGCGCGGCAGCATGTTCTGGCTGTCGATGTCGATCACCGCGCGTAGCGGCTGCACGCGGTCGTAGCCGTTGATCCATTTCGCGAACGTATCGGCATAGGTTTTCACCTCATGCTCGAGCGAGTTCTTCATTTCCGGCGTGCCGTCGATCAGCTCGAAGCGTGTCGGTGAATTTCTTGTAGGTGGCGAAAAATTGTTGCTTGGTCAGATCGCTTTGATTGAGCCGGTATTCGGCTTCAAATTCGCGCATGAGCAGCAGCGTCATCATCAATTTTCTGGCGTCCGCCTCGGCCACCCATGTCATGTTCTCGTTGATGATGCGCTCGACCGCGTTGCCGGCTTCGCGAAGATCGCCGCGCAGCCCCGAGTTTTCGTCGAAGCCGAGGATCTTCTGTTCCCGCACCAGTTCGGTGAAGGTTTCGCGCAACGCCATGACGTCCTTGCGCAAGCTCACGATGTTTTCGGCATGGCTGGCGATCGATCGAGGCCGCGATGGTGTCGAGGCTATGCACCGCGCGCGCATGCGCGTGCTCGAAGCTCACCACCAGATTTTTGCTGGGGTTGGCGTTGAAGTCCTTGACGATGATTCGCATCGCCGCGATCGCGCTTTTGAAGTCGCGGCTGGCGTCGGCGAGCGCGGCGGAATGCTTGACGGTCTCGAAGGCGGTGCCGACGTCGCCTTCGCCGGAAATATAAGTGAGCCCGTTGGCGAGGAACGCCGACAACCGGGATCAGCGCCAGCACGATGATCCGGGCGCGCACCGAAATCGAGGTCAGCAGCTCGGTCAGCCGGTTGAACGGAATTGATAAATTTGCGAGGCGCATGGGCCGGTTCAGGCTCGCCAATGGCAGGGGGCACCGTGCTGAGGTATTCCCGTGATCAAAGCGTGAAATGGTTAATTTTGTAGCAATTTGGGGAGTCCGAGGCTGCCTAAAGGGCTGGAAAACCCGCTAATTCCGTGCCTACTTTGCTTTTGTGCACTGCACGCGTAGTGTCTTCGGCACAGCCGGCACCACAGACATCGCCTGCCCCGAGGATTTCATGCCCGTCGCCGCCTCCCGCCCCACCGCCGAACTCGATCTGGTCGAACTCAGCCGCGAGGCGACCGCCGCGCTCGATGCCTTGCTTGGCGACGCCGTGGCCAGAGTGCGCGAACGGGTGGTGGTGGCCGGCAAGCCGGACGGCCGTCTGTTCGATCGCGAGCAGCGCGCCACCCATGGGCTGGCCTGGCTCGCCACCTATGTGGAGGCCGTGCGCCAGCTCGCCGCCTATACCGAACGAATGGTCGAGGCCGGCACGTTCGGCGAAATCGAGGAACACCTCGTGCGCATCGCGCTCGGCGAATATCTCGCCCAGATCGTCGGCGGGATTCCGATGAGCCAGGGCGAGCTGGTGCGGCCGAGCGACCTCGGGCTTTCAGCAGCGCAGGTTGCGGCCCGCATCAACGCAGACGTCGAAAGCTTGATCGCCAGCGGCAACACCGCGGAGCGGCGCGCCCGCCTGATCGAACTGATGCGCGCCAGCCACAATGCCACGGTCGGCGCCTGCGGGCTCGACGACACGCTGGAATCGATCCGCGAGGAAATGCGCAAATTCGCCGACAGCGAGGTGATCGGCCACGCGCAAACCTGGCACCGCACCAACAGCTACATTCCGCTCGAGATCATCGGGCAGATGTCGGAGCTCGGCGTGTTCGGCCTCACGATCCCTGAGACCTTCGGCGGCATGGGGCTCGGCAAGGAGTCCATGTGCGTGGTGTCCGAGGAACTGTCGCGCGGCTATATCGGCGTCGGCTCGCTCGGCACGCGCTCGGAGATCGCCGCCGAATTGATCCTCGGCAGCGGCACCACCGAGCAGAAGGAAAAATGGCTGCCGAAGATCGCCTCCGGCGAAGTGCTGCCGACCGCCGTGTTCACCGAGCCGAACACCGGCTCGGATCTGGCCTCGATCAAGACCCGCGCGGTGCGCGAGGGCGACGTCTTCAAGGTCTACGGCAACAAGACCTGGATCACCCATCCGGTGCGCGCCGATCTGATGACGCTTTTGGTGCGCACCAACCCGAAGGAAACTGGCCATCGCGGCCTGTCCATGCTGCTGGCCGAGAAACCGCGCGGCGACGACAGCAATCCGTTCCCCGCCCCGGGCATGAGCGGCACCGAGATCGAGGTGCTCGGCTATCGCGGCATGAAGGAATACGAGATCGCCTTCGACGGCTTCGAAGTGAAAGCGGAAAACCTGCTCGGCGGCGTCGAGGGGCTGGGCTTCAAGCAGCTCATGCAGACCTTCGAATCGGCGCGCATTCAGACCGCGGCGAGCGCGATCGGCGTGGCGCAGGCGGCGATGGAGCAGGCGCTCGACTATGCGCAAGCCCGCGTGCAGTTCGGCGTTCCGATCGTCAGCTTCCCGCGCGTCGCCGACAAGCTCGCCATGATGGCGGCGGAAATCATGACCGCGCGCCAGCTCACTTATTTCGCCGCGCGCGAAAAGGATTCCGGCCGCCGCTGCGATCTGGAAGCCGGCATGGCCAAGCTGTTGGCCGCGCGCATCGCCTGGGCCAATGCCGACAATGCGGTGCAGATCCATGGCGGCAACGGCTTCGCGCTGGAATTCCCGATTTCGCGCATCCTGTGCGATGCCCGCATCCTGAATATTTTCGAGGGCGCCGCCGAGATCCAGGCCCAGGTCATCGCCCGCCGGCTGCTCGACGGGACCAATTGACGCGGCCTTTCGCAACGAAATAGGGGCTCCGGCGTTTGATCCAGAACAACGCGCGGTATTCGCGGTTATTCTAGCCTTGATATTCTGTTCAGGAGGTCCCCATGTCCGAATTAGTGATCCACCATGACGAATGGGTTGTGGTCTGCGACGGCGCCAAGGCGCTGGTGCTGCAGAACACCGGCGACGCCAAGTTTCCCAATCTCAAGATGCGGGAGGTCTTTGAGCAAAAGGACCTGCCGACGCATTTGCTGGGCGCCGATAAGCCCGGGCCGGGCCTTCAGTCCGGCCGGTCGCAGCCACGGGACCGTTGAGCAGACCGATTGGCATAATCAGGCCGAACAGGCTTTCCTGACCCATCTTGCGCAAAAGCTCGATGCCGCGGTCGCCGCCGGCAAGACGAAGTCGATCATCCTGGCCGCATCGCCGCGCGCGCTCGGCATGATCCGTTCGGCCTATTCGCACGCGCTGCGCGCCGCGGTGCGCGCCGAGGTGCACAAGGATCTTGTCAAGCTGCCGATCCACGAGATCGAGAAGCACCTGACCGCCGCCTGAGGCCGCCCGCGCGCTCTCGATTAAGGCTGGCCCGCCGCAATTGCGATGCTATGTTCGCCGCGAATCCTGTTTCGAGGCGGCGAATGTATCGATTTTGCGGTCAATGCTGGCGCGGCGGCGTTAAATCCCTGCTCGCCGCCATGCTGACCGCGGCGACGTTCGCGCTGGCAGCAGCGCAGCCGATCACTCCGCCGCCGGCCGCGGGCCCGAACACCATCGACAATCCGATGGCGGTACCCGGATTTTGGGACCCGCGCCGGCGGCCGGAACGGCCGGACCTGTCGCGCATCAGCATCATCCGTTTCCTCACCGAAACCGATTATCCGCCGTTCAACTATGCCGGACCGGACGGCACGCCCGCCGGCTTCAATGTCGATCTGGCGCGAATGATCTGCGAGGAGATCAAAGTCGCCTGCACGGTGCAGATGCGGCGGTTCGACACCCTGATCAGCTCCTTGAACAGCAACAACGGCGACGCGGTGATCGCCTCCATCGCCGAGACGCCGGAGATGCGCCGGCAGGTCGATTTCAGCGATCCCTATTACCGCACGCCGGCGCGTTTCGTGGCGCGCCGTGATTTCAACAGCGACGACGTGCGCCCCGAAGCGCTGGAAGGCAAGAAAATCGCGGTGGTCGCCGGTACCGCGCACGAAGCCTATCTGAAGACCTTGTTCACCGAAGCCGAGCTGCATCCTTATCCGAATGAGGACGCCGCCCGCTTTGCGCTGAAGAAAGGCGACGTCGATCTCCTGTTCGGCGACGGCATCTCGCTCGCGTTCTGGCTCAACGGCACCGATTCCGACGGCTGCTGCGAATTCCGCGGCGGGCCGTACATGGAGAGCCGCTACTTCGGCGAGGGCGTCGGCATCGCGGTCAAGCGCGGTAATGACGTGCTGCGGCAGGCGTTCAACTGGGCGCTGTTCCGGCTGTGGGAGAAAGGCCGCTTCACCGACCTGTGGCTGCGCTATTTCCCGATCAGCCCGTTTTGAGTCCCATAATTGACGTTGACGCGCGGGATTCCTACTGTCCGCGCCCGGAGATCATGATGTCCGTAACCGAAACCGCCGAAAGCTTGCGCGAAGTCGCCGAACGCTCGAATGCCTGGCCATTCGAGGAGGCGCGCAAGATCGTCCATCGGCTGACGAAAAACCCGAAGGATGAGGTGATCTTCGAGACCGGCTATGGCCCGTCCGGGCTGCCGCATATCGGCACCTTCGGCGAGGTCGCGCGCACCACCATGGTCCGCCATGCCTTCCGCGTGCTCACCGACGACAAGATCAAGACGCGGCTGATCGCCTTCTCCGACGACATGGACGGCTTGCGCAAGGTGCCGGACAACGTGCCGAACAAGGAACTGCTTGAGCAGCATCTCGGCAAGCCGCTGACCAAGGTGCCCGATCCGTTCGGCACCCACCCGAGTTTCGGCGAGCACAACAACGCGCGCCTGCGCGCGTTCCTCGATCATTTCGGCTTCGAGTACGAATTCCTGTCGTCGACGCAGTGCTACACGTCCGGCCGCTTCGACAGCGCGCTGCTCAAGGTGCTGGAACGCTTCGACAAGGTGATGGCGATCATGCTGCCGTCGTTGCGCGAGGAGCGCGCGCAGACCTATTCACCGTTCCTGCCGATCGATCCGAAAACCGGCGTTGTCTTGCAGGTGCCGGTGCTGGCGCACGACGCCCAGCGCGGCACGATCACCTACGAAGAGACGGAGACACAGGAGCGCTTCACGGTTCCGGTCACCGGCGGACGCTGTAAGCTGCAATGGAAGCCGGACTGGGCGATGCGCTGGGTGGCGCTCGGCGTCGATTACGAGATGGCCGGCAAGGACCTGATCGATTCGGTGAAGCTGTCGGGCGAGATCTGCCGTGCGCTCGGCGGCACGCCGCCGGAGGGCTTCAACTACGAGCTGTTCCTCGACGAGAACGGACAGAAGATTTCCAAGTCCAAGGGCAACGGCCTCACCATCGACGAATGGCTGCGCTACGCCAGCCCGGAAAGCCTGTCGTGTTTCATGTATCGCGAGCCGAAGGCGGCCAAGCGGCTCTACTTCGACGTGATCCCGCGCACCGTCGACGAGTACCAGCAATTCCTCGACGGCTATCAGCGCCAGGATACCCGGCAGAGGCTTTCCAATCCGGTCTGGCACATCCATTCCGGCAATCCGCCGAAGGTCGATATGCCGGTCACCTTCACCATGCTGCTCACGCTGGTGTCGTCCTCGAACGCGGAGAATGCCGAGACGCTGTGGGGTTTCATCGGCCGCTACCGGCCGGGCGTCACGCCGCAGACGCATCCGAAGTTCAACGCGCAGGTCGAATACGCCATCCACTATTTCCGCGACTTCGTGCAGCCGGCGAAGAAATTCCGCGAACCCACCGACGTGGAACGCGCCGCGCTGATCGATTTGCGCGACGCGCTGTCAAATTTGTCGGCGGAAGCCTCGGCGGAGGAAATCCAGGACGTCGTCTACGAGGTCGGGCGGCGCGAGCCGTTCCTCGATCAGAAGAAAAAGGCCAAGGACGGCAAGCCGGGCGTCTCGCTCGACTGGTTCAACATGCTCTACCAGGTGCTGCTCGGCCAGGAGAAGGGCCCGCGCTTCGGCTCGTTCGTCGCGGTCTATGGACTGCAGAACACCGTCGACATGATCGACGGCGTGCTGGCGCGGAGCGCGTGACGCTTATCCCTCCCCCGCTTGCGGGGGAGGGGAGTCGGCGCAGCCGACCGGGTGGGGGGCGCGCGCAATATCGAGCGAACCCCACCCCGGCTCGCTTCGCTCGCCGACCCTCCCCTTTCAGGGGAGGGATAAAGAATCACCTGAACATCTCCACCTTGCCGTCGAGCGCCATCAGGCCGAGCTCGACCGCGAGCTTGGGCTGCCGCTCGCCGACCTGCTTGCAGAATTCCATCAGCGCTGCCTTGTGCGTCTCGGTCTCGATCTGCGGATTGGCGACCTTCTCCGCGCCGTAGGCGATCTTGGCCGCGCCGCAGTCGCGATGATTCATCGCGATCACTTTCGGGATGTGGTGCAGTTGCATTGACGCAGCGAGGTTGTCCCAGAACGCCGGTGCCCAGGTCTTGAACACCGGCGCAACCACGCCGATCGAGGCGCCGGCGAAAGTGAATTGGCTGTACTTGCCGACCATGTGGCGGCCTTCCATGTATTTGATCGTCGGCTCGGGAAACCGCGGGTCGATGCAGGTGAGCGGCATGGCTTCGTAATTTCCCTCCGCGCCGAACGCGAGCGAGGGAAATGCCGCCAGCATTCCGGCCCCCGCGGTCAGGTGGAGGAAACGCCGGCGATCGAAGCGCGCGCGCAGCAAGTCGCCGCAGCACGCGCATGCAGTCGGATGAACGATGGCGTCCGTTGTCATGGATGCCCCCGGGTTCGACGAAATGACCGAGGCAATCCTAGTTGGCGCCGGCAAGCGCCGCCATAGCAGCTACTGACTCGCCCACACGATGCGCGCGACCCACACCACGTCGGACATCGGCAGCGTGCGGTCGCGGTGTTCGGCATTGAGCGACTTGAGCTCGATGTGCTTCGAGTTCTTGCGCTTGAGCTCCTTGACCATCACCTCGCCGTCCTTGGTCTTCACCACCACGCGGTCGCCTTTGCGCACCGGCGCCGCCGGCGACACCACGATGACGTCGCCATCGCGGTAGGCTGGCTTCATCGAGTCGCCGGAGATTTCCAGCGCATAGGCGTGCTCGTCGGTGACCGAGGGGAAGGCGATCTCCTCCCAGCCTTTGCCGACCGGGAAGCCGCCGTCGTCGAAATAGCCGCCGGCGCCGGCTTCCGCGAAGCCGATCAGCGGCACATTGGAGATCGCGACCTTGCCGCTGTCGGTGATCAGGTTGACGAAGGTGTCGACCTTGGTGCCGGTGGCGGCGAGCGCCTTGGCCACCGATTCAGTGGACGGCCAGCGCGGCCGGCCTTCCGGGGTGATGCGCTTGGATTTGTTGAAGGTGGTCGGGTCGAGCCCCGCCTTCTTGGCGAGACCGGAGGCCGTCAGTTTGGCGCGGGCCGCCAGCCGGTCGATGGCATTCCAGATTTGGTTGTGTGTCAGGGACATGAGGCGTGGGCCCGGATAAGACTCTAGTCCAAATTATAGGAATTATAGCCTTGAGTCGCCCCCCTTCCGCAACAGTTTCCTCGGCGCCTGCCTTGAACTGGCCGCACCCGCGCCGATAGGGTCAAACTTATGGTGATCGGCTTCTTCGACCGGCTATCCCGCGCGCTGATGCGGGCCCTCGATCCGGAAGACGCGCATACCTTGGCGATCAAGGCCTTGCGCTACATGCCGCTGGCGCGGCCGGCCGCCGATGCGCGCGAATTGGCCGTGCGCGCCTTCGGCCTCAATTTCCCCAACCCGGTCGGGATCGCGGCCGGCTTCGACAAGAATGCGCAGGTCCCGGACGCGCTGCTGCGGCTGGGCTTCGGCTTCGTCGAGGTTGGCACCATCACCCCGCTGCCGCAGGCCGGCAATCCGCGACCACGCCTGTTCCGGCTCGAATCCGACGAGGGCGTGATCAACCGCCTCGGCTTCAACAACGAGGGCGCCGCGGCGGCGCTCAGGCGGCTGGCGGCGCGCGCCGGCGAGGGCGGCATCGTCGGGGTCAATATCGGCGCCAACCGCGACAGCGCCGACCGCAGCGGCGATTACGCCAAGCTGGTCGAAACCTTCGCTGCGGTCGCCAGCTATTTCACTGTCAACGTGTCCTCGCCCAATACGCCCGGCTTGCGCGATCTGCAGCAGGCCAAGGCGCTCGACGATCTGCTTGCCCGCGTGCTCGACGCGCGCGAGCGCGTGCGCCCGCGCGTCGGGCCGGTGCCGCTGCTGGTCAAGGTCGCGCCCGATCTCACGCTGTCCGATCTCGACGATGCGGTCGGCATCGCGCGCAAGCACCGCGTCGACGGCATGATCGTCGGCAACACCACGATCGCGCGGCCGAGTTCGCTGCGCGAGCGCGACAAGGCCAAGGAGCCGGGCGGGCTGTCCGGCCGCCCGCTGTTCAAGCTCTCGACCCGCATGCTGGCGGAAACTTTCGTGCGCGCCGAGGGCGCATTCCCGTTGATCGGTGTCGGCGGCGTCGACTCCGGCCCGACCGCGATCGCCAAGATCAAGGCGGGCGCGACGCTGGTGCAGCTTTACACCGGGCTGGTCTACCGCGGCATCGGCGTGGTGGCGGAGATCAAGGTCGACCTGCTGGCCACGCTCAAGCGCGGCTATCGCAACTCGCTCGCCTCCATGGTCGGCTTGGATGCGGCGGATATCACGGCGGAGAGCTGGCCGAGCTAGCGCCCGCGCGGCGCATTGACCAGGCGCATGACGATCCAGATCGGGATCACGATCACCGCGCCGAGCAGGAAATAGCGCCATAGGTTGCGCACGGCGTCCCAGCCCATATCCCAGATGTTGCGGATCAGTCGCTCGATGCTGTGCACGATGTCGTATGGATCGAGTCCGAACGCCGCCAGCACAACGCCGACCAGGATCGAGACTAGAATCAGGCGTCCCAACACCGCCAGCGGCGAGCCGCCGAAAACCTTAGCTATCGTGCCGTTGCTCATCGCCTTCGCTCCTGGGGGCGTCTGATCCTGGGTCATAATTCCAACCTAGCACGATTGGTGTGCGCGACTTTCTTAGCTGAGTATGATCTTTTCCGAAAACCAAGTCCCACTTTTCGGGATCATGCTCTAGATATGCTTTAGAATCGCACAATGGAACCTGCAACCGCCTTCGACCGGACCGACGCCGCACCGCTGCTGCCGGACCTGTTCGCCCGCTGGTTCGCCGGCCGCGGCTGGGCGCCGCGCCCGCACCAGCTCGAATTGCTGGCGAAAGCGCGGGACGGGCGTTCGGTGCTGCTGATTGCGCCGACTGGCGGCGGCAAGACGCTGGCCGGCTTCCTGCCGACGTTGGTGGAGCTGCATGAAGCAACCGCGGCGCCGCGCCGGCTGGTCTCGACCGGCCGCGAGGTCGGCCGCCCGCAAGGCCTGCACACGCTCTATATCTCGCCGCTGAAGGCGCTGGCGGTCGATATCGCGCGCAACCTGGAAATTCCGGTTCAGGAGATGGGGTTGCCGGTGCGGCTGGAAACCCGCACCGGCGATACACCGGCGTCCAAGCGTCAGCGTCAGCGCCGCTATCCGCCGGACATTTTGCTCACCACGCCGGAGCAGCTCGCGCTGCTGCTCGCTTCGGCTGACGCGCCCTATCTGTTCGGCACGCTGCGCCGTATCGTGCTCGACGAATTGCATTCGCTGGTGACGTCCAAGCGCGGCGATTTGCTGTCGCTCGGCCTGGCGCGGCTGTTCGCGTTGGCGCCGCAAATCACCACCGTCGGCCTGTCGGCGACCGTGGCCGAGCCCGACGATCTCGCCCGCTTTTTGGTGCCGCAACCTCCGGCGGGGATGGCGCGCGCCGAGCTGGTGCTGGCGCAAGCCGGTGCGCAGCCTCAGGTCGCCATGCTCGACACGCAAGAGCACCTGCCCTGGGCCGGTCATTCGGCGCGCCACGCGCTCGGCGAAATCTACGATCTGATCAAGCGCCACAAGACCACGCTGGTGTTCGTCAATACCCGCAGCCAGGCCGAATTCCTGTTCCAGGAGCTGTGGGGCGCAAACGACGACAATCTCGCCATCGCCTTGCATCACGGCTCGCTCGACGTCGCGCAGCGCCGCAAGGTCGAGGACGCCATGGTGGCCGGGAAATTGCGCGCCGTGGTGTGCACCTCATCGCTCGATCTCGGCGTCGATTGGGGCGACGTCGATCTCGTGATCAATGTCGGCGCGCCGAAGGGTGCTTCGCGGCTGCTGCAGCGGATCGGGCGCTCCAACCATCGGCTCGACGAGCCGTCGCAAGCTGTGCTGGTACCGGCCAACCGTTTCGAGGTGCTGGAATGCCGCGCGGCCATCGACGCCGTCGCCGAGAACGCGCAGGACACGCCGCCTTTGCGCACCGGCGCGCTCGACGTGCTGGCGCAGCATATCCTCGGCCGCGCCGTCGGCGCGCCGTTCCTGTCTGACGAGCTCTATGCCGAAGTGCGCACGGCCGCGCCTTACACGGCGCTCGCCCGCGCCGATTTCGACGCCGCGGTCGATTTTGTCGCCACCGGCGGCTACGCGCTGAAGGCCTATGAGCGCTTCGCCAAGATCCGCCAGGGCAAGGACGGCCGCTGGCGCATCACGCATCCGCGCGTGGCGCAGCACTACCGCATGAATGTCGGCACCATCGTGGAAGCCGACATGCTGAAAGTCCGTCTGGTGCGCTCGCGCGCCTCAGGCGCTTTCATTCCGCGCGGCGGCCGCCTGCTCGGCGAGGTCGAGGAATATTTCATCGAGACGCTCAGCCAGGGCGACACCTTCGTGTTCGCCGGGGAGATTTTGAAATACGAAGCACTGGTCGAGGACGAGGTCTATGTTTCGCGTTCGACCGCCACTGATCCGAAAGTGCCGGCCTACGAAGGCGGCAAGTTCCCGCTCTCGACATATTTGGCCACGCGCGTTCGTGCGATCCTCGCCGACAACCGCGCTTGGCGCGCGCTGCCCGATCAAGTGCGCGAGTGGCTGGAGATCCAGCAATGGCGCTCGCTGCTGCCGGCCCCCGGCGACCTGCTGGTCGAGACCTTTCCGCGCGCCGCCAAATATTATCTGGTCTGCTATCCGTTCGAGGGTCGGCTCGCGCATCAGACCTTGGGCATCCTGCTCACGCGAAGGCTCGAGCGCGCGCGGATGCGCCCGCTCGGCTTCGTCGCCAACGAATATGCGCTCGCTGTTTGGGGCCTGGGTGACGTCGCGCTGCATGTCGCGCGTGGCGATCTCTCGCTCGCTCGACTGTTCGACCAGGACATGCTGGGCGACGATCTGGAGGCCTGGCTCGCCGAATCCGCACTGATGAAGCGCACCTTCCGCAGTTGCGCGATCATCGCCGGGCTGATCGAGCGGCGGTTCCCCGGCGAGGAGAAATCGCGCCGCCAGCTCACGATTTCGACCGACCTCGTCTACGACGTGCTGCGCAAGCGCCAGGCCGACCACATCCTGCTGCGGGCAGCGCGCGCCGATGCCGCCACCGGCCTGCTCGATATCAAGCGGCTCGGCGAGATGCTCTCGCGCATCAAGGGCCGAATTGTCCATAAAGCGCTCGACCATGTCTCGCCGCTGGCGGTTCCGGTGATGCTGGAGATCGGACGCGAGACGGTCTATGGCGAAGCGGCGGATTCGCTGCTGGCCGAGGTCGCGGACGAATTGGTGACGGAGGCGATGCATTGAGACTGGCGATGCAAAGCGCGGCGGCGGGGCAGGGCGATCTTATTGCCGTTGCCGGTATTTCGCTGCTCGCCGACCCTGAAGGCGCTCTGTATTGGCCCGCGCAAGGTTTGCTCGCGGTCGCCGATCTGCATCTGGAAAAAGGCTCCAGTTTTGCCGCGCGGGGCCAGCTTCTTCCGCCCTACGACACGGCGGCGACGCTGGCGCGTATTGCCCGGCTGATCGCGCGCTATGCGCCGCGTTGCGTCGTGGCGCTGGGCGACAGCTTCCATGATGGCGGCGGCCCGGCGCGGCTTTCACGCGACGACCGAGCATCGTTGAGCGCCCTGCAGCGCGGCCGCGACTGGATCTGGATCACCGGCAATCACGATCCCGAGCCGGCGCCGGATATCGGCGGCGCGTTCGAGACGACGCTGACGATAGGCGGCTTAACCTTCCGCCATCTGCCGACCGGCGCCGCCGGCGAAATCGCGGGCCATCTGCATCCGGTGGCGCGCGTCGCGCATCGCGGCCGCGCCGTTAGCCGGCGCTGCTTCGCGGCGGACGCCACGCGCCTGGTGATGCCGGCCTTCGGCGTGTTCACCGGTGGGCTCAACATACGCGACGCCGCCTTTGCCGATCTGTTCGGCACGCTTAAATTCACCGCGCATATGCTGGGCGAGGGCAGGCTCTACGCCTTCGCCGCCAAGCGCTGTCTGCCGGATTAATCCCTTTTGAACACTACGCTGGCGATCCAACCGGTGAGCAGCGCCATCAGCATGGTCGCGAAGCCATAGAGCAAGCCGTGGTCGCGCGCGGCGTCGGCGACATATTGTTCAATACCCGCCTTAGTCACGTCCAGCGCCGCATTGGTGCGCGCCACCATCGCGCCGTCGGCGAACAGCTTGACGTCGAACGCATAGTTGCCGGTTGGCACGTCGGCCGGCACCGGAATTGCGGCGCGGAATACGGTCGGCGTGAGGAAAGTCACCGCGGCCGCGATTTCGTGATACAGGCCCTGCTGGACTTGCAGCCGCACGAACGCTCGCCGGAACGGATCATCGCCCACAGTATCGGCGATGTCCGGCCCGATGCGTTGCGGCAGCAGAAAATTGCCCAGCCCGATCTGCAATCGACGCAAGGTGTCGGGATTGGCGACCTGGGCGACCGGGCGGTTGCTCAGGATGGCGAGATAGGACGGCACGCGCACGAATTCGCGCGAGTTGACATTGACCCATATGCCGAGCACGCGCTGCTTGCGCCGGGTGCGCAGCGTCTCGCGCGGTCCGCTTACGGTGACGACAAGATCATAGGCGGACCGCAGCCCAGTTTTGCCGGCGTCGGGCTCGATCGTGCCGAACAGCACCAGCTCCTCGCCGACGAAATTCGAGTTGATCGCCACCCGGTGGTTCGACAGCGACACCACCAGCCGTTCGGCGGCAGCGGGCCTGGCGCCGCAGGCCAGCATGATAATCAAGAGCGTGAGTGCGATCCGCCGCATCATTCGCCCCTGAGGTAGCGGATCGAGTACAGATCGTCGGGCTGCACCACCAGCTCGAACGCGAAGCGCAGGCCAACCGCGAAAACCAGAAGGCCGAGCAGAAGGCGCAGCCATTCGCCCCGCATGCGTTGCCCGGTGCGCGCGCCGAATTGTGCGCCGACCACGCCGCCGACCATCAGGATCAGCGCCAGCACCGCGTCGACCAGGTGGTTGGTGACCGCATGCATCACCGTCGCCGATGCCATGGTCACGAGCGTGAGTACCATCGAGGTGCCGATCACGGTCGCGGTCGGCACCCGCAGGAAATAGATCAGCATCGGCACCAGTAGGAAGCCGCCGCCGATACCCATGATGGCGCCGACGAAACCGATGATGAAGCCGATCGCCCAGACTGGAATCGCCGACACGTAGATCTTCGAGCGCTTGAACCGTACCTTGAACGGCAGCCCGTGCAGCCAGGTATGGCTGCCCGGCCGGCGGACGGTGGCCGGCAGGCCGTGGCGCGCGCGCATCACGGCGCGGACGCTTTCGTAAATCATCAGGCCGCCGACCACCGTCAGCAGCGTGACGTAAGACAGCCCAATCATCAGGTCGAGCTGGTCGAGCGCGCGCAAGGTCGTGAATAGCCAGACGCCGGTCGCGGTGCCGAGGATGCCGGCGCCGAGCAGCATCAGCGCGAGCGCAAGATCGAGCGCGCGTCGGTTCCAATAGGTGATCGCGCCGGTGAACGAGGAGGCGGCGATGTGGCTCGCCACGCTCGCCACCGCCACCGCGGGCGAGACCCCGATGAAGATCAACAACGGCGTCATCAGGAACCCGCCACCGATGCCGAACATGCCGGAGATGTAGCCGACCGCGAGCCCCATCCCCAGTACGAGGAAGATGTTCACGGGCATGTCGGCGATCGGGAGATAGATCTGCAAGCGATGTCGTCCGGATTACGCGGTCAATGCACCGCTGACCGGACCGCGCCGGCGCGAGGTTTACCTTGCGGTCAACGCCGCGTCTTGCGGATCCGGCAGCGACTCTGGGCCAGAGGTCAGGCCGATCTTAGCGATGAAAAAGCCTGCGATCACGCTTTTGCGCAATCAGACACGCTTGTTCACTGTTTTCCCACCTGGAAAGTGCCGAGCGCCAGCGGCCCGGTCGCGCGCGGGTTGGCATGCGGCGGCGCGCCGGCGGCGTGGTCCCAGCCGCCGGGCGGCTCGCGCACTGTGACGGCCTCTTGCGGCTGCGGCTCGGCCACGAAGTTTTTGACCGCTTGTTGGGCAGCGGCCAGCGCGGATGCGTCCAGTTGGGCCGCGACGTCGTCGCGCTTTTTGGCGGATTCCCGGTCGCCTTGGGCGGCCGCGAGAGCGAACCATTTGTAGGCTTCGTCATAGCTTCTATCGGTGCCGAGGCCGCGCGCGCACAAGACACCGAGATTGTACTGGCTGTCGGCGATGCCGTGCTGGGCGGCCTTGCGGAACCATTGCACGGCGGTGGCGTAATCCGGCTTGCCGTCAATGCCTTCGGCATAAAGCACGGCGAGGTTATGCATCGCCTTGCTGTTGCCCTTGGTGGCGGCGGCGAGGTAGAGGCGGCGGGCCTGCGTGAGGTCCTTCTTCACGCCCAAGCCCTTTTCCAGCAGGCTGGCATAGCGGAATTGCGCCGGCGCCAGGCCCTTGCTGGCCGCGCGCTCGTACCAATGCGCCGCTTGCTCCATATCGACCGGCACGCCGCGCCCCTCGGCGAAACGCACAGCCACCGAGTAGGCGGCGGCGGCATCGCCGGCGATAGCTGCACTGCGCAGCGTGGGTCCGCCGATGGCGATCGGCAGCTGGCCGGCGGGTTGCCGGACTGATGGCGTTACCGGCGTCGCCGGGTGCGCCGCCTGGCCGTCGCCGGCCGGACGGGGAATCGATCCGGTGATGTCGTCCTTCGATCCGAACACCGGCGGACCGAACAGGGAAGGTATCGCTGGCGGCATCTGGTTCATACCGAGCGGCGGAATGGTTGCGATCGCGCTCCCGCCGGGTGGCGGCGTGAGCGATCCCATTCCCGGGGGGCGGGGGGCGCGAACGGTTTGGCGGCGATACTGGCCGTCGTGTCGGGCGCGGTGTCGTCGTCCTCCGACTCGGTCTTCGCGGTATCCCCGATCGGAGCCGGTGCGGGAGCCTCCGCCATCTTGGTGATCGAATTGCCGAAATCGAGCACATTGCCGGCGATCTGCACCGATCCGACCGCGATGGCGATGATGCTGGCTGCGATGAACAGCGATTTGACCCGCTTTATCACGTTCGCGCTCAGTGACGTGTTCGCGGGCTCGTAGCCCGCGACCGGCTCCGCGCGCGGCGCGCGGGCGTTCGGTTGCTGCCCTGCCGCCTGAGCGGCGCGGCGAGCAGCAGCGATGAAGCTCGATTTGCCGCCCGGCGCGGCGGCGGGCGGCGTGCCGGCGAGAGCGGCTTCCGAGGCGGCGATACGCGCGGCCGGATTTCCCTGCAGATTCGGCGGCCCGGAGCCGGGCTCGAGCGGCTGATTGTCCGGCAGATCGGAATCGTTCGGCAACTGCGCGGCGGGCGGCATCCGGCGCTGCGCAGGCGGGGCCAGCGGCGCCGGCGGAGGTGCTGCCGGCGGCTGCATCGGCGCTGCGATACTGGGCGCGTCGTCGGCGAAAGCCGGCTGCACGAACGCGGCATCGCTGTCGGGCGCGCCGCGCGGGCGCACGTGGCCGCGAATATCCTTTTCGATCGTGGCGAGGCGGTCGACGACGTGGCCGAGCGTGCCGTGCACCGCTTCCAGCGCGTCCTGGGTGCGGGCGATGTCGTGCTTGAGATCGTCAACAGCCGGCGCGCCTTGCGCGCGTAAGCCACCGGCGTCCGTGTTCGCGCGCATATCTTCGATGTGGACCAGAAGATCGGCCAGGCCGCGCTCGATCCCTTCCAAATGGCCGAACCGGGAATCGGAAGCGTCCAGCTTCTCCACCAGTTTGACGATGCGATCCTCGAGATGGCCGAAGGCGTCGCCGTTGCCGCGCGAATTCTGCAACTGCTCGATCTTTTCGGCGAGCGATTCCACCAGCGCTTCCAGCCGCGGCGATACCGCGGTTCCACTATGCGCGCGCTCGGCCAGCGTGTCGGAGAGCAACGCAATGCGCTGCTCGAGATGGTTGAACGCCCCGTCGCCGCTCGCGGCGCTCGCATGCGCCATATAGTCGATCTTCTCGCCCAGCGCCTGCACCTGGGCGGCCAGCCCCCGCACCGTCTCGTTGGAGGCGATGTGATTGGTCATCTCGCGCAGCGTGATGATGGACCGCTCGAGTTGCGCGATCGTCGTCGGGTCGTTCTGGGCCACGATAAGATCGATCTTGTGCGCGAGGTTGGCCACCGCGTCGGTGTAGCCGATCAGATTCTCGGCCGGCATCAGTCCGCGCATCGCGTCGCGCACTTCGGCAAGCCCATGCTCGATGCCGCCGAGCGCGGCGGCGTCGATCCCGGCCTGGCGGCCTTCGGCGATGCGCTGGTCAAGACTTCGGATCTGCTTTTCGATGGCCTCGAGGGCGCGGCGCGGCATCGCGTCGCTGAGCGTGCAAGCGATCTCGCCGAGCTCCTCGCGCAAGGCATTGATCGCTTGTTCGACACCCGGCTTGCGCAGCGTCTCGATCTGATTGGTGATATTGCGGAGCTGATCTTCCAGGCCCGACAGGTTCTGCGCCGGCAGTGGCCGGGGCGGCGGTGCGGGAATCTCCACGGCCGCTTGCGGCTGCCGGCGCAGCGCCGGAGCATTGCCGTTGAGCGTGCGCTGACGCGCCGCGATTTCGGCGACGGCGCGATCGAGACTCGGCGGCAGCCGCACGTTCGGGATTCCCGGCGGCGCAGGCGGCGGCATGCTGGCGAATTGGTCGGACTCGTTGCGGCTGCGTTTCGGTGCGTAGGCTGCGGGCCCTGCGCGCGCGAACTTTGGCTCGACCGGCTGCGAGCGGTCGTCGAGCCGATGGTTCGGCGCGGCGAACTCGCCGGCATGGAAATCGTCGCCGGCGAGCGGCGGCGATGGCACGCCCGCTTGCCCGGCTTGCTGGATGATCACGGAATTGAGCCAGTCGCCGAGCGACATGCCCGACCGGCGCGCCGCTTCTTCGGCGGTTTCCAGCGCTTCCGGCCGCACCCCTTTGACGCTCCACGGAACGTCGAATTTCATTGCTCACACCCACGTTTGAGGTGGAGTTGAAGGAGCTTCATGGGCTCTCCGTGGAACCGGCACGATTTAACGATGGGTGGATACCGGTACGGTCCGCAGTCCATTCCCCGACTTTTTGCCGGTCACGGTAAACATGGGGTTAAGGATCACCCCGAAGTGTCCGAATTCGCCTGCGGATTTCGCCGCATGCGGCGGTGGACGCAGGCTTAACGCGGCTGTAAGCCGGATACGCGATGGTCGATCGCCGCAGCTTACGGCACTTGGGGGTAAGCCGCGGCCGTACTTGCAGCGGCTGCAATCGCTCAATAGTTAACGAATAATTAACGGTGCACGCTGGCCGCCGGGAGGGATTGATGCCGACCTACAAAGCCCCCGTGGACGATACGTTGTTCCTGTTGAACGACGTCTTCCATCTCGAGCGTTACGGCAATCTCCCCGGTTTCGGCGAGGCTTCGCCCGACGTGGTGGAAGCGGTGCTGCGCGAGGCGGCCAAGTTCAGCGAAGAAGTCCTCACCCCGCTCAATCGTAGTGGGGACAAGGAAGGCTGCGCGCGTTACGCCGATGGCAGCGTCAGCACGCCCACCGGCTTCAAGGACGCCTTCAAGCAAATGGTCGAGGGCGGCTGGATCGGCATTTCGGTGCCGGCCGAATTCGGCGGCCAGGACCTGCCGGCGACCCTGACCGTGGCGGTGAACGAAATGCTCTGCTCGGCCAACATGGCGTTCGCCATGTATCCGGGCCTCACCCAGGGCGCGATCGCCGCGCTGCTCGCGCATGCCTCGCCGGAGCTCAAGACTAAATATTTGCCCAAGATGGTGACCGGCGAATGGACCGGCACCATGAATCTCACCGAGCCGCATTGCGGCACCGATCTCGGCTTGTTGCGGACCAAGGCGGTGAAACAGGCCGACGGCAGCTACAAGATCACCGGCACCAAGATCTTTATCTCTGCCGGCGAGCACGATCTTTCCGAAAACATCGTGCATCTGGTGCTCGCGCGCATCGAAGGCGCGCCGGCCGGTACCAAGGGCATTTCGCTGTTCGTGGTGCCCAAGGTGACGGTCAAGGACGACGGTTCGCTCGGCGCACGCAATGGCGTCACCTGCGGCTCGATCGAAGAGAAGATGGGCATCCACGCCAATTCCACTTGCGTGATGAATTACGACGGCGCCACCGGGTGGCTGGTGGGCGAAGAAAACCGCGGCCTGCCCGCCATGTTCACGATGATGAACGAGGCGCGGCTCGGCGTCGGCGTGCAGGGCCTGGCGCAATCGGAGGTCGCCTATCAGAACGCCGCGATCTACGCCAAGGAACGCCTGCAAGGCCGCGCGATCTCCGGCGTCAAATTTCCCGACAAGCCAGCCGATCCGATCATCGTGCATCCGGACGTGCGCCGCACGCTGATGACCATTCGCGCCTTCAACGAGGCGGGCCGCGCGCTGGTGCTGTGGACCGCGCTCAAGGGCGACGTCGCGCGCCGTTCCGAGGACGGCAAGGAGCGCCAAAGCGCCGACGACTACATGGGCCTGCTCACGCCGGTGGTCAAAGGCGTGCTCACCGACCAGGGCTTCGCCAACACGGTGATGGCGCAGCAGATGTTCGGCGGCCACGGCTACATCGCCGAGCACGGCATGGAGCAGTTCGTGCGCGACGCCCGCATCGCCATGATCTACGAGGGCGCCAACGGCATCCAGGCGCTCGATCTGGTCGGCCGCAAGCTCGGCAAGGACGGCGGCCGCGCGCTGATGGCGTTCCTCAACGAGGTCGGCTCCTACATCAAGGAGAAGAGCGCCGACGAGGCGATGAAACCCTACGTGACGCCGCTCGGCGTCGCGCTCGGCCATCTGCAGCAGGCCTCGATGTGGTTCATGCAGAACGCCATGGCCAAACCCGACAATGCCGGCGCCGGCGCGACCGACTACATGCATCATGTTCGGGCTGGTGGCGCTCGGCTACATGTGGTGCCGGATCGCGGAAGCGGCGCTCGCCAAGCCGAAGACGCAATGGCGCGGCGCACGCATGAACGCCAAGCTCGTCACCGCGCGCTTCTTCATGGAGCGCATGCTGCCCGAAACGGCGACACACTTCGCCCGCATCCAGTCGGGCGCCGCCAGCATGATGGAATTGCCCGCCGAGGCGTTTTAGGCGCGCGCGAGCAACCGCCGGCCGCGCGAGCGCAGCAGCAGCCAGGTCATGATCGTGACGTTCACCAGATTCCAGCCCAGCCCGGCGAGGAACGCCGCGCGGTAGGAACCGGCGACATCGAAGATCGCGCCCGACATCCAGCCGCCCAGCGCCATGCCCAACAGGCTTGCCATCAGCACAAGCCCAACGCGGGTGCCGGCTTCCTTCGGCGAAAAATATTCGCGCACGATGATGGCGTAGCACGGCACGATGCCGCCTTGGAACAATCCGAACAGCGCTGAGATGACGTAGAGCGAAAACAATCCGTCGAACAGCAGATAAAGGAACAAAGCCACGCCCTGCAGGACCGAGCCGAGCAACAGCGTACGCACGCCGCCGATGCGGTCGGCGATGATGCCTGACGCGATGCGGCTGACGACCCCGCAGCCGAGCATCAGCGACAGCATCTCGGCGCCGCGGGCAACGCCGTAACCGAGGTCGCCGCAATAGGCGACGATGTGAACTTGCGGCATCGACATCGCCACGCAGCAGGCGACGCCGGCGATGCACAGCAGCACCTGCAGCGTCATCGGCGAAAACGGCATCGCGATCTGCCGGCGCGCCGCCGACTGCATCGCGGCCTCGGTGTGATGCGCCTGCATGCGCGGCCTCAGGAAATGGACGAGCGGCAGCATGCTGACGAGCAGGAACACCCCGATGCCGGTATGGGTCGCGCGCCAGCCCGAGGTCGCGATGAAATGCTGCACCACCGGCGGCCACACCATGCCGGCGAGATAATTGCCGGAGGCCGCGATGGCGACGGCGATGCCGCGCCGGCGCATGAACCAATGCGATAGGTCGGCCATTAGCGGGCCGAAGGTGGCCGAACATCCGATCCCGATCAGCAAGCCATGCGCGAGCGCGACCTCCCAGACCGTGGAGGCTTGCCCGACCGCCAGATAACCGAGGCCGAGCGCCAGTGTCCCGAGCGCCAGCGGCACAGCAATGCCGAAGCGGTCGGCGAGCCGGCCCATGACCACGCCGCCGCCGGCGAAGCCGAGCATCGCGAGCGTGTAAGGCAGCGAGGCATCGGCGCGGGCGACGCCGAAATCGGCCTGGATGGTGGGCAACGCCACTACCACCGACCACATGCCGACACCGCCGATCGTGCTCAGCAATACGGCGACGCCCAGGCGCAGCCAGGCTTGCGCCGAATCGGTCGGGTCCGGCTCGGCCCGCTCTAAGGCTGTACGTGGTGGAATCACGGCGAAGGCATACCCGGCTACTGGGCTCTGGGCGCTCCTAGCATCCTGACACCGACGCGGCCAGCCGCAAATCCACCGGCGTGCTTCCTTATAATCATTCTAAGCTACTGAAATAATTTGCTTTTTTCACTTGATTTAGATCATAGCGTCATCCAGATGAATAATGGAAATGATAATCATACGCATATGCAGGACGTGGTTATGAGCGAGAGCAACATGTCGATGAACACAGCACCCTTGGGATTGGCCCGGAAGGGATTCCGCGGCCGCATCGACACCATTACCGCGGCCGACCACGCGTCCGACCTGCCGAGCGGGGAACTCGAGCGGCGATTGGTCGAACTCGGTTTCACCGAAGGCGCCACCATCGAGGTCCTGCACGAGGGAGCGATCGGCCGCGACCCGATCGCGGTGCGCGTCAATGCCGCCACGGTGGCGCTGCGGCGCCGCGAGGCAATGGCGATTATGGTGATCTGATCGGGCACCGCTGAGCTGGATCACATCATGAGCGCGGTGGCCGAAGCCAGCATCCGACATTTCGCCCTGATCGGAACGCCGAACAGCGGCAAGACCGCGTTGTTCAATGCGCTGACCGGCAGCCGGCAGAAAGTCGCGAACTATCCGGGCGTCACCGTCGAGCGCAAGAGCGGCGCGATGCGCACGCCGTCGGGGCTCAGCGTCAACCTGATCGATCTGCCCGGGACCTATTCGCTGCGCGCGCGTAGTCCCGATGAAGAAGTGACGCGCGACGTGGTGCTCGGCCGCCTCGCATCCGAAAACGCGCCGGACCTGCTGGTCTGCGTCGCGGATGCCACCAATCTGCGTTTGGCTTTGCGCCTGGTGATCGAGCTCAAGCAGGTCGGGCGGCCGCTGCTGCTGGTCCTCAACATGATCGACATCGCGCGCCGGCGCGGCATGGAGATCGATCTCGACAAACTGTCGGCGGAGCTTGGCGTGCCGGTAATCACCGCGGCGGCGGTGCGCCGCGGCGGCACCGACGACTTGATGCGCCGGCTTGACGAGTTGGCCGCGGCGATGCCGGTGCACACCGGCGAAACCGGCTGGAAGATACCGACCGCAGGCGATTTGCGCACCGCTCAGCGCGAGGCCGACCGCCTGATTAAGATCGCCGTTCGCATGCCGGACAAACCGGATACTTTGACCACGCGGCTCGATGCCGCGCTGCTGCATCCCGTGATCGGTCTCATCATTTTGCTGGCCATCCTGTTCGTGATGTTCCAGGCCGTGTTCACCTGGGCGCAGCCGTTGATGGATCTCATTTCGTCCGGCTTCGATGCGCTCGGCACCGCGGTGCACGATGCGCTGCCCGCCGGGCTTCTGCAGAGCTTCCTGCAGGATGGCGTCATCAACGGGGTCGGCAGCGTGATCGTCTTCCTGCCGCAGATCCTGATCCTGTTCCTGTTCATTCTGCTTTTGGAAGATCTCGGCTACATGGCGCGCGCTGCGTTCCTGATGGATCGCATCATGGGTGGCGCCGGTCTGCACGGCCGCGCCTTCATTCCGCTGCTGTCGAGCTTTGCCTGCGCCATCCCCGGCATCATGGCGACGCGGGTGATCGACAATCCGCGCGACCGGCTGACCACCATCCTGGTGGCGCCGCTGATGACCTGCTCGGCGCGCATCCCGGTCTATACGCTGATCATTTCCGCCTTCATTCCGGCCAAGCACCTGTGGGGCCTGCTCAGCCTGCAGGGTCTGGTGATGTTCGGCCTCTATTCCGCCGGCATCGTCAGCGCGCTCGGCGTGTCGTTCCTGGCCAAGTTTTTCTTCTGGCGCGACAACCCGACGCCGCCCTTCATGCTGGAACTGCCCGACTACAAACTGCCGCGGCCGCGCAGCGTCATTCTCGGTCTCTACACCCGCGCGAAGATGTTCCTGCAGCGCGCCGGCACCACGATTTTCTCGATGATGGTGCTGATCTGGTTCCTGGCGTCGTTCCCGCGCCCGCCGACCGGTGCGACCGGGCCGGCGATCGAATATAGCCTCGCCGCTTGGCTCGGCCATGCGCTCGAACCGTTACTGGCGCCGGTCGGCTTCAACTGGCAGATCGCCGTCGCTTTGATCCCGGGCATGGCCGCGCGGGAAGTCGCCGTGGCCGCGCTCGGCACCGTCTATTCGATCGAAGGCGGCAAGGAGGCCGCGCAACAGATCGGCCAGGCACTGGCGCATCAATGGTCGCTGGCGACCGCGTTATCGATCCTGGTCTGGTACATTTTCGCACCGCAATGCGCCTCCACGCTCGCGGTGATCAAGCGCGAAACCGGCAGCTGGCGGTGGATGGCGTTGACTTTCGGCTACATGCTGACGCTGGCCTACATCGCCTCCTTCATTACCTACGATGTCGCGGTGGCGCTCGGCGCGGGATAAGCGGTATTTCTGCCCCTCGCGCCCGACAGACGCCGGGGGTATATGGTTGAGTCCCGCGACCCAATCGGCAAGCATCCCCCATGAATGCCGTCAATCTGCCGCGCCCGGCTTGGATGACCGAGGACCTCGTTCTGCTCGAAGAGCAGGCACGACGCTTCATCGGCGACGAATTCGCCCCCCATATCGATCGCTGGCACGAAAAAGGCATGTATGAGCGCGAGGTGTGGACCAAGGCCGGCGAGGCCGGTCTGCTCTGCGCCTCGATGCCGGAAGACTATGGCGGGGCCGGCGGCACATTCGCGCATGAGGCGGTGATCAACCGGGAATTCTCGCTCGCCGGCTTCGACACCTTCGGCGCGCCGCTGCATTCCGGCATCGTGGCGCCCTACATCCTGCATTACGGCACCGAGGAGCAGAAGAAACGCTGGCTGCCGAAGCTCGCCACCGGCGAACTGGTCGGCGCCATCGCCATGACCGAGCCCGGCACCGGCAGCGACCTGCAAGGCGTGCGCGCCACCGCCAAGAAATCCGGCAACGGCTACGTGCTCAACGGCTCCAAGACCTTCATCACCAACGGCCAGCACGCCAATCTGATCATTGTGGTCGCCAAGACCGATCCGAAAGCCGGCGCCAAGGGCACCTCGCTCATGGTGGTGGAGGCCGACGATGCGCCCGGCTTCCGGCGCGGCCGCAAGCTCAAGAAGCTCGGCATGGATTCCGCCGACACCTCGGAATTGTTCTTCGAGGACGTGAAGTTGCCCGCCGAGGCCTTGCTCGGCACCGACGAGGGGCAGGGCTTTTACCAGCTCATGAAGGAGCTGCCGCAGGAGCGCCTGATCGTCGCCGTGCATGCGGTGGCGATGATGGAGCGGGCGCTCGCGCTCACCATCGATTATGTCAAGCAGCGCAAGGCCTTCGGCAAGGCGATCGTCGAATTCCAGAACACCCAGTTCGAGCTCGCTGCCTGCAAGACCGACACGACAATAGCCAAGGTGTTTCTCGACCACTGCATCGGCCAGCATGTCGAGGGCCAGCTCGATACTGTCACCGCCTCGATGGCCAAATACCGCCTCACCGATATGCTGGGCGAAGTGATCGACCGCTGCCTTCAATTGTTCGGCGGCTATGGCTATATGGATGAATACCCGATCTCGCGCCTCTATCGCGACGCGCGGGTGCTGCGCATCTACGCCGGCACCAATGAGATCATGAAGCTGTTGATCGCGCGCAGTCTTTAATCCTGCGCAGGAGAACGCCGATGCCGGATGCTTTCATTTTCGACCACGTGCGTACGCCGCGCGGACGCGGCAAGGCGGACGGGGCTTTGCACGAGGTGACCGCGCTCAATCTCGCCGCGCAGACGCTTCGTGCGGTGAAGGACCGCAACAAGCTCGATCCGAAGATGATCGACGACGTGGTATTGGGCTGTGTCGATCCGGTCGGCGAGGCGGGCGGCGACATCGCGCGCGCCGCCACGCTGGTGGCGGGTTTCGGCGACGGCGTGCCGGGCATCCAGATCAACCGCTTCTGCGCGTCCGGCTTGGACGCTGTAAATTTCGCCGCCGCCGAGATCATGTCGGGGCAGCACGAGATGACGATCGGCGGTGGCGCCGAATCCATGAGCCGCGTCGGCATCGGCGCCTCCGGCGGCGCCTGGCCGGTCGATCCCTCGATCGCGGTGCAGACTTACTTCCTGCCGCAGGGCATTTCCGCCGATCTGATCGCCACCAAATACGGCTTCTCGCGCGACGACGTCGACGCCTACGCGGTCGAAAGCCAGAAGCGCGCCGCCAAATCCTGGGACGAGGGCCGCTTCAAGAATTCGGTGATGACGGTGCGGGATCCGAACGGGCTGCCGATCCTGTCTAAGGACGAGCACATGCGTCCGACCACCACCATGCAGACGCTGGCCGCGCTGCAACCGTCCTTTGTGCAGATGGGCGAGATGGCCGGCTTCGACGCCGTCGCCGTGCAGCGCTATCCGGAGGTCGAAACGATCAACCACGTGCACACGCCGGGCAATTCCTCCGGCATCGTTGACGGCGCCGCCGCGGTGCTGATCGGCAGCAAGGAAGCGGGCAAGGCCGCGGGCCTGAAGCCGCGCGCGCGCATCAAAGCCTTCGCCAATGTCGGCTCGGAGCCGGCGATCATGCTCACCGGTCCGATCCCGGTGACCGAGAAGGTGCTCAAGAAAGCCAGCATGGCGATCGGCGACATCGATCTTTTCGAGCTCAACGAGGCCTTCGCCTCGGTGGTCTTACGCTACATGCAGGCGTTCGACATTCCGCACGACAAGATGAACGTCAACGGCGGCGCCATCGCCATGGGCCATCCGCTCGGTGCTACTGGCGCGATGATCCTCGGCACCGTGCTCGATGAGCTGGAGCGGCGCGATCTATCGACCGCGCTGGTCACGCTCTGCATCGGCATCGGCATGGGTACGGCGACGATCATCGAGAGAGTCTAAGTCGCGATGCCCAAGATCGATATCGCTAAAGTCCCGCTCGACACGTCGACCGGCTATCCGGCGCCGTTCAACAAGGCGGTCGAGGGCCGCATGCGCAAGCGGCTCGGCCGCGCCGCCGGGCTCACGCAATTTGGCGTCAACCTATGCACGCTCAAACCGGGCGCCGCGTCGTCGCAGCGCCACTGGCATGAGAGCGAAGACGAATTCGTCTACATGCTCGAAGGCGAAGTGGTGATGTGCGAAGACAGCGGCGAGACCGTGCTCAAGCCCGGCGACGTGGTGGCCTGGAAGGCTGGCGTGCCGAACGGCCACTGCCTGATCAATCGATCCGATCGCGACGCCGTCTTCATCGAGGTCGGCACACGCGCCGCGTCTGAGCGTGCGCACTATTCGGACATCGACATGATGGTCGTGCGCGACGAAAAAGGCGCGTGCTACACCCGCAAATCCGGCGAGCCGTATTGAAGGAATTGGCCATGAGCAATTTCAAACTCGACATCGACACCGACGGCATCGCGCTGGTCACCTGGGACATGGCTGGCCGCTCGATGAACGTCATCGACATGGACGTGATCGCGGAACTCGACGCCATCGTCGAGAAGGTTACCGCCGACGCGGCCATCAAAGGCGCGGTGGTCACTTCCGCGAAGGATGCCTTCTGCGGCGGCGCCGATCTCACCATGCTGGAGCGCATGGGGGCGATCTACGCCGACTTGGTCAAGACGAAAGGCGCGGAGGCCGCCGCCGCTTACGTGTTCGCCGAGAGCCGCAAGCTGTCGCAGCTCTATCGCCGCATCGAGACCGGCGGCAAGCCGTGGGTCTGCGCGCTCAACGGAACCGCGATGGGCGGCGGCTTCGAGCTCGCGCTCGCCTGCCATCAGCGCATCGCCGCCGATAATCCGAAGACGCGGCTCGGGCTGCCCGAAATCAAGATCGGCCTGTTCCCCGGCGCCGGCGGCACGCAACGGATCGCGCGCATGTTGCCGCCCGCTGACGCGCTGCAATATCTGCTGAAAGGCGACCAGCTCAAGCTCGACCGCGCCAAGGCCATGAAGCTCGTCGACAACGTCGTGCCGCCAGCCGACCTCATCAAGGCCGCGAAGGACTGGATCAAGGCCGGCGGCAAGGCGGTGGCGCCATGGGACGTGAAGGGCTTCAAGCTGCCGGGGGGCCAAGTCTATTCCAAGGCCGGCATGATGGTGTTCCCGCCGGCCAATGCGATCTACCGGCGCGAAACTTATGACAATTATCCGGCCGCGCGCGCGATATTGCAGGTGGTCTACGAGGGCCTGCAACTGGACATGGACACTGCGCTGCGCGTGGAGTCGCGCTGGTTCGCCAAGATCCTGCGCTCGCCGGAAGCGGCTAGCATGATACGCTCGCTGTTCGTTTCCATGCAGGAGCTCAACAAGGGCGCGCGCCGCCCGGCGGCCGAGCCGGCAACCAGCCTGAAGAAGATCGGCATCGTGGGCGCCGGCTTCATGGGCGCCGGCATCGCGCAGGTGAGCGCGGCGGCCGGTTTGCAAGTCGTGCTGATCGACCGCGACCAGGAGACCGCCGACAAGGGCAAGGCGGCCTTGCATAAGGCGCTCTCCGACCGCGTCAACAAAGGCCGCATGAAAAGCGCCGAGCGCGACGGGTTGCTCTCGCTCATCACGCCGACGCCGGATTACGGCGCCTTGAAGGATTGCGATCTGGTGATCGAGGCGGTGTTCGAGGATCGAAAAGTAAAGTCCGAGGTAATCGCCAAGATCCAGGCCGTGATCGGCGCCAACACGGTGTTCGCCTCCAACACCTCGACGCTGCCGATCTCCTCGCTCGCGACCGAATTCAAGGAGCCGCCGCGCTTCATCGGCATCCACTTCTTCTCGCCGGTCGACCGCATGATGCTGGTCGAGATCATCCTCGGCAAGCAAACCGGCAACAAGGCGCTCGCCGCCGCGCTCGATTACGTGCGGGCGATCCGCAAGACCCCGATCGTCGTGAACGACTCGCGTGGCTTCTACACCTCGCGCGTGGTCGGCACTTACATCCGCGAAGGCCACCTGATGCTGGCGGAGGGCGTTCCGGCGGCGATGATCGAGAATGTCGGCCGCATGGCCGGCATGCCGGTCGGCCCGCTCTCGCTCAACGACGAAGTGGCGGTCGATCTGGCCTGGAAAATCTTGAAGGCCACGGAAGCCGATCTTGGCGCCAAGGCCATCGATCCGCGCCAGAAGGCGTTGCTGGAAGAGATGGTCGAAAAGCGCCAGCGCTTCGGCCGCAAAAATGGAAAGGGATTTTACGATTATCCGCCCGGGGCGCCGAAAAAGCTGTGGCCGGGGCTTGGCGAGTTGCAGCCCAAGAAGCTCGATCCCGACACCATCGACGTCGGGGAATTGAAGCTACGCCTGCTCGGCATCCAGGCCTTGGAAACCGCGCGCTGCTTCGAGGAGCAGGTCTTGACCGACGTGCGCGAGGCCGATGTCGGCTCGATTCTCGGCTTCGGATTCGCGCCGTTCTCCGGCGGCACGCTGTCGTGGATCGACATGATGGGGACGAAGAAATTCGTCGAGCTCTGCCGCACGCTGGAAAAAAAATATGGCGCGCGCTTTGCGCCTTCGAAGCTGCTTATCGATCTCGCCGAGAAAAACGAAACCTTCTATCAGCGCTTCGCGCCGGGGAAAAAGAAGGAAGCGGCATAACCTTATTCCGTCGTCGCCGCCTTCGCGGGGACGATACCCGTGGTTACATCACCACCGTCAGCCGCTTCGCCGCGCGCGTGACGCCCGTATAGAGCCAGCGCTCGCGGCTGTCGGGAAACGCAAACGACTCGTCGAACAGAACCACGTCGTCCCATTGCGAGCCCTGCGCCTTGTGCACAGTGAGCACGTAACCGTAGTCGAATTCGTCGTAGGGCTTGCGGCGCGCCCAATCGATTTTCTCGATGCCGCCGGAAAAACATTCGGGCCTCACCGACACCTTCACGCCGCGCAGGCCGGTATCGTCGTCGGGTAACAGCCGCAGCGTCATGATGCCGGTCTTTGCCCCGCCTTTGCGCGCGCCGCGTTCCTTCACCGTCCAGAGCCCACCATTGAACAGGCCCTTCTTGCGGTTGTTGCGCAGGCAGACCAGCTTGTCGCCCGCCGAGGGCAGCTCACCCTCGAAGCCGCGCCGTTTCCTCATCCGCATATTGTAGGCGCGGCGCGTGGCATTGCGCCCGACCAGCACCTGGTCGGCCTCCAGCACGCGCTGCGGATCGAGATCGTCCTTGGCGACCACTTCGGTCTCGCCGTAACGGCCAGGCTCGAGATACTCGCCGGCGCGGATGTTCATCGACAGCCGGATGATCGGGTCGCCCTCGGCCTGCCGGTGCACCTCGGTCAGCATCACGTCGGGCTCGGCCTCGGTGAAAAAGCCGCCGCCTTGGATCGGCGGCAATTGCGCTGGGTCGCCCAGCACCAGCACCGGCACGCCGAACGACAGCAGGTCGCGGCCGAGCTCGGCATCGACCATCGAGCATTCGTCGATGATGATCAGCTCGGCCTTGGAGGCCGGCGCCTCGTCCCACAGATCGAATGAGGGGATTTCCTCGCCGCTCTCGCGCGCCCGGTAGATCATGCTGTGGATGGTGGAGGCGCCTTTGCAGCCCTTGCCGCGCATCACGGAGGCCGCCTTGCCGGTGAAGGCGGCGAATTTCACTTCGCCGTCGGTCTGTTCGGCCAAATGGCGGGCGAGGGTGGTCTTGCCGGTGCCCGCATAGCCGAACAGGCGGAACACCTGCGGCGTACCGTTCATGCCGGGCTTGGCCTTCAGCCAGTTGGCGACGGCCTTCAGTGCGTCGTCCTGGTGCGGTGAAAAGCTCGGCATGGCGCTGGCTTCTGAGGGGTCCGGCGGGATTTTGAGATAGAGAACGGAAATAGAACGGTGTCAATATAGGCGGCCGCAATGGAAATTGCGCCGGCGCCCTTGCAACCGTCATCGCGCCGTCATATCATGTCAATATGTCTCGACATATGGACGCAAATAAATCGCAAGCCGCCTTCGCCGCGTTGGCGCAGCCGACCCGGCTCAAGGCCTTCCGTAAGCTGGTCGCCGCCCATCCCAGCGGACTTCCGGCCGGCGAGATCGCCGCCTTCTGCAAGGTGCCGCACAACACCATGTCGACGCATCTCGCCACGCTCATGCGCGGCGGCTTGATCGCGGTGGCGCGCCAGGGCCGCTCGATGAACTACCGCGCCAATCTCGACGGCTTCCGCGGCCTGATCGATTTCATGCTGCGCGACTGCTGCGGCGGCCGGCCGGAAATCTGCGCGCCGGTGGTCGAGGACTTCAACGCCGCATGCTGCGCGCCGGCGCAAAAGGCGGCGTCATGAAGCTTTATATGTTCGAGCACTGCTCGCTCTGCTTCCGCGTGCGGATGATGGCCGCGCTCAAGGGTCTGTCTTTGCAGGAAGCTGTCGTGCGCGACGACGACACCGATACCATGGTTGGCCTCGTCGGCAAACGCGTGATCCCGATCCTGGTGAAGGACGACGGCCAGCCCATGCTCGAAAGCATGGACATGGTGAAATACATCGAAGGCCTCGGTCCGCCGGTTTTGGTCGGGCCGCAGCGTGCCGAAATCGCGGCGTGGGCCGATGCGACCGTGTTGAAAACGGCGCCGCTGACCATGCCGCGCTATCCACTGCTCGGCCTGCCCGAATTCGCCACGCCCGCCGCGCTCGCGCATTACACCGCCCGCAAGTTCAAAACCTACGGCGACTTCGCCGAGCTGCGCAGCCATACGCGCGATCAGATCGAGGAGGTCGTGCCGAAGCTGGACGAGCTCGACGCCTTGATCGCAAGCCCGCAGGCGATCAACGGCACGCTGTCGCTCGACGACATTCGCGTGCTGCCGCTGCTGCGCTCCGCCGCGGTCGCCAAAGGCCTGTCGTTACCGCGCCGGGTGCGCGACTATTTCGAAACCATGATGAGCCGTATCGGCTTTAAGCCGTTGCCGACGGTCTGAAAACGGAGGCCAACATGAGCAAGAGCGTTTACAACGTGCTGTTTCTCTGCACCGGCAATTCGGCGCGCTCGATCATGGCCGAAGAGATCCTCAATCGCGCCGGGGGCGGCCGTTTCAAGGCGTTCAGCGCCGGCAGCCATCCGAAACGCGCGGTCAACCCGCTGGCGCTCGATCTGTTGCGCAAATTCAATTACGACGTCTCGACGTTGCGCTCGAAATCCTGGGCGGAATTTGCGCGCGCCGCCAGCCCCGATCTCGATTTCGTGTTCACCGTCTGCGACAACGCCGCCGGCGAAGCCTGCCCGTTATGGCCGGGCCAGCCGATCACCGCGCATTGGGGCATTCCCGATCCGGCTGCGGCGCGAGGCAGCGAGGCCGAGATCGCGCTGGCATTCCGCGATGCCTATCGCATGCTCAACAGGCGCATCGACTTGTTTCTCGCGCTGCCGATCGAGAAACTCGATCGCCTGGTGCTGACCACGCGGCTGAAAGCGATCGGACGCAGCGAAGGCGCGACGGAAAAGGCCCAGCATGTCGACGTTTGAACGCTTTCTGACCTTATGGGTCGCGCTGTGCATCGTCGCCGGCATCGCGCTCGGCCACATCATGCCGGGCGTGTTCCAGGCGATCGGCAGCGCCGAAATCGCCAAAGTCAACTTGCCGGTGGCGGCGCTGATCTGGCTGATGATCGTGCCGATGCTGGTCAAGATCGATTTCGCCGCGCTTGGACGCGTGCGCGAGCACTGGCGCGGCATCGGCGTGACGCTGTTCATCAACTGGGCCGTAAAGCCGTTTTCGATGGCCGCGCTCGGCTGGTTGTTCATCGGCCATGTGTTCCGCCCGTATTTGCCGCCCGACCAGATCAACTCCTACATCGCCGGGCTGATTATTCTGGCGGCGGCGCCGTGCACCGCCATGGTGTTCGTGTGGAGCAATTTGACCAAGGGCGAGCCGCACTTCACGCTGTCGCAAGTAGCGCTCAACGACACCATCATGGTGTTCGCCTTTGCCCCGATCGTCGGGTTGCTGCTCGGCCTGTCCGCAATCACCGTGCCGTGGGGCACGCTGGTGCTCTCGGTCGTGCTCTATATCGTGGTGCCTGTGCTTGTGGCGCAGATCCTGCGCCGCAACGTACTCGCGAGCGGCGGCCCGCCTGCGCTCGCAAGCCTTCTGAGTAAGTTGCAGCCACTGTCGCTGGTCGCGCTCTTGGCGACGCTGGTCATGCTGTTCGGCTTCCAGGGCGAACAGATCCTGGCGCATCCGTTGATTATCGGCCTGCTTGCCGTACCGATCCTGATCCAGGTCTATTTCAATGCCGGCTTTGCCTATCTGCTCAACCGGCTGGCCGGCGAACAGCATTGCGTCGCGGGGCCTTCCGCCTTGATCGGCGCCAGCAACTTCTTCGAACTGGCTGTCGCCGCCGCCATCAGTCTGTTCGGCTTCAATTCGGGCGCGGCCCTGGCAACCGTGGTCGGGGTCCTGATCGAGGTCCCGGTCATGCTGTCGGTGGTCGCGATCGTCAACCGCAGCCACGATTGGTATGAGCGCGGCGCGAAAACGGGTGCCGCCGCCCCCGCGCCGCATTAGAGCTACCCGCCTCTCGCATTGCCCTTTCGCGCGTCCCATGTTTAAGGTCGCGGCCGTTTTTTGTGCCGGATGCTTGCATGGCTCGTGACCAGATCGACATGACCCCGATCGAGACTCGCGACGAACTCGTCGCCTGGCTCGCAGCGGGCTGCAAACCGAAGGCGCGCTTCCGCGTCGGCACCGAGCACGAGAAATTCGCCTTTACGATGCAGGGTCACCGTCCGGTGCCCTATGCCGGCGCGCGCAGCATCCGCGCGCTGCTCGACGGCATGCATGATCTGCTCGGCTGGGAGCCGATCATGGAAGGCGACAACATCATCGGCATGTTCGACGTCACCGGCGGCGGCGCCATTTCGCTGGAGCCGGGCGGGCAGTTCGAGTTGTCCGGGGCGCCGGTGGAAAACGTGCACCAGACCGCCTCCGAGCTGATGGCGCATCTGGCGCAACTGCGCGAGGTGGCCAAGCCCTTGGGCATCGGCTTCCTCGGCCTCGGCATGACGCCGAACTGGACCCGCGCCGACATGCCGGTGATGCCGAAGGGCCGCTACCGCATCATGACGAATTACATGCCGAAGGTAGGCTCGCTCGGCCTCGACATGATGTACCGCACCTGCACGGTGCAGGCGAACCTCGACTTCTCAAGCGAATCCGACATGGTGAAAAAGCTGCGCGTGTCGCTGGCGCTGCAGCCGGTGGCGACCGCGCTGTTCGCCAATTCGCCGTTCACCGAAGGCAAGCCGAACGGTTTCCTGTCGTTCCGCTCGCAGATCTGGACCGATACCGATCCCGACCGCTCGGGCATGCTGCCCTGGGCCTTCGAGGACGGCATGGGCTTCGAGCGCTGGGTCGATTACGCGCTCGGCGTGCCGATGTATTTCATCAAACGCGGTGACAAATATATCGACGTCGCCGGCAAGTCGTTCCGCGATTTCTTTGCCGGCAAGCTGGCCGAACTGCCGGGCGAACGGCCGACCATTTCCGACTGGGCCAACCACCTGAGCACGATTTTTCCCGAGGTGCGGCTCAAGCGCTACTTGGAAATGCGCGGTGAGGACGGTGGGCCGTGGCGGCGGCTGCCCTCGCTCACCGCCTATTGGGTCGGGCTGCTGTACGACGACGACGCGCTCGACGCCTGCTGGGACATGGTGAAGGGCTGGAGCGCGGCCGAGCGGCAGAAACTGCGCGACGACGTGCCACGGCTCGGCTTCGTCGCCGAGATCCGCGGCCGCAACGTGCTGACGCTGGCGCAGGAGACGCTGCGCTTTGCCTCGCGCGGGCTGGCGCGCCGCAAATTTCTCGACCGCAACGGCCGCGACGAGACGCGCTATCTGCGGCCGCTCGAGGAATTGGTCGCGCGCGGCATCACGCCGGCGGAAGAATTGCTGGAGAAATTCCACGGCGCGTGGAAGGGCTCGGTCGAGCCGATTTTCGACGAGTATGCGTATTGAGGCTTCATGCCCCGGGCGCAGCGCAGCACGAAGTGGTGCGCTGCAGACCCGGGACCCCGGTTATCTTTAAAAGCAAGCTGGGTCCCGGATCAGCGGTGCACCGCTAGCGCGTTGCACCGCATCCGGGACACGAGCCTGAGCTACTCCGCCGCTTGCGCTTCCGACAAGTTATCGAGCGACGAGATGATGTGCTCGGCCAGCGCGTCGGCCAGTGTAGAGCTTTCATGCGCGCTGCGCACCAGGCCAATGCGGCAGCTCGGCAATTCGGGAAATCCCTCCGCGGCGGTAAGCACGCGCATGCCGGGGCGCAGGCCGGACTCTGGCAGCACCGACACCGCTAGGCCGGCGAGCACGGCCGCGGCCACCGCGCCGGCGTTCGAGCTCGAATAGAGCACGCGATAGGGGCGGCCGAGTTTTTCGATCCGCTCGATGGCGATGCGGCGCCACGAACAGGTCGGCCGGCCAAGCGCCAGCGGCAGGCGCTCCTCAAGATGGGTCGGGTGCCGGTTTGAGGTTACCCACAGCAGGCGCTCGCGCCGGAAGGTTTCCGAGGCGCGCTTGGTCTCGCAATTGGTGACGATGGCGAGGTCGATTTCGTTGGCGTCAATGCGCTCGAGCAGATCCACGCTCGGTTCGCAGATCACGGTCAGCTCGACGCCGGGATAGACGCGCGAGAAGCGCGCCATGATCTCCGGCAGATAACGGTCGGCATAGTCGTCCGGTACACCCAGCCGCACGCGGCCGGACAATTCGGCATCGGAAAATGCGGCGAGCGTCTCGACGTTGAGTTTGACGATGCGCCGAGCGTAATCGAGCAGACGCTGGCCGTCCTCGGTGAGCTTCGAGGCGCGGCCGTCACGCGCAAAGATCGGCCGCTCCAGCCGCTCCTCCAGCCGCTTCATCTGCATCGACACCGCGGACTGGGTCTTGTTCACCACCTCGGCCGCTTTGGTGAAGCTGCCGGTCTCGGCGATGGCGATGAAGGTGCGCAATTGGTCGACGTCGATCAGCGCGGTCATGGGCTCGGTCCTTGATAATCGCGGGCCGTTTGGGCCGGCAGGATTATATCACCAATCCTGATTGGTCAGATTAAAAACATTCGTTTCACTAATCAATCTTTTGGGAGCATGGTCGCCGCAATTCCAGAGGTTTCGGGTAGGGATTTCGGGTGGTTCCGGCACGTGGCCGGGACGATTTTAGCGTCTCGGCGCATGGTTCCGAAAACTGGGAATCAGTTTTCGGGCCGGACCACGCGCCAACGCTGAAAAGTGAGCCAATTGGAGATTGAAAATGAACGCAAATATCCCCGTTTTGCCCATTGCCGGCGGCACATTGGCGCGCGCCTTCGCGTCCTTGCTGGCATTGCTGACGCACTGGCTGAAACAGATCTCGCGCGCCCGTAGGCACCGGCGCGAGGCCAACGTGCTGGCCGGCCTCGACCGCAACATGCTGGCCGATATCGGCATCAACCGCGCCGACTTGAACGACGCTCTATCGGGGCCGTTCTGGGAAGACCCGACGGCGCTGTTGCGTGAACGCGCGATCGAACGCCGCCTTTACCGCGTCACGCCGGCGCAACGCGAACCGCGCGTGGAGAACGGCTTTCATCGTCCGCCCACGAATTGCCCGGCGCGCCAGGCGATGTAGTGCGTGATCCCGAATAGTGGTCACTGGTTTTCGGAAAAGATCACGCACAAACGCAATTACCAAACGGCCGAACTCCTCTCGTCGGCCGCTCGATCCGGGTCTAGCGATCATCCCCTCTCGCGACCGGATCTGAGCGCCCGCCGGCCCCTCCGGCGGGCGCATTCTTTTTTAGCGAAGAATTTCCGCGCGAACATACCTGCAGGTGCGGTAGCATGCGGCCGAGGCGTGACTTTACGGCCATTGCTGAGCTGAGCGGCGCGCATGCGGTATCCGATTAGTCTCCTGGGCGTGCTCGCGCTGATCGTTCTGGCGGTCAGCCCGGCGCAGGCGCAGATCGGCTACGACCGGCGCGGCGGCGACTATCTCAGCTTCTCGATCCGCAACGGCGACCCCGCCGTCTGCGCCTCCCGCTGCGAGCACGACGCGCGCTGCCGCGCCTGGAGCTTCTTCTATCCGCGTACGGCCTTTGCGCTCGCCGCCTGCTGGCTGAAAACCAAAGTGCCGCCGCGCGTGGAGGACAAATGTTGCGTGTCGGGCGTGCGCGGCGCCGGCGTGATCGAGCCGCGGCGCGGTCCGCTCGAATATTCGATCGACCGTAACGGCGGCGACTATCGCAATATCGACGTCGCGCCCGACGCCGCGGGCGCGCCATGCAAGGCGGCCTGCGATGCCGAGAACAAATGCCGCGCTTGGACCTATGTGCGGCCCGGCTATATCGCGCCGACCGCGCGCTGCTATCTCAAGGACAAGATCACGCGCCCCCGCCACAAGCCGTGCTGCATTTCGGGTGTGGTGAGGTAAATCAGTCCAGCCGCATCAGTGAATGGCGCTGAAAAACCGCGACAGCCGCAGGCCGGAAGGCCAGGTCCATATCGGCCGGCTTTTGAGGCCGAGGTCCCAGGAGCCGACGATTCCGTCCACGCGGCCGACCAGAGCGTCCACCGGCAGCATGCCGACGCCGCCGTCGCGCACCGGCACGCGGCTGTCGGCGGAGTTGTCGCGGTTGTCGCCCATGACGAACACGCGGTCCGGCGGGACGACCGTTTCCGCCATATTGTCGAGCGGCTGGAACGGCGTGCGCTTGAAGATGGTGTGCTGCCGGTTGCCCGGCAGCGTCTCGATCAGACGCGCGGCCGGAGCCAGCGTGCCGTCTTCGTTTTCGGCTTGGCCGGTTCCGTCCGGTTGCAGCGTGGCGGCTTCGCCGTTGATCCACACTTGGCCGTCGCGCAGCGCGATATGATCGCCGGGCAGACCGATGACGCGCTTGACCCAGATCTGCGAATGGTCGCCCGGCCAGCGGAACACGACGACGTCGCCGCGCCGCGGCAGGGCGCTCAGAATATGCGGCGTCATCGGCAAGTCGATGAATGACGGCAACGACGCCGAGCCGTAGCCGTAAGGAAATTTCGTCGCCAGCAATTCGTCGCCGATCAGCAGCGTCGGCTCCATCGAGCCGGACGGTACGTAGAACGGCTCGGCGATCGCGGTTTTCGCCGCCATCACCACCAGTACGATAACCGCGATGTCGACGATGTTTCTCGCCCATCCGGGCGTGCGGGATTTTGTTTGCGGCATGTCGTCGCGTTCTGCCTGAGCCATCACGCGGTCCCGCCCACGGTGATGCGATCCATGCGCAGCGACGGCTGGCCGACGCCGACCGGCACGCCCTGGCCGTTCTTGCCGCAGGTGCCGATGCCGGGATCGAGCGCGAAGTCGTTGCCGATCATCGAAATGCGATGCAGATCAGTCGGCCCGTTGCCGATCAGCATGGCGCCCTTCACCGGCGCGGCGACCTTGCCGTTCTCGATCTTGTAGGCCTCGGTGCATTGGAACACGTACTTGCCCGAGGTGATGTCGACCTGGCCGCCGCCGAAACTCATCGCGTAGAGGCCGTTCTTCACCGAGGCGATGATTTCCTGCGGGTCGTGCTTGCCGGCGAGCATGTAAGTATTCGTCATGCGCGGCATCGGGACGTGGGCATGGCTTTCGCGCCGCCCGTTGCCGGTCGGCTTCATACCCATCAGCCGTGCGTTCTGCCGGTCCTGCATGTAGCCGACCAGGATGCCGTCCTCGATCAGCACGGTGCGGTTGGTCGGCGTGCCTTCGTCGTCAATGGAGAGTGAGCCGCGGCGCTGTTGCATGGTGCCGTCGTCAACCACCGTGACGCCCTTGGCGGCGACCTGCTGGCCCATCAGCCCGGCGAAGGCGGACGTCTTTTTGCGGTTGAAGTCGCCTTCCAGGCCGTGGCCGACCGCTTCATGCAGCATTACGCCCGGCCAGCCGGACCCCATCACCACGTCCATCTCGCCGGCCGGCGCCGCCACCGCGTCGAGATTGACCAGCGCCT
The DNA here is from genome assembly GCA_963739075.1 of uncultured Alphaproteobacteria bacterium. GTDB lineage: Bacteria > Pseudomonadota > Alphaproteobacteria > Rhizobiales > Xanthobacteraceae > Pseudolabrys. The sequence continues at coordinate 150,338 of CAVTZC010000008.1, read as the reverse complement.
GACGCACGGCTTCGTCCACCGCGTGTTGCCAGGCATGCGTCTCGATGAAGCGCTGATAGCCTTCACGCCCGCCGACGCCATAGCTGCCCGATTCCTGCCGGTCGCCGTCGCCCACGACGGCGGAAACGTTCAGCCGCACCAGCGGACGGATGTCGCGATAGGTCTCGCCGTCGCCGCGCAGGATTTCCACCACCTGCCAGGTGGCGGCGACGCTGGCGGTCAACTGCCGCACGCGCGGGTCCTTGGCACGGGCGTAGGCGTCGATCAATTCCAGCAGTTTCACCTTGGCGTTGAAGGCCGGCTCGCCGAGCGGGTTCTCGTCGCCGTAAAGCTTGCGGTTGGTGCGGCCGGGAGCGTCGGCGTAACGGCCGCTGTGGCCGCCCTTCACCGCGCGCACCGCCTCGGCGGCGCGGGCGAGCGCTGCTTCCGACATGTCGGAGGCGTGCGCATAGCCGACCGCCTCGTCTTTTACCGCGCGCAGCCCGAAACCCTGCGCGGTGTCGTAGGTCGCCTGCTTGAGGCGGCCATTGTCGAACACCAGCACTTCCGCCTGGCGATATTCCAGGAACAATTCGCCGTCGTCGGCGCCGTCGAGGCCGCGGCCGATCAACTGACGCACCTTGCCACGGTCGAGCCCGGCGCGGTCGATCAGGGAGGAAATGGCAGGGTCCATGGGTCACGCTCCTAACGCCCTCGGGTCATCAAATAGGGCCTCTATGGCGATTTTGCGAGGGCGATACTGGACGCCGCGACGCTTGGCCTGCTTAGGTGGCGGCTATTTTGGGAGAAAACGCATGAAAGCGATGCTGCTGATGGGCCACGGCGGGCCCGAGATGATGAAGCTCGGCGAGGCGCCGGACCCGAAAGCCGGCCCCGGCGAGGTGGTGGTCGACATTCACGTCGCCAGCGTCAATGGCGCGGACCCCAAGGTTCGGCGGGGAGGCGGGCGCTATGCCCTCGAAAAGTTCCCCCATATCCTTGGCCGCGACTTCTCGGGCGTGGTCAGCGAGGTCGGCGCAGGCGTGACCGATTTCAAAATCGGCGATGCCGTGTTCGGCGTGACCGACGTGGGGATCGAGGGCGCTTACGCCGAGAAGATCGCCATCATGGCCGCGATCGTCGCCAAGAAACCCGCGTCGCTCAGCCACGCCGAAGCGGCCGCGCTCGGGCTGATCAGCCTCACCACGCTCACCGCCATCGAGGACACTGCGCACCTCAAGGCGGGCCAGACCATTCTGATCCAGGGCGGCGCCGGCGGCGTCGCCGGATTCGGCGTGCAGCTCGCCAAGCACATCGGCGCAACCGTGATCTCGACCGCCAGCGCCGGCAATCTCGCTTATGTGCGCGGTCTCGGTGCCGACCGCGTGATCGACTACAACCGCCAAGATTTCACCACCATCGGCCAAGTCTGCGACGTTGTGTTCGACACCGTCGGCGGCTCCGTGCGGGCCAGCTGCTACGCGGTGCTCAAGCCGGGCGGCAAACTGGTTTGGATTGCGCCGGCGCCGGAGGGATTTCAGCCAAACCGCAAGGATATCGAGACCCTGCGACCGGACGTCAAACGCGATCGCGCGCATCTCGAGCGGTTGCTGGCGCTGCTCGCCGCCGGCGCGGTTCGCCCGCCCACCATCGTCACGTACAAGCTCGTCGATGCGGCGCAAGCGCACCGCGTCAGCGAAGGGCGTCACCTGCAAGGCAAGCTGGTCTTGGAAGTTCGTTGATCCACTGCGCCGGTTATTTCTTCTTCAAGAACGCGGCACAGAACGCCGCTTCGAATGCTCGGTAGTCGTTGGTGATCTCCGTGCCTTTGCGGATGGTGCGGCGGGCGATCACATAGCCATTGTGGAAATAGGTGTTCGGATTGTCCGAATGGTTCATGTAGGAATCGTGGTCCATCGATAGCAGGATTTCGGGACCCCACTGATAGCCGTGCAGTTTGATGAAGTCCCGGGCGGGCTTCGGCAGCTTGGCCAGTTTCTTGCGCGAATAAAACCGGTCGAAGCCGATGGCGAAGCGCCAGATCTTTGTGTCCTTGCGGATCAATTCGCCGGCAAAGACCCCGATTCCGTGGATCGGGCTTTTATCGAGATAGGTTTTGACCAGGAGCATTGTGTGGGCGAAGCGAATCCGGCTCCGCTACGGTAGCTTATCGTAGCCCTCTCCGAAACCGGCAAGACTTAAGGGGAAGCCGATGCCTTCCTCGGGTGTCTGGAAGATGATGAAGGTCGCGGTCTTGCCGGTGCGCAGCTTGGCGATCAGCGCGTCGTCCATGACCACCTCGGCGATGCAGCCATTGGGCAGGCAGCGCACGAAGCCGGCGCGGCCGATATCCGCATTGTCGATCTTTAGCCCCAGCCCCGACGGCAGCAGCACGCCGAGCGGCGCCACCACCCGCATCAGCCGGCTCTTCAGGTCGGCGGTCTTGAGCACGATCACGGTCAGACCGACATTGGCGCGGTCTTCCGCGGTTACGCTCTGGATGAGGGCGCATTGTTCGCTCTTGGCGCCGGGCGGCGTATCGCAGCGGATCTGCCAGTCCTTGAGCACCGACTTGACCGCGCCCTGGGCGGCGGCCTGCTCCGGCCCGAAGCCGGAAAGCGCCATGGCCAGCGCCAGCAGCGCGAGCCATGTCGGGCCCCGCTGTGAGTGCCTGTCATGCCCGAAAATGTCCATCGTTCAATTCCTTGGCGCGCGCCCCGGTCGCTTGAATGCGGGCGAATCGCTGCCCGGTCAGCATTTTATTCATTCCCGTTGGGTCATGCCCGTCCGGCCCTGTCAAAGCAAGGGACCGTCCGCCGACGTGGTCGGCGGCGGGAGCCAACCAAGCCGCGTGGTCGTGGCGTAAATGCGGCGTGCAAACTCACCTGGGGGCAAGCCGTTTGTCGCATGTAACGGGCGCATAACAGACGATAAGGTGCATTGCGGTAGTGCTGGAATTGTGGTTTGAGAGTTGGGGGTTTCCCCCATCCCGCCGCACCGCAACCGCTGCCGCGCCCGTGGCAAATCGCTGTGCTCAGCGGGGCCGAACTGAATCCTGCCTGCGGTGGGCGGCAAATAAAGGGCCCTATCAGGGCCGAATTTCGCGTCGAGGGAGAGCATAGAACAATGCTGGTGCTCAAGCGGTTGATCGCTTTTGTGGTCACGGGCGTGACCGTTATCGCCGCCGGCGGCGTCGCATGGGCCGGCCTCGGCCAGCCCTCGCCGTGGGAACTCGGGTTGCAGCAGTCGGCGTCGCCGGTCATGGACGACATCGTTTGGTTCCACAACTTTCTCCTCTGGCTGATCGCCACCATCGCCGTGTTCGTGCTGGTCCTGCTGACCATCGTGGTCTTGAAATTCAACGCCCGCAGCAACCCGAACCCGTCGCGCACCACGCACAACACCGCCATCGAGGTTATCTGGACCGTGGTGCCGGTGCTCATCCTGGTGACGGTCGCGGTGCCGTCGTTCCGCCTGCTGTTCTACCAGCTCAAGGTCCCGGCCGCCGACCTGACGGTGAAGGTGACCGGCAAGCAGTGGTTCTGGAGCTACAGCTATCCGGACGCCAAGTTCGAATTCGACTCGTTGATGGTCCAGGACAAGGACCTCAAGCCCGGCCAATTGCGCCTGCTGTCGGTCGACAATGAAATGGTGGTGCCGGTCAACAAGGTCGTGCGCGTGCTGGTCACCGGCGCCGACGTCATTCACTCGTTCTCGGTGCCGTCGTTCGGCGTCAAGATCGACGCCATCCCCGGCCGCCTCAACGAGACCTGGTTCAAGGCGGAACGCGAAGGCATGTATTACGGACAATGCTCGCAGCTTTGCGGCCGCGATCACGCCTTCATGCCGATCGCAGTCCACGTCGTGAGCCAGCAAGAATACACCGCCTGGCTCGAGCAGGCGAAGAAGAAATTCGCCGACGACACCGCTGTCCCCAAGAATGCGATTGCCGCGGTCGACGGCTCGAACTGACGCCAATAACGAGACGGATCGAAGGACGATAACGATGGCTAGCAATGCCGCTGCGCACGACGCCCATGATGCCCACGATCACCATCCGACCGGATGGCGGCGGTTCGTCTATTCGACGAACCACAAAGACATCGGCACCATGTACCTGACCTTCGCGCTGGTCGCCGGCGTGATCGGCGGCCTGTTGTCGATAGCGATCCGGCTCGAATTGCAAAATCCCGGGCTGCAGTTCTTCCCCACGCCGCATGAATACAACGTGTTCGCCACCGCGCACGGCCTGATTATGATATTCTTCATGGTGATGCCGGCGATGATCGGCGGCTTCGGCAATTGGTTCGTGCCGATCATGATTGGGGCGCCCGACATGGCGTTCCCGCGCATGAACAACATTTCGTTCTGGTTGTTGCCGGCGTCGTTCATCCTGCTGCTCTCCTCGATGTTCGTCGAAGGCGAACCGGGCGCGCTCGGCGCCGGAACCGGCTGGACGATCTACGCGCCGCTGTCGACCAGCGGCCATCCCGGCCCGGCGATGGACTTCGTCATTCTGTCGATCCATCTCGCCGGCGCCTCGTCGATCCTGGGCGCCATCAACTTCATCACCACCATCTTCAACATGCGCGCGCCCGGCATGACGCTGCACAAGATGCCGCTGTTCGTGTGGTCGCAATTGGTGACCGTGTTCCTGCTGTTGCTAGCGCTGCCGGTGCTGGCCGGCGCCATCACCATGCTGCTGACCGACCGCAATTTCGGCACCACCTTCTTCAGCCCGGATGGCGGCGGCGATCCGCTGCTGTTCCAGCATCTGTTCTGGTTCTTCGGCCACCCGGAAGTCTACATTCTGATTCTGCCGGGCTTCGGCATGATCAGCCAGATCGTCGCCACCTTCAGCCGTAAGCCGGTGTTCGGTTATCTAGGCATGGCCTATGCGATGGTGGCCATCGGCGGCATCGGCTTCGTGGTGTGGGCGCATCACATGTACACCGTTGGTCTGTCGACCGGCGCGCAGGCCTACTTCATCGCCGCCACCATGGTGATCGCGGTGCCGACCGGCGTGAAGATCTTCTCCTGGATCGCCACCATGTGGGGCGGCTCGATCGAGTTCCGCACCCCGATGCTGTGGGCGCTCGGCTTCATCTTCCTGTTCACCGTCGGCGGCGTGACCGGCGTGGTGCTCGCCAATGCCGGCGTCGACCGCGTGCTGCACGACACCTACTACGTGATCGCGCACTTCCATTATGTGCTTTCGCTCGGCGCGGTGTTCGCAATTTTCGGCGGCTGGTACTACTGGTTCCCGAAGATGACCGGCTACATGTACAACGAGACCATCGGCAAGCTGCACTTCTGGATCACCTTCATCGGCGTCAACATCATCTTCTTCCCGCAGCACTTCCTGGGCTTGGCTGGAATGCCGCGCCGCACCGTCGATTATCCCGACGCGTTCCACGGCTGGAACGAGGTCTCGTCCTACGGCTCCTACATCGCCGGCTTCGGCGTGCTGGTGTTCTTCTTCGGCATGGCGGAGGCCTTCATCAAGAAGCGTGCGGCCGGCAACAATCCGTGGGGCGTCGGCGCGACGACGCTGGAGTGGACGCTGTCCTCGCCGCCGCCGTTCCACCAGTTCGAGACGCTGCCGCGGATCAAATAAGGCGCAACCGTAACCCATGTCGCTCGTCAGCGAAGGCGCAGACATCCGCGGCCCGATGGCCGCCGGGGCGGGACTCGCTCTGGCCGAGCCAAGCCTAGCGAGCGTCGGCGACTATGTCGCGCTGATGAAGCCGCGGGTGATGTCGCTGGTGATCTTCACCGCGCTGGTCGGCCTTTCGGTCGCGCCTGGTACGCTGCATCCGCTGATCGGCTTCACGGCGCTGCTCTGCATCGCGGTCGGCGCCGGCGCCGCCGGCGCGCTTAACATGTGGTATGACGCCGACATCGACGCGATCATGACGCGGACGTCGCGCCGGCCGGTGCCGATGGGCCGCGTCAAGCCGGGCGAGGCGCTGGCGTTCGGGCTGACGCTCGCGGGCTTCGCGGTGGTGGTGCTCGGCCTGCTGGTCAACATGCTCGCCGCTGGGCTGCTCGCCTTCACCATCTTCTTCTACGTCGTGATCTATACGGTCTGGCTCAAGCGCTGGACCTCGCAGAACATCGTGATCGGTGGCGCCGCCGGCGCTTTCCCGCCGATGATCGGCTGGGCCGCCGCGACCGGCTCGCTGTCGGCGGAGCCGGTTTTGCTGTTCATGATCATCTTCTTCTGGACGCCGCCGCATTTCTGGGCGCTGGCGCTCACCCGCACCGAGGATTACGCCCGCGCAGACATTCCGATGCTGCCGGTCGTCGCCGGCGATGCCTCGACGCGGCGCCAGATCCTGCTCCATACGCTCATTTTGGTGCCGCTCGGCATCGCGCCTTACGCGCTCGGCTATGCCGGCTCGCTCTACGGGCTGACCGCGGCGTTAACCGGCGCGATCATGCTGGCGCTGGCCTGGCAGGTGTTCCGGGAGCGCCGCCCGGCCGAACGTGCCAGCAAGCATCTTTTCGCCTTTTCGATCCTCTACCTTTTCCTGTTGTTTGCGGTCCTGTTGATCGAGCGGGGATGGGGCGGGTTGATCGCCCGATTCGCAACGTGACAGTCGGATTGGCAATGAACGAGCAGCCGAAGGACGATGGCATCGTGCTCACCGAGGCGCAGAAACGCGCGCGGCGTTCGCGCTCGATCGCTATCGCGCTGTCGCTCGCCGCGCTGGTGATCCTGTTTTACGTGGTGACCCTGGTGAAGGGTCCGATCGTCCTGGTCCGACCGCTATGACGAACGAACCGATGCCCCGCAACGGCAAAAGATCGCTTCGGCGCGACGTGTTGATCGCCGCCGGCTGCGGCGTCCTGGTCGCGGTCATGGCGGGGGCTTCCTTCGCCGCGGTCCCGCTCTACAACATGTTCTGCCGCGTCACCGGATTTGCCGGCACGACGCAGGTTTCCCGCAGCGCGCCCGAGCACGAGCTCGGCCGCGAGCTCACCATCCGCTTCGATTCCAACGTCGCGCCCGGCCTGCCATGGAAATTCGTGCCGGAGCAGAACTCGATCAGACTGCACATCGGCGAAGTGGCGACCGTCCACTACAAGGTCACCAACCAAACCGCGCGCACGATTGCCGCGCAGGCTTCATATAATGTCACGCCGACCACGGTCGGCGCCTATTTCGACAAGATCAACTGCTTCTGCTTCACCGAGCAGTCCTTGAAGCCGGGCGAGACACGCGAGATGACGGTGGTGTTCTATGTCGACCCGGCGATCGTCAATGACCGCGACCAGGACACGCTCAATACGATCACCCTGTCCTATACCTTCTATAGGCTGCCCGAACCGGAGCGGCCGGTGGCCGAGGCGCCGGATAAGACTTCGAACAAGCTTTAATCGGGGATAGGGCGGCGCTGCGGTGCCGCTCAAACGAACGTTGAACGGAGACGACGATGGCCCAGGCTCACGCAAAGCATCACGATTACCACCTGGTCGATCCGAGCCCCTGGCCGATAGTCGGTTCCATCTCGGCGCTCCTGATGGCGGTCGGCGGCATCACCTGGATGCATCACATGTTCGCCGCGGCGCCGCTGGTATTCGGGCTCGGCGTCGTCGGCATCCTCTATACCTTCATCGGCTGGTGGCGCGACGTGATCCGCGAGGCCCAATACGACGGCTTCCACACCCGCGTGGTGCAGATCTCGCACCGCTACGGCATGATCCTGTTCATCGCCTCCGAGGTGATGTTTTTCGTCGCCTGGTTCTGGGCCTATTTCAACACCGCGCTGTTCCCCGGCGACGTGCACGACTACGGGCGCTTGGCCATCACGCATGGCGTCTGGCCGCCGCAGGGCATCGAGACCTTCAACCCGTGGCACCTGCCGCTCTTGAACACGCTGATCCTGCTCACCTCAGGCACCACGGTGACCTGGGCGCATCACGCGCTCTTGGAAAACGACCGGCAGGGGCTGAAATGGGGCCTGGCGCTGACCATCCTGCTCGGCCTCACCTTCACCTGCGTGCAGGCCTACGAATACGCGCACGCGGCGTTCCACTACAGTGGCAACATCTACGGCGCCACCTTCTTCATGGCGACCGGCTTCCACGGCGCGCATGTGATCATCGGCTCGATCTTCCTGATCGTCTGCCTGTTCCGCGCCATCAACGGCCACTTCTCGCCCACCCAGCATCTCGGCTTCGAGTTCGCCGCCTGGTACTGGCATTTCGTCGACGTGGTGTGGTTGTTCCTGTTCGCCTGCATATATGTGTGGGGCGCCGGCATACCGCATCCCGAGTGACCGTTGATCGCGGGTCAATTGAAGGGGCGGCGTGATCGCGCCGCCCTTTTGCGTTACGCGCATGATCCCGAAAAGCGGGAGCCGATTTTTGGATAAGGTCATGCGCCAATAAAGATGTGAAACAATGAACGACCATGTGTCGTCTCCACCGCTGCCGATCATCCGGGGCCTGCGTGGCCGTTGTCCGCGGTGCGGCGAGGGCAGGCTGTTCCAGGGTTTTTTGAAGCTGCGTCCGCGCTGCGAGCGCTGCGGCCTCGACTTCAACTTCGCCGATGCCGGCGACGGCCCGGCGGTGTTCGTGATTCTGCTCGGCGGCGCCATTGTCGTCTGTGCTGCGCTGATCACCGAGGTGGTCTATCAGCCGCCGTATTGGGTGCACGCGATGCTCTGGCTGCCGTTGGTCCTGCTCGTGACGCTCTCGCCGTTGCGGCCGATCAAGGGCCTGATGATCGCGCTGCAATACCATCACCGGGCGCAGGAAGGCCGCCTGATACAGCGAGGCGAAGAGTGAGCGAGCTGCGCGCACGGCGCCGCGGCGGGGTGATCGAAGCGACGGTGTTCGCGCTGGTCGGCGTCGCGATCCTGATCGGGCTCGGCATCTGGCAGCTCGACCGCAAGGTTTGGAAAGAAAACCTGATCGCGACCGTGACCGCGCGGCTGGAACGCGCGCCCGCAGATCTGCTGGCGCCCGCGAACTGGCCGCGTCTCACGGCGGCTACCGACGAATATGCCCGCGTGACGTTCCCGGCCGAATTTCTCGCCGGCCAGGAGGCGCTGGTTTACACCGCCGGCTCCGCCTTCCGTCCCGATGTGCAGGGAGCGGGCTATTGGGTGTTCGCGCCGGCGCGGCTTCCCGGCGGCAGCATCGTGCTGGTTGACCGCGGCTTTGTGCCGGCCGAGCGCAAGGATCCCGCCACTCGCGCGCAAGGCGCGCCGCAGGGCGTGGTCGACGTCGTCGGCGTCATGCGCTGGCCGGAGGCGCGCGGGATGTTCACGCCGGCCGACGAGCCGCAGAACAACCTCTGGTATCTGCGCGACTCCACGGCGATCGCCGCCGCGAAAAAATGGGACACCACCGCGCCGTTCTATATCGAGCAGGAGGCGCCCGTGCCGCCCGGCGGCCTGCCCAAGCCGGGCAAGCTCGCGGTCGCTTTACCGGACAACCACCTGCAATACGCCATCACCTGGTTCGGCCTCGCGCTGGCGCTGGCCGGCGTTTACGTGGTGTGGCTCGCCGGGCGCATGCGCGCGGCCTAAAATCGTCCGTACTCAGAACGAATAACCGACGCGCAGGCCGTAATCGTTAATGCCTTTGTTATAGGTGCATATCTCGCCGTTCGAGAGATAGTTGAACGTCCCCATCACGTTCCAGCAGTCGTTCAGCCGATAGCCGATGTAGCCGCCGCTATGAAAGGCCCAGCGGTAGCCGAGACCGTTCATTGTGCTCGAATTGTCGTCGAGATTGCCGTTGTGAATGAGGCCGCCGAAAAAACCTTCGGCGAACCAGGTCGGGCGTGAGGTTGAACGTCCACAGCGCCCCGGCATAGACATAACTGGTCCTGCCGGCGAAGTTGCCGATGCCGCGGATGTGAAAGCGCGGCGTCAAATAATCCGGCAGACCCGGAATGACGAAAAACCGCGGCGCCACCAGTTCAAGATTGGCATCGACCGAGCCTGCTTCCGGGCTCGCGACCGCGTGCGCGAACACTCCGCCGCGCAGCTCGAAACGCTCGGGATGGTAGGCGTGGGCGGCGCAAAGATCACCGCCGAATCCGCCGCCGCGGGCGGCGGCGGCAGATCGGTGGCCGAAGCGACGCCGCTGCCGAGCGACAATGCCGCCATCATTATTCCCGCAGCAGTCCCTATTGAATCGCGCCTTAAACCCATCCTGAAGCCTCAATTCACACCATCGCGCGAACGGCCCACGCGCTCTGGCCACCGAACCAACTTTTAATCGTCGCATAGCGCAAGTCGTTTGTCAGGGTGCCATTTCAGTAGAATGCGACTGGCAAACGAAGCATTGGTGACAGTTCCCGGGCGGCCGGTCGCCAACAAACGCGCGCCTTGCCGCGCATACCATTGCGAATCGTTGATTTAAATCAAAGCCAATCAAATGGGCTAGCTGATTGGTATTGCGATGCCAGAATCCGAAAATGGATAATGCTGCTGGGGATGTAGAACCAGCAAGGGGAGGAAGCTGTGCCTGCGATACATCACACTTGGAACCGATGGTGGATCGTATTCGCTGCGATGCTGGGGCTCATTGTCGGACAGGGCTCTATCAACGTCTTTGCGGCTGGTGTGTTTTTGAAGCCGGTGGCTCAGGAGCTTGGATTCGGTCGCGGCGACATATCGACCGCCATCGGCCTGTCATCCGTCGTAACAGCGCTGATGGTGCCATTCTTCGGCCGGCTGGTGGACGTGTTCGGCGTCCGACCCATGCTGCTGTGGTCGATTACGCTTTTCGCCCTCGCAACGGCAGCCATGACGTTTCTTACCGCATCAACAGCCGTGCTTTACCTGCTGTTCGCAATCTCAGGCGTAACTGCAGTGGGACAGACCCCGACCGCCTATTGCAAAGTGATCACCGCTTGGTTCGACCGGCAGCGGGGCCTCGCGCTCGGACTTGCGCTGGCCGCGGTCGGGTTGGGAACCGCATTGATCCCGCAACTGTCGAATGCGCTGATCGGGCATTTCGGCTGGCGGATGGGATATGTCGGACTTGGCATCGCCATCTTTGGTTTGGCTTTCGTGCCGGTCGCGCTCTTCGTTCGCGAGCCCGCAGTACCCGAAGCCGCGCAGTCGCCGAATGCCGCTCGCGAGATTGCTGCGCTCCCGGGCATCGGCTTCGCCGAGGCGATACGCACTTGGCGCTATTGGGCGATGACGCTCACCTTCTTTTTCGCCGCGACCGCAATTAATGGTTCGCTCATTCACGTCGTACCACTGCTCACCGACCGCGGCATTCCTACCAGTGTGGCCATTGGTGCGCTGTCGGCGGCAGGTCTTGCGCTCATCGGCGGTCGTATTGTCGCTGGCTATTGCATCGACAAAATCTTCGCGCCTTATATCGGAGTCCTGTTTCTGCTCACGCCGATGGTGGGGATCGCGATTCTTGCGACCGGGATGGCCAACCCGGTCCTCGGAACTGTTCTGCTCGGGCTTGGAATTGGCGCCGAGATAGATCTGATGTCGTTCGTCATCAGCCGTTATTTCGGCATTCGCTTCTTCGGTGCGCTGCACGGGTTCATGTTTGCGCCGGTGCTGCTCGGAAATGCCGTCGGTGCGAGCATCCTGGGTTGGTGCTTCCAGTTGATGCACAGCTATACGCCCGGCTTCGCAGTGTTTGAGGCTCTCCTGGCGATTGCCTGCGTGCTTATTATGACGCTCGGGGGCTATCGCTATCCGGCCATGCCCGAAACGGCGTCGAGTGGCGAACTCCTCAGAGCAAACTGAGCGGCGCAACGGCATTGGCCTAACGGCGCTCGATTGATCCCTCCAAGCATGGGCTTAAGCGGACTATAGCGGCGCGCTCGGTTTTCTTGTGCAAGGCTTGCCGCAAGGCTACTGTGCGCTCGCCATCAGAGCCGCGTTAGAACCGTAAAGTCAAGTCAATTCAATGCGTTATGTCTCAACTCGGGGCGAAGCCCCGGCGCTCGATTTCGTCGAGGTCATGCTCGCGGGGCTGGCCCGCGACGGCGGCCTTTACGTGCCGGAGTCATGGCCCGCGCTCGCTGCCGAGACGATCGCCGGCTTTGCCGGCAAACCTTACGCCGAAGTCGCGGTCGAAGTGATCCGGCCCTTCGTCGGCGCCGCCATCCCGGAGGCCGATCTCGCCCGCATGGCGCGCGAGGCCTACGGCACCTTCCGCCATCCGGCGACCGCGCCGCTGACGCAACTCGCGCCCAGCCTGTTCGTGCTCGAGCTGTTTCACGGGCCGACGCTCGCCTTCAAGGACCTCGCCATGCAGCTGGTCGCCCGGCTGATGGACCACGTGCTGCAGCAACGCGGCGAGCGCACCACCATCGTGGTGGCGACCTCCGGCGACACCGGCGGCGCCGCGGTCGAGGCGTTCCGCGGCCGCGCCCAGGTGGACGTGGTGGTGCTGTTTCCGCATGGACGCATTTCCGAGGTGCAGCGGCGCATGATGACCACCGCGCCGGACGCAAACGTGCATGCGCTCGCAATCGAGGGCACCTTCGACGATTGCCAGGCGCTGGTGAAGGCGATGTTCAACCATCACGCCTTCCGCGATCGCGTGCGCCTGTCCGGCGTCAATTCCATCAACTGGGCGCGCATCGTGGCGCAGACGGTCTATTACTTCACCGCCGCGGTCGCGCTCGGCGCGCCGCACCGCAAGGTCGCCTTCACCGTGCCGACCGGAAATTTCGGCGACGTCTATGCCGGCTATGTCGCGAACCGCATAGGCTTGCCGGTCGACCGCCTGGTGGTGGCGACCAATGTCAACGACATCCTGGCGCGCACCTTCGCGACCGGCGCCTATGAGCTGCGCGACGTGGTGGCGACCACCTCGCCGTCGATGGACATCCAGGTCTCCTCGAATTTCGAGCGGCTGCTGTTCGACGCCTATGGCCGCGACGCCCATGCGGTGCGCGGGCTGATGGGCTCGCTCGCGCAGTCGCGCCGCTTCGCGGTCTCCTCGCACGCGCTCAAGGAGATGCGGGCGCTGTTCACCGCCGACCGCGCCGACGAGCAGGAAGGCGCCGCCACCATCCGCGCCTGGATGCGCGAGGCCGGCTACTGCGTCGATCCGCATACTGCGGTCGGGCTGGCGGTGGCCGAGAAGGAAGCGCGCGATCCGTCGGTGCCGATGGTGGTGCTGTCGACCGCGCATCCCGCCAAGTTTCCCGCTGCGGTCGCCGCCGCCTGCGGCGTCACGCCGGCGCTGCCGGACTGGCTCGCCGATCTGCCGAAGCGGGCGGAGCGCGTCAGCGTGCTGCCGGCGGATCAGGCCGCGGTGGAACGATACGTGGCGTCGGCCTCGCGCGCGGCGCGTGAAGGAGCACCGGCATGAGCGTCGAAGTCACTCGTCTTGCCTCCGGCCTGTCGGTGGTCACCGACCGCATGCCGCATCTGGAATCCGCCACGCTCGGGGTCTGGGTCGGCGCCGGCGGCCGCAACGAAAAAGCCGATGAGCACGGCATTTCTCACTTGCTTGAACATATGGCGTTCAAAGGCACCAAGCGGCGCAGCGCGCGCCAGATCGCCGAGGAGCTTGAGGCGGTCGGCGGCGAGCTCAACGCCGCGACCGGCGCGGAAAGCACCGCCTATTATGCCCGCGTGCTCAAGGCCGACGTGCCGCTCGCGCTCGACGTGCTGTCGGACATCCTGACCGAATCGACCTTCGATCCGGAGGAATTGCGGCGCGAGCAGAACGTGATCGTGCAGGAGATCGGCGCCGTGGAAGACACCCCCGACGATCTGGTGTTTGAGCGGCTGCACGAAACTGCGTTTCCCGAGCAGCCGCTCGGCCGCACCATTCTCGGCACGCCGGAAACCGTGCGCTCGTTCGATCCGGCGCGCATCCGCGCTTACCTGGCGCGCAACTACCGTGCGCCGAGCATGCTGGTGGCCGCCGCCGGCGCCGTCGAACACGAGCAAATCGTCGCCGAGGCCGAAAAGCGCTTTGCGAGCTTCATTGGGCCGGCAGCACCGGCGCCGGAGCCGGCGAATTTCGGCGGTGGCACCAGGGTCGAGACGCGCGATCTCGAGCAGGTGCATATCGCGCTGGCGCTGCAAGGATTGCCGGTGCGCGACGAGCAGCTCTACAGCCTGCAGGTATTCACCAGCGTGCTCGGCAGCGGCATGTCGTCGCGCCTGTTCCAGGAGGTGCGCGAGAAGCGCGGGCTCTGCTACACGATCCACGCCTTCCACATGCCCTATTCCGACACGGGCTTGTTCGCCCTCTATGCCGGCACCGACGAGGCCGACGCGCCCGAATTGATGCGGGTCGCCATCGACCAGGTCACGCTCGCCACCGAAACGCTGAACGAGGCCGAGGTTGCCCGCGCCAAGGCTCAAATGAAGGCCGGCCTGTTGATGGCGCTGGAAAGCTCGGAAGCGCGCCTCGGCCAGATCGCGCGGCAGATGCTGGCCTATGGCCGGCCGATCCCGCTCGACGAGATCGTCGCCAAGGTCGACGCGGTGACGGTGGACAGCGCGCGCGCCGCCGGCCGTGCGCTGATCGGACGCGGCAAGCCGGCGATCGCCGCGCTCGGACCCGGCAACCGCCTTGCCAGCACGGCCGCGATCGCTGAAAGTCTCATGCGCCGGGCAGCCTGATCGGGGAGCACGAGCATGATCCCGAAAAGTGGGAACCGGTTTTCGGACAAGATCATGCTCGAGCAAGACTGACCTGATATAGCCCATGGCGTTTTTCCGCACCGTCAGCAGCAGTGAAAGCCTGCCGGCCATTACCGGCGCCGGGGTGACGTTGCGCGTGCCGCAAAGCGGCGACTTCGCCGAGTGGGCGGCCTTGCGCGAATCGAGCCGCGCCTTCCTCGTGCCCTGGGAGCCGATCTGGCCCGCCGACGATCTGACGCGCGGCGCGTTCCGCCGCCGGCTCAAGCGCTACGCCGAGGACCTGCGCAACGATCTCGCCTATGCCTTCCTGATTTTCCGCAGCGACGATAACGCGATGGTCGGCGGGCTGACGCTGGCCAATATCCGGCGCGGCGTCGCCCAGGCCGGCTCCATCGGCTACTGGGTCGGCGCGCCGTTCGCGCGCAAAGGCTACATGACCGCGGCGATGCGCGGCTTGGTGCCGTTCTGCTTCAGGACGCTGCGGCTGCATCGGCTGGAGGCGGCCTGCATTCCCAGCAATGCCGCCTCGGTCCGCCTGCTGGAGAAGACCGGCTTCCAGCGCGAGGGCTATGCGCGCAGCTATCTGTGCATCAATGGGGTATGGCAGGACCATCTGCTCTATGCGCGGCTCAAGGACGACGTCGATTAGCGCATGATCCCGAAAAGTGGGTACCGGTTTTCCGAAAAGATCATGCGCAAGCATAATGTTAAGGACGGGCGGTCATTCGATCTGAACGGATCATGCCATGCCGGCCGCCTTGGGGTTGCCACGCTTGGCTTGCTATAAAGGCGGGAAGGGCGGGGGCGCCCACAGAAACGTGAGCCGGACAATGGGTAGGGGACGAACCGAACAGGCCGCGCGCAGCGGTGCGGGCAAATTCGCGCTCATGGCGTTGGCGCTAGCGCTCGCCGGCTGCGGCAGCACCAGCGATCTGCTCAAGTCGTCGCCGCTCGACCTTTTCAGCTCATCGTCGAAGGCCACCAAGGATCCGGCGCCCGCCGGCGGCACCGGCGATATTGCGGCCGACGATATCGACTGCCCGGAGGTCCAGATCCGCACCGGCGCCGCGACCCTCATGATCGGCAGCAAGCCCGGAGAGGGCGAGCCGGCCGCGCTCGATGTGCGCTATCAGGGCTCGATCATCCGCACCGCGCGCGAATGTCACGTGAACGCCGGCATCATGACCATGAAGGTCGGCATCGAGGGCCGTATCATCACCGGTCCGGCCGGCGGCCCCGGCACGGTCGACGTGCCGCTGCGCATCGCGGTGGTGCAGGAAGGCGTCGATCCGAAGACGGTGGCGTCGAAATTCGGCCGCGAGACGGTGACCGTGAACAATGCGATCGATCGCGTCACCTTCACGCATATCGAATCCGACATCGCGTTCCCGCTGCCGCAGCCGCTGGGCTTGATCGACCGTTACGTGGTTTATGTCGGCTTCGATCCGCTCGGCGACAAGCCGGCCAAGAAACCGCCGGTCAAGCGCAAGCCGGTGGCCAAAAAGAAACCCGCCGCCAAGCCGAAGCAGAGCTGAGCGTAACGGACGGTGTTGACGTCGCCGGCTAGTTCAGCTTCTTGCGGATGTCTTCGATGCCCTTGGCGATCAACTCGCCGGCGAGCTTGCCCTTGCTTTCCTGGCTCGAGCACCTTGGCGGCGGCGGCGACGGCGGCTTCCGCCGCGGCGCTGCGCACGTCGGCGGCGGCCTGCGCCTCGGCCTGGGCGATCTTGACCTCGGCCATCTTGGTGCGGCGCGCGACGAATTCCTCGATCTTGATCTTGGCTTCGATGGCGAGCCGTTCGGCCTCGGCCTTGGCGCCGGCGATGATCTCCTGCGCCTCGCTCTCGGCCTCGCCGCGCTTGCGGCGATAATCGGCCAGCAGCTGGGCGGCATCGTCCTTGAGCTTGCGCGCCTCGTCGAGTTCCGCCTTGATGCGGCCGGCCCGCTCGTCGAGCGATTTGGCGAGCATGCGGTGCACGCCGATATAGCCAAGCCCGGGCACGAACACCAAGAAGGCCAGCGCAACCCAGGTTTCCGGTTCGAACAGCATGACCGCGTTCCTAGCTCTTGAGCACGTCGGCGACCGCGTCGGCGACCGCCTTGTCGCTCGGCGCGCTGCCGATCAGCCGCTCGATGATGGCGCGCGCGGCGTCCTCGGCGATGGCGCGAACATTGGCCATGGCCGCCGTCTTGGTGGCGGCGATGGATTTTTCCGCCTCCGCCAGCTTGGCGTTGAGTTCGCCCTCGAGCGTTTTGCGGGTCGCATCCGCCGCGGCCTGCTGCTTTTCGCGCGTCTCGTTGGCGATGCCTTGCGCGCGGGCGCGGGCGTCGGCCAGCGCCTTTTCATAGGCCGCGACCGCCTCGTCGGACTGGCGCTTGAGCTGTTCGGCCTCGGCGATGTCGTCGGCGATGCGCTTCTGACGGTTCTCGATGACGCTGGCGACGCGCGGCAGCGCCCATTTCGCCATCAGCGCGTAGAGCAGGACGAAAGCGATCACGAGCCAGACGAGCTGCGAGGCGAAGGTCTGCGACTGGAACGGCGGAAAGCCGCCGTGCCCGCCCTCAGCCGGGTGCTCAGTGTTCGTCTTATGTGCCGGCTCGGCCATCGTCAGCTCCGGTGTCGCTTCGCTTATAGCGCGAACAGCAGCAGCAGCGCGATCAGCAGCGAGAAGATGCCGAGCGCTTCGGTGATGGCGAAGCCGAAGATCAGGTTGCCGAACTGTCCCTGCGCCGCCGACGGATTGCGCAGAGCGGCCGCCAGATAGTTGCCGAAGATGATGCCGACGCCGACGCCGGCGCCGCCCATGCCGATGCAGGCGATGCCCGCACCGATATATTTCGCTGCCACTGGATCCATATACCCTACTCCTTCTGGTTCTACTTTTCCGGTCGGGCCTCAGTGGCCCGGGTGTATCGCATCGTTGAGATAGATGCAGGTGAGGATGGCGAAGACGTAAGCCTGCAGGAATGCCACCAGCGTCTCGAGCGCGATCAGAATGACGATCATCGCGAACGGCAGCACGCCGCCGGCCCAGCCGAGCGCGCCCATGGCGCCGCCCATCAGGATGATGAAGCCGGCGAACACCTGCAGCGTGATGTGGCCGGCCAGCATGTTGGCGAACAGTCGCACGCTGTGCGAGATCGGCCGCGACACGAACGACAGCACTTCGATGAAGACGATCAGCGGCAGGATGTAGATCGGCACGCCCTTCGGCACGAACAGATTGAAGAAGTGCAAGCCGTGCCGGTACAGGCCGTACAGCAGCACGGTCAGGAACACCGTGATCGCCAGCGCCGCGGTGACGATGATGTGGCTGGTGACGGTGAAGGTATAGGGGATGAGCCCGATCATGTTCACGGTCAGGATGAACATGAACAGCGTGAATACGAAGGGGAAGAATTTCATGCCTTCGTGAGCCGGCGGTACTGCGCACCGTGGTGGCGACGAATTCGTAGGAAATCTCGGCGGCCGATTGCAGGCGCGAGGGCACCAGGCCGCGCTTGGCGGTGCCGATCACCAGGAAGGCGGTGATGCCGACGACCGCGGCCAGCATGAAGGCGGCGGAATTGGTGAACGCGATCTCGGTGTGTCCGATCTTGGCGATCGGAAACAGCGTTGTGAATTTGAAATTGCTCGATAGGGTCGACGGCCATGGTCTCAAATTTCTTGGCGCATGATCTTTTCCGAAAACCGGTTCCCGCTTTTCGGGATCATGCGCTAGTCGTTCAGATTCCTTTCGCGCACGACGCCGGCCGCGCGCATCACGTTGAGTACCCCGGCGGCGAAGCCGAGCAACAGAAACACAATGAGCCCCCACGGCGATATTCCCAGCCAGCGGTCGAGCAGCCAGCCGATCAATGCGCCCACGACCACGCCCGCCACCAGCTCGGTTGAAAGCCGGAAACCGCGGGCAAATGCCGAAGCATCGGCGGCCGAACGAGGACCGTTCACGTTTTCGGATGGCCGGCTCGCAGTGTCGAGCCGTTCGCCGAGACGCTGGAGCCTCGCGGAGAGAGCAGCCTCGTCGTCCGGCGGTTCCTTGCGATCACCTTTGCCGCGCGTGCCGTCAGCCATGCTTTCGACTCGCGTGGACTTAAAGGTCTCGCTCCTACCCCGCCGCCCTAAAAGCCGCGCGGACCATACTGACCGGGTTTACTTGAGTCAAGAAATCGGTTTTGCGCTTTAAGCATTTGAAATCAATTATAAAACTAAAAATTTTCCGCCGCGTTGCGCGCGCTCGTGTGCACTGCGATATGACTGTCAAGAGAGAACGCGGCGCGCGGGTTCTGGCGGCCGTGTACGGGTGGTAGGCTTGTACGTCCCGCCGCCGGAATGGGAGGACACCGCCATGCGCAAACTGACGCTCGCCGTCGCCGCCCTGCTGGCATGCGCGGCATCGCCGGCGCTGGCGCAATCCGGCCCAGGCACACCGGCGGTCGAGCCGCCGCCCGCCGCCCAGGTCGCCCCGAACCCGCCTAATCCGCCGAAGCCGGAGAGCGTTCCGGCCGCTCCCAAAGCACCGGTCGTCACGGACAATGTCCCGCCCGGCCGGCCCGGCCGTTTTTCCTTCAACCGCGTCGACGATGGTTTCCTGCGCCTCGATAATCAGAGCGGGGAGATCGCCTATTGCAGTCCGCATGCCGTCGGCTGGGCGTGCCAGGCGGTACCGGAAGACCGCGCCGCGCTGGAAAAGGAAATCGCGCGCCTGCAGGACGAGGTCGCCAGTCTGAAGGCGCAAGTCGCGGCGTTGCGCGAGCCGCCACCGTTGCCGCGGCCGCCGGCGGACCTGACGCCACCGCCGCCGCGGGAAGAACCGCCGCCGCCGATGGCCGACAAGGACCAGGACACCACGAAATTGCGCGAAGACCTCGAGCGCGCCCGCCTCGCTTTCGAGAACGCCTGGCGGCGGCTGGTCGATATGATCATCAATTTGCAGAAAGACATGATGCGCAAGGGCTGATCCGGCCCGGCGCCATGCTCGCAACATCCGCTGAAAATACGTGCGGGGCCGACCGGGCCCCGCACGCCGCTTATCTTGCCGGTTTGTCGATTACGCCGGTTGTGTCTCTTCGTCCCAGATTTTCATCTGGCGAGTCTCAGGCATCAGGAACAGGCTGAGCACCAAGCACACCGCAGGAACGGCGATCGGATAGATCAGCGCATAGGCGAGACTGCCCGTCGCCGTGTAAGCCGCCGTGGTGATGAACGGCACCAGCCCGCCGCCCCAGCCGTTCCCGATCATGTACGGCATGGATACCGACGTGTAGCGGATCCGGCCGGGGAAGAATTCAGCGAGGAACGCGCCGATCGGCCCGTACACCATGCCGACATAGGCGACCATGATGGCGACGATGAAGATCGCAATCGGGATGTTGACATGGCCCGGCTGCGTGACCGCCCCGAGCCACGAGTACAGCGGATAGTAAGTGACCGCGGCAAGGAAGAATCCACCCAAGATCACCGGCTTGCGGCCGATGATGTCGGACAGCCAGCCGAAGAGGATGAGTGTCGGGGTGGCGATGACCAGCCCGACTCCCACGATGAAGGCGCTGGTGAGCGTGTCCACCTTGGAAACCGTCTGCAGGTAGAACAGCGCCCAGAACTGGCTTGAGTACCAGACCACGCCTTCGCCCAAGACCACGATGGTGGCGATCACCACGTACTTGAAATTGGCGGGGTTGAGGAACGCCTCGCGCCACGGGTTCTTGCTGGTCTTACCCTTGGCCTTGATTTCTGCGTAGACCGGCAATTCTTCGAAGTTGGCGCGCATGTACATGGTGACGAACACCAGCAGGAAGGAGCACAAGAACGGGATGCGCCAGGCCCAGTCGTTGAACACGGCTTCGCCAAAATAGGTGCGGGTCGCGATGATGATGATGAGCGACAGCACGATTCCAAGGGTCGGCGAGGTCTGCAACCAGCCGGTATAGTATCCGCGGCGGTCTTCCGGCACGTGCTCAGCGACATAGGTGATGGCGCCGCCGTATGAGCCGCCCAGGCAAAGTCCCTGGATCATGCGCAGACAGAACAGGATGATCGCGGCGCTCAAGCCGATCTTATCGAAGGTCGGGATCAGGCCGATCGCGCCGGTGCCGAGAGCCATGCCGACGAGCGTCAGGATGAACGTATATTTGCGGCCGACGCGGTCTCCCAGCCAGCCGAACACGAAGGCCCCCAACGGGCGAACCAGGAACCCGGCGGTGAACAGCGCGATCGTGCTGAGCAACGCGGCAACGGGGTGGCTCTTTTCGAAGAATTTGACCGACAAGATTGTGGCCAAGCTCCCGAAAATATAGAAGTCATACCATTCGATGACGTTTCCCCCCGCCGCGGCGGTAATCACGCGTCGGAAGTTTTTCGGAACTCGGCCAGTGCTTACCATTGCGCTCATCTTGAGCCCCCCGTTTATGGCGATTTTTCCAAACTTTGCCGTGCCCAGCTGTTGGCGGCCGTGCGCCTGCCCTCGGATTCTTGGCTGGCAAACGCGTATCCGCTTTTGGGCGGTGGCGAAGCTTAGCCGGGCGGGCGCAGGCCCCCTATACGACTTTTGGCCCAAAATACGATATAAGGTCTTGATTATTATCAACTATTTTGCACTGCAATGTAAGCGGTATAAAGTCGATTTGTGATGGCAGGCGAACGACTTGCACTGGCAGAATGCGGGGAGGGACATTGACGCGCGCACGCATTCGACGCACAGGTTTTGCAAGCCGGCCGCAGATCCCAACGAAAGTTCGGTAAGTGGAGCAGCAAGAGCAGTACCGTCTGGTGATCGCCGACGACCATCCGCTATTCCGCGGTGCGTTGCGCGAGGCGGTCACCGGTCTGTTCAAACGCGTGGATATCGCGGAAGCCGGAACCTTCAATGAGGTGGCCGAGCTGCTCGAGCGCGGCAGCGACGTCGACCTCGTCCTGCTCGACCTGGCCATGCCGGGCGTGCGCGGCTTTTCCGGCCTGATGTATTTGCGCGCACAATATCCCGGCGTGCCGGTGATCGTGGTGTCGGCCAACGACGACCCGGCGGCCATCCGCCGCTGCATGGAATTCGGCGCCTCCGGTTTCATCCCCAAGACGCTGGGCATCGAGGCCATGCGCGGCGCGATCTCGCGTATCTTGAGCGGCGGGGTATGGACGCCGCCGGACGTCGATCTGTCCACCGGCTCGGATGCCGAGACCGCCGCCTTGATGGCGCGCATGGCGACATTGACGCCGCAGCAGGTGCGCGTGCTGATGATGCTGTCGGAGGGGCTGCTCAACAAGCAGATCGCCTATCAGCTCGGCGTCTCCGAGGCGACGGTGAAGGCGCACGTCTCCGCCATTCTGCAGAAGCTCGGCGTCGAAAGCCGCACGCAGGCCGTGATCGCCGCCGCCAAGATCGAAGCCGGCCAGTGGTCGCAAGGCGCCGCGGCGGAGAGCTAATCCGCCTCATCCTGAGGAGGCGCGAAGCGCCGTCGCGAAGGCTGGGGCCGAGAGAGGTTATTGCGCCTAAATTACTCCGCCGCCGCCACCCGCATCACGCGCCATTGCGCCAGCAGCGCGCGCAGTGCGGCCGGCTTGAGCGGCTTGTTCAGCAGTTGAATGCCTTCGGCGCGCGCTCGCTCGCGCACGGCCGGCGAGCGGTCGGCGGTGATCAGGATCGCCGGCAGGTCGCCGTAGCGCGCCCGCAGCGCCACGATCGCCTCGATGCCGTTGCCGTGGTCGAGGTGGTAATCGACCAGCAATCCGTTCGGCACGGTCGGTCCTTGCTCGACCGCCGCCAGCGCGCCGGCGAGATCGGGCGCCTTGATCACCTCGCAGCCCCAGCCGTGCAGCATGGTTTCCATGCCGTCGAGCACCGACGGCTCGTTGTCGATGCAAAGCGCGGTGGTGCCGACGAGCTGGCTGGGATCGACGCGGATATCGTCGCGCGCCGGCAGCTCGACCGCCACCGCGTTCGACAGCGGCACCATGACCGCGAACCGCGAGCCGCGCCCGACGGTCGAACTCGACCTCGATGTCGCAGCCGAGCACGCGCGCCACGCGTTCCACGATCGAAAGCCCCAGGCCCAGCCCGCGCGCGATGCGGGCGCCCTGATCGAGGCGGTGGAATTCGACGAAGATGTCGCGCTGCTGCGATTCCGGAATGCCGACGCCGGTGTCGTAGACCTCGATGCGCAGGTGATTGCCGCGCCGCCGGCAGCCGACCAGCACGCGCCCGGCCGGCGTGTATTTGATCGCGTTGGAGACGAGGTTCTGCACCAGCCGGCGCAGCAGCCGCCGGTCGGAGCGCACCACCAGCGAACAGCGCACGAAGGTGAGGTCGAGCCCCTTGGCGCCGGCGAGCGGCGCGAATTCCAATTCGATCTGGCGCATCAGGTCGTCGATGCGGAAGCTGGTCAGTTCCGGACGCATCGCGCCGGTGTCGAGCCGCGACATATCGAGCAGCGCGCCGAAAATCTCCTCCACCGCTTCGAGCGAGGCATCGATATTGTCGACCAGCCGGCTGTTGTCGCCGCCGCCCTGGCGCTCGATCAGGCTGGTGATGTAAAGCCGCGCCGCGTTGAGCGGCTGCAGGATGTCGTGGCTCGCCGCGGCGAGGAACTTGGTCTTTGAAATATTGGCCTCGTCGGCCTCGCCCTTGGCGTGCGCCAAAGCGGCATTGAGCCGCGTCAGCTCCTCGGTGCGCTCGCGCACGCGGCGCTCGAGCGTCTCGTTGGCGCGCTCCAGCGCTTCGGCCGCCTCCACGCTCGGGGTGATGTCGGTGTAGGTGGTGACGATGCCGCCGTCCGGCATGTGGTTGGCGCGCACCTCGATCACCGTGCCGGGCTCGGCGAAGCGTTCGAGGAAGGGCTCGCGGCCGGAGACGTAGCGCTCGATCTGCGCCTGCACGAAATCGTCGATGCGTTCGGGGGCGACGTCGCTGCGCCGGCCGTTGAAATGCAGGATATCGGCAAGCCCGCTGCCGACGCGGATCAGGCTCGGCGGCAAATCGAGGATTTCGCCGAACTGCCGGTTCCAGCAGATCAGCTGCAGGTCCTTGTCGAACACCGCGATGCCCTGGCGCACGTGATCGAGCGCGGTCTGCAGGATTTCGCGGTTGTATTGGATCGCGGCATTGGCGTCGTCGAGCAGCTTGAGCGCCGCCTTCTTCGACACCGTGCGCTTGCGCAACAGCAGCGAGAGCACCAGCCGCGAGGAGGCCGCCCCGATCGCCGAGGCGAGAATGTGCTCGGCATAGCGCACCAGCCGGAAATCGGCTTCGTCCTTGGGTTCGAGTCCGATGCGGTGCGTGCCGGCGAAGGTTTCGAACGCGGTACGGGTGCGCTCCTCGCCGAGATAGCGCGCGACCGTGGTGGTGAGTTCCTCCACCGTCACCGACGAGCGCCAGAGCCGGAAGCTCGGCGCGATCGGCGCCAGGTCCGACGGCACGAAGACGTTGGCCTGCAGCCGTTCGATCGACGACGGCGCGTGGCGCAGGGAGAAGCCGATATAGCAAATTAGGTTGAGGGCCAGGCTCCACACCACGCCGTGCACCAGCGGCGGCAGATCGAGCCCGAACAGATTCTGCGGCCGCA
Organism: uncultured Alphaproteobacteria bacterium; assembly: GCA_963739075.1. GTDB lineage: Bacteria > Pseudomonadota > Alphaproteobacteria > Rhizobiales > Xanthobacteraceae > Pseudolabrys. The sequence continues at coordinate 126,195 of CAVTZC010000008.1, read as the reverse complement.
GCGCGACGATATGCCAGGGGCCGTCGGTGAGGATGTGTTGGCCGACGATGCCGATGTCGGCGAAGCTCGGCAGCAGCAGCGTATAGGCCCAGACCAGGATTCCGGCGGTCATGCCGGCGATGGCGCCGCCGGCGGTGGCGCGCCGCCAGAACAGGCCGCCGAAAAACGCCGGCGCCAGCTGGGCGATCGCCGCGAACGAGAGCAAGCCGATGGACGCGAGCTGCGCGTCGCCGGCGGTGCGGTAATACAAGTAGGCGAGCAGCAGGATGGCGAAGATCGCGATCCGCCGCACGGTGAGCAGCAGCGAGCCGACATTGCCGCGGCCGCTGATCAGCGCCTCGCGCCGCTGCAGTACCAGCGGCATGATGATGTCGTTCGACACCATGATCGACAGCGCCACCGATTCCACGATCACCATGGCGGTCGCCGCCGACAATCCGCCGACGAAGGCGGCGATGGTGAGCACGTTCGAGCCGGTCTGCAGCGGCAGCGCCAGCACGAACATGTCGCTGTCGGTGTGGCCGGCCGGAAAGGTCAGCAGACCGGCGAGCGCGATCGGCACCACGAACAGGTTGATCGCCACCAGGTAAAGCGGAAACAGCCAGGCCGCGCGCTTGATCTCGGCCTCATTGTTGTTCTCGACCACCGCCACGTGGAACTGCCGCGGCAGCAGGATGATCGCCACGAACGACAGCAAGCGTCGTTGCGAGCAGCGTGCCGAACGGCGGCTCCCGCGTGAAGATGCCGGCCGTCTGCGGATGATGCGTCGCCGCTTCGAAGCAGCGCGCCCGGGCCGCCGAACATCCAGAAGGTCACGAAGATGCCGACCGCCAGGAAGGCGAACAGCTTGACGATCGATTCGGTGGCGATCGCCAGCATCAGCCCGTCCTGATGCTCGGTGGCGTCGATATGGCGGGTGCCGAACAGCACCGCGAAGGTCGCCATCGACAGCGCCACGAACAGCGCGATATCGCCGAGCAGCGGACGGGTGACGCCGATGTCCGGCGTGATCTGGGCGAGGATGGTTTCGAGCGAGAACGACACCGCTTTGAGCTGCAGCGCGATGTAGGGAATCGTGCCGATGATGGCGATCAGCGCGACCGTGGCGGCGACCGCCTGGCTCTTGCCGTAGCGCGCGGCGATGAAGTCGGCGATCGAGGTGATGTTCTGCGCCTTGGCCAGCCGCACGATGCGCACCAGCAGCGGCGAGAACAGGCCGATCATCAGCGCCGGGCCGATATAGATCGTGAGGAATTCGTAGCCGGTGCGCGAGGCCGAGCCGACCGAACCGAAGAAGGTCCACGACGTGCAATAGATCGCCAGCGACAGCGGATAGATCAGCAGCCGGCGCGGCCGCCGCGGCCGAGGCCGCGGGTGCGGTCCCCGTAGCTCGCCACCAGGAACAGCAGGCCGATATACGCAAGCGCCACCGCGATGACGACCCAGCCTTGCAGCATGCGTGCTCCAGATCGGGGCTAAACCCTCGCAACTGAATAATTTTACCCCTTCTCGGTCACTAAAGAATAGCCCTCGGGTCGCTTTGCCTTGTGGCGGCGGCACGGGCCAATGCGCGCGCGGGCGCGCGTTTGACGCAAGGCTTCGCGCGCGGCATTGATCGCGTTCATGGGGCCCGCGTCGGCGGGTTCCGCGAAAGCCGCCAGCCCTTGTCATTGCCGCCCTCCACCGACAGCCTCGCCATCGTCGCCCGCAAGCTCGCGGAAACGCTGGCCTTTGCCGCCATCGGCGGGCTCACGCTCGGGCTCCTGGGCATGCCGGCCGGCTTTCTGTCGGGCTCGATTCTGATGGTGGCCGTCGCCTCGCTGGCCGGGCGGCCGATGCTGATTCCGCTGCTGCCGATGCGCATCCTGCTGGTGCTGATCGGCATTTCGCTCGGCGCCGTGGTCACGCCGGCGACGCTGAACGGCATGGCGGCCTATCCGTTGAGCATCGCCGTGCTGCTGGCGGCGATGATCTGCATCAGCGTCAGCGGTGCCGCCTATCTGCGCGCGGTGCACGGCTGGGACAAGATGACCGCATACCTCGCGGCGGCGCCCGGCGGCCTGTCGCAGGTGATGGGGCTTGCCGCCGAACTCGACGCCGACATCCGCGCCATCGCCATCGTGCAAACCGTGCGCGTGGCGATCATCGCGATCGGCTTGCCGGCCGGGCTGTCGCTGTTCGGCCTGGTCAGCCGCGGTGCTCGCAGCGTCGGCGGACCGTTCAACCCCGCGCAGCTCGACGAACTGGCGATCCTGATCGCCGCCTCGACCGTCGCCGCGCTCATCGCCTACCGCATCCGGTTTCCGGGCGGCCTGCTGTTCGGCGCCATGCTTACCTCGGCGGCGCTGCACGGCAGCGGCACCATCCACGTGGTGATGCCGTGGTGGGTGACCAACACGGTGATGATGGCGTTCGGTGCCGTCACCGGCTCGCGCTTTGCCGGCACGCCGTTGCGCATGCTGGCGCACTTCATCGGCGCCGCCTTCGGCTCGTTCGCCGTGGCGGTGGCGGTCACCGCGGTGTTCGCGGCCGGACTGGTGGGCGTCTTGGGATTGCCGATCGGCGAGGTGATGATCGCCTACGCGCCCGGCGCGGTGGACGCCATGATGCTGCTCGCGCTCGCGCTCAATCTCGACCCGGTCTATGTCGGCGCGCATCACCTCGTGCGCATCTTTTTCGTATCGCTGGCCATGCCGCTGCTCGCGCACCGTGCCGCGCCCGCGCGCAGGGCAGTGGACGTGCCTGTGCCGCCGCGAAAGCGGCCGCCGTTCGAGGATTGATCGGAAACTCGACTATTCCGCCGCGAGCGCCTGCTTGCGGGTCGGCAGTTCGAGCCGGTCCCACACGTCGGCCAGCGCTTCCGCCAACCGATCGATCAACGCGTCGTCGTGATAGGGCGACGGCGTGATGCGCAGCCGTTCCTCGCCGCGCGGCACGGTCGGATAGTTGATCGGCTGGATGTAGATGCCGAACTCGCTGAGCAGCAGGTCGCTCGCCGCCTTGCACTTCTCGGCGTCGCCGATGAACACCGGCACGATATGGGTGGTGCTCGGCATCACCGGCAGGCCGGCGGCATTGAGCACCGCCTTCACGCGCGCGGCGCGATCCTGGTGCCGCTCGCGTTCCCATTGTGAAGTCTTGAGGTGGCGGATGGCGGCGGTCGCCGCGGCGCAGATCGCCGGCGGCAACGCGGTGGTGAAGATGAAGCCGGGCGCGTAGGAGCGCACCGCGTCGATCAGCTCTTCGCTGCCGGTGATGTAGCCGCCGAGGCAGCCGAACGCCTTGGCCAGCGTGCCCTCGATCACGTCGAGGCGCTGCATGGCATTGTCGCGGTCGCCGATGCCGCCGCCGCGCTGACCGTACATGCCGACCGCATGCACTTCATCGACATAGGTCATGGCGCCGTAGCGCTGGGCGAGGTCGCAGATCCCATGCATGGGCGCCACGTCGCCGTCCATGGAATAGAGGCTCTCGAAGATGATGATCTTCGGCCGCGCCGGGTCGGCGGCCTTCAGCAGCTCTTCCAGATGGCCGAGATCGTTGTGCCGCCAGACCTGCTTCTCGCAGCCGGACTGGCGCACGCCCTCGATCATGGAATTGTGGTTGAGCGCGTCGGACAGGATCAGGCAATTGGGCAGCAACTTGGCGATGGTCGGGATGCCGGTCTGATTCGAGACGTAGCCCGAGGTGAACACCAGCGCGGCCGGCTTGCCGTGCAGATCGGCGAGCTCGCGCTCCAGCTCGATCAGCGGATGATTGGTGCCGGCGATATTGCGGGTGCCCCCGGCGCCGGTGCCCATGCGGGCGGCGGTTTCGGCCATGGCGCCCACCACTTTGGGGTGCTGGGCCATACCCAGGTAGTCGTTGGAGCACCAGATCACCACGTCGCGCTTGCCTTCCGGCGAGTGCCAATAGGCATGCGGAAAGCGGCCGGCGATGCGTTCAAGGTCGGCAAAAACCCGGTAACGGCGTTCGTCCCGCAATTTCTCCAGGGCGGACGCAAAAAAGACGCTGTAATCCATGTGATTTTTCTACTTTACCCGCCCCATTCGCCCCGTTTTTAGAAGAATCCCAAGGCGTTTGTCGAGGCAAGATTCGTTAAATCCCAATATGTCGCATTGACCGAAATCAAACGTTCGCACCGCGCGATATCGTCTGCAAGGGGACTCTCGTGTGGCCGCTTGTCGCCGGCCGGATTGAGGTAACCCAATACGCCGGCGGCGGCGGCCAATGCGGGCCGCGCTTAGATCGTTGGCCATCGGCTTTTCGATGAACACCGGTTTGCCGAGCGCGAGCGCGGCTTGCGCGACCTGCACCTGCACGCTCGGCAGCGTGGCGATGGCGACCGCTTGCACATCGGAATCGTCCACCAGCGCGCGCCAATCGCCATAGCCCTTGGCGACACCGGCGGCGCGGACGAGCTCCCTGGTGCGCGCCGCGTCGCGGCCGGCGAACGCAACTACCTGGCAACGCGGATCGGCGCGGAACGCAGGCAACTGGACGCTGCGTCCGTAATTGGTGCCGACAATGCCGAGACGGATCACGCTCGAAAACGCTGCGAGAAATATCGGTTTCGGCGGGCGCCCGGCATGGATTCGAGCCAAATCGCCATGCTACGCAAGGGCGCTTGAGCATGGGGCAGGACGGCAGCATGACATCGGCGAGCCAAGCTGCATCGCCCGCCTCCGGCGGAACGCGCAAGCTGGCCGCGCTGCTCCTAGCGCTCGCCGCGGTCGGCCTGCCGGTCAATCAACTCGAAGCCTATGCGCTGTTGCTGGTGGCGGCGGTCGTCATTTTCAGCGGTGAGGTGCGCGCGAGCGCCGGCGCCTGGGCCGCCGCGGTCGCCATCGTCGCCCTTGCCGTCGCCGGCCAATTTCTGCTGGCGCCGCCGCGGATCGAGGAAGGCCACAATGTCTTCCTGCCCGGCGGGCCGAGCGATGCGCTGAAGCGCGGATTGCCGGCGGATGTCTATGGCCACATGGCGAATGAATTCGACGCGCTGTTTCCACCGGTCGTGCGCTGCCGCCCCGGCAGCATCGGCTGCTGGCAGGATGGCGGCTTTCCCGATTCCGTCTTCGCATTTTCCGCCGATGGGATTTTTCACAAGACACCGTTATCGCGTTCGGTGACCGAGCTCGATTTCTCCGATCCGGTCTGGCTGCGGCTCGGCTTCACCAATGAGCTGCGTTACAACTGGTACACCGCTGCGCCCGACGTCCATCGCGCGGATCGCGATCGGCGCTTCTGGATGGGCCTGCAGCGCTGGCACCTCGCCATGCCGTGGTTCGAGATGATCCGCCTGCCGGCGGCGTTTGTCGGCGGTGAGCTATGTTGGCGCGGCGAGGTGATGTGGGAGAGCTCGGGCGAGCACTTTGCGCTGTGGCCTGGCGACGGCTGTCGCGCGATCGAGCCCGCCGACGCCGGCCGGCGCATCTTCGGCATTGCCATCAAGCCGGATACGCTGACCATGCGTCTCACACCGCCATGGACGGTGCGCCTGCAGCAATTCGCCGTCGGCGCCTTGGCTCTGGGCGCGGTAATCGGCGTGATCATCGCGCTGGTGCGTTTCCGGGCGCGGCACACGATCCTGCCGTTCGTTCTGATTGGTCTCGCGATCCTGGTGGTCGCGATCGACGATGCCAGCTTCCTCGGCGGTGTACGGCCCTTCGACGGCGGCGACGATGGGCTGTTCTACGACGGTGTCGGCCGCGACATTCTGCAGCATTTACTCGCTGGCGACGTCACCGCCGCGCTGCGCGGCGGTGAAAGCGTCTATTGGTACGGCGGGCCCGGCCTGCGCTATTTCCGCGCGCTCGAACATATCGTGTTTGGAGAGAGCTATCTCGGTTACTTATCCCTTATTTTCCTGTTGGCGATCGTGAGCTACGAAATTTTTCGCCGATTCCTGCCAGAGCATTGGTCCCTAACGTTAATTTTGTTTTTTATTGCGATCCCCATCGGGGCGCTGTTTGGAACGACGTTCGTGCAGTATGCAAAATTGGCTTCGCGCGGTTTTGCCGATCCGGCGGCCTACATTTTATTCATCTGCGCACTTCGTCCGCTTATCGGCAGAACATCTTCCGGCCCCGGCAAAGGATTTCTGCCGGCATTCTTCGGCGCGTTGTTGCTGGCGCTCGCCATCTTCATGAAGCCGATCGTTGCCCCGGCTACGGCTGTGTTGCTCGGCGGCGCCGGAGTTGCCGCGCTTTATTGCCGCGAGTGGGCGAGGCTTGCCGGTTACTGCATCGGATTCCTGCCGGTATTCTCCATGGCGCTGCACAACTGGGTCTTCGGTCATGTGTTCGTGTTGTTCAGCTCCAATTCGCAGGATGCCAATCTTCTGGTGATGCCGCCGTCGGCCTATGTGATGGCGGTGCGAGAATTGCTGAGCTTGGATTTCAGCGGTATCGCACGCGTGCTCACCCAGATCGCGAACTGGTTGAGCGGCCCGGCGGAATCCTACTGGACCGTTCCGTTCAACGCTGCCGGCGTCGCCATTCTGGTCTATGTCGTGCTGCGCGGCCGGACCTTCGACCCCTGGCTGCGCCTGATCGCCGCCGCCGCGCTGGCGCAGCATGCGGTGGCCCTCTTCTATAACGCCAACGTCGCCCGCTATCATTTCCTGACCTGGTTCCTCACCATGGTCGTGGTCATGGTCTTCTTGCACGAGGTCGCCATCGGCTGGCTGCGGCGGCGCTATCCGGAACTGTCGGAACGGCTGGCAACTCATCCGCTGTCGCTATGGCTTGCATCCGGCCTCACACGGCTGCAAAAGATATCCGCATGAGCAAAGCACCCACCGGTATCGCGAATGATCTGACCAATTACGGCGATCGCGATTTCTCGCTTTATCTGCGGCGTTCCTTCGCCAAGTCGATGGGCTATTCCCGCGCCATGCTGGAAAAGTCGGTGGTCGGCATCGCCTATACGCCGTCCGGCTTCAACAATTGCCACCGGCACTTCCCGGAAATGCTGGAGGCGGTGAAGCGCGGCGTGCTGGCGGCCGGCGCGCTGCCGATCGAATTCCCGACCATCTCGCTCGGCGAGGTGTTTCTCAATCCGACCAGCCTAAAATTCCGCAATCTGATGTCGATGGACACCGAGGAAATGGTACGCGCGCAGCCCATGGACGCGGTGGTGCTGATGGGCGGCTGCGACAAGACGGTGCCGGCCCAGCTAATGGGCGCGGTGTCGGCCGGCCGCCCGGCGGTGATGCTGGTGGGAGGCCCGATGATGACCGGGCGCTATCGCGGCGAGCGGTTAGGGGCCTGCACCGATTGCCGGCGGTTCTGGGCGCAATACCGCGCCGGCAAAGTCAACAATGAGGAAATTTCCGACGTCGAAGGCCGGCTCGCCACCACCGCCGGCACCTGCGCGGTGATGGGGACCGCCTCGACCATGGCCTGCCTGGTTGAGGCGCTCGGCATGATCCTGCCCGGCACCGCCGCGATCCCCGCCGTGCATGCCGACCGGCTGCGCGCGGCGGAAGCGACCGGCGCCGCGGCGGTCAAGCTGATCGGCTCGCAGCTCACGCCGGATAAAATCGTCAACGCAAAGTCGGTGGAGAACGCGCTGCGCGTGCTGCTCGCCATCGGCGGCTCGACCAACGCCATCATCCACATGACCGCGATCGCCGGACGCGCTGGCGTGCCGGTATCGCTGCAGCAGCTGAATGACTTGTCCGACACCACGCCGGTGCTGGTGAACCTGAAGCCGGTCGGCAACGGCTACATGGAAGATCTATTCGCGGCCGGCGGCATCGGCGCGCTCTTACGCGAATTGAAGGATCTGCTGCATCTCGACGCCATGACAGTGACCGGCGAAACGCTCGGAGAGCGGCTTGCCCACGACGACGGCGCCTGGGTCGACCGCAGCATCATCGCGGAACGCGAAAAGCCGCTGGAGCCGCAAGGCGGGCTGGTCGCGCTGTTCGGTAATCTCGCGCCGCAAGGAGCGATCCTCAAGCGCTCGGCCGCCGACTCCAATCTGTTCGAGCTCGAGGGCAGGGCGGTGGTGTTTTCCTCGCTCGAGGATCTCGCCGCCCGCATCGACGATCCCAATCTCGACGTCGAGCCGAAGGACATTCTGGTGCTGCAAAACGCCGGCCCGCATTCGCCATCCGCAATGCCGGAGGCCGGCTATCTGCCGATCCCGAAGAAGCTCGCGACCAAAGGCGTCAAGGACATGGTGCGGGTCTCCGACGCGCGCATGAGCGGCACTGCGTTCGGCACCATCGTGCTGCACGTCACGCCGGATGCCGCCTCCGGCGGCCCGCTCGGCCTGGTGAAGAACGGCGACCGCATTCGGCTTTCGGTGAAGGATCGCCGTATAGATCTCGTGGTCGACGAGACGGAACTCAAGCGGCGCGGCGCCGCCACCAACCCTGCGGGCGAGAAACCGCAACGCGGTTACGCAAGGCTCTACGCCCAGGAAATCCTTGGCGCCGATCAGGGCTGCGATTTCGAGTTCCTGAAGCCGCGCTGATCGCGGCCGGATCGCTATTTCCGTGCAAAATGTCGCGGCCGCGTTCACGTCTTCGATCCCGCCCGTTACGGCGAAGCAGATCGCGCACATGGCGCATCACGATCCGCTCACCGACCTGCCGAACTCGGCGTGCGCATCGCTATGGACGATTTCGGCACCGGTTATTCGTCGCTGTCCTATTTGCAGGCGTTCCCCTTCAACAAGATCAAGATCGATCAGTCCTTCATCGCCAGTCTCGCCACAGCCAGCAGGCGCCCACCATCGTGCGCGCGGTGATCGCGCTCGGCCGCGGGCTCAATATGCCGGTGGTGGCGGAGGGCGTGGAGACCGAGGAACAGCTCAAATTCCTCGCCGCCGAATCCTGCAACGAGATCCAGGGTTATTACGTCGGCCGGCCGAAGCCGATCGCGGGTTACGCGGAATTGGTGGGACGCAAGCCCACGCCGCGCCCGCGGCTCGCCGCCGCCAGCTGATCTCAGCCGACCAGCTGACGCACTTCATTGAGCAGCATGTTGCCGATGCGCTTGCCGCGGTTGCGCAATATTCGCTGCAGTCCGTTGTCAACAAAATACTGCAAGATAATGAGATCGCGCGTCTTCACTTCCGGTCCGACCGGATCGACCGAATGCCAGGTGTTGTCGCCGACGGCGAAGGCGAACCCTGTATTGGGCGCGAAGCGCCCGCGGGCGACGTGTTTGAAACTGCCGTCCGCGTTGCGCTCATTGATGACGGTGCCGATGTGCACCATCGATTCGTCGGGCGGCAGATAGATCCGGATCGTCATGCCCTTCGAATGCGTGTCGGTGTGCGGCGCGATGTGATAGCCGGCGATGTCACGCGTGAGAACCGGGATCGGGAAGAAACCGACATCGGCAAAACCGGCGCCAAAGCGGCGCTCAAGTCCCGGTGCAAGACGTCGCGCGAAGGCCGCTTTCAATGCATCCGAACACGAGGCGCGGCCGATCGGGTCCCAGACTGCGCGCTTGTCCGGCGGCAGCAAGCGCGTGTACTCGGGAAACAAGTCGATCTTGACCCGCGTTGGGCTGCCGTCCGGCCGGTTGCTGTCAACGCTGCGGCCCGACATCGGCCGGTAGTCGGACGACTGCGGCATGGTCGCGATGATTTGCCGGTAGGTATGCGGGGAAGAATGGTGCGAACTCGATGTGATGGTAGGGCGCGTCGATCGATTTGGCGCCATCGACCGCGTTCACCATGAACTCGGTCAGACGTTCGACTTGATCGGAATTGCTCATGCTCGCCCCCTCCGCCTGCGGCGTGCGCGCCGCCCGGTTGGGGGAAGCCTAAACAGCCCGTTTTGCGGGCCTGGTTGACCCAAATCAAAACCGGAATTGGCCAGACGTTAGCGGGTTGTGGCGGGCGATGGTGCTGCCGGAGTGGATTGAACACTCGACCTCCCCCTTACCAAGGGGGTGCTCTACCACTGAGCTACGGCAGCGCCGACGCGAGCGAATATCCGATCAAGCCGGTGATGTCGAGCGTTCCGCTTGCCGGGCGCGGACGGGTCTTTTATCTCTGTGCGGCCATGACGGGCGGGAGCGGCAAATCCGGCGATCCCAGGCGCGCCGAGCGCCTGCGGGCGGCGTTGCGCGACAATCTCAAGCGCCGCAAGGCGCAGCTGAAGGCCCGCTCGCAGGCCGCCGGCAAGGCGGCGGAGCATGATTCCGCCGGAATCAGCCCCGAAATTGCGCCGCACAGGCCGAAAGGCTAGTAACCCTGCGGGCGGCTAAAGCCTTGCCGGGAGGCCGAAGCAGTTCTTACCTATCGTTTGGCTAAAGGGACCGGCAGCGGGGCGTCATGGATCGAATTCGGATTGTCGGTGGTCAGCGTCTCAACGGCGCGATCCCGATATCGGGCGCCAAGAACGCCACCTTGCCGCTGATGATCGCCAGCCTGCTGACCGAGGACACCCTGATCCTCGACAACGCGCCGCGGCTGGCCGACGTTGAACTGCTGCAACGCATCCTCGGCAATCACGGCGTCGACATCATGATCGCGGGCAAGCGCCCCGGCGACGATCCCAATGCCGGCCGGACCCTGCACATTTCGGCCAAGAACATCATCGACACCACCGCGCCCTACGAACTGGTCTCCAAGATGCGGGCGAGCTTCTGGGTGGTGGCGCCGCTGTTGGCGCGCATGGGCGAGGCCAAGGTGTCGATGCCTGGCGGCTGCGCCATCGGCACGCGGCCGGTCGATTTGCTGATCATGGCGCTGGAGCAACTGGGCGCCGAGATCGAGATCGAAGGCGGCTATGTGGTCGCGCGCGCGCCGAAAGGGCTGCGCGGGGCCGAGATCGCGTTCCCCAAGGTCACCGTCGGCGGCACCCACACCGCGATGATGGCGGCCGCGCTCGCCCACGGCACCACGGTGATCGAAAATGCCGCGCGTGAGCCGGAGATCGGCGACGTTGCCGACTGTCTGAATAAAATGGGCGCGAAAATTTCCGACGCCGGCACCGCGCGCATCGTGGTGGAGGGCGTGCCGCGGCTGCACGGCGCGCGGCACGCGGTATTGCCCGACCGCATCGAGACCGGCACCTATGCGATGGCGGTGGCGATGACCGGCGGCGACGTGCTGCTGCAGAATGCGCGGCCCGAACTGTTGCAGGCGGCGCTCGATGTGCTGGCGCAAGCCGGCGCCACCATCACGCCGACCAACGAGGGCATCCGCGTCACCCGCAACGGCGCCGGGCTTGAGCCGGTCGACGTCTCGACCGCGCCGTTTCCCGGCTTTCCCACCGACCTGCAGGCGCAATTGATGGCGCTGATGACGCGCGCCAAGGGCACCTCGCAAATCACCGAAACCATTTTCGAGAACCGCTTCATGCACGTGCAGGAGCTGGTGCGGCTCGGCGCCCATATCCATCTCGACGGCGAGACCGCCACCATCGAGGGCGTCAAGAACCTGACCGGCGCGCCGGTGATGGCCACCGACTTGCGCGCCTCGGTGTCGCTGGTGATCGCGGGGCTCGCCGCCGAGGGCGAGACCATGGTCAACCGCGTCTACCACCTCGACCGCGGCTTCGAGCGGGTCGAGGACAAGCTCGCGGCTTGCGGGGCCATGATTGAGCGCATTAGCGGGTAAGACAGACTTCTCCTGACTTCATGGTGAGGAGCCGCCGAAGGCGGCGTCTCGAACCATGACGCCGCCCCATCCTTCGAGACGGGCGCTGCGCGCCCTCCTCAGGATGAGGCGGATCGGGGCTCTAGACTTTATTCCTATAATAGACTATATTCCTATTTATTCCACCTCGTTACCGAGGGGTGTCTGATCAGCGTCTCCAGACGCGGGGCGGGAGGCGGTGGCCGGTTGGGGCGCCGGCGCACCTGCGACCGGTTGCCGGTCCCGGTGGCGGTCTGGACTACGGCGCACCCGGCGCCGCAAAGAATACGGGCGATGACGCATGCGCGTTTTCTTATCCTTCCCCCGCAAGCGGGTGAGGGATAAGAAAACCCCCGCTGGACGCGCCGCTCTCACTCGATCACCATTCCGCCGCAACAAAAGGAACCCGCATGCCCACAATCAAAGTCCTGAGCGCCGGCGCCGTGAAGTCGATGGTGGAAGCGATCGGCGCGGAGTTCGAGCATAGCAGCGGCAACACGCTCGACGTCACTTTCGCCACCGCCTTCGCCCAGCGCGAGCGCATCGTCAACGGCGAGACCGCCGATCTGGTGATCGTGTCGGAATCGATCGTCGCCGACCTGGAGAAGCTCGGCCTGGTCGTCGCTGGCAGCCCCAGGAATCTCGGGCGCACTGTGACCGGAGTGATCGTGCCGGAGGGCTCAGCCGTCCCGGACATCTCCACGGTCGAGGCGTTCAAGCAGGCGCTGCTCAACGCCAAGAGCGTTGCTTACACCGACCCGAAGGCGGGCGGCTCGGGCGGCATCATGTTCGCTGCCCTGTTGCAGAAGCTCGGCATCGCCGATGCGGTCAACGCTAAGGCGGTGCTGTGCAAAGGCGGCCTCGACGTCTCCACCAAGATCGCCGAGAAGCGCGCCGAGATCGGCACGACCTTCATCAGCGAGGCTTTGCCGGTGAAGGGGCTCAAGGTGGTCGGCCCGTTGCCGGGCGAACTGCATAACGCCAATACTTATACGGCGGCGATCCACACCGCGGCGAAAGAGCCCGAGGCCGCCGCGGCCTTCCTCAAGGCGCTCACCGATCCAGCCTCCCGCGCGCGCTGGACCGCGGCCGGCCTGGAGCCGGCCTTCCGGTAAACTGCCGATCTTGCAGCCCGACGCGGCCTTACCTAACTACACACGGACCGGGAGCGAAGATGTCCATGGACCAGCTCAAATTTGTCGTCCTTGACGAGGAGGACCTGGAGGTCGCCTCGACCCACCTGCAGGACGCGGTGGCCAAGGTGTCGGACCTGCACTGGCGGCCGCAGGAAAAGCGCATGGTGCTGGCGGTCAACCGGTTCGACTGGGAAAGCGCCCAATCCGCCCGGCCGGACTATCGCCGGCGGCGAGCGGCGCTGCGCTTCGAGCGGGTGCTGTCATGCAAATGTCGTGACGTGAACCCGGCCGGCAAGGATGCCGTGCTCAACCTGCTGGCGGTCGAGTTTGCCGAGACCAATGCGCCGTCCGGCGTGGTGACGATCCTTTTTTCGGGCGGCGCGACCTTGCGGCTCGAAGTCGAGTGCCTGGAAGCCGAATTGGCCGATCTCGGGCCGTCCTGGACCACGGCGGCCCGCCCGGTTCATGCGGTGATCGACGACGGCGCGCCCGATCCCGGCCACCGCTAGCGCATGATCCCGAAAAGCATGTCCTCGACGTGATCGGGGATAGGAACCGGTTTTCGGAAAAGATCGTGCACAACCAAAATGTTAGGGACTGTATCGATTTAATCTGAACGGATCAGACTCGAGCGGCATCCAGCGTCATTCCACGAGCCATAAAATTCCGGTTCAGAACCGCTTGCGCGACGCCCAAGGAGAGGTACCTCCCTTGAAATTTTGCGGTTCCAGTGGCGTAGTGGCGATGTTTCGCAGATTGGGGGACTAACCAAATGCGTAAGATCGTGATCCTCGCGGGACTGCTTGCCGGCGCCGCGCTGTTTACCACGGGTACGCCGGCCAAAGCCTGGGTCGGCTGCTCATGCGTTAGGCTCGGCGCGGCTCCGGTGTGCGTGCCCGGCGTCTTGGAATGCGCCGGCATGGGCGGCGTCTGCCTCGCGCCGTGCGACTACGTGGCGCCGAAGCCGATGCACAAGCACCATCACCACAAGAAGAAAACGAAGAAGTAATAAGCGGGTGCAATTTCCGCCATCAAGGCTCCGCCCCCGGGCGGGGCCTTTTTGCTTTCTGGCGCCACAAGCCGCCCGAAAGGGTTGACGCGACGGCGCACATCACCCATTGACCTGTCATCCGGCCCGAGCGCGTGATCCCGAAAAGTGGGAACCGGTTTTCGGAAAAGATCACGCGCCAGGAAAAATGTAAGGTAGGGATCCGGCTTTAGCCATTGCGAGTCAGATTTCAGGCCATGCCCCTTCGACTGGATAGCCAAAGCCCCGACTTCGCAACGCGTTTCCGCGCCTTCCTCGCGGTCAAACGCGAGACCGCGCAGCACGTGGAACAGGCCGTGCGCCATATCATCGACGAGGTGAGAACCTATGGCGATCGGGCACTGTTGCAGCTGACGCTGGAATTCGACCGGCTCAATCTCGCCAAGGTCAACATGCGGGTGAGCCGCGAGGAGATCGAGGCGGCGGCGAAATCCTGCGAGCCGAAGGCGCTGGCCGCGCTCGAACTCGCGCGCGACCGCATCGAGGTCTATCACCGGCGCCAGAAGCCGAGTGACGAGCGCTTCACCGACGCGCTCGGCGTCGAGATGGGTTCGCGCTGGACGGCGATCGAAGCGGTCGGGCTTTACGTGCCGGGCGGCACCGCGGCCTATCCGTCGTCGGTCTTGATGAACGCGCTGCCGGCCAAGGTCGCCGGCTGCGCGCGGCTGGTGATGGTGGTGCCGGCGCCGGATGGCAAGCTCTCACCGCTGGTGCTGGCGGCGGCCAAGCTCGCCGGCGTCGACGAGATTTATCGCATCGGCGGCGCGCAGGCCGTGGCCGCGCTCGCCTACGGCACCGAAACGATTCGACCGGTGGCCAAGATCGTCGGCCCCGGCAATGCCTATGTGGCGGCGGCCAAGCGCCTGGTTTTCGGGCAGGTCGGCATCGACATGATCGCCGGCCCGTCCGAGGTGCTAATCCTCGCCGACAAAACCGGAAACCCCGATTGGATAGCCGCCGATCTGCTGGCGCAGGCGGAACACGATGCCAGTGCGCAGTCGATCCTGATCACCGACGACGCGGAACTTGCCGATCAGGTCGCAAAGGCGGTCGAATCCCAGCTCAAGACGCTGCCGCGCGCCAAAGTCGCCGAAGCGTCGTGGCGCGATTACGGCGCCATCATCACGGTGCCGAAACTTGCCGACGCCGTCGCGCTGGTCGATCAGGTCGCGCCGGAGCATCTGGAGATCGCCGCCGAGAACGCCGAGGCGTTGGTCTCGAAAATCCGCAATGCCGGGGCGATCTTCATCGGCGCGCATACGCCTGAGGCCATTGGCGATTACGTCGCCGGCTCCAACCATGTGCTGCCGACCGCGCGCTCGGCGCGCTTCTCATCGGGTCTCGGCGTGCTCGATTTCATGAAGCGCACCTCGCTGCTCAAATGCGGGCCCGAACAGTTGCGCGCGCTCGGCCCCGCCGCCATCGCGCTCGGCGAAGCGGAGGGGCTTTCCGCTCACGCCCGCTCGGTGGCGATCCGCCTCAATCAGCGATGAGCCCGGCGAAAGCAACGCCCGCTGGCGGCAAGCAGCGCCTCGTCTCCGTCACCCTCGACGAAGAATCGATCGGGCGTTCCAACCCGGACGTCGAGCACGAGCGCGCGGTGGCGATCTACGATCTGCTCGAGCAGAACACCTTCGCGCCGGTCGGGCACGACGGCGGGCCTTACGCGCTGCATCTGAGCATCAATAGCAACCGGCTGGTGTTCGACATCCGCCTTGAGGACGGCACACCGGTGATGGCGCATCTTTTTTCGCTCTCGCCGCTGCGCCGGATCGTCAAGGACTACTACCTGATCTGCGACAGTTATTATCAGGCCATCCGCACCGCGACACCCGACAAGATCGAGGCCATCGATATGGGCCGGCGCGCCATCCACAACGACGGCTCGCACATCCTGATGGAGCGGCTCAAGGACAAGGTGACGGTCGATCTCGACACCGCGCGCCGGCTGTTCACCCTGATCTGCGTGTTGCACTGGAAAGGCTGACGCGGTGAGTCAGTCCGAGCGCCGATCGCGCCCACAATCGGTGCTGTTCGCGTGCGGCATGAACGCGGTGCGCTCGCCGATGGCGGCCGGCCTGTTGCAGCAACTGTTCGGAAAATCGATCTATGTCGGCTCCGCCGGCGTGCAGAAGGGCGAGCTCGATCCCTTCGCGGTCGCAGTCATGGAGGAGATCGGCATCGATATCGCCCGCCACAAGCCGGTGACCTTCGAGGACGTGGAAGACCTGGAAGGGCTCAATTTCGATCTGATCGTGACGCTGTCGCCGCCCGCGCATCATAAGGCGCTGGAGCTGACCCGCATCCATGCGGCGGACGTCGAATATTGGCCGACCGTCGACCCGATCGGGATCGAGGGCAGCCGCGAGCAACGGCTCGACGCCTACCGGAGCGTTCGCGACTACCTGATGGCGCGCATCCGTGAGTACTTCGGCCGTGCCGGCGGCGGCAATGAATGAGTTGTGAAAATAGCCCCGTTCCGCTAGCTTCCGCGCCGATTTCACCACCATGACAAAGCCGCTAAACCCATGATCGGCCGGCCCAAATTTGTGCTCGCATCCGGTTCGCCGCGCCGGCTCGCCTTGATCAACCAGGCCGGCATCGAGCCGGACGCGCTCAAGCCCGCCGATATCGACGAAAACCCGCGCCGCGGCGAGATTCCACGCGCCCATGCCAACCGGCTGGCGCGCAGCAAGGCGGAGGTCGCGCTCGCCAATGTGCGGCTCGACGACGAACTGCGCGGCGCTTACATCCTGGCCGCCGACACCGTGGTAGCGGTCGGCCGGCGCATCCTGCCGAAGGCCGAGCTGCTCGACGAGGCGGCGCAATGCCTGCGCCTGCTGTCGGGCCGCAATCACCGCGTCCACACCTCGATCTGCCTGGTGACGCCGCAAGAAGCGTTCCGCCAGCGCCTGGTGGAAACGCGCGTCCGCTTCAAGCGGCTGTCGGAGGAGGACATCGAAGCCTATCTCGCCTCGGGCGAATGGCGCAGCAAAGCCGGCGGCTACGCGGCGCAGGGCATCGCCGGCAGCTTCATCATCAAGCTCGTCGGCTCCTATAGTAACGTGGTCGGCCTGCCGCTGTACGAGACCATGAGCCTGCTCGGCGGTGAGGGCTATCCGATCCGCTTCGGCTGGCTCAACGCCACCTGACCCGCGCGCGTGATCCCGAAAAGTGGACACCGGTTTTCGGATAAAATCACGCGCCAATATAGAATTCGCGCGCCATGAATATCGCGTCGTGGCTTTCCCGCTCCGCTCTCAGTCACCCGGCACTGCCGGCAGCGGCAACCGGCACGCGCGTGGTCGCGACCTATGGCCAGTTGGCCGGGCGTGCGGCGCGCTTGGCTGGCGCCTTGCGTGAGCGCTTGGGGCTTGCGCCCGACGAGCGCGTCGCCATCGCCGCCAATAATTCGCCGGCCTATCTCGAAGTGCTTTACGGCATCTGGCACGCCGGCCTCGCCGCGGTGCCGGCGAATGCCAAGCTGCACGGCGCCGAACTCGGCTACATCTTGGAGCATTCCGGCGCGCGCGTTTGCTTTGCCTCGGACGGCATCGGCGCCGACATCGCGCCACATGCGCCGAAAAGTCTCGAGCGACTGATCACCATCGGCGGCGCTGACTATGAAACACTCTTCACGGCCGATCCGATCGCGCTCACGCTGCGCGCCGGCAAAGATCTCGCCTGGCTGTTCTATACCTCCGGAACCACCGGACGCCCGAAGGGCGCCATGCTCACCCATGACAATCTGGTGGCCGCAAGCCTCGCTTATGGCAGCGAGGTCGACCCGGTGATGCCGGGCGACGCCATCCTGCACGCCGCGCCGATGAGCCACGGCTCTGGCATCTACATCATGCAGCATGTCGCGCGGCTGGGCGTGCAGGTGGTGCCGGAGAGCGGCGGCTTCGAGCCGGAGGAGATCGTCGCGCTGTTCAATGCCTGGCCGCGCATGTCAATGTTCGCCGCGCCGACGATGATCAAGCGCTTGGTCGTCTGTCCGGCCGACCTCAACGTCGAGAATATCCGCACGCTGATCTGGGGCGGCGCGCCGATGTATGTGGAGGATGCGCTCGCCGCGCTCGACCGCTTCGGGCCGCGCCTGGCGCAGATTTACGGGCAGGGCGAGGCGCCCATGACCATCACCAATTTGTCGAAGCAGGATATCGCCGACCGCGAACATCCGCGCTGGCGCGAGTGCCTGGGCTCCGCCGGCAAGCCGTACTCTTGCGTCGAGGTGATGGTGGCGGACCTGCAGGATAAACCGGTGCCGCATGGCGAGGCGGGCGAGATCCTCTGCCGCGGCGTGATCATGTCCGGCTATTGGCAAAATCCGCAAGCATCCGAGGCCGCGCTGCGCAACGGCTGGCTGCACACCGGCGACGTCGGCGTGTTCGACGCCGAGGGCTATCTCCATCTCAAGGACCGCTCCAAGGACTTGATCATCTCCGGCGGCTCCAACATCTATCCGCGCGAGGTCGAGGAAGTGCTGCTTACCCATGCCCAAGTGCGCGAGGTCTCGGTCATCGGCCGCCCGGACCCGGAATGGGGCGAGGCGGTGGTAGCCTATGTGGTGGGCGAGGCGACCGCGGCCGAACTTGATGCGCTGTGCCTTTCCCGCATTGCGCGCTTCAAGCGGCCGAAGGATTATGTTTTTGTCGACGCCCTGCCGAAGAACAACTACGGCAAGATCCTGAAGACGGAACTGCGCGCCATGGATGCTGCAAAGGCCGGCCGGCGATGAACGAGATCGAGCGCAAATCGTCCTCCGCGCGCTGCCCGCTCTGCGGCAAGCCGACCGATCAGGCGTTCAAGCCGTTCTGCTCGAAACGCTGCGCTGACATCGATCTCAATCGCTGGCTATCCGGCGTCTATGCGGTGCCGGTGAAGGAAGACGACGACGAGGATGGCGAGCGTCCGGCCGATACAGACGAAAGCGAGCGATCATGAACGTGCAAGTCACCGATTGGCCCGACCGCCTGTTCGCGACGCTCAAGCGCGCCGGCATCCGCCAGGTCGGCTATGTGCCCGATGCCGGCCACGCGCGCCTGATCGAGCGCTGCCGCGCCGACGCGCAAATCCGCGACGTCGTGCTGACCACCGAGGAGGAGGGCGTGGCGCTCGCGGCCGGAGCCTGGCTCGGCGGCGAACGGGCCGCGCTGCTGATGCAGTCGAGCGGGCTCGGCAATTGCGTCAACATGCTTTCCCTTGCAAGGATCTGCCGGTTTCCGCTGCTGATGCTGATTACGATGCGCGGCGAGTGGGAGGAGTTCAATCCCTGGCAGGTGCCGATGGGATCGATCGTCGATCCGGTGCTCAAGCTGTGCGAGGCGGAGGTCTATCGCGTGACCAAGCCGGAGGACGTCGAAGGCACGGCCGAGCGCGCGGTGCAGCACGTGTTCGGCGACGAACGCATGGGCGCGGTGATCCTGTCGCAGCAACTGATCGGCAAGAAAGTGTGGACCAAATGAGCCAAGGCAGACTTGAACGCCGCGCCGCCATGGCCACGCTGCTCGCCGGCCGCGGCGACGATCTGTTGGTCGTGCCCGGTCTCGGCTCGACCACGTATGACCTGGCCGCCGCCGGCGACGATAATCGCAATTTCTATCTGTGGGGCGCCATGGGTGGCGCCGCCATGATCGGGCTCGGCCTCGCGCTGGCGAAGCCCGACAAGCGCGTCGCGGTCATCACCGGCGACGGCGAGATGCTGATGGGCATGGGCGCGCTCGCCACCATCGGCATCCAGAAGCCGGGCAATCTCGCCATTGTTGTGTTCGACAACGGCGTCTATTGCGAGACCGGCATGCAACCGAGCCATACTCAGAGCGGCGTCGATCTCGGCAGCGTGGCCGCTGCCTGTGGCTTTGCCACCTGTCTCGAGGTGCGCGACGAGGCCGGATTGCGCGATCTTGCCGGGCGCCTGAAAACCTTGCGCGAGACCCTGTTCGTCCGCGTGCTGATCGCCGCGGAAGAGCCGCCGCGGGTGCTGCCGGAGCGCGATGGCGTGGTGCTGAAAGACCGATTCCGCGCGGCTATTGGGGTTAAACCATAGGCCGGCGGCCGTTCTGGACAGTGCGGAATCGAGCCTCTATAACGCGCGGCACTCTGCTTGCCTGCTCACTTGGAGCGGGTTTGGCGCCCAGGTAGCTCAGTTGGTAGAGCATGCGATTGAAAATCGCAGTGTCGGTGGTTCGATTCCGCCCCTGGGCACCATTCGTTCAAACCGCCTTTGATATTGCTTACGATTTTTTCCGATTTCCCAAACCATCAATGGCGGTTTGGGAATTTTTGACCGTCTTTTATTCCGTCAGCATATCTACTGCATCGGCAGCAAGGCGCTCTTGGCTGGCTGCGCGAGTATAACGAGCGACCTCTTTCAGTGTCGTGTGTCCGGTAACCGCCGCAATCTGTTTTTCGGAGCATCCGACTTCGGCCAAGCGCCTTGCGGCGGCCTTGCGTAGTCCGTGCGGGACGCAGCGCACTGGAAGGCTGGCGGCGTTTATTGCATCGGCCATCATGTTGCCAAATCCAGCGACGCTAAAGGGCTTGCCGAAAACGGTGGTTAGAATTGCAATATGCGACCGAGGCCAGCACCGCAGGATTTCTTGCAGTTCCGGGTGTAATCGGATTGTGAGCCTTGCTCCGGTCTTTAGCTGCACGACTTTGATAGCGTTGTCTGCAATGTCGGTCCACGCCATTCGCACTACATCCGAGCGCCGTTGTCCGGTTTAGAGAAATAAAACGAATGCAGTTCGCTCTCTTGTCCCCTTCGGCCAGCGTGTCTCGAATTGCGCAATTTCATCTTCGGTCCATGTATGAATTTCACCTTCGGGGAACGTCTTGATCCGAAGCGTCGGGTCATCCGTTCGGTGGCCAGACTCAATTGCAAACCTAATCAGAGCACGCACCTTCTTGAGTAGATCGTTAGCTGCTCCAGGCCTATCGGCCTTTAATGCAATAAGCCGTTTCACATCGTCGCGAGTCATTTCGCGCACAAGACGGTGACCGTGTTCGGCCAGAAACCGCTCGATAACAAGACGGTAGACGTGCCGAGTATGTGGACGTAGTCGCAAGAAATCCGGGCTGAAAAAATATTCCAAGGCAAGACGATTGAACGTGCCGGTAGCGGCACGGATTGCCGGCTTAATTAAACTCTGTGTTCCGGTAAGCGCTAACTGGTAAGCGGCCATGAAAGCATCTGACCCGGGCAAGCCTGGAAGCGGAATGCGCGGGCCTTTGCCTCGCCGGAAATAGTAGCGAGCGCGTCCATGTCGGTCGCGGAAACGGTCCACATAACGAAGGCGAATTGCGGTCATAATTGCCGAAAATCGTCCCATGTTGTCTTACTCGCCAAACCATTTTCATACGGCAGGGCATCAAAGGCTAGGTCTAATTCGCGCACGTCCCATACCTTTCGGCCGTCGATCCGCTTCGGTGCGGGCATCCGATGATCCGCAACCATTTCGTCAAACTTGCATGGTGAAACTCCAACATACGCGGCGGCCTCACCTCGGCATATGCCGCGCGGTGGCAGTGAGAATGGCAGTATAGCACCGCGTGACTTGCTCACCATTTGCTAGTCTCTTTTGCTGTTGCGCGTCACGCCACTAGCGCAGCGTCAAGAAACCGATAAAGCCCTTGCAATATCGCGTCCTTGTTTTGGCGGCTGGTTTTGTCGAGGTGGCCAAGCTTAATCAGCGCGTCGACTTCGACTTCGTGGATTTCGACCGGAAGCCACATTTTCTTTTCCCGTCGCCGCATTCGACAAATCCTCATGCGTTCCGCGGCCGGCGTTGCGCTTGTGGTCTGCAATGCGGATCCAATTTGCGTCATGGCGTCTATTCCCGTCTATGTTAGATATTTTCCATTATTTAAATCGCGTTGCGCGTGACAGCGTCTATTTCCCTCTACTTTAGATATTTCCCGACAATCCAAGGCGACGTTGCGCACAGGGGAGAGTCACAATGGTCACAAGGTCACAATGCATGGCCATGCCCTCATAAACTAAGATTTTCAGCTGTTGTGACATTGTGACCGTTGTGACAGGGGTTGTGGTTGTGACAGGCGTAACGGCCGCGTCCGCTCTTTGCGACCTCCCCTTGCTTGGCCATACGAGCGAGCGTTTGGCGAACGGCGTCGTAGGAATGGCCGGTAAGGTCGGCAACCTCTCGCGGCGATAGTGGCTCACTGGCGTCCGCCAACGTCTCTAGGATGACTTTGCGTTCATCAGAACGATGCGCCGGAAGGTCGCTATTGGACCAACAGCGGACAAACTTCGGCCCGAAGGCTCAATAGATACGCAGCGATTGACCCGACTGCGACAATGGCTGTGCATCGCAGCACTGATTGTATTCTTGGAAACATCCAGCATGCCTTGCTCGTAGGGCAGGAGCACGGCCGGACCATCCCATTAGGCGAAGTCATGTCTGTTGGCGAAGAGGTTCCATTGCATTAGAAATAACACGGAAATGCATGGGGGTTCTTCGGTGGCGCTATTACCTGTCGATAGTCTCGAAATCCTAATCTTGGTGGATAATGCGACGGACATGCTTTCAAGCACGCCGCAGCATGTCGAGGGTGAGGCTGCCGGTCTCATGCGACGCGGCGTTCGGATGCTGGCCAGCAAATGCTTGTGTTGCGCCGCGCACGGTCTGTCCTGTCTAATTACGGCGCATCGCGGCGCAGCCAGTCATACTGTCCTTTTCGATACCGGCCCCGAGGACTATTCGTTCGAGCGCAACGTCACCCGTCTTGGCGCCGATCTCGGGACTGTGGGGAGCATTATACTCTCGCACGGCCACTGGGATCACGCCGGGGCGATGTTACTTGCCTTAGGGATGATCCGCGGCCGGAACGGCGGAAGGAAGGTTCCCTATTATGCACATCCGGGGATGTTTCAGTCGCGTGCGGTGAAGCTGCCGGACGGATCGCTGCGGCGCATGGAGGATATCCCCAGTGTGGAGGATCTCACGGCTTTCGGTGCGGAGGTCGTCCTAACGACCGAGCCGCAAGTCCTGCACGACGGCATGTTCTTCGTGAGCGGTGAAATACCGCGCGTCACGCCCTATGAGCGCGGGTTTCCTGGCCAAGTTCGTCTTATGGAGGACGGGCAAAGCTGGGAGGCCGACGAGCTACTGTTGGACGAGCGTTTCCTAGCGGTCAACGTTGCGGGCAAGGGCCTCGTCGTATTCAGTGCCTGCTCGCATGCGGGCGTTGTCAATGTCCTGACACATGCGCGCGCCGGCTTTCCTGGCATAGCGCTGCACGCGGTGATGGGCGGCTTGCACCTCTCCGGTCCAAACGAAGCGATTATCCCGCAGACAGTGGAAGGTCTGCGAAGCTTCGATTTGCGAACAATAGCGGCAGGACATTGCACTGGTTGGCGCGCGTTGACTGCGTTAGCCAATGCTTTCGGTGATAAAATTTTAGCTCCGACGGCCGTTGGGAAACGGTACACATTCTAGGGCGATTAAGTCGATTGATGTCCGGTATTGACTTAGCGTCATTCACTGCATTGCAGCGACGACGGTCGCTATTAGACTAACAACGGACAAAGGCCGGTTTTTGTCCGTACCAGCTATGACGTGAATGACCCACAACGGACAAAGTAAATAACAATTCACACTGCAACATGAGCATATGGCAGGCTGCATTGTAAAATCGGTCGGGTCCTGGTCAATCTCCACCTCCGAGCGGGGGCTTCGTGAGGCTATTCACGAAATTATTGGCGCGGGCATTGCTATAATATTTGCAATCATTGAATACGCTGGCGCGAAGGTTGGTAGGGAAGAATGTCTTTAAATGGGGAAATAGTGGGACACTCGAGATAACAAAAATAATGATTTCTCGTAGGCCTTAGCGGTCATCATTGCCAAAAATGCGAATGTTGCGGTTTCAAGTTATGTCAGCATAAGGCGTCGTTATGACGACTTATGATATATTTATTTGCTTCCGACTGCAGATAGGATTTCAATATACGTGTGGGAATAAGACGCAATTTGCGTCAATGCGCCATTGTTGTACGTGGCGTACAATAAAAATATAAAAACTTTCGGCTGAGCGGCTTTTTGAAGCTCGGCATCGGCAGCAAGACTTTAATCTGGAAGCTAAAAATAGGTTTTGCACGCCCGCAGCGGTTTCATGCTGCGTGTCATCGTTATGTAAAGCAAAACGCTATCATTGGCATAAGGATTGCTTCGCTGAAGGCAGCTTGCATTGCAAGGAGGTCCCCATGAACGACGTCCTGATAACAACCGTCAAATATGTGAAGAGTGAAGAAGGGACATGCGGGGTCATGACCATAATAGTTTTGGCACTTGGCTGTGTCGTGATGCTGACATGCCTGGCCTCTTATCCGGAGATTGCCGAGGCATTCGCATTCGCAGGTTGAGCCTTGGCGTCATGCAAATGAACCAAGTGCGCTATTTTTTGGCGCTTTGCGAAGAACGGAACTTTACCCGTGCAGCTAAACGCTGCGGGGTATCACAGCCTTCACTTACAAATGCAATAAAACGATTGGAGCGGACCCTCGGTGGATCATTGTTCCACCGCAACCGCAGACACATAGAACTCACTGAACTTGGACGGGTGGTAAAGCCTTATCTCAAACAGGTGCATCAGAGCGATTATGAGGCGAAATGCAAAGCGGCAAAAGTTCTGTCCAAGCCCGTGGTCACAAATCAACCCAGAGCAATGGAGGCGGTTATGCGTGCACACCATGTCATCACTGTCGTCGCAGTTCTCGTTATTGGGTTAGGAGCGAAGCAATTCATGTTTCCGCCTAGACAAGCAGATGCAAGCATAAACGTTGTCCCAAGTGCCAGCATGAATGTCCTTCAAATGCACAGCGATATTGATATGAAAAACCTTCCGCAGCAGAAAATGAACGATAAGGCATTTATTTTCACTGATGAAGAATGACCGAGCATCGAGAGTGATCTCTGTTTAGTCAGACCGAGCCGGGTGCCGAGCCACAAGGCGGGCAAGCCCGTAGCGAAAACAGCTGACGCTAGTCAGTTATAATCTTGCGGCCAAAACAAAAGTGACCGCGAAACTGGTCAACCTGGGCAGCCAACAAACCCAGTGCAGAATGCATGCGTGTAGTTCCTCGCCTTCTCCTTTTCCCCGCCCGCTGCATTTTCCAGCGTTTCGTCCGCGACTTCGCGAGCGAGAATCTCTTCTTCACTCTGGTCGAGGCTGATTGGGGTGCCTTCCATTGGATTGTTCCTTTCGTTCGCCAGCGGCTCACCCACTCAGGCAGTTTTGATTTGCAGGAACCGTTCGTTATTTTTTCATCAGTCGCGCAAGGAGGAGCTGGAGGACGGAAAAGCCCAGTGGACGGTCTTGGAAATATAGAGCTGTTGGCTTTCTCCTCAGCCAAGCGAGCAAAGGCCGTCAGGAAAGTGTCATGGCCGCGTCGCAAAGCCATCCCTAGAATGTAGTGTCCCCCCTCTAACCTACGACCCTGGTCACCAAGCCAGCTGACCAGGGTTTTCTTTTTGGCATGCGATGGCCACATTCCGGCCGGCGTGGGGCAACACATCCCGGCTGCGCTGCCGGTGCCTGATATTCGAGCAGCAATTTCTCAGTAGTAGCGGCTGAACTTGGGATGGCTCGTGTTTGCCAACCCCGAATGATCCACATTCACATGGCGAGTTGTAATGAACGTCAGACCAAACGTAATCAAAGCCATTAGTCCGCCTCGGCGCACGGCCTTACCTACTTTTTCCGAATTATAAGACTGGGCCAAGAACTCGGCGCGTTTCGCATTCGCGGTGTCGATCAACTGGTCGATGCTCTGGCGATCAATTAATGTTTCGGTCGTCATGGATAGTCCCCTTTTTGCGGGAGGTCGATGGTGAATTAAAGATAAATTGATTTTCGTGCAGAGGTCTGTGACGCATTTCACAAAGATCCCATTTTTTTCTCCGGGCAGGGCCGCCGATTGTTTCAACAGGCCGCGCTTCAATTCTTTCCATTGGCTTCAATCGCTTAGGATTTAAGTTCTCCTGTTACGCCGATCTATGATCATCCGAAGAGCTGCTCGGTTATCGCAATCGAATTAGGTCAACAATATTGCCAAATGTACAGTTACCTTTCTTGCTAGCGGCGTTAGGCTGGGTATCATCGGTTACCGGTATCTGCATCTGTGGGGAATAGCATGTCATTGTTAGACGTCATGGGGTACGCCGCCTCGGCGGCCGTACTCGCTACTTTTTGCATGAGCACGATGATTCCGCTGCGTATACTGGCGCTCATCAGCAACGTGCTGTTTATGACGTACGGTTATTTCGATCACCTTTATCCCGTCCTTTTGCTGCATGCGATTTTCTTTCCCGTGAACGCCCTTCGCCTCATTCAATTTCAGCGTTTGGTGCGCGACATGCGCTCCGCCCACAGCGAAGACCTGTCGATCAAAAGCTTGCTGCCATACATGATACGGCGAAATTTTAGCGCCGGAGAAACATTGGTCCACAAAGGCGATAATGCAGACCGGCTTTATTTTCTCGTGGATGGCGAGTTGGAAATAATCGACTTCAACAAGGTGCTCAAGCCCGGTGCGGTGGTCGGAGAAATCGGGGTGTTCGCACCCAATCAGGTACGCACCGCGACGGTCGTGTGCCGCACCGACTGCACCCTATTCGACTTGTCCGAGAACAAGGCCAAGCAACTTTATTTCCAGGACCGAACATTCGGCTTTGCCGTGCTGCAACTCGCCATTGCGCGCCTCATCGAAAATAACGAACGGCTTGTGCAAACCAAGACTGCTTAAACGCTGTTTTTTAATGGGCTAGCCAGATTTATTTCACATGGTAGTGAAATCCGTCACAGGTGTAGCGCCCCATGATGGGATTAATCTTCAATCAACGCAACGCAAGCAATGGAGAGGACGATGTCTGAGCATTATTTCACTGCTAGGCGCCTCGCCACGCCGTTAGTCACCGTTACGCTCGCGATCCTTGCAGTGGGTCTAATAACGATGCGACCCACGCATCATGCGACAGCATGGACGCCAGACCAGGCCAGCGTGGGAATTGATCCTTACGCACTGCAATTGACGATCAAGTCGCTCCCAACGCAGGAAACTGGCAACCTGTTCTGACATTGCTTTATAGATCGAGCCGAGATCGATCGGACAAGCAACGGGCGACGACAGCCGGCATAAGTCGACTTCGTCGCCGCAGTGGTACCAACCTTGTGAAACAACTCGGGCGCGCCTGTGGCTCAACCCTGGGATCCGACCATTCGTAACGGGTTCGTGACTCTCCAGGATCATTTTCGGGAGCCTGCCAGATTCTTGCCCGAACGGTCCAAGTCGTCCAGCTGGACCGACTGACTCTGTTATCCTCCGTTTATGTAAGCGGCGTGTTGAAGAAGCCAGACAGACGCCACAAATATTGCCAAGCAAACTGTCATTGTTGATAAGGCGTCCATCAGTTGCTCTGCTTTCAGATCGTGATTACTGATAGTGCGCCCTAACAATGCAACGGTCGTGCCAAAGATCGGCGTTTTTCATTGCACGGCTGTGTCAACAACGTGACATCGCTGCGTGCTTGAAAATAATTTTTCGTTCTATTTTAAAATCAATGTTTTACAGCGAACGACGCGCTGACGCTTTCGTTGGTTTGAACGTACAATGCCGAACGTCAAAGATGCTCGGCCAAGAAAATTCATTTTACGCTGTGCTTGGAGAGTAGACAATTTGCATATTTTTTTGACATCCCTGCCTTCATGTCGATCAATTGGCAGTAGTGCTCGCTCTCCGAGCCGCCCGCCAAAATAATTTCTCTTTGTTGTGAAACCCGTCACAGAGATGTCGCTTGCGACGTAATAAGTTTCACTCGCCGGAATGCAAGCAATGGAGGGTATGATGACTATGTTTCATATCGCCGCTGATCGCTTCACCACACCGGTCTTCCACGGCGCTTCGCTTTGGAACCACGTCGAGGCCTTCGCCCGAGCTGCTGGCCGGTCCCTATCCGGATGGCGGCGTCGCATACGCGAACGCAACGAACTGATGATGCTCGGAGAGCTCGAGCTCGGGGACATCTGCCTCAACAAGTCTGACGCCAGAGCAGCGGCCGGCAAGTGGTTCTGGCAGGCCTAGCGTTAGCCCTAGGCTACGGTTCGGAGACCACGCTGCTTCGATCATTCACTATGGCATTTGCCACTCATGTGAGGAGGTACCAATGTCCACCACCTTCGCCCCAACCAACCGTCTGATCCCCGCCATCCCGCTGGACCTCGCCGTTGTGTGCGTGGTCTCGCTGCTCGGCCTGGTGCTCTCTGAGGCCGTCTTATCATACGTTTCATCCGAAACGATCAGCGTGATGTTCTCTTCCATCGGCTGACGTGGATTAGACCGCCTCAGTTGGCGGCCTCTTCATTTCAAACCAAGCTGGCGATGTCGCTAATGGCACTTAACGGGCAATCCGGCCGTGCCCATGTTTGTCCGCTTCCGACAACAGCGGACTTTGGCCAACCGCCAATCGGCTCTAATCTATGAGTGCGCGCCCTAATAAATTCCGTGTCCAAAACTGATAGGCACGCGCGGCTGGAACGGCTGCGATCGCGGCGCTTCTGTGTAGCTTAAGCTTTGCTGCGGATAATTTTTGTCGTCCAAGTCTGCCGAATATATTTGCCGGGGCACTTTGTATAATTTTAGTGCTTGGCGCACATCAATGCGTTTCGCGCTCCCCGGCTCCTTGTGCTTTTTCGCAAGCCTCGCGGTGTAGACTGGTTTTCCAAAAAGCTCTTTGCCGGGAGTTGCTGGATAAATCGGGCTTAGTGATCTGTGCGCGACATATGGCGCATCTGATTCTACCTTCTGGCGCTCAATGTTCCACTTGGAGGTCCCTGTGGTCGGGGTCTGTGCGGCGGCCACCAAACCCACAAACATCTCGCCCATATTCGCAGCGTAAAGGATTATCACTACGGGAACGATAACCGCGATACCCACGACATATTTGAAAAGAGCAGCCATAACAATCGGACCCCTCAAGGCGCCAATTCGCCCTCGTCATTCTCGTTCCCATAACCGCCAACACTTTGTCGTGATGGAGCCTCGAATTTCCGTCGGTGCTTCTGCGCGCGCCGACGAAGTGATCGAATAGAGATGCGGTTTGCTGCGGTGCGTCGGTCGCTAATGGCAGATTTTGTTGCAGAAGTCGGCGATTGTGATCGCGAGGCGATTGCTTCGATTTGTTGAAAAGGCTCCCGATCAACCGCCTCTTTGAGGGCGGCAGCATCGACCTGGCTGATACTTCTTATCCCCCCGATGGTCACGCAGGACATGCATCGGCCTCTGGTGGTGGCCTGGCTATAAACTTTGCAAGCCGACGTAAGTTCTGGGCGATGGCCGCGAGCGTAAACTCGAACTGAGCGCCGCAGGGGCCGCGTAATCGCAGACGCCCGAGCCGCAGAATGCGCTTGAGGTGGGCGAACAGCATCTCAATGCGTTTTCGATCACGACAAGATTGCGCAAAGGCACTTGTACGGGCGATCGCACGAGCAACGTCACGAGCCTCCTCGTAGATGCTGCGGAGAAGCTTGCGTGATATATCCTTCGGACAGCATTGCATCTTCAATGGGCAGATATCGCAATCGAGTTTGCTGGCGTTGTACGGGCGCAAGTCATCTTCTCTGATCCTGCCAGTCGTGGTGAGAAGCTTGCCCGCTGGGCAGGTGTAAACGTCGCGCACCTTGTCATAGGTGAAATCCTCGCGCGAGAAGATGCCACCTTCGCGTTTAGCCATGTCGATGACCGGAATGTGCGGCGCTATCTTCTTGTCATTGACGAGCCAATCAAGGGTCGGCGCCGAGCCATAGGCCGTATCGGCCGCAAGCAGTTCGGGCTTGATATTAAAGCGCTCTTCCGTTCGCTCGATCATCGTCTTCGCGGCACCGACCTCCGCTTGGCGAATGGCACGAGAAGCTTCGACATCCATGATGACGCCGCACTTCAAGTCGATCAGATAGTTGTCGGCATAGGCGAAGAAGGCCGGTCCCCGCATTGCGCCCGTCCATTGCGCGGCTGGATCAGATGGCGAGATGAACTTCGGCCTAACCTCGCTTGCTGCACCGAAGGCCGCGTCATCGAGGGTTGCCAGATACTCCTTCACGGCGCGGCTCGCCGTCTCGGGATCGCGCGTCTTTTGCCATTCTGAGCCTGGGATCGAGCGCTGCTTGTTGGCGTCAGCCTGGATCAGGCTGGCATCCACGGCAAATCCCTGTCCGCCAACGAGATCGGCCGCAATACACGCCCCGACGACACGCTCAAATACCCGGCGAAAGATGTCGCTCTCGCTAAAGCGCTCATTGCGTGCCCGCGAGAACGCTGAATGATCAGGAATCTTGTGCTCTATGCCGAGCTTGCAAAACCAGCGATAGGCGAGGTTCACCTGCAACTCGCGACACAGCAGCCGCTCGGAACGCAGGCCAAAGACATAACCGATGATCAGCATTCGGATCATCAGTACCGGATCAACCGAAGGCCGGCCGAGGGTTGGATAGTGCGGCGCAAGCTCTGCGTAGACCCAAGATAGATCGAGAACGGCGTCGATCTTGCGTGCCAGATGATCATCAGGAACCGCCTCATCGAGACGGAACTCGTAGAACAGAGGTCCCTGATCGTTGTTCTGACGTCCCATCATCGCCCGTCTCCGACGAAAAATGTCGTCAGAAGACGGAATCACTGTTCGCTAAAGCCTTCAAATCACTTCTGCAACAAAATCGGCACATGACTGCGTTCGTGGCACCGCACCATTTAGGACGCGATTGGACAACAACGGACAAAGGTCGAGTTCTGACGCTGGATGGATACGCAGCGATTGACCCAACTGCGACATTGGGCTGGCACGGTTCGCGTAACGGGACTTATTGAATGTCGGTCTGCGAATAGACCGCCATTACTCTGCCTTGATGTTGGCCGCCCGGATCACCTTGCCCCACTTCTCGGTTTCATCGGCGATGAGCTTGCCGAATTCGGCGGGCGAGCCCGGCAGCACAGTGCCGCCCAGGTCGGCAAGCCGCGCCTTCATCTTGGGATCGGCGAGGCCGGCATTGATCTCCCTGTTGAGCTTGTCGATGATCTCGGCGGGCGTGTTCTTGGGCGCGCCGACGCCATACCAACCGCTCGCCTCGTAGCCCGGCACAAAATCGCCCACGGTCGGGATGTCCGGCAGCGCCTCCGAACGCGTCGCGGTGGTCACCGCCAGCGCGCGCAGCTTGCCGGCCCTGATGTACTCGATCGTTGCAGGCATGGTAGCGAACATGACCTGCACCTGTCCGCCGAGCAGATCGGTCAGCGCGGGGCCGTGCCGCGATAGGGCACGTGAACCATGTTGACGCCGGTCATCATCTTGAACAGCTCGCCGGACAACATGGACCGCGGTGCCGTTGCCGGCCGACGCCATGTTGATCTTGCCTGGATTGGCCTTGGCATAGGCGATGAACTCGGGAACCGTCTTGGCCGGAACCGACGGATTGACCACCATGACATCGGGCACGCGGATGATGCCCGCGACCGGCGCGATGTCGCGGATGAAATTGAAGTTGAGCTTGTCGTAGAGGGTCGCGTTGATTGCGTTCGCCGGAGCGACCAGAAGGAGCGTGTAGCCGTCCGGAGCGCGCACGCACGACCGCCTCGGTCGCCGATATTGCTGCCGGCGCCCGGCCGGTTCTCGACGATGAATGGCTGGCCGAGCCGCTCCGACAGCCATTGACCCATCAGGCGCGCGACGATGTCGACCGCACCGCCAGCGGCAAAGCCGACGATGATGCGTACCGGCCGCGTCGGATAGGTTTGCGCCCAAGCGACGCGCGATACGGCCGGGAGCGCGGCAGCACCCGCTGCCAGATGCAGAAATTGACGGCGGGGAAGTTTCATGGCGTGCCCCTGACGACACCAAAGCTATCCGATTTCCAGTGCCTCTGAATAGGAGCCGCGATGTCGCCTTTTGGCACATCGCTGCATTTGCGGCTGCCAAAGTTTGTCGCCTATTGGAATAACAACGGACAAAGGTCGGTTCTGACGCTGGATGGATACGCAGCGATTGACCCAAAGATGGGGTAAGCGGACAAAATAAACGCGATATAAATGCGGCTGTCAGAAAAAACGCGACACTGCGCTAATTTTTGAATGTTCGTGCAGCGCGGAGCGACAACCCCCTTTTATGGTTCACTGGAACTGCTAGCCTTTAGGTAGCTGCCATTGAAACGGCGCGTACCGAGGTCGCCGCGCGGGTGTTAACGGGCAGCAAAAATGCCGTCGGCAGGTCCTTACTCGCTGCGCACCGATCACCAAGCAACAGGGGGGTATCCATGCTACGTAAATCAATGGCGGACATCAGGGCGGTGACATGCCCGTCGCCTTGATCACAAGAATGCTTGACGGCCTCGTGAGAAATTCAATCAGTGATTTTGAACGCTCAGTCCCCTTGGCTCCACTAGCCACTCCGGTAGCAAGGCGAATGTCATTTTGTAGCTCTGGTGGCAAGGGACCGACGACCTCGACATTTGGCCAGAGAAGCATTTCAGGGATCAGATCCACATTCATCTGGACTTCGCCTTTTGAGACAAGTTCAGTAGACGTAATACCAACCGGCGACATCCGCGTTTTTGCTTTCATTGCGTCGTCAATTCCCAGGCGACCAAACGATTGCACTACATAAATTCCACTCGCACTGCCCTGGGTATAGCCGAAGGATTTCGCGTTGAGCAGAGCGCGCTTTAATCCGTCGACGGAACTAATATCCGGTTTTGGTAGACCTGATTGGATGGCTATTCCAATTGGAATTCGAGCTATTGCAGTACGCGTATTGGCGGTGATTTTTCCTTCCTTGACTAGGTCGTCAATTACCTCTGCGGTTAACAGGGCTAGATCAAACGGTTCACCAGCATCAATTTGTTTTCTTAGAGCAGTGGTCGTCTCATATTTGATGTTCAATGTATTTCCTGTCGCTTTTTCAAACTGTGGACCGAGGTCCTTCATAAACGCGTGCGCGCCCCGGCTACTCAAGACCTTGATTTCGGCAGCGTCTACAACGACTGTCGTTCCCATTACTGTCAAAGCGAAGGTCAACACCGCAAAAACCATCTTGGTCATAAGAAGCCCCTATCGGGATGCAATTGGATCGAGGCAACTTACCGATCAATGGAATAGAAGTGAATGGCTCGGTATTTTTTTGCAACGCGAAATGACGCAAATGGCACATCGCGTCATTCACTGCGCTGCCAAAGTTTGTCGCCTATTGGATCAACAGCGGACATTGGTCGGCGCTAAGGGTGAACAGATACGCAGCGATTGATGTGGTGGACGGCGCCCGCTCCCGGCATCGAAGTGCCATAGAGTGGTTGCGTCGAAACGAACCACATTGAGGGGAGCCGTCCACATGCAAATTACCACGATCGGTTTGGATATCGCCAAGAACGTGTTCCAGGTACACGGCATCGACGCGAGCGAGAAGGTCGTCGTTCGAAAGCAACTCCGACGCAGCCAGGTACTGGCGTTCTTTAGAGCAATGCCGCCATGCCTTGTCGGAATGGAGGCCTGCGCGACGGCCCATTATTGGGCGCGTGAACTGACGAAGCTTGGCCACCTGGTGCGGCTGATGCCGGCGAAGGACGTGAAGGCTTACGTCAAGCGCAACAAGAACGATGCGGCCGACGCCGAGGCGATCTGCGAGGCGGTGCGGCGGCCGACCATGCGTTTTGTGCAAATTAAAACGGCCGAGCAACAGGGCCGGTTGATGTTGCATCGCGCGCGCGATCTTTTAATGCGGCAGCGAACCCAGCTGATCAATGCCTTGCGGGCGCATTTAGCCGAGCTCGGTATTGTGGCTGCGCAAGGACGTGAAGGGATCAAGGAGTTGCTAAGGATCATTGCGGGCGAAGAAGATGCGCGCTTGCCTGTCGATGCTCACACCAGCCTTGTCGTGCTGGCGGCGGAGCTTCAGGCGATGCAGACCCTGATCGGATCGATCGAGAAACGGATCATGGCGCAGCATCGCGCGAGCGAGGCGAGCAAGCGGCTGGAGAGCATCCCCGGAATTGGTGTTATCGGGGCCACCGCGATCGCAGCGACCGTCCCAGATCCGAAGGTTTTTCGATCGGGTCGTGACTTCGCGGCCTGGATCGGGATCGTGCCGCGAGAAGACTCGACCGGCGGCAAACGGAAGCTCGGGCCGATCTCGAAACGAGGCGATCGCTATTTGCGACGCATTCTGGTGGTCGGAGCCTGCGCGGTGTTGCGGTATGCGCGCCAGCAGCCGGAGAAGTATCCCTGGCTCACACAACTTCTCGCTCGCAAACCGTTCAAGGTCGTGGCGGTGGCGCTTGCCAACAAGATGGCGCGCATGGCCTGGGCGTTGCTGGCCAAGGGCGGCACCTATCGAGCGCCTGCGCTTGCGGCAGCGGCGTAAGGGGTCTGGCGATGGCAGGATGAGGTTGCGTCTCAGCGCGTACACGAACTGCAGGGGTGATGACGGCATTGATGCGAAACGGTCGAGACCGTCGATTGGGAGAACCCGTGATGGGTCACGCGATACTTGAGCGCGTGCGTTTGTTTGGGACCCGATCAGCGGATTACATCAGGGCCAGCGGCCATAGCGGCTGCATCGCGACAGAGGTAATCCTCCAAGCGACAACAGGCCGAATACATGACCGCACCCGAACGCTTCGCAGAAAAGTCAGATTCCCTCTTGCACCGCGGGCGCCGTCCATACATGACCCATGAGCGACATTGGCTTTGCACTGCAGCAATGTTTTCGATGTCGGTTTCAGCACCTATCAAAGTGCGCGTTTGATCCGATACAATGGTGTCTCCTTAGCTTGGGGACCCTAACCGAAACGATCGTAACAGAAATTGGTGAGTTCCGTGCGCGGCCTTGTGGGGTAGCCCGGATAGCCAGGAAGGAATGACGTCATGCGCCTTGTGCTTTGTGTTCTGCTCACCATGCTGCTCACTAGTTCCACTTTTGCCGCCCAGCGAACCTTGACCCGGTCCGAAGCTCAGGCTGCCGTCGGAAGCGGCGATGCCCAAGCAGCGGCTGCATTGACAATGACGACCGATCAAGCGACTTGCCTGAATGAGTGCACAAAGCGGGGGCACAACACAGCGGAGTGCGCTGATGCCTGCCGGCCTGGACTTTGCCATCCGGATGCCGAGCAGCCTTATTGCATATCAAGGTAGCGAGTCTCAACGTACTTGTATCCGGCCCATTCGCGAGGGCCAACTAAGCGGCGCGGAATGACGGCAGTGCCCCGTGTTTTGCCGTTAGGCGTTTGGGGACGAGCCATGAGATGCGAGACCTCGCCTATGAGTTCAGGCGGACGATAGAGGCTACCCCCTTAGCACGCTAAGTTCATCGAATAGCGATTGGCCGCAGCTAGAATCAAACGGAGTGTCCGTTGGCACTTGGCGGACATCGGAAGGCCGGCGGCGATTGCCCGCTATTGGGGCGTAGCGCAGCTAAGTCGGACGTCGTGCGTCTAGCTACCACCGGCCGCCGCGCCGCACGAGCCGGAGGATGACCAGCAGCAATATAGCGCCGATGGTGGCATCAATGATCTCGCGCACCAGGCCGGCGCCAAGCGCGATGCCGAGGCGCGGAAACAGCCAGCTCGCGATGAACGCGCCGATAATGCCGATCACGATGTCGCCGATCAGCCCATAGCCCGTGCCCTGCACGATCTTGCCGGCCAGCCAACCCGCGATCAGGCCGACCACCAGAATGATAAGAATGCTTTCGCCTGACAGATACATGATCCTCACGTCCCGTGGTTGCCCCCAAACGGCAATGATCGCGCGTCGGCGGGGGCAGTGCAATACGCGTTTTAGACTTACCGGCGGCCGACCCGATGGCCATAATCGAGGGCAGAAGCGGTGAATAAAAAAAGGCCGCGCTTTACTTTTGCGCGGCCTTTAAGCGCTTCTCAGGCCGGGGGCATCGGGGGGATGGGTGAGCCCAAGAGCGATTGGTTCAACAACTTAATTCGGTGTCTTAAGTTCCCTGGCCAATGTCCGAATTACTTTGGAGGATCGCCGCGTTGGCGGTCTTTCTTTTCGCGTCGATCATGTTGCGGTGCAAGCACTCTTGAGTGCGGGCGAATGATAGGGGCCCGATCTGCGGATCACATCAGGGCCAGCGGTCATGAGCGCCGCACCAACAGGCCGGACACATGACTTGCACCCGGCCACAAGCAGAAACCAAAAAATCCCTTGACCCGTGGGCGCCGTCCACACATGACCCAATGTATGGTCCGGCCGTGCGTCGCAAGTGGATTTCGCCGAGCTGGCGGTGAGCGGTCTTGCATCAATGTATCCGGCCTCTGATTGGAGCGTGTTGTGCTCCGGGCCATCATGGATATCAGCGCGCGTGCGATCTCATTAGCGGAAAGGCCTCGAGCGGGCCATTTGGGTCACCAGTGTTCGCAGGCGCCGGGAAGACCGAACCTCCATCTCGTTTCATCCTCTCGCAGACCTCGGCAGGTAAGGTGTTTTTATCTGGCTACGTCATCGCAGGCTCCTCACTTTGCATGCTCGCTGCGTTCCTCGGTGTGGATCAGATCAAGCTGATTGGGCGGCGGCCTCACTGATTTTCCTCACTTCGAAGTCCCGACCATGAGCCAGAACGCCCCAAGCGATGCGGGCCAGCTTGTTGGCGAGCGCAATCGCGAGCACGTTGGGGTGCAGCCGCTTCTTGGCGGCCTCGATCCAGGATTTGAGCCCGTGGCGCTCCCAGCTCTTGGGCCTGATCAGCACAACCCACGCCGCCTGCACGAACAGGACGCGTAGATAGCGATTGCCGCGTTTGGAGATCCTGCCCAGGATCGTGCGGCCCCCGGTCGACATCTGTCTTGGGACGAGACCCAACCATGCGGCGAAGTCGCGGCCTTTGGTGAAGACTTCTCCAGAACCGATCGCGGCCACCATCGCGCTGGAGATGATCGGCCCGATGCCCGGCACGCTCATCAGCCGCTCGCAACCGGCATCCTGGCGCGCGATGGCTTCGATCTCACTCGACAGACCTTCGATCCGCTCATCGAGCCGGTGCCAGTCGCCGGCCAGGTTCTCGATCAGATGCACCATGCGTGGCGACAGGACGTCGGAGGGTGTGGCAAGGATGCGCGGCAGCTCGGCACGCAAGAAGCGTTGTCCCTGCCGCACCGCAATGCCGCGCTCCAGCAGGAAGGCGCGGATCTGATTGATGATGCCGGTGCGCTGGCTGACCAACCGCTCCCGCACCCGGTGCAATGCCTGCAGGTCGAGTTGATCAGCGGTCTTGGTAGCGACGAACTTCATCGTCGGGCCGCTGTACCGCCTCGGTAATCGCCTCGGCATCGCGGAAGTCGTTCTTCTGTCCCTTCGAGTAGGGACGCACATACTTCGCCGGCATCAGCCGGGCATCGTGACCAAGCGCCTTGAGCCTGCGACTGAGATGATGCGCGCCGACGCAGGCCTCCATGCCGATCAGGCAGGGTGGCATGTTGGCAAAGCGTGCTTCTACCTGGCCACGCGACCACTTCTGACGCAGCACGATCGCGCCGCGCTCATCGTGGCCTACGACATGGAACGAGTTCTTGCCGATATCGATGCCGATCACGGCGATTGCGGTATTGAGCTTCTGAGACATGGCGTGCTCCTTGTCTTTGGTGCCCCTTGCCAGCATGAATCGCTGGCGGGGCAGGAGCACGGCCGGACCATCCCATTAGCAGACATTCTGTGTTATTGACGCCGGCGGAAACCCTCTTAACGTTGGTAAAGGTGGGTGCTCAAAAAAGGTGCCCGCATTTGATCGCGATGCAACAGTTGCGTATAGCAGTTGCGGGAGCCGGCGCCATTGGGCGGCGGCACATCGATCTCGTCTTACGAAGCCGCTATTGCAAACTTGCGGCGATTATCGACCTGGCACCCGGTGCGGCTGCAAGCAAGTCGGGTATTCCCCACTTTTCATCGCTGACCGATCTGTTTGCACATGAACGGCCCGATGGCGTCATTATCGCCACGCCAAACAGTTTGCATCTCGAGCATGGCTTGGCCTGCATCGCAGCCGGAATTCCGGCGTTGATCGAAAAACCACTCGCTGATTCAGTCGACGCCGGGCAACAGCTGTGCGAGGCCGCGGAGCACGCCAATGCCAGACTGTTGACCGGACATCATCGTCAGCACAACCCGATCATGGAAAAAGCAGTAGCCGTCGTGCGTAACGGCCGCCTTGGGCGTCTGGTCGCGGTGGTCGGTACCGAAATGTTCTGCAAGCCCGATCGTTATTTCGATGACAGTCCTTGGCGCCGCGAGCCTGGGGGTGGTCCTATCTTGATCAATATGGTTCACGAGGTTGGAAACTTGCGCGCGCTGTGCGGCGAGATAACCGCAGTTCAAGCTTTTGCGTCTAATGTAATCCGCGGGTTCCCTGTTGAGGATACGGCCGCCATCAATTTGCGGTTTGCCAATGGTGCATTGGGAACATTCATGTTGACCGACACGGCCGCCGTGCCGCGGAGCTGGGAGCAGACGACGCAGGAGGACGCCAGCTTTGCGGCTTATCCGGATGAAGATTGCTATATCGTCGCAGGCACCCACGGCTCATTGGCGATTCCCACGATGCGGCTTAAGACCTATGCCAATACCGTTGAACGCTCGTGGTCGAAGCCGTTTCAGAGTGAGACTGTGAAGGTCCAGCGTGCCGACCCGTTGGAAAGGCAGCTTGCGAATTTTTGTGCGGTCATCCGTGGAGAGGCCGACCCGGTGGTTACGGGACGCGATGGGCTACAAAATCTTCGCGTTATCGACGCGATCAAACAAGCCGCGCGCATCGGAACGATTGTTTCGCTGGTTTAACCGCTGATACTACCGGGGACCGCGTTGTTCGCTATTGGCACTTTTCGGACAAACCGACCGCGCCCGCGTTTGTCGGAGATTGACAACAACGGACAAACTGGGGCGTCGGCCTAGATCAGGCGTCGTGCGGTTAAACCTACGGAACTAGAACGATCTTTCCGTAGGCCCCTGGCTTCAAGACTGCCACGTGTGCGGCTGCGGCTTCCGCTAACGGCATTTCTCTGCCGATGATTGGGCGAAGGGCACCGGCCGCTACTCCATCAAGAATGTCTTTCATCATCGGCTGCACTTGCTCAGGCGTTGCGTTCCACAGCGCAATTCCGCGGATGTCGAGTTCGTTCATCATTGCGACTCTGGGGTTGATAGTGATCTCACCGCGATTGCCGATCACGATGATCCGTCCATATTTCGCCGCCAGATCCATGTCAGCCGCGAGGTTGATGTTAGCAAGCATTTCAAGGATCAGTTCAGGCCCTTTGCCGCCGGTCAAACGCTTCACCTCGTTGAGGTAGCCTTCTTTGGTGTGATCGACCGCATGATCAGCGCCTTCCTTGACAATCAACTCCAAGCCTGTAGCGGTACCGCCGCTGCCAATGACCTTCAACCCGGCGCGCTTCGCGAGTTGAATAGCCGACGTGCCTACTGAGCCGCTTGCGCCATGAATGAACACTGTCTCACCAGCGCGGGCATCGCCACGTTCGAATAGCGAATAGTGAGCGGTCGTATAAGAGACGCCGAAGGCTGCGGCTGCCGCGAAGCTTACCCCTGGGGGCAAATGCAACACCTCGCTCGCTTTACGCTTCACTCTCTCGGCGTAACACCCCGTTAGGTCGAAACTGAGGGCGGTGCCGACGAAAACCTTATCGCCGACGTGAAAGTCCCGAACGCCCGCACCAATCGCGGAAACGACTCCACCCGCATCACCACCAGGGATGTAGGGAAGTTTCGGAACAATCGCATAACTGCCGTTTCGCATATAGGTGTCCGCCGGATTTATCCCTGCAGCACGCACATCAATAACGACTTCGCCTGGACCAGGAATTGGATCGGCTACTTCATCCAACTTCAGAACTTCTGGCCCACCAAATGAATGAGCGCGGATTGCTTTCATTTTTCCGTCTCTCTGGATGCTGTAGATAAAGCGACTTCCACCAGGCTACCGAGAACGGGCATTCGCAACAACTGTGCGCCGCAAAACTTGTCGCCTATTGGTCCAAAGCAGACAAAGGTTGATTTTGGCCGGGGATCGTTTGTCCTGCCTGCCGCGGAGCTGGCACCTGCATGAACGAGGGCTGCTATTCGATTGTGTCTTCGGTTA
This sequence comes from uncultured Alphaproteobacteria bacterium, assembly GCA_963739075.1. Classification (GTDB taxonomy): domain Bacteria; phylum Pseudomonadota; class Alphaproteobacteria; order Rhizobiales; family Xanthobacteraceae; genus Pseudolabrys. The sequence continues at coordinate 86,248 of CAVTZC010000008.1, read as the reverse complement.
TAATCGACCTATTCTCGAAAGCACCACGAGCTTGGGGGAACCAATGTCAGTCACAGCGCGCGCTTTCGTGGGTGCCATCGCACTCGCGGCCATCATAGGCGTCTCCAGTTCGGCTGCGCGCGCACAAACCAAACAACAGTTCAATTGGTGCATAGGTGAGGACACCCCGACACCGGACCAAAAGATCAGCGGGTGCACTGCTGTCATTCAGGCAGGCAAATTAAAGGGAAAGCGCCTCGCCTTCGTCTTTACTAATCGCGGCGCCGCCTACTACCAAAAAGGCGAATACGACCACGCCATTCAGGACGCTGACCAGGCGATCAAGCTCGATCCGAAATACACACTTGCCTATAACAATCGTTGCGCCGCCTACCATGACAAAAGTGAATATGACCGCGCCATCCAGGATTGCAACCAGGCGATCAAGCTCAATCCGAAATACGCTGATGCCTTCTTCAATCTTGGCAACATCTACCAAGGAAAAAATCAATACGACCGCGCAATCGAGGACTATGGCCAGGCGATCAAGTTCGATCCGAAATATGCCGATGCCTACTTCAATCGTGGCAATATTTTCCAAGAAAAAGGCCAATACGAGCGTGCAATCCTGGACTTCAACCAGGCGATCAAGCTTAATCCGAACCATGCTGGCGCCTTACACAATCGGAGTCTCGCGAAAAAACAAAAGGGCGACGAAGCCGGTTCCGAGGCCGACATGGCTGCGGCGAGGAAGATCAATCCCAACATGGGGAGGTAGGTGACGGCAACCAGTCTACAACGACTGTTGTTCCCATTACTGTCAAAGCGAAGGTCAACAACACAAAAACTATCTTGGTCATAGGAAGCCCCTATCGGGATGCAATTCGATCGAGGCAACTTATACCAAGTCGCGCTACCCGCGACCTATCTGCGACGTTGCGACGGGCTTGTAACGCCCGTCCAGGTATTTGATTTGATTCACGTTTACGATGCGACCATCCCGGCACAACGCCGGGTAACACGAGTCATGATTTCAGAGTTTGGGTATTACCGATCAATGGAAGAGAAGTGAATGGCTCGATATTTTTCTGCAGCGCGAAATGACGCGAATGATGTGGTGGACGGCGCCTGCTCCCGGCATCGAGGTGCCATAGGGTGATCGTTGTTAGACGAATCACATGAGAGGAGCCGTCCACATGCAAGTTACCACGATCGGTTTGGATATCGCCAAGAACGTATTCCAGGTTCACGGCATCGACGCGACCGAGAAGGTCGTCGTCAGAAAGCAACTTCGCCGCGGCCAGGTAATAGCGTTTTTCAAAGGTCTGGCGCCGTGCCTTATCGGCATGGAGGCCTGCGCGACCGCACATTATTGGGCGCGTGAGCTGACGAAACTCGGGCATCAAGTTCGGCTGATGTCGGCGAAGGATGTAAAGGCCTACGTCAAGCGCAACAAGAACGATGCCGCCGACGCCGAGGCGATCTGCGAGGCGGTGCGGCGCCCGACCATGCGGTTCGTCGCGGTCAAGTCAGCTGAGCAGCAGGGTCGTTTGATGCAGCATCGGGTACGCGATCTGCTGATGCGCCAACGCACCCAGTTGATCAATGCCTTGCGGGCACATTTGGCCGAACTCGGCATCGCGGCTGCACAGGGGCGCGAAGGGATCAAAGAGTTGTTGGCGATCGTCGCGCAGGATGGAGATTCGCGCTTGCCCGTCGATGCCCACGCCAGCCTTATCGTGTTGGCGGCACAGCTTCAGGCGGTGCAGACGACGATCGGATCGATCGAGAAGCGGGTCGTTAGGCAGCACCGCTCGAACGAAGCAAGCAAGCGACTGGAGACCATCCCAGGGATCGGGGTTATCGGGGCCACCGCGATCGCAGCGACCGTCCCGGATCCGAAGGTTTTTCGATCGGGGCGTGATCTCGCGGCCTGGATCGGGCTCGTGCCACGACAAGATTCGACCGGCGGCAAGCAGAAGCTTGGGCCGATCTCCAAACAGGGCGATCGCTACTTGCGTCGCATCCTGGTCGTTGGAGCCTGTTCCGTTTTGCGGCGTGCGCGCCGGCAGCCGGAGAAGTATCCCTGGCTCATACAGCTTCTCGCCCGACGACCGTTCAAGGTCGTTGCAGTCGCACTTGCCAATAAGATGGCGCGGGTCGCCTGGGCTTTGCTGGCCAAGGGAGGGATCTATCGGGCGCCTCGGATTGCGGCAGCATGACAAGGAACTCGGCAATGAGACGATGAGGTTGCGTCTGTGCGTTCAAGAACTGCAGGGGTGATGACGACATTGATGCGAAACGGTCGAGACCGTCGCTCGGGAAAACCCGCTTTGTGCCACGCGAGGAAAGAACGCGTGCGATTGTTTGGGACCCGATCAGCGGATTACATCAGGGCCAGCAGCCACAACGGCTGCATTCAAAGGCCGAATACATGGCTGCACCCGAACGCTTCGCTGAAATGTCCGATTTTTCCCTTGCACCGCAGGCGCCGTCCATACATGGCACTTCGCGGACAAACTAGCCGCGCTGGATTTTGTCGCCTATTGGCGCAACAACGGACAAAGGTCGGTTCTGACGCTGAATTGCTAGGCCGTCAATGACCCAACTCGGACGATCTATCTGTTTTGACGGCAGCAGTCCAAAAGGGGTTTGTTGCGTGGAAAATACCAGAGTATGGTGCACGTTGGCGCTTTCAACCAGGGGAAGTCGTCAGTGGAAACACAGGACAGAGCCAACGAGCATCCCGTGAGACTAGATGGTGCGGCGTTCGAGAAGATCCTCGCAGTCCTTCCGCTAGCGACTTACCGCGCTGGCGAAACCATCATGACCGCTGGGTCGAAAACCGGTCGGCTACTGATCCTCAAAAGGGGCGCGGTCGTAATTCTCAAGGATTCCATCGAGATTGCTAGAGTGGAGGAGCCTGGCGCTGTCTTGGGTGAAATCTCCGCGTTGTTAGATCAGCCGCATACTGCGGACGTTCGCGCCGTGGAGGACTCGCAGTTTCATGTCGCGGACGCGGCGCTGCTTGAGAAAGACCCGATCGCGGTGCTTCACGTCGCGAGGATTTTGGCGCGGCGTCTTGTCGCCACCGACTGGGGTCTTGTTGAGCTGAAGAAGCAAATTTAAGCCGGTCAGTCACCCAGCGCGCTCAGCAAAATGCTTGAAAAGATCGAAGAAGTACTGCGGGTCGGCGGTGCCAGTTTCGAGACCTAAACACAAATAACTTCGTCGTAAATGCTTCGTTTGGTTCGCAGCAAAAATTGCTAGCAATGTTTCGCCAGATAGGTTGAAATTGTGCCGCTCGGGTCACACGAGCAATTAGGGAGAAAATCGATGCGCAGGCTGGTTGTCACTTTTGTCGCATTGGCGGCGATTTTGTTGGCGGGCACGCTCGCCTTTAAAGCCGATGCCCAAACTTCGCGCGGAGCTGCGAATATCCCCGCACAGACGCAAAATTTCACGCCAATCGAAAAGGCCGCCTGTGGTCCATACCGGGGTAACCGGTGCGGACCATACCATCACTGGGTCTGCGGTGGCGGTGGCCGCTGCTGGTGCGCCCGCTGCTGAAGCGGCAGCTAACATAACCTCTCCGTGAATTCGAGGCCGCCTCAGTTGGCGGCCTCTTTCATTTCAAACCAAGTCTACAATGTCGCCTATTGGCACTTCGCGGACAAAGCACCCATGCCGGATTTTGTCGCCTATTGGAGCAACCACGGACAAAGGTCGGCGCCGGGGCTGAACGGCTCGGCAGCGATTGACCCATAGCGGACATCGGCCGCCATTTGAAACGCGCTGTGCCTAAAGTCGACGGCCTTAACTGGTCATGCATCGATACAATAACGGCCAGCTCTTACGTCCACTTAGCTTCTGTTCTCCGGCTTGTCTTTTGCAGTCAGCCCACTTTGACTTTTCTTGCGACCATTTTGCAACAAGGATGTTCCATCGTTTGAGGGTCCACATGCTTATGGTCCCAGGTCGCTTTCTTGATGCTTGCCTTGTCGCCATACACCTCCGCATAAAATTCGCCTGGTTTTGTTTCGTGACGTTTTGTTGTGCTGCTTGCTTAGTGCATTCTTCTCGATCTTGATGACGCAATGCCCGCTCGCTCAAAACAGTTGACGCTGTTGAAGCGGGTGTTGTCGTTTGGGCCAGTGCAAGGTCGCTGACTAAAAGGAGCGGTACGAGTGAAGTAGATAAAAACACCATTCGGTATCGCATCGTTGAACTCCGTATGGAAAATTCGCAGTTAAACTAAGCTGACGTTCGTCGACTTCACCATAGCGATGGCGGGATTGCTAACAGTTCCATCCACAAGGCGGACAAGCCGGTGGCGAAAACAGCCGACGCTAATCAGTTATATTCTTGCAGCCAAAACAAAAGAGACCGCAAAACTCGTCAACCTGGGCAACCAACAAACCCGGTGCAGAATGCATGGGTGTAGTTTCTCGCCTTCTCCTTTTCCCCGCCTGCCGCATTTTACAGCGCCTCGTCGGAGACTTCGTAAACGAGAATCTCTTCTTCACTCTGGTGGAGGCTGGTCGTGGTGTCGTTCATTGCATTAATCCCTTCTTTCGCCAGCGGCTTACCCGCAATTACTCAGGCAGTTTTGGTTTGCAATCGTTCGTTATTTTCCATGAGTTGCGCAATGATAAGCTGAAGAACGGCAAAGCCAAATGTACGATCTTGGAAATAGAGCTGCTTGGCTTTCTCCTCAGTCAATTCGTACAGACTGCAGTCGGTGCGGCAAACGACTGTTGCGATGCGTGCCTGATTGGGTGCGAATACGCCGATCTCGCCGACCACTGCGCCTGACTTTAGAACCTTGTTGAAATCCGTGATTTCCAGCTCGCCTTCCACTAGATAATAAAGCCGGTCTGCCTTATCGCCCTTCCGGACCAATGTTTCGCCAGCGGCAAATTTTCGCTTCGTCATGTATGGGACTAAGCTCCGGATTGAAAACTCTCCGGGGTGAGCATCGCGCATGTCGCGTATTAAACGCCGGATTTGGATTAGACGCAGCGCGTTTACCGGAAACAAGATCGCGTGCAGTAAAAAAACAGGGTAAAGATGATCGACATAACCGTACGCCATAAACAGCACGTTACTGCCGAGCGCCAAAATACGCAGCGGGATCATCGTGCTCATGCAGAAGGTCGCGAGTACGGCCGCGGACGCCGCGTACCCCAGTATGTCCACCAAAGACATGCTTTCCCCCACAGATGCAGATACCGGGAAAATTTAAATCGCCCCGCAGACGATGGTAAGCTGCGGTTGAGCACGAGACAATCATGGCTGCCTCTTTCCTTTCTAACCGAGTGTCCGATGTCTGCTTATGGCGCTTCGCGGCCTTCCGGACCCATGCCTTGACAGGTCGCTTCTCTAATCGGCCGTTCCGGGTCAAGCGCTTTCAGACTATCCACCCCTGCAGTGTCGATGTCGCTCACGGGCTCGTGCTTCTCTTCGGAATCGGCACCAAGGCCCTTCCATCATGGGATTCGAGGACGAGGCGGAACAATCTATTGGGCGGCCTTACCGTCAGACGACCGGCGGGTCCAAGCGACCAAGCGAACTCACCTCATCCATCGTCCCGTGAGGGACATCTTTCCACGGCTCGGTGGAATTCGATTTTTCTCCTATCGCATTTGATCCTGCACTGCTTTCATGCAGCTGCCGCGGCTTGTTCCCGGGTCCACTGGAACTCGGTGCCGTCAACCCAGATGCGGTGCATGATCACGGCTAACCGACGGGCGAGAGCCACGATTGCCTTCTTCATCCCGCGGCGCCTGGCGATCTGCATCGCCCAGGCCTTGAGCCAGGACCATTTCTTGGAACGCATCATGGCTTGAGCTGCTTCGTAGAGCATCGTCCGCATCATCTCATCGCCACAGCGCGATATTCTGCCGTCCCAATCGACCTCGCCCGATTGATACTTGGCGCAGGTCAGCCCAAACACTGCCCCGACGGACTTGGATTTGCGGAAGCGAGCCGGAATGTCGACGGTGGCGCGATAGGTCAGCGACACCACGGGGCCAACGCCGGGGGTCGTCATCAATCGCTGGCACACCTCGTCATCCCGGACGATGGCCAGCAGGCGGCGATGCAGGATGACGATCTGTTCGCGCAAGACCCGCCGGACAATGAGCATCGGTTCGACCAGAACCGCCAAGTCGGGGAGGTTCTCAACAAGCTTCCTGATGCGGGCCTCGAACTTCACCTTCCCAACCATGCCGACCTTGAGGCCGAAGTTGCGCAACGTACCGCGCAGGTCATTGTCGATGGCAATGGCCTTGGACAGCAGCAACTGGCGATGGGTCAGCAGCATCCGCAGTTTCTGACTGCGTAGTGTCTTCACATGCACCGGGCGGTAAATCCCCGCCCGCATCATTTGCGCCATGCCGCGTGCATCGTTGCGGTCGGTCTTGTTGATCTGTGCCTTTAACACCGCCCGCATGTGCCGCGTCTCGACGCAGATCACCGGCAAGCCGGCTTCGGCCAGCGCACTGAAAAGCCATTGCGACAGTGGCCCAGCTTCCAATCCGATCCGCTTGAACTGGTAGGCGGGGTTCTTCAGCACCGAAAGAAGTGCCTCAGGTTCGCTCGCTACCTTTACTTCCCGCACGATCCTGCCTGTGTCATCCACAATGCAGACGCTGGTCTCCTTGACTGAAACATCTAGTCCAGCAAAATGGTCCATGCTGCGCTTCTCCTTCTGATGCTTGAGGCCCGTAACTACGGTGACCTCGTTTCACCATCAGCCTGAAGCGCAGCACCCAAAATCTTCAGCTATCCACAAGCTGCCGGCCGATTACCCCATCTATTGGACCAACAACGGACAAATGTCGGCATCTGCGCTGATTTGCTAGGCAGCGATTGACCCAAAGCGAACAATATAATGAAAATATAAAAACTGCTGCTTTTTTTCATTTCGCCCAAGGCAGAGCTACCAATCGACGGTGGATTTAATTCCGTGACAAAAGTCACATCAATTATATTCCGCCTCTGTTACCAATATGCATTGAGTGGACCATTCAACCTTAGAAAATGCCCATAAAAAGCAAAATTTTGACACTTGGGCGTCCGGTCAGTGCGCTATCTGGTGAAAAAGTTTTTGTCCAAGGTAAACCGGCGAGATCGCTCTATTATTTGAGCGTCGGGAGTATCGTTACCTGTTTTTCGTCTGCAACTGGTCAGGAAGCTATGGTCGTGGATGTTCCAAGCGGGCACTTTGTGCCCGTGGCCGCCCTGCTTGGAGGATCTCCTTCGTATATTGTTGATGGAATTGCACAGAGCGACTGCGAGTTGGTGGCGATTGAGATTACAAAATTGCGGAAGTTGCTATTGGAGGATGCGAGCGTCAGTAACTTTTTTCTTGAGATCAGTCTGGAGCGCTTGCAACGTATATTGCATCAGTTCGTAGACGCTGCATTGTTGGGCGCATCTGAGCGAATTGCAAAATGGCTCATCGATGTGGCCCGTGACCAAAATACCAAGTTGATTAATGGAATGGTCATTCAGTTGGACATGTCTACACATGTCGTTGGACTAGCGACGGCCGGTATGGCGCGCGAAACGATCAGTCGCCAGCTTACTTGGTTGATTAGCGAAGGGATCATCGAACGATCGAAAAAGAGCGTGAAGGTGTTGGATTTCGCACGACTAGAAGCGCTTTGCGTCGGCGCTGCCAGCGCCCGTAAAAATTTGTAAACTTACCGCAAAATGCCGATGTGCTGTGACTTTAGTCACGGACACGCATCTCACTATGCAGCATTATCCTAACCGTTTTTATGCGGGATGCTGCAATGCTGGCACATCAGCGTCGCGGATGCTCGGGGTACCGATGCCTATCACGCTCCCCCAGACCCGTCCGACCACGCTCTCCGCCATATCGTCGGACTTCGCTACCGTGTGTCTGTTTTCACTGCTCGGCCTGACGCTCACCGTGGCCGCCCTGTCATACATTTCGAACGAAACGATCAGTATGTTGTTCACTTCCATCGGCTGACGTTGCCCGAACGGGTTCAACCGTGTCGGGGACGGGTGGGGGCTGACGGCATGGAAATGCATCAAGTTCGATATTTCCTCGCACTTTGCGAGGAACGAAATTTTACCCGGGCGGCAAAGCGCTGCGGTGTGTCACAGCCTTCACTTACGAACGCAATTAAGCGGTTGGAAGCGGAACTCGGCGGATCTTTATTCCACCGAGACCGCGTGAATACCCGATTGACCGACTTCGGAATTAAATTGCGGTCTGACTTTGAACAGATTGATCGTTTCGCTGCGGATGCCAAGCGCAAAGCGACAAAGGTCCTATCCTTGCGCTCGATCACACATCAACCGAGACCAATGGAGGCGTTCATGCGTCTACATCACGTGATCGCCGTCGTCGCAGTTCTCGTTATCGGGCTAGGAGCGAAACAGTATATGTTCCCGCCTAAGCAAGCAGATGCGACCGTTTCCCCCACTGCCACCATGAACGTCCTTCAAATGCACATCGATAATCCGAGTATAAATAATCTTCCACAGCAGAAGATCGACGACAAAGCGTTTATCTTCACTGATGAAGAATAATCGCGTCGTTACAATCAAAGAAGTTCAGAGGCTCGCCAGTGGTCAAGCTCACGATGGACGTAGGGAAATAATAAGGTACTTGGGAAAGAGAATTTCCTGTGCGGGGGCCGCGTCAAAGCGGCCGTTCAAGGTGCCTTCGCTGGCCCGCCGATACCGCTAAAGGATATTCCAATCAAGAATAGAGAGTCTCGCGTTAAGCGGGCTTCTGCCAAACAAACCAAGTAGCACCGCGCTCGTGCGGTATCGGGATAGCCAGTTTGATCTTTCTCAATGTGCCCAGCTTTTTGCCTGTAACTATACGCAAAAGCGAGTTGGGTATGACAATCTGGCTTAAACAATTTTTGAAAAGGCACTTTGGTAAAGACGCGCCAAGTAAGTTGGACCTGTGTGAATTTGATTGCCGAATAGACGAATGCAAGCTTGATGACCCGAAAAAGTGCGAAAGACGAATTGCCTACCTTGGGCAATTATCCCGAATACTTCCAGCTTTGCGGGAAGAGTAGCGCTTTCGCCGACGCAAAACCGCTTCGTCTGAAATTCGCCAAAACTGATCCGCGTAAATCTAATTTTTCGCCACTTACTAATTTGATGATGCCTCGTGTTGAGCCAATTTTGTCGGTTTCCGGAAAAGCAAATTGATCGGAGTGCCAATTATGAAATGTTTGCCCCTACTAGACCGAACGGGCAACGTAAAAGTCTGGGCTGATCCGCGATCCAGTTGGATAGTCGATCCGGATGGCAATGCCGTCGCGTTGATCGCCGTTGATGCTGCCTACGATAGAAACGGCGTTCAACTCGGATGGTGGTACGGCGACCACGTTAGAAACGGAAATGGCCAGGTGGTGCTGTTTGTCTCGCGTAGCAAAATCGATGGTCTGGTGATGCCTGCCGAAAAACCAATTTCACGGGTGCCGACTTTGCGAGTGCCTTCGGGTAAACCTAATTTTGATCGGCTAGGAGTTAAGCCAGTAAAAAAGCACGAATGGGCGGACGTTGCATCGCTGCCTTTTCAAGATCGACGACGCCGGACCTTCACCCAGTTGAGAGGGTTTTTGCATCTGGCCGCGGAAAGAAAATTGGGAACAGGAGGACCCAAGTCCGCTTTGGCGCAATAACGGTCATCTTTGGTGGCGGGCCACCATCCCCACAATCCCCTGTGCCAGTAATGATGCTGAAAAACTGGCGCTGCAAGCAAGAGGGTAGGGACGGGAGTTCTCGTTTTCTGTTATGGTTTGATTATGACCGCCAAATCAGCACGAAAGCACAAACTAACCGACGCTGAGCGCCACAACTCATCATGAAATGGTTTGCATCAACCGAAAGTGTAAGAAGTCTATTTTCTCGCGTCTTTATGATCAGGAAGCGCATTATCACATTGGAAGCGCGTGTTTCTAAACTTGAGGACGAAATAGAAAAGCACCATGGAGATGTGTGTCCATATTGCGGCAAATATTCTATGAGAAAGACCGAAGACGGTAAGCTTCTTGGTGCTGCGCCACACCAGTGGAAACAAGATGTCTGGACCTGTAATGCCTGCCACAAAACCGAAACGCGCATCATCAAGTATTGAGGATAATCCAGCACAATCCAAACGCATTCTGGCGGAAGACGAGATGACACCGGAACTGGCCAAATTAGTTACGGACAGCTTCAGGAAGCTCTTGTCGATGGCCGGCGTCACCGCCGACCTGTTCTATTATCGCCTGTTCGAGATTGCGCCGGAAGTGCGTTCGCTGTTTCCGGATGATCTCATCGCGCAGAAAAAGAAATTCATCACAATGCTCTCCACCATGGTCACCAACCTCAATGAGGTCGAAAAGATCGCTCCTGTGGTCGAGGACCTAGGAATGCGCCACGCCGACTATGGAGTTGCCGCCAAGCACTATGAACTGTTTGGCGCCGCGCTGTTGTGGACACTTGGAGAGTGCCTTGGTGTCGATTTCACGCCGCCCGTTAGGACAGCATGGACCGAAGCGTATAAGACCTTGGCCGGCATAATGACGCGAGCGGCCGACAACTTGCCGCCACCAAAAATCGCATGTTGAGGTCAGCCGCGTCCCCTAAGATTTGGCAATCGAGGTGTGATGTTGGTCACAGCGACTTCACCTAATCCGCTGTAGGTTGCCCACGACCGAGTGAGCTTTACCCCTTTGCTCGCTCCGTTACCCAAGCCTCCTTCGACCCCCACGCTCTCCCCCGAGCGTGGGGTTCTCGATTAAAGAAACAAAGAAGGTTAGATCGCTTAAGTTGACCACGCTGACTTGAAATCCGCCATCACTTCCTCGCGCGTCGCCGCGTAGCCTCTATCATGCGGGTATTGCGGCACCCGCGCCGTGATTGTCCAGAACTAGCGGCGATCTGGCGCAGCGTAGGTCCACAAGATGCGGCCGATGTGCTGTTCGCCATCGAACACGTTGTAGTCGCCGCCCGACCATTCGCCGTCGGGGCGGTGCTTGGACGCGCGTTTGAGGGGGGAGCATACGGAGACACCATCCGGCAACATCATCCATGCTTCAATTTCTTAATTTCAGCATCGCTCGCGTCCCGCATGTGTCGGCATTCCAGCTTACGGAGCAGCGCCCGTTCTTTGATCACCTTTTCCCTGATTACAGGACAGAAAAGCTTATACCCGCCCGCGAGGGCATCGGTCCCGTCTGCATTAAGGTCTAGTACAGCCGAACAATTTGGGCATTTCACAATCATTTTTTCGTCTTCCGTGTCACAATCTACAGCGCGACCTCTGAGAATACTCGGCCGCCTCACTGAGGGATTATTGCTGTGGCGTTCTCACACCACGCGGCGAGCGTGCGCACGCGGTTGGCGCACATGCTGCCGAGAGTCATGGGGGTCGGTGTCTGCATCGGTGTCGAGCTAGAATATTGCACGGTAAGCAAACGATATTTCGATTATTATTTCCGGTCGGCCGCTTCGGCGAAGCGGATACGTGCGGCTAGGCCTAGTGTACGACGACCGTTAATGTGTCACGCCACTTCTGTCCATTGGGATTAGAAACCGTATAAGAAAAGTGGTCAGCCCCGCGATAGCCGGTTGCTGGCGTGTAATAGATTTCAACGCAATGTCGCGGCAACGTAGGACATTGTTTGCCGATTCGAACTTCGCCGACGCGGGTGAAAACGTTGTTGCTCATCGTATGCCCGAAACTAATCGTTCCGCCACTTGGCGGCGCGGTCACGTCGATTTGCGGAAGTGCAGTTTCGGTACATGTTGTCTGGTTCAGGCCGGAGCAATATGCGTGGGCAGCTACTTTCTGGCCCGACGCCGTTTGTGTTTGCCAGGTCCGCGACATCGCCGAGGTAGCGACAAGCGTGGCGAATATCGAAAGCGATACCAAAACCAGGCTCAGTCGCATTGTTCTCATCGATGATCGCCTAAGTTTGGCTACATATTCATAAGCAGTAGGCCGGCATCCCGATTGAGCTGCCAGTTCCAGCGTAATCCTGCAGCGACTTGGAATTCCTTGCAATCCTGAAACAGAGATTACCAGGGTGCTGGATGGTCGGTAGACCACATCGAAGGCTGATATTGGTGGCTTCCGAGGTTGATAAGAAAAGCCCCACACATAGAAGTGGCGGGGCTGAGTTTGCAGCGTTAGTCGAACGCTGAGGTGTGGGTGTTGTATTTAATGGGGAAGTGATTTGTGGTCCGCTCACGAATGATCAGTGAGCAGTCTTCCAAAACTTGTGGCGCCTTTGAGCAAGATGGAACTCTTCGGGTTCCATGATTAAACTTATTTATTAAACCTCGCTTTCCTGGGATTACGGCATAGATAACGTTTGTTGGTTGAATGACGACATTCAAGCAACGTTTCACAAGATATTTGGAGTAATTGCCATGACGAACGCACAACATGCGAACGAAAACCTGACAATCCACATCAAGGTCAAAGACTACGCCACATGGCGTCCGGCTTATGATGGACAAGAGAAGAACCGCCTCTCCGCAGGTGTCACGAATGGGAGAGTGTTCCGCAACGCCCAAGACCCGAATGACATTGTGATCCTGCAGGATGTTGCCGACGTGGCAAAGGCCCGCACCTGGTTGGGCTCGGATGACCTGAAGGCGACGATGCAGAAGAGCGGCGTGGTCGGTTCACCTAAGGTCCGCTTCGCTGCCGCGGCCTAAGTCGTAGCGGAATCAGATCGTAGCCGGGATGACGCGTATCGTGAGTGCTTTGTTGCGTTCCCATTCCGAAGATGGAAGCCCCGGTGTGTCCTGGTCCCCAGCGCGCGCCGGGGCTTTTCATTACATTTGAAGTCAGAGAATTTTGCTGGTTGAGACTCTTACCGGTTCTCGGTTAGTTGCACTTCGCCAACATGCACAAGCATCCAACAAATGTCCGTTGTCGGGGGTGGACCGGACCTTTCGCGGATATCACGAAACCGTCGCTAATGGCACTTCGCGGACAAACCAATCGCGCCCGCGTTTGTCCTATTGGACATGAGCGGACAAATGGCGGGAGCGATGTCTCGGTTACTACAATTTTATCAGCAATGCTGACCCATTGATCTATATCATCACACGTAGCCTTTGGTGCCTCGGGGAATTAAAGCTCCTGCCATTTTAGAATGTCTTCGGGGCTTTGAAGCACCCTGAGAACGTCATTTTCGCCACCGGCAAAGGCGATAATGGTGGCCTTGTCGCTCTCGATCCATCTTATCGACATTGCAATATCGACGTTCACATAGACGGGTTTCTCATCGCCCTTGTGTGTGCATTTGACCCAATTAGCCATTGGATTTCTCCATTTGTAAGCCTCGTTGCGGATTCCGACGAAGCCGGCCGTGCATTCCAATCTGAAGCCGGCCGCTGTTTCGAGCTGAAGTCGGCCAGGTATTCCGACGCGAAGCCGGCCACCTGGGCGTTGCCCGTGCGGGTCGGTTGGGATGATCATTTGCTGGAGCGGCGAGGTCAAGTGGCAGGTTCGAGTGTTTGGTTTTTTCTGAGACTGTCGCCGCTGAGTTCAATGCGGTAGGCGTTGTGAACGATGCGATCGAGGATGGCATCAGCCAATGTTGGATCGCCGATGATCTCGTACCAACGGTCGACCGGCACCTGGCTGGTGATCATGATGGAGCGGGCGTCATATCGGTCCTCGACGATCTCCAACAGGTCGCGGCGCTGCTCGGCGTTCAGTGGCTCTGGGCCCCAATCGTCAAGCACCAGCAAATCGACACGGGAGAGTGAAAGCAGCAGCTTGGCGTATCGTCCGTCACCGCGAGCAAGCGTGAGGGCGGCGAACAGACGCGGCACCCTATGATAGAGGACGGACAGATCCTCCCGGCATGCCTTTTGGCCGAGGGCGCAGGCAAGCCAGCTTTTGCCGACGCCGCAGGGGCCAGTGATCAGTAGATTGCGCCGCGAGCGGATCCAGTCGCAGGTGGCGAGCTTGAGGAACAGCGCGCGATCGAGCCCGCGAGCAGCGCGGAAGTCGACATCCTCCACGCTCGCCTGATGGCGCAGCCGAGCCGCCCGGGCGCGTCGCTCGAACCGCTTTTGGCGTCGCAGCGTCACTTCGTGGTCGAGCAAGAGGCCGAGCCATTCGGCATGTTCGAGGTCGCGCGTCTCGGGCGCGGCTTCGAGCGCCTTGAAGCCCTTGACCATGCCATAGAGGCCGAGGGTATGCAGAAGATCGATGGTTGGATGCGTCAGCATGGATTGTCTCCGTTAGTGGAAGTAATCGGGGCCGCGAACATTGGGATGGTCGATCACCGCCGCGTTCTCGGTCTGGCGGGAGCCACGATCGAGCTTGTTGGCGAGGATCGAGGCGATACTCTTGTAATTGAGTGCACCGATCTCGACGGCGCGGGCCGAGACGGTCTCGGCACGGGCGGGATCGAGGCCTTTAAACAGCCGGAGCACGCCGAGACAGGTGCGGAAGCCCTGCTCGGGGTGGGGCCGATTGGCGAGCACGGCGACGACAAGCCCTTCGGTGCTCGGTCCTATCGAACGCGCCCAGCGCCGGAACCGCTCCGATGTCCATTCGGCGTAGCGCCGATGCGCACTCGGCATGTGATCGGGATCGGTGCCATGCCGGCGGCCACCATAGCGGCGCTGATGCGCAGCGACGCGTCTGCCGCGGTGGAACACCTCGATCGTGCGGGCCGCGATACGGACGTCGACCTGCTCACGGATCAGCGAATGCGGCACAGAGTAAAGGAAGCTTTTGACCTCGACGTGATAGTCGAGCCCGACCCGGGCGAGACGCCACTCGGCGAACTCGTAGTCCATCTCCGGCAGCGGCTTGAGGGCCGGCCGCTCGATACTCGCGAACAGATCGTGCCGGCTGACGCCCAGGCGGCGCATGATGCGGCCGTTGATGCGCCCGAGCACAACCGCAATCGCAGCGTTTATTTCGCCGAGCGAGAAGAAGGTCTGGTGACGAAGTCGTCCGAGAATGTAGCTCTGAGCGAAGCGCACGCCCGCCTCGACCTTGGCCTTGTCGCGTGGCTTGCGCGGGCGGGCCGGCAGTACGCCGACGCCGTAATGCGCCGCCATCATGCCGTAGCTGCGATTGATTTCGGGGTCGTAGAACGACGCTTTGTGAACCCCGGACTTCAGATTATCGGGCACAATGAGGCGCGGCACGCCACCCAGGAACCGGAACATGCGGACGTGGGCCCCGATCCAATCGGGCAGCGTCTGGGTCCAGGTGGCCTCAGCATAGGTGTAGTTCGAGGCTCCCAGCACGGCGACGAAGATTTCGGCTTCGCGCACCACACCGGTCTCGGGATCGACGATCCCGATCTTCTTGCCCGAGTAATCGACGAACACCTTGTCGCCAGCGGCGTGGTGCTGGCGCATCACCGGCGACAGGCGCCGCTCGAACTCCCGGAACAGGTCGCAGAACCGCGAGTAGCCGTAGCCATCCGGATGCCCGTCCCGGTATTCCTCCCAGAGCACCATCAGATTGACGCCGGGACGCTTCAGCTCGCGCGCCAGGGCCGCCCAATCCGGCTCCGACCGCCGGCGGAATCCAGACCTCACCCCGGCACGCGCGAACAGCCGTTGCTCCAGCACGTCGTCGGTCAGCTCGGCGGCCAACGGCCACGCCAGCCCGGCAGCCGCCGCCCGCTTGAGGTTGTCCTGAATCGTGCTGCGCGCCACCCCCAGCGTGCGCCCGATCTCGCGGGCACTCACCCCATCACGGTCAAGCCGTAGCATCTGTCGAATTTGCCGCATCGTCAGCTCTCTTTTCGCCGGCATCCTGTTCCCCTCGTTGATCGTCGAGAGAACCTGATGCCCGAGTTGCTGACCTGCAGGGAAACGCCGAAATCCGTGGCCGGCCGGTGGCCGGCTTCAAATCGGAATGGTGGCCGGATTTATTTCGGAACGGTGGCCGACATCAAATCGGAACGATGGCCGGCTTCGCGTCGGAATACCTGGCCGGCTTCAATTGGAATCCGCACCTCGTCGTAGGCCCCTTGTAGGCTTCCCTATAAGCTTCGTCAGTGGCTGAATTTAACTTTTGCGGGAGGGAACCTTTTCTGCACGCATCCGTTGAAATGATGGACTTGGCCGCCGATCTTAGGAGGGTCGTATGTGGCTCTACGTCGAGACGTGGCTTCCCTTACTGTCAATCAGTTTGACTGCTGCAATCTGCTTTGGCGTAACGTCATTCGTTATGAGACAGAAAACACCTCGTACTGGCCTCTTTTGAGAATGCTTGATTTGTCTCGATGAGGCGAACCCTGAATTAGGGGCGGTCCGCTCCCTAAGCTGCGGTGTCGGCCTCTGCGGGCAAAAAATGTCCAAGGAGGTGCCAAATGACAACGGACAGCAATCACTACGACAAAACGCCATTGAGCACCCGAGCAGAACGGCTGACATTGCTGTCAATAACAGTTGGAATGATGGGTTTTGCAGTCTGGTTATATGTCCTCTTCTGATCAATCCGCGCAGCGTTGGACAGAACAGGGCAGACCGCCTGCGCGGGTAAGAAGCGCCCAAGGAGATATCCGATGACAATGCCTAAAGAATATCATGACTACACAACCAGCAGCGTAGCGGGGCTGCTGACATTGTTCATCATATTGGTTGGCAACGTGCTCGTGGCCGGATGGTTCTTCTATTTCTATTGACCGCAAACACCTGACCGGATTTCGGAGAGACCGCCTGCGGGGCGGTCTTTCTTTTTGCGTCGATCATGTTGCAGTGCATGAGTCCGGTTTTGGCACTTCGTGTCATTCGCGGCGCCGCACGGATTTCAGTGGCAACTATCGCAGCATTCCTCGCCCGACCAAGCCTCACGTGCTTCCTTGACGAGGAACCAGACGATCCCGAGCGAGGTAACAGAATCAACCCACCACGCCCCGGTGAGGTATTGGGCTGTCAAACCGACGACCACCATAACTGATAGCCAACCGCAAGTGATCGATTCAACCGCGTCAGCCCTGAGCGCCCGACTCCCAATCCGCTCTGCAATGGCAATCTTACGCTTGGCCAAAGAATACATGATTGGGATCGCCACCAAAGCAACCAAGAGGCCCGCCTTTGAAAAGTCTTCCCCCTGCCCATTCCAGAGGCTCCACGCCGCACTCAGCACTACGTAGGCAGCTAATGCGAACAGAAGACCACCGCCAATCTTGCTTGCGCGTTGTTCAGCCGCTTCCGAAAATGCCTGCCCATGTCGCAGTTCAATGGTCAGTCGCCAAAGCAAGACACCAGCCGAAATTAGTTCAATCACGCTATCAAGGCCAAAGGCGAGCAACGTGATACTGTGGGCCATGTAGCCACTCCACAATGCCACAGCGGCCTCGATCACCATCCACGCAATAGTGAGCCATTCCAGCCAGAAAGCTTGTCTGACAAAATCGGTGCGTCTCTCAGTCTCAGTAATGCTCATCTTTAGACTTAAACACCTCATCGAGTGAAATTCCAGACGATTGAGGCCGACTCAGTTGACGGCCTCTTTCGATTTTCAAAACCGCAGGAGCAATGGCAGCTATTGCACATCGCGGCCTTCCAGACCCAAGCCCCGAATGGTCGCTCTTGGGCGCACAGCGGACATCGGCCGAAACTAGGCAATTACGTTGCTGGTGCTTATCGTTCTGCACGTGCCATGATTGCACACTCGGCAGGAAAGGGACCGTCACCATGAGCACCAAGGCCACCCGACGAAACATCAAGCAGAGCAACCGCGCCATGAAACAGGCACGCAAAGACAAGCGTCACAAAGCCAGAAAAGCGGCGAAGTGACCGAGGCTTCAACACCGACAACCGCAGCGAGACAGAGGGGGTCGCCTCGGTCAAGCTATATGGAATGGTGGTCATCGCTGATTGGGCGTCGGCCCGAACTAACGGGAACGTGGCGCTTTAGCGCGCCACAAAAAACCGCGTCGATTAAGACGCCGAAAGCGACATCGCAAGATTGCGCGCACCAACTCGGGGACCATTCAATTCCTAGTGCAGCGTCCCGTCCTTAAAATTACTCATGACTATTTTTATGGAGATACAGTTCCGCTCAATACTAAATTCCTTCGCGACAGACCCGATCATTGAGCTGGCCATTTCAATCGTTGCCGCTATTTCTTGTCCCCAGGCGCGCTCTTCCGGCTTCCGGTGATTGAGCATCCGGATGTTCACCGTGAATGCACCGTCTTCCTCAGTGAGGTGCGCATGCAGGCGCGTGAACGTGATGTCTGGAGAGTTGCGGAAGAGATTCATTCGTTCGTTCCGGGTAGTACCGGAACGGGCGGTTGCCCATCCAGGTCTCTGGTAATCTATATAGGTAATCCTGCCTCGATAGGGAGCCCGCCGGTTTGAAATGGGCTCCTTAGCCGAAGTGCCATTTTGGAAAGTATGGCACCTTTCGACCGTTCGGGTAGTGCAGCGAAGGTCGCTTCTCTAATCGGCCGTTCCGGGTCAAGCGCTTTCAGACTATCCACCCCTGCAGTGTCGATGTCGCTCACGGGCTCGTGCTTCTCTTCGGAATCGGCACCAAGGCCCTTCCATCATGGGATTCGAGGACGAGGCGGAACAATCTATTGGGCGGCCTTACCGTCAGACGACCGGCGGGTCCAAGCGACCAAGCGAACTCACCTCATCCATCGTCCCGTGAGGGACATCTTTCCACGGCTCGGTGGAATTCGATTTTTCTCCTATCGCATTTGATCCTGCACTGCTTTCATGCAGCTGCCGCGGCTTGTTCCCGGGTCCACTGGAACTCGGTGCCGTCAACCCAGATGCGGTGCATGATCACGGCTAACCGACGGGCGAGAGCCACGATTGCCTTCTTCATCCCGCGGCGCCTGGCGATCTGCATCGCCCAGGCCTTGAGCCAGGACCATTTCTTGGAACGCATCATGGCTTGAGCTGCTTCGTAGAGCATCGTCCGCATCATCTCATCGCCACAGCGCGATATTCTGCCGTCCCAATCGACCTCGCCCGATTGATACTTGGCGCAGGTCAGCCCAAACACTGCCCCGACGGACTTGGATTTGCGGAAGCGAGCCGGAATGTCGACGGTGGCGCGATAGGTCAGCGACACCACGGGGCCAACGCCGGGGGTCGTCATCAATCGCTGGCACACCTCGTCATCCCGGACGATGGCCAGCAGGCGGCGATGCAGGATGACGATCTGTTCGCGCAAGACCCGCCGGACAATGAGCATCGGTTCGACCAGAACCGCCAAGTCGGGGAGGTTCTCAACAAGCTTCCTGATGCGGGCCTCGAACTTCACCTTCCCAACCATGCCGACCTTGAGGCCGAAGTTGCGCAACGTACCGCGCAGGTCATTGTCGATGGCAATGGCCTTGGACAGCAGCAACTGGCGATGGGTCAGCAGCATCCGCAGTTTCTGACTGCGTAGTGTCTTCACATGCACCGGGCGGTAAATCCCCGCCCGCATCATTTGCGCCATGCCGCGTGCATCGTTGCGGTCGGTCTTGTTGATCTGTGCCTTTAACACCGCCCGCATGTGCCGCGTCTCGACGCAGATCACCGGCAAGCCGGCTTCGGCCAGCGCACTGAAAAGCCATTGCGACAGTGGCCCAGCTTCCAATCCGATCCGCTTGAACTGGTAGGCGGGGTTCTTCAGCACCGAAAGAAGTGCCTCAGGTTCGCTCGCTACCTTTACTTCCCGCACGATCCTGCCTGTGTCATCCACAATGCAGACGCTGGTCTCCTTGACTGAAACATCTAGTCCAGCAAAATGGTCCATGCTGCGCTTCTCCTTCTGATGCTTGAGGCCCGTAACTACGGTGACCTCGTTTCACCATCAGCCTGAAGCGCAGCACCCAAAATCTTCAGCTATCCACAAGCTGCCGGCCGATTACCCCATCTATTGGACCAACAACGGACAAAGGTTGGCCCGGACGCTGAATTGATAGGCAGCGATTGACCCATCTCGGACATTGTTGCCTCGATAGACACGCCCCGCCCTCGACCATAAACTCAGCCTGCAATCACCGTAGGACGGGGCGAAATTTATGGCCGAGGCGCGGGTCGAACGGCGGTTAGCCGCCATTCTCGCGGCCGACGTGGTCGGCTATTCACGTCTGATGGGGGCCGACGAGGCGGGTACGCTGGCCGCCCTGAAGCGGCACAGAGAGACCATCTTCGACCCGGCCGTCGCCGCCCACAACGGCCGCATCGTCAAGCTGATGGGCGATGGTGCCATCGTCGAGTTCGGCAGCGTAGTCGATGCTGTGAACTGTGCGCTTTCGGTGCAACGCTCCGGCGCCTCGATGCTGGATGAAAAAGCGTTCCAACCAACCATTGTGCTCCGAATTGGCATTAATCTTGGCGATGTCATTATTGAAAACGACGACATTTACGGCGATGGCGTCAATATTGCCGCGCGCCTGGAGCCGCTCGCCGAGCCTGGTGGGATCTGCATCTCCTCGATCGTCAACGAGAGCGTCGGTAATCGGATCGACGTTCGTTTCACGGATGGCGGCGACATAAGTATCAAAAATATCGACCGCCCGATCCGGATCTGGACGTGGCATCCCGACAAGATCGTTGCCGCCGCCAAGCGATCCGCTACCGCCAATCCAGAGCCTAGGGTCGAGATGCCGTCGATCGCCGTTTTGCCGTTCACGAACATGTCGGGCGACGCGGACCAGGAATACTTCTCCGATGGCATCAGCGAAGACATCATCACCGACTTGTCGAAGATCTCTGGTCTGATGGTGATTTCGCGCAACTCCACCTTTACTTACAAGGGCAAGGCGATCGACGCGAAGCAGGTCGGTCGCGACCTTGGCGTGCGCTACGTGCTCGAAGGCAGTGTGCGTAAGGCAGGTAATCGGGTCCGGATTACCGGCCAGCTCATCGACGCTGTAACAGGCGGGCACCTCTGGGCCGAGCGCTACGACCGGGACTTGACGGACATCTTTGAAATCCAAGACGACGTCACGCGCCGGATCGTCAACGCGCTCAAAGTGACACTCAGCCCAGCCGAAAATGCGCGGCTCGCCGACACCGGGACGCATAATATCGATGCTTACGACTATTTTCTTCGCGGCCGCGAGTTCCTGCTTGGGCAGAATAAGAACCGTGACAAGTTCGAACAGTCGCTAAAGCTCTTCACGAGGGCTTTGGAACTCGATCCTAACTATTCGCAAGCCTATGCAGGTCTCAGTTGGGCGTACAATTTCGACTATTCTAACCGTTGGAGCGATAACCCTGATAACTCGCTGCAGATTGCCAAACACAACGCGGAACAGGCAGTCCAGAAGGACCCGAACGAACCGCTTGCGCGTTTTGCCGCATCGTTGGCCGCAATGTTCGGAAAGGACCTCGACCGGGCGAAGTCCGAGGCCGAAAATGCGCTTTCCCTTAACCCAAATTTCGCTTTAGCCTACGCCACTCTTGGCACCATTTGCGCCTACTCGGGGAAACCGCTGGCAGCGATTTCGGCCATCGAGCGCGCTATGCGCCTGGACCCAGCATGGAGTCAGCAATATCTCCACTTCCTCGGCACGGCGTACCTGCTTGCTGGCAAGTATGAAACAGCGGCGGCTCTGCTAAGGCAGCGTGTTCTCCTCGTGCCTGGGACAGATTTTACACGCGCCATACTTGCTTCCGCTCTTGGTCATCTCGGTGAGATCGATGAGGCCCGTCGCATTTGGCGTGAACTTAAAGAGATCAATCCAAAATACTCCTTTAGCGAACATTTCGCCCGGCAACCATTCAAGAGGGAAGAAGACGTCCGGCGGATTGCCGAAGGTCTCGAGAAAGCCGGATTGCCGACGTAACAGGCTGCTCAAAGAGGCCGCGCCCCACAGTATGGCGACGGCTTGCGTGCAGTTAGGTTGCGTGTGCAGTGATGATCGACTAGCGCCAGAATGTCGCTTATGGCACTTCGCGGACAAACCAACCACATCCACGTTTGTTGCCTATTGGACTAACAACGGACATAGATCGGCGCTGGGGCTGAACGGCTCGGCAGCGATTGACCCACATCGACGGTCTACCCTTCCATGTATAGTCGCATCGGCTCGCGATGATTGCGACACCAGAAAAGAAACAATCAATCAGGGATGACACTTTGAAAACGAAATATAGGGTAGCTATCGCGCTCGTCGCTGGCGCTGCCATCGGAGGAGCGGCCATCCAGGGACTTCATGCCCAGGCCACGCCGCCAACTTATGCTGTCGTTGACATCAGCAGCGTTACAGACCCTGAAGGATTCAAGGCAATTGGCCCCAAAGCCGGACCGGCAAATGCTGCTTTCGGCGGGAAGTTCATCATGCGTACTAACAATATTACCGCGTCTGATGGAACTCCGCCCAATCGGTTTGTTGTCATCGCGTTCGACAGCTTGGCGAAAGCAAAAGCCTGGACCGCTTCGGCAGCCCAGAAGGAGGTTGACGCGCTTCGAGTGAAGGCGACAAAGTCGCGTGTGTTCTACGTCGAGGGAATGCCGCAATAGCCTAGATGTTTCTCACAAGCTTTGAGGCCGCCTCTGTTGGCGGCCTCTTTCATTTCAAGCCAAGGGAGCGATGTCGATTATTGGCACGTCGCGTCATTTCGCTGCGCCGCAAAACTTGTCGCCTATTGGGCGAACAACGGACAAAGGTCGGTTCTGACGCTGGATGGATACGCAGCGATTGATGTGGTGGACGGCGCCCGCTCCCGGCATCGAAGTGCCATAGAGTGGTTGCGTCGAAACGAACCACATTGAGGGGAGCCGTCCACATGCAAATTACCACGATCGGTTTGGATATCGCCAAGAACGTGTTCCAGGTACACGGCATCGACGCGAGCGAGAAGGTCGTCGTTCGAAAGCAACTCCGACGCAGCCAGGTACTGGCGTTCTTTAGAGCAATGCCGCCATGCCTTGTCGGAATGGAGGCCTGCGCGACGGCCCATTATTGGGCGCGTGAACTGACGAAGCTTGGCCACCTGGTGCGGCTGATGCCGGCGAAGGACGTGAAGGCTTACGTCAAGCGCAACAAGAACGATGCGGCCGACGCCGAGGCGATCTGCGAGGCGGTGCGGCGGCCGACCATGCGTTTTGTGCAAATTAAAACGGCCGAGCAACAGGGCCGGTTGATGTTGCATCGCGCGCGCGATCTTTTAATGCGGCAGCGAACCCAGCTGATCAATGCCTTGCGGGCGCATTTAGCCGAGCTCGGTATTGTGGCTGCGCAAGGACGTGAAGGGATCAAGGAGTTGCTAAGGATCATTGCGGGCGAAGAAGATGCGCGCTTGCCTGTCGATGCTCACACCAGCCTTGTCGTGCTGGCGGCGGAGCTTCAGGCGATGCAGACCCTGATCGGATCGATCGAGAAACGGATCATGGCGCAGCATCGCGCGAGCGAGGCGAGCAAGCGGCTGGAGAGCATCCCCGGAATTGGTGTTATCGGGGCCACCGCGATCGCAGCGACCGTCCCAGATCCGAAGGTTTTTCGATCGGGTCGTGACTTCGCGGCCTGGATCGGGATCGTGCCGCGAGAAGACTCGACCGGCGGCAAACGGAAGCTCGGGCCGATCTCGAAACGAGGCGATCGCTATTTGCGACGCATTCTGGTGGTCGGAGCCTGCGCGGTGTTGCGGTATGCGCGCCAGCAGCCGGAGAAGTATCCCTGGCTCACACAACTTCTCGCTCGCAAACCGTTCAAGGTCGTGGCGGTGGCGCTTGCCAACAAGATGGCGCGCATGGCCTGGGCGTTGCTGGCCAAGGGCGGCACCTATCGAGCGCCTGCGCTTGCGGCAGCGGCGTAAGGGGTCTGGCGATGGCAGGATGAGGTTGCGTCTCAGCGCGTACACGAACTGCAGGGGTGATGACGGCATTGATGCGAAACGGTCGAGACCGTCGATTGGGAGAACCCGTGATGGGTCACGCGATACTTGAGCGCGTGCGTTTGTTTGGGACCCGATCAGCGGATTACATCAGGGCCAGCGGCCATAGCGGCTGCATCGCGACAGAGGTAATCCTCCAAGCGACAACAGGCCGAATACATGACCGCACCCGAACGCTTCGCAGAAAAGTCAGATTCCCTCTTGCACCGCGGGCGCCGTCCATACATGACCCATGAGCGACATTGGCTGTGCAGTGCGGCAATGGTTTTGATGCCGGTTTCAGCCCCGTCGTTTGAGCCTGGCGATTATCTTCGTACTCTGCGATGGTTTCAGCGGGCCGCCAGTTTCGCCGATTCGGATGCGCGACCAGTCGGCGCGCTTCAGCTTTCGGCATGTATATCGCGCGGTGAAAGCTGAAAGCCGTTAGGTCAATGCTGCTGCCCCACGTAGTGCGGTTGTCTGCTACCGTCTAGGGGCTGAGGGGCTTCCAATAAGGGAGTTCCAGTAATGTGTGACTACAGCCTTCTAGATGTCAGGTCGCGGCCTGCGAAGGTCGGCGACAAGCTCACCACACATGATTTCGGTACCGGCACACGTGGGTTCGCCGCTGCGGAAGATGCTGCAGTGGCGGTTTGCGTCCTTCCGGGAACCGAGCTTGCGTTTTCCGCCACGGTGACAGTTTCAAGTCACGGCTACATCGTAGGTTGGAAGGTGGAAATGCTCGCTTATGCGACGGCTATCTTTCGACAAGTGAACAAGCACGATCCGAGGGTCCACCACGATGCGCTCGAATTTCCGGATGGGCGCATTGTTCTCCTGACAAAACTAATGGTGGGTCAGGAGGCAACAGTGCTTCAGCTACCTGCGCAGCCAACGACCGCCACTGAGGTAGATACTCAGAAGCGCATCGCCCACGTGGGCTGACGGTTCGGGATGATGATCTGGGGTAGGCTGCCTAAAGAAGCGGCCTACTTTTTTCACGCACAAAAAGTATTTTTATCCGTCGCGGTCAGGTCAATGCTGCCGGTAGACCCTATGCAGCGCGCCTTTAGCCCATCAACACGGCTTTCGCGACCCCTGGGATTTGCGTAGGATTGAGCATCGCCGTGGACCGCCAGAGGGGGCGACATGCAGCGACGCGGTGGAAGCGGACAGCCGGTGAAGGGCCGTCGCACGACTAGGCCCAAGGCTCGCAAAGCGCCGACCGCGCACGCATCCGTTGCCGATCTGCAGGAACAACTCGACCGGCGGACGCGTGAGCGCGACGAGGCGTTGGAGCAGTTGTCCGCGACCTCGGAGGTTCTGAGCGTCATCTCAAGCTCGCCGGGCGACCTCGAACCGGTCTTCAACGCGATCCTTGAACGGGCAACCCAGCTCTGCCAGGCCACTCACGGTCACGTGTGGAGATTCGATGGCGAACAGCTGCATGCCGTTGCGGTGCGTGGGGATCCGCAGTTTGTCGAATGGCTGCGACAGCACAATCCCCTCCCGCCGATGGCAGGGAGTGCGGCAGATAGGATCGTGCGAGGTGAGCGCTTCGTCCATGTGGTCGACCGGCGAGAGGAAGACGCGTACCGTGACAACCAAATATTTCGCGCGCTGGTCGATACAAGCAGGATACGCGCGTCATTATCCGTTGCGCTGCGCAGAGATGAAACGCTGCTCGGCATGATCAATGTCTACCGTCAGGAAGTTCGGCCATTCACCGACAAGCAGATCGAGCTGCTGCAGAACTTCGCCGCGCAGGCCGTCATCGCCATCGAGAATACACGGCTGCTCAAGGAACTGCGCGAATCGCTGGAGCAGCAGACCGCCACCGCCGACGTGCTCAAGGTCATCAGCAGCTCGCCCGGTGAATTGGGGCCGGTGTTCCATTCCATGCTGGAAAACGCAACTCGGATTTGTGAGGCCAAGTTCGGTACGATGCTTTTACGCGAGGGAGATGCATTTCGTACCGTTGCGCTGCATAACGCGCCGCCCGCATTCGTCGAAGAGCGGCGGCGCAATCCATTAATCCATCCCCACCCGACAAACGGCCTTGGTCACCTCGCCGCAACGAGACAAGTGGTCCATATCGCTGACATTCGGTTGGATCAGGCTTATCTCGACGGCACCCCGAGTGCCATCACCATCGCTGACATAGCCGGCGCTCGGACCCTTCTCTTGGTGCCTATGTTGAAAGATAACGAGCTGGTGGGGTCCATCACAATCTATCGTCAGGAAGTGCGCCCGTTCACCGACAAGCAGATCGCGCTGCTGACGAATTTCGCCGCACAGGCCGTCATCGCCATCGAGAACGCGCGGCTGCTCAACGAGCTGCGGCAGCGCACGGACGATTTGAGCGAGTCGCTGGAGCAACAGACCGCGACGTCGGAGGTGCTCAAAGTCATTAGCTCATCGCCCGGCGAGTTAAATCCTGTGTTCAACACGATGCTGGAAAATGCTACGCGCATCTGCGAAGCGAAATTAGGCACTTTGTTCCTGCGCGAAGAGCACAGCTTCCGCGCGGTGGCAGTATACGGCGACTCTTACTACGCGGACTGGGCCCGCCGAGACCCAGCCCTCGATATGCGCGAGAACCCGGGGACGCCGCTCGAACGACTTTTAAATAGCAAGGCGGTTGTTCATATCCCGGACCTTCGCGTCGACGAAAGCTACCGTATCGAAGTCAACCCGCGCATTGTGGCGCTTGTCGAGTCAGCTGGTGCGCGAACGCACCTTGTCGTGCCAATGCTCAAGGACGAGGAGCTGGTCGGTGCCATTGCCATCTACCGCCAGGAAGTTCGCCCGTTCACCGACAAGCAGGTCGAATTAGTGCAAAACTTCGCCGCGCAGGCCGTGATCGCTATCGAGAACACACGGCTGCTTCAGGAGCTGCGCCAGCGCACTGACGATCTAACCGAGTCACTGGAACAGCAGACGGCGACCTCCGAAGTATTGCGCGTCATCAGCAAGTCGCCCGGTGAGCTGGAGCCGGTGTTTAACGCCATGCTGGCCAACGCGACACGCATCTGCGAGGCCAAGTTCGGCTTGATGCACCGTTACGATAACGGTGTGTTCCAAACGGCGGCCGTGCTCAACGCGCCGCCGGCATTTGCTGAATACATTCGGCAGCGCGGCTCATTCCAGCCACCGGTTGGAACCCCTCTCGATCGCCTCTTGCAGGCGAGGAGTGTGATCTACACCGCCGATGAGACCGCAGAATCAAATCCCGGTGTGGCAGCTAGACTTGGCGGCGCGCGGTCTCTTATCGCCGTGCCGATGCTCAAGGAGAACAAACTCATCGGCGCAATCGTCATTTACCGCCAAGAGGTGCGGCCGTTCAGCGATAAGCAGATCGCGCTGGTGCAGAACTTCGCCGCCCAGGCCGTCATCGCCATCGAGAATACGCGGCTGTTGAAGGAATTGCGCCAACGCACTGACGATCTCTCCGAAGCGCTGGAGCAGCAGACGGCGACCTCGGAGGTGCTCAAGGTTATCAGCTCGTCGCCGGGCGATCTCGATCCCGTTTTCCAGACCATGCTGGCGAACGCGGTGCGGATTTGCGATGCGAAATTTGGCGTGATGTTCCGCTACAATAACGAAATGTTTAATCCGGCCGCAATGTTCGAGATGCCGCCGGCACTTGTGGAATTTTTCCAGCAGCGTGGCTCGTTTCAACCGTATTCCGGAACTAATCTCGAACGCATGTGGCGGACAAAAGACGTGATCCGCGTCGCCGACGAGATGGCGGAACCGGTCGTGAGCCCGCCGGCAAAGCACGGCGGCGCTCGCTCGCTTATCGCCGTGCCGATGCTCAAAGAAAATGAACTGATCGGCGCGATTGTCATCTACCGCCAGGAGGTGCGCCCCTTTACCGACAAGCAGGTCGAGCTGGTCAAGAACTTCGCCGCTCAGGCCGTCATCGCCATCGAGAACACGCGGCTGCTCAAGCGAACTGCGTGAATCTCTCCAACAGCAGACCGCCACCGCCGACGTGCTCAAGGTCATCAGCCGCTCGACTTTCGATCTGCGGACAGTGCTGCAAACACTCGTTGAATCCGCCGCACGGCTCTGCGATGCCGATAAGGCCACCATTACTCGCCAGAAAGATGGGGTCTTCTATAGCGCAGAGGCCTACGGCTTCTCGCCTGAATTCATGGATTATATTCGAAGTATTCCAATCGAGCCCGACCGAGGCTCGGCGTCCGGGCGTGCGCTGCTCGAAGGCCGCGTGGTTCATATCCCCGACGTAAAAACTGACCCGGAATACACCTTCGGCGCGGCACAGAGATTGGGCGATTACCGCACGATTCTTTGCGTCCCAATGTTGCGCGAAGGCGTTCCGATCGGCGTTCTAATCCTGACCCGTTCGAACGTGCGGCCATTCACCGACAAGCAGATCGAGCTGGTCACGACGTTTGCCGACCAGGCGGCGATTGCGATCGAGAATGTGCGGCTGTTTGAAAGCGTCGAGGCTCGCACCCGCGAATTGGCGAAGTCGCTGGAGGACCTGCGAACCGCGCAGGACCGACTGGTGCAGACCGAGAAGCTCGCCTCGCTCGGCCAGCTGACCGCCGGTATCGCGCACGAGATCAAGAACCCGCTCAACTTCGTCAACAACTTCTCGGCCATCTCGGTCGAACTTATCGACGAATTGCGGGAGGCGCTTGCCGGAGCCAACCTCGACAACAAGCTGCGGGCAGAGATCAGCGAGATTGCGGATATGCTGCAGGGCAATCTCGACAAGGTCGTGCAGCACGGCAAGCGCGCCGACTCGATCGTCAAGAACATGCTGCTGCACTCGCGCCAGGGCTCACAAGAGCACCGGCCGGTCGATATCAACGCCATCGTCGAGGAGAGCCTCAATCTCGCCTATCATGGGGCGCGGGCCGAGAAGCAGGGGTTCAATATC
This sequence comes from uncultured Alphaproteobacteria bacterium, assembly GCA_963739075.1. Lineage (GTDB taxonomy): Bacteria > Pseudomonadota > Alphaproteobacteria > Rhizobiales > Xanthobacteraceae > Pseudolabrys. The sequence continues at coordinate 57,534 of CAVTZC010000008.1, read as the reverse complement.
ACGCTGGAAAGGTCCTTCGATCCGGCGGCCGGCGAGGTCGATGTGTTTCCTCAGGATATTACCCGGGTGCTGCTCAACCTGATCTCAAACGGCTTTTACGCGGCGACCAAACGTAAAGCGGATGCCAATGGGGGCGACTACGAGCCCACGCTAGCTGCCGCGACCAAGAACCTTGGCGATAGCGTGGAAATCAGGATTCGCGACAACGGCACCGGCATTCCGCCCGAGGTAAAGGAGAGGATGTTCAATCCGTTCTTTACGACCAAACCTGCCGGAGAAGGGACTGGGCTGGGCCTGTCCATCAGCCACGACATCATCGTCAAGCAACATGGCGGGTCTATTGAGGTCGATACGCAGCCTGGCGAGTTTACCGAGTTCAGGATCGTTCTGCCGCGTGGGGCTGCAACTATCGCCAAATCAGGAGAACGCGCGTGAACCTTCTTATTCTCGTGGTCGACGATGAGCCGGATGTTGAGGTGCTGTTCCGCCAGCAGTTCCGGCATGACCTGCGCGCCGGTCGCTTCACGATGGAGTTTGCCCAGTCTGCTCCCGCTGCGCTTCAGCGGATCACTGATGCGGCGGGCGTGTCGATCATCCTGATCCTGTCCGACATCAACATGCCGGGGATGAGTGGCCTTGAACTGCTACCCAAAGCGAAGGCCATGCGGCCGGATGTCCCGATCATCATGATTACGGCCTATGGCGATGCGGAGACGAAGCGCCAAGCGCTGGAGAATGGCGCCGAGGCACTTCTGACCAAGCCGATCGACTTCGGGTCACTTCGCAGCGAAATCGACACGCGGGTGGAGCGCGCTGCATGACCGCACAACTTAGATCTTTGAATTTCAATTAGATTTAATTGCACCAGCCCTTCTGGCAGCGTTTTAGAGCGGTGACTTTTCGCACCTCATCGAGGGGGACCGGGAATATTCCCCTCCCACGGCCGATCCAATAGCCAAGACCGCTAGCATTCTCGGCCAAGGCCCTCTGGAAGCCGTACGCCAATGTTAAACCTCGATGGCCTGAATGTTTATTTCCGCCTGTGTGAGCTGCTTCATACAAGATCAGGTGACCTTCGGGCTAATCATCTAGGTGCCAAGTTAGATACCGATGTCTGCAGGGAGATGATCCCATGGCCATCATCCCGTCCAAAGTCGCTCCGTGCGATCTCGCTGCCACCAAGCCCACCGCCCGCGCCAGGCGCAGCTTCTTCAGCCGTTTGCTCGAAGCCATGTTGGAATCGTACCGGCGCAATGAATACCGCGAAATCGCGCGCTATCAGCATCTGATGGGCCGCCAGCTCACCGACAGTATCGCACTCGATACCGAGCGGCGCATGCTGCCGACCTTATAATTGAATGAGCACGTTGTGTTCGGTAGCGCCGCCCCGATCTGAAACCGGGCGGAGCCACTATCAGAGCAAACGAAAGTAGAACCGCCATGCAAACACAAACCGCGAAGGCGCAAACTACACCAGCGCTTGTAGCCGTCCCCCTCATTCATCGAATGTGGGCACTAGTGATGATGATAGCTGTTGGATTAGCGCTCACAGCTGCTTGGATATACCTGTCGATGCTAATTGCATCTACCTCTTCATCAGTGAATGCACAGCAACCGCCTCTGAATTGCCGTGCCGTTCCCAAGATAGAATATGACAGCGCCAAGAGGGAAAATCTGCTGCGTAACAGAAATGGCGCATACATAAGAACCGGCCGGATATGGCGGCGCTACTACTGGTACTGTCACAACTGATAGCGCACAGTTCGACTGGCGCAGGAAACGGAAGGCCGCTGCTATAGCAGCCTGATCAAAACACCTGATCGGATTTTGGAGAGACCGCCGCGAGGGGCGGTCTTTCTGTTGGCGCTCAGCGATCAGGGGAAATGTCGTGTTGGCCCGAATTTTGCGCTGCTACTTGGGTCAAGGTGGCCAATGCCCCGAAGCGACACAGTTAGGAAACGACACGCTTCTCGGCTGATCGTTTTGGTACTGGTCCCTTTCGAGGCCGCATCAGTTGGCGGCCTCTTTCATTTCAAACCGAGCTGCGTTGGCACTTCGCGTCATTTCGCTGCGCCGCAAAACTTGTCGCCTATTGGGCGAACAACGGACAAAGGTCGGCGCCGGGGCTGAACAGATACGCAGCGATTGACCCGATTCGGACGTGGCGCGTTCGTCGCAGCAATCGAGGCAATGCTGCCGGCAGGCCCTACGCAGCGGTGCTACCCTAAATTGTTAGCGTACGTATGAATGCTAAACTGGTCGGTACATCCCTATCGTGACGACTGAAAGCCGCTTATAAAATATTACGAGCATGACGCAGGGGGATGCCACGAAATCATTTTTTCATTTCGTATGAGGAGGATCACCATGAGATTTAATTTGGCGCGTTGGCTTCTACTTGTGCTGTTGAGCGTGGGGGAAGTCAGTGGGTTTTACAGTCCCCTCGGCGCCCAGGATTCATCCCGGAAAGTGGGCACCTATATTGCCCGCGACTTCCGCTTCCAAAATGGCGAGACGCTGGCTGAACTCCGCCTACACTATGTGACGCTCGGCACGCCCAAGCGCGATGCGGGAGGCCACGTCACTAACGCCGTGCTGCTGTTACACGGCACAAACGGCAACGGAAATGCCATCCTCGCAAATCTTGGCCGGCAGCTTTTCGGGGAAGGACAGCCCCTCGATTCCGCAAAATATTATCTCATCATACCGGATGCGATTGGACACGGTGCCTCAAGTAAACCAAGCGACGGAATGCGCGCCAAATTTCCGCGTTACGGCTACAACGATATAGTTGAGGCACAATATCGCCTCGTTACAGAAGCACTTGGCGTCGATCACCTGCGCCTTGTGCTCGGCCTCTCCATGGGTGGAATGCACACTTGGCTATGGGGCGAGAAATACCCCGACATGATGGACGCCCTCATGCCGCTCGTAAGTCAACCGACGCAGATTGCCGGTCATAACTTTTTGTGGCGGCGCGTCATAACTGAATCAATTCGCAATGATCCAGATTGGAACGGCGGTAACTACGTCAAGCAGCCTTCCCACTGGATCTTGACGTTCCCATTGCAACAAATAATGGTCAATGGTCGCGCCAGGCTTTATGCGGAAGCGCCGACCAGTGCGAAGTCGATTGAACAGTTTGATAGGATTGTCGACAACATTCGTAAGACCGCTGATGCAAATAACACCCTCTACGGTTTTAAATCGTCATGGGATTATGACCCAGAACCCAACCTCGGAAAGATCAAAGCGCGTCTTCTAGCGGTCAACTTTGCCGATGACATGATCAATGCCGTAGAACTCGGGGTAGTGGAAAGGGCAATCGCCAAGATCCCAAACGCGCGCTCCGTCACCATACCAGCGTTCGAGCAATCCTATGGTCACTTTAATTCACTTCACCCGGAGATCTGGAAGGTTCATCTGGTTGAACTGCTAAAGTCCTTGCCGTGAGCACACAAGCGATGGCACCGCTTGGAAGGCGAAGGAAGAGGAAGGCCGCCGCTGCAGCCTGATCGGATTTCGGAGAGACCGCCGCGAGGTGGTCTTTCTGTATGCGTTTGCTGCGGTGCGTCGGTCGCGAATGGCACTTTGCGTCATTTCGCTGCGCCGCCAAAGTTTGTCGCCTATTGGACCAACAACGGACATTGATCGGCACGGACGCTGGATGGACACGCAGCGAATGACCCAGCAGCGACATTGGGTTGTGAAATGATCGGAACCGTACACCTCACGGGACACTGTACGGTAGCATCCGCTGCAGCACGCGGTCGCGGCGTACCAGCCCATGATAGAGTGCAGCCGCCGCATGCAGCCCGATCAGTGCCAGCAGCGCGTATGTCGCCAGTAGCCCGTGGACGTCGCCGGTCCAGGCAAAGCCTGGCGTGCGCGTCGCCATCAGCTTCGGCAATTCGATAAGGCCGAACAGGGTGACTGGAAAACCGCGAAACGAGGCGTTCATCCAGCCAAGAATTGGCACCACGAACAGTAACAAATACAACAGCCAGTGCACGATGCGCGCGGATTGCACCTGCCACGGCGGCAACCCATCTTCGGGTGGAGGTTCGGCGTGTGTCAGCCGCCACCCCAGGCGCAGCGCGGCGATGGCGAGGATCACTATGCCGAAAGAAAGATGCAGATTGATCAGGGTGTCGGGCTTGGTGTCGCGGCGGATATCCGGCATCGCCCAGGCCAAGACGAATTGAACGATCAGAAGCGCGACGATAATCCAGTGCAACGCTTTTGCTGTCCCAGTATAGCCTAAGACGCCTTCCGCTTGAGTCATATTTCGTGTTGCCCGGCGCGCTGGGATTCAGCGCATTGATTTTAGTGTTTCAACAGATGATGTCGAGCCAAATAAGGACACTGTTTGCTGCGGCGCATGAGTCTGCTTATGGCACTTAGATGGGGTAATCGGCCGGCGATCTTGTGGATAGCTGAAGATTTTGGGTGCTGCGCTTCAGGCTGATGGTGAAACGAGGTCACCGAGGTTACGGGCCTCAAGCATCAGAAGGAGAAGCGCAGCATGGACCATTTTGCTGGATTAGACGTATCGGTCAAGGAGACGAGTATCTGCATTGTGGATGACACGGGCAGGATCGTACGGGAAGTAAAGGTGGCGAGCGAGCCGGAAGCTCTGCTGGCGGTGCTGAAGAACCCCGCCTACCACTTCAAGCGGATCGGACTGGAAGCCGGACCATTATCGCAATGGCTGTTCAGTGCGCTCGCCGAAGCCGGCTTGCCGGTGATCTGTGTCGAGACGCGGCACATGCGGGCGGTGTTGAAGGCACAGATCAACAAGACCGACCGCAACGACGCGCGCGGCATGGCGCAGATGATGCGGGCGGGGATTTACCGCCCAGTGCATGTGAAGACGTTACGCAGCCAGAAACTGCGAATGCTGTTGACCCATCGCAAGCTGCTGCAGTCGAAGGCCATCGCTATCGACAATGATCTGCGTGGTACTTTGCGCAACTTCGGCCTCAAGGTGGGCATGGTCGGGACGGTAAAGTTCGAGGCGCGTATCAAGGAGCTGGTCGAGAACTTGCCCGATCTGGCCGCGATGGTTGAACCACTGCTTATTGTCCGACGGATACTTCGCGAGCAGTTCTGCGTCCTGCACCGCCGCTTACTCGCCATCGTGCGGGACGATGAGGTGTGCCGGCGCTTGATGACGACGCCCGGTGTTGGCCCCGTGGTGTCGCTAACCTATCGCGCGACCATCGACGTGCCGGCCCGCTTCAGGAAGTCCAAGTCAGTCGGAGCGGTATTTGGACTGACATGCTCCAAGTATCAATCGGGCGAGGTGGAATGGAGCGGCAGAATATCACGCTGCGGAGATGAGATGATGCGGGTCATGCTCTACGAAGCAGCTCAGAGCCATGCTGCGTTCGAACAAATGGTCTTGGCTCAAGGCCTGGGCGATACAGATCGCCAGACGCCGCGGCATGAAGAAGGCAATCGTGGCGCTGGCGCGTCGGTTGGCCGTTATCATGCACCGCATATGGGTTGACGGCACCGAGTTCCGCTGGACCCGGGAAGCCGCAGCAGCATGAAAACCACGCAAAATCAAATGCAATAGGAGAAAACCCGAGCTCCACCCAGCGGTGGAAAGATGTCCCTCGCGGGACGATGGATGAGGTGAGTTCGTTTGTCCGCTTGGACCTGCCAACCAACTCATGGCAAGGCCGCCACTTAGATTGTTCCACCTCGTCCTCGAATCCCATACTGGAAGGGCCTTAGTGCCGAGTCCGAAGAGAAGCACGAGCCCGTGAGCGACATCGACACTGCAGTGGTGGATAGTCTGAAAGTGCTTGACCCAAACCGGCCGATTAGAGAAGCGGACAAAGCACCCATGCCGGATTTTGTCGCCTATTGGAGCAACAACGGACAAAGGTCGGCGCTGAATGGCTCGGTCGCTAACGACCCAACTCGGACATTGACCGGCACTGGCGCGGCCCTCAATCAGTACTCGTCGGCGAGCATAATCGTGATCACTCGCTCGGTGACCGTCGGGTCGGCTGGATCGGGGGAATGGTGGGTGAGGGTTCGATCAAAATAATCGATTTTGAAAAAGATCGTTTCGCCCTCTGCGTCGAACGAGCCGAAGTCGTGTTCTTCGTACGGATCATTGGCGTGGCAGAAGTCATCGAACACGGCGACCGTCTGGACAATTCGTTCGACAGCTTCTTGGCCGAGGGCGGCAATCCCCGGGGTAATGACGGCGCCGCCACCAATTAGATACTTACGCAGCTCGTCGTTGAGGGTGCGAATCTGCTGAGTCTGGTTGGTCATGACATTTCTCCATGTATGAAAAGCTGAGTGGCATCTCGGGCTGCCTGGGAGCAGCCCGAGCTATGAGCCGCTGGAATTGTTAGGAGGCAGCGGGGCTCACCAAGGCGACAGCCGTCACTGGCACGGTAAAGTTTGGGAAACCGGGGTAGTCGCGGGACCGCAGCGTGACTTTGTCGCCCTTCCGGCCAACGACAATCGCTTCGTACCAACCTTCGATCAGGCTATCTTGGGCGAGGACGACGTGGCCTGGCTTGATGGCGTCCCAATACGTGCTGGGAAAATCAATTGGGTTGGGCTCGCCGGGCGTCTGACCGGCTTCACCGTGCGGATTTATGGTGGCGACAACCGTTTCGTACAGGTCTTCCCGGACCGGCGGGACCATCGCTGGGCCAGCTGCATGGATTTGGCCAGCTGGGAGTTTGGCTACGAGATCAGCGGCTGTTCCGTTGGCGACCTCAATCACGTTGAGGCGCAGCTGTTTGGCGGCGGTTCGTGCTAATCAGCCTGGGTTTGGGGGAACCAGGCTGCGTGAGGCCGCCAGTTACTGTCGAGGCCGAACACGACGATTTTGACGGCGGCATCACCATTAGTTTTTGGAACAGACTTCTGGGTCATGACATTCTCCGGAATCTAAAAGGGGGCCGAGGCCCCCTTGGTTTCAGTGCTCACTGACAGCCGCACAGTGCGGCCCAGCCTTTCCCGTTGGCGGCAAAGCGCCGTCAGCCGTGCGCAGCTCTGTTATCTATAGCTGCATAACTTATTATACACAACCTATAGTAGAAGTCAAGTGCCGCTCAAAACAGCAGTTTTTTCGGGCTTTTTCGGCTCGGCGTGCAAAACAAGCCGATCACAAAGGCTGTACAATTGGCACCACATGTTTGTGCAGCGGCCATGATCGTCGATCTGATTGCCGTTACAGACGTCGAAGCATGATTGAGCGCAGTACCGCCAAATCGCGTGCTGGACGAACCGGGGAAACGTCTTGGGGAACGCTGGATTGAACCGGCGGGCATCTATCTCCGTGGCAATGGCGATGAGGACGTCAGCGCACCCGCCTGGCCGGAAGCAGGCCGGGCCATGGGGATGGTCGGCCCCAAATCGATGCAAGATCCCGGTCCGATGCAGGAAGTTATGGACCAGAGTATCAACGACGATGAAACTAGCGCCGACATCGAACCAGCCGGGGCGGGTTGCACCGGCGCCCATGAGGAGAGTCGATAGCGCCATGGCGATGACCTTGTCGGAGATGCCGTAGACATGCCGCAGCGGGTCGACCAGGGCGGCCCTCTCTGCGGCCAGGTTTCCGGATTCAATATGGTCAGCTAGCTGCGCATCAATCCACGCAACGATATCGCCACCGGCAATGTCCCGAATGAACAGGAACAGGCTGTAGGCGGTTTGGTTCAGCCGCCCGTTCCGGAGCGGATGCCGGGGCAGGGGGCAATCGGCGAAGTGATCCGGCTCGGCGCAGGTCTGCCATCCCTTGTGATACCGGCAGTCTGTAAATGCCCAATACCCATGGAGCTTGTCGCAACCAGGGTTGGTGCCGAGCGACCGTTCAAGTTCTGCCCACGTTACATTTCCATGCCGGGCCATGTACCCGTCAGCGACGGCGTCGGAGATTCCTTGAAAGCTGAGCATCCGCATCAGCCAGTCGAAGATCGCCGCAGTGTTATGGGCTTCGACTGCCGCAACGAGGCCGGTTTCGATTGCGTCACTCTGAAGGTCGTCGATGCAGGTAGCTTGGCCAGCAATGTCACATACGCGCCGAACAAGAGCTCGGGCGTGCTTCATTCCCTGAGCAGGACGCCGAATGGAAAGTTTTGGTGGCACGTCAGATCAACGCCACCAACCGGCGTTGAGCATCGCTATCGCCGTCGATGTACCGCTGGGTTGTCTGAATGGATCGGTGCCCGGCGAGAATCTGCACATCGCGTAACGACCCACCTGCTTTATGGGCGAGGCGAGCAGCCCGAGTGACAAATGTTCTTCGCCCTGAATGGGACGAGCACCCGGTAAGGCCAATTGCCCGATACGCAATTGTGAACCAATTGACGATGCTCAACGGGGCCATCGGAGTGTCGCGCTCTGACCTAATCACAGGTCCATCCCCGCCAGTCACATTTCGCAAAGTTGCCAGCTCATCGGCCAACGCGGGGTGAAGGCGGATGACCCGGCCACTCTTTTTCTTTGCAACCCGATCTTCGAGGGCAATGACAGTTCCAATATTCCCGACCGGATCGGTAACCATGGCCCACGTCAGGTTGGCAATTTCCCCAGCTCGGAGCCCAGCTTTTACGGACAGCTAGACCATGACCCGGTTTCGTGTTGAGTATCGGGTCAGGGTGGTAAAGGCGAGGAGATCACGAATGTTGTCGTCAGATAGAATGTTTGCTTGCTTGCCAAGCATGAACAAACTGATCGTTATGATGATCACTCACTGTGAATCGAATTGCAGAAAAGTCAAACACCTTTTCCCATTTGCGATCCGCAATCCAACTTGTGAGGAAAGACTCAATTTACAATGATTGCCGTGATTAGAGTACGCAGCAATTTGTGCGCAGCGCCGAGAGGCGGCATCGCCCCAACAACGGATGGCTCAGTCAGCCTTGATGTTGGCCGCTTTGATGATCGGCCACCACTTCTCGATCTCCGCCTTTTGAAACGCGCCTAGGGCTTGTGGCGTCTGCTGGTCTGGCGCGGGAATGTCCTGACCTAATTCAGCTAGTCGTTCCCGGACTTTGGAATCCGCTACCGCATCAACAATAGCCGTATTGAGTTTAGTGATGACATCCTTGGGAGTTCCTTTTGGGACCCAGAAACCATGCCAAACCGAAACATAAAAGCCCGGAAGTCCGGCTTCATCCACCGTAGGAATGTCGGGTGCAGCTACCAATCGAGTTTTTGCGGTGACAGCATACGCCGTGACCGTTTTACCGCGAACCTGAGGGAGAGAGTTCGAGGCTTGATCGAAAAGTAGATCTAGGTGCCCCGCGATTAAATCTTGCAGGGCTGGACCAGCGCCACGATACGGAACCATCAATAAAGGTGTCGCTATAGTGTTTTGCAGATAAATGCCGCTCACGTGCGAGGGACTTCCAACTCCAGCAGTTCCCACCAATACTTTGCCTGGGTGTGCCTTTATCCAGACAATCAAGTCCTGAAGCGTGTTGGCTGGGATCCCTCGCTTTCCGACCAGCAGTTGCGGATTACTTGCAACCATTGCAATCGGCTCGAGATCTTTCAGCAGATCATATTGCAGTGAATAAATTGCACCGTTTAAGACGTGCGTACCGATATGTCCGATGCTCAGGGTGTAGCCATCCGGTTTAGCGCGGACGACGCGTCCGACAGCAATACTTCCTGCTGCACCCGTCACATTTTCGATGATGACGCTCTGTCCAAGTGACACTGTCATTCGCTGCGCCAGAATGCGTGCGAGCGTGTCCGTAGGCCCACCGGCGGAGAAGGGTACGACAATGGTGATAGGGCGCGACGGGTAGCCCTCGCCGAATGCACCGGGAATAGTTATTAGAAGTAAGCAGGCTACCGCAAGAAATAACTTTTTCTTTGATGGCATTTTCCGACTCCCAGCCCGACAAGATCCTGCAATCGTTTTGTGACCTTTGCCGCTCCGATGGCAGGTTACTGCGTCGGCTTGATCTCGTCTATGTGAGGAGCTCGAGGGTGCGAACGGTCGACGGAGCGGTCCATCAAGCTGTTCGATAGGTCTCAACGGGACCGAAATCGGGGTCGATTCCAAGACCTGGCATCTCGGTCAGCGTGATGGTGCCGTCTGTAATGGCCGTGACGGGGCCGCAGAAGTAGTCCCGCAATGGATTGAGGTTAACGTCGACCTCCAGCAGTCCGTCTCCTCCAACGCCCGCGAGCAAATGGGCCGATGCAAGCAGGCCGATGCCACCGCCAAGATAATGGGGACAATAGGTCTTTCCCGATGCCCGAATGTCGCGCGCGATGTCGGCACAAACTGTCACGCCGCCCCATTTCGCCACGTCGGGCTGCACGATCTGCAACACATTGTCGCTAAGAACCTGCGCAAATCCCGAGCGGCTCGAAATGTTCTCTCCCGCCGCCAGCGGTATATCGATTCCTCGGCGCAAGGCCTGCCATTCATCCCACGGGCGATCAGCGCGGATCGGCTCTTCAAGCCACGCCAGCCGGAACTCTCGAAAGCGGGGGGCAATCTCAAGGGCTTGCTGCTTTGACCAGGCTTGGTTGGCATCGGCCGCCAGCACGCCATCGCCGACAAGTTCGCGCAGACCGGCGAGATTTTTGCGGTCGCGGGTAAAATCAAACCCAATCTTCAATTTCAGCGCACGGTGCCCCGCGTCAACAGCAGTCTCGGCAATCTGCCTTGAGCCAGTGGGATTGATGCCACTGGCATACACACGAATTCTCTTATTTGCGCCGCCGAGCAATCGCCATAGCGGGGTGCTACATCGTTTTGCATACAGGTCCCAGATTGCAATATCGATGCCAGCGATGGCATGAGCGAAGGGACCGGGTTCGCCGGACTGAAGGGCTATAATAGACGTGCGTTGCGTGAGGGATTCGAAAACGTGGCCGGGATAGCTAGCTACAAAACCACTCATCGCGGGAGCCAAGAATTCATTGACGATTCGCGAGCGGTGTTCCGCTCCGGTTGAGGGAAAGTTCGCCCAAACTTCGCCCCAACCAAAATTTCCCTCCTCGTCTTCAACACGGACGAAAACTGCCGGACGGTTCAACATTTGGCCAAACGAGGTCACGACCGGCGTTAACAATGGATAGCGATAACAAAATGCTTGAATTCTGCGAATGACAAAAGACTGCCGTGTCATTTTTGCATCCAAAACCGATCTGAATGATAATCGTCGCCACTTGTATGGCGAGGGTCGGCCTCGATCAAGGGCGTCTCGAAGACATTCCGACCATTGTGCGTTTTTTAGCGACTGCTCCAGCGAACCACTAATGTTTTAGATGGGTAAAACGTGTCGCCTTCGCGCTGATTGCATCACGTCTGGTATGATCCACATAATTAATATGCGGTGGCGACGCGCAACTTGTCACCGACGTGGAGGCCGTTTCAGATCTGGGAATTCGTAAGACCTGTAAGTAATTTTTCGTCTCAATGAATTAAGCAGGCATCGCGATCAATTAACTCATGGCAAATCGCTACAAATGCCATGAGTTGCGTGATCAACGAAGGTAACAATTCTTGTGCAAGTTAAATGATCGAATGATTTTGATGTCCCATCTTTATCGGTCGCGCAAAGCGTTCAGTAAATATTGATGTTTTATTCGTGTTTTTCAGACACCTGCCTCGCAACCATTTTGATATCAGCTTTGGTAAGTACACCGCCTCCGAATGCCCGCTTTGGGTGTGCGCCGTGAAAAGGAACAGAAGGCCCTGGAAGCTATGCGCTCAGACGCTCCACTGATCTATGGGGGGCGGCTCGCGGCAGACGATCTGTTGGGCGATCCGGACCTGTTGCGGCGTGAAGGCACGGGCTACGTACCCGGTGATATCAAGTCTGGGCGGGGTGAAGAAGGCGGTGATGACGATAATGAGGGGAAGCCAAAGCTTAACCCCCATGTCATGGTGCGTTATAATTTGTTTCTAGCAGTGATCGGTGTCCATTGAAAAATTCGCGGTAACCCGACGCTGCTTTCACACCTGCTGGCCAAACGGGAGTTCCGTGACAACCTCCGATTTGACACTATCGCAACAGGTGGCGAGCCGTTTCCCGCCGTTGGAATTCGCTTTCGCGGTCAATCGCATCCTACCGGCATTGCGGGCGTATGGAGGGTTTAGGATTCCGGAAGCGCAGGTGACGTTAACTGCACCGACGCTTGGCTGCCTCGGGTCACTCGGTATCCGCCTTGCCGCCGGTGCGAAGGAAGTGCGGTTGGCACAAAGACTTCGTTACCGGGTTTTCTATGAAGAGAAATCGGCCGTCCCGAATGCACTGAAGGCGCTCGCACGCCGTGACATCGATTCATACGACCCAATTTGCGACCATTTGCTTGTCTGCGATGAAGGAAATGTCCCTGATCGCAAATCGGGCTTGCTGACAGTCGTCGGAACCTATCGACTGCTGCGCCAACAAGTCGCCCAGCGGCATGGTGGCTTTTACAGTGCGACCGAATTCGATCTGAGCGGCTTATTAGCGCGCCAGTGCGACCTCAATTTTCTCGAGCTTGGCCGCTCTTGTGTCCTTGCCGAATACCGGAACAGACGCACAATCGAACTGCTGTGGCGCGGCATCTGGCAATACCTTGTGCACCACCGATGCGATGTAATGATCGGATGCGCGAGCTTCGATGGCACGGACGTTAACAAGCTCGCGCTGCCATTATCGTTTCTCCATCATTTCGCTTCGGCGCCCGAACAATGGAGAGTCGCCGCGTTGCCAGAACGGTTTGTCGAGATGAACCGGATCCCGAAGGAGCGTATTGACGCAAAGGCGGCTATCCGCGAACTGCCTCCCTTGATCACGGGGTATTTGCGGGTCGGCGCATTTGTCGGCAGCGGTGCCGTCATCGATCACCAGTTCGGAACAACCGACGTCCTTATGATTATGCCGGTAGCGTCGATCAATCCTCGGTATATCGCTTATTTCGGATCCGAAACGGATCTTCGAGCTGCTTAATGCCTGTTGAAATTGGCAATACGAGCAAGGACGATCGTTTGAGACAGGCGATTGGCTGCGGGCCCGGAACACTGCAGGAAGCCTTTCTTCGGAATCTGTTCGCTTGATGTGTGACCGAAAACCTTATCCGTATTGATTGGGGGATGGAATCACCTAACGTCAGCGCACAATGATCGCACTGGTGATATTTCTCCCGTCCCTTGTGTGGCCCTGTTCCTACTAGGACGTTAGTATCGCGCCGAGCGTAGCGCCGCTTAAGCATCATTGACCAACGATTGACCAACGATACGCCGCAACCAAACAAGAACAAACGTCGTCAAACGTGATCGAACGCGACGCTAATCGTCAGATTTTATCGGCTTTTCCGGGACGGACGTACCGCTAATAACGGCCTGGTTGGCGGTCCGAGTTCTCCGTGGCACGTTGGAATCGTACTCATTAAGAAATCAGACTTTCTTATCAAGTTACCCGGCCTCACTAGGGGACGCGGGCCTTTACCGGCGCTTCCGTTCGGATGCCGAGCGCGAGTCAAAGTCTAGTTTGCAGGACCTACGACAATATTCGATCGAGTTCTTCCTCACGCCGATATTCACTTAAGCCTGGCTTGAAAGATTTGGCGTCACGGAATTTCTTCATACCTTGTTTGCGACCTTGTTCGGGGTCGGTTGAATTGGCTTCCTGCGCTTTTGCGTAAAGGTAGTCTTCTGCCATATCCCAATTCATTTCCTTGACGTATCGATAGGTCGGTTTCATCGTGGAAATGCCCGCTTCCCGGCAAGCTACTGGCGCCGCGTTTCCCTGCGCCATCGATACTTCAATCTGGCGAAGCAGCGTCACAATCTGTTCCTCGCTGAACCTCTTCTTCGGCATGACCAAAACTCCTTTTCAAGACAATTTCTCTCCAACCGCCTGGTGCAAAAAGGCCTAGTCAGGTCACACGGCCCAAAGCGAACATTCGCGATCGACAAACTTTTTTTGGATCTCGCTTTTGAGCTTACATAGTTACTCTCATTCCCTCTCATCATCGTAATTTACGAGATGGCGTCCTGCAAATTAACACCTTCTTCCGTTACACCTACCGGTGACGGGTTTTGCCGATGGCCTTTCCATTGTGGAATGTATCGCTTCAACCAGTCGGTTGGCCCGCCTAGGTCATCGGTCAACGCAATCGGTTCGAAATATCGCCGATAGTCGAGGTCGGATAAGTCGGCAGGATACTCGAAATACTGCGGGTCGAGGATCTCGCTGCCGGCGAGATAAGTCCTTTGCGCTGCCGGCGTACTGCGCGACCACAGAAAACAATGGAGATCCGCCTGCGCGATGATGTACCACCGGATCGGATTGAAGGTTCCGGACCGCGCAATGCGCCGCAGGGTCTTGAGGAATATCTGGAGCCGGCCGACGACCGTCCAGGGCCTCCGAAAAATCTTCTCCACGAAATTGACCAATGCCTCGGGCCTGTCCGCTAAGGTCGAATAGCAGATTGTCTCGCCGTCTAGGTCGCGCAATCGCAGGCGCGGCGCCAGCCTGTTAGACATCAAATCGTCCCAGAAGGTTGCCGTGCCGGCCAGGGGCGCGATGACGCTCAGGTAGGTCGGCATAGGCAGCGCTGGCGCCCGACTGATGGCCTCAACCTGCCGGTGCATTTCACTTGCCGTCTGAAACCGGGGATCGAACAGATAGCCATAGCCAATGGCGATACCAAGCGATTCGGCAAAGGCGACATCATCAAAAATGTTCTGGTTTCGGCCAAGGTTTTGCTTCTTATTGAAGCGCCGCAACGTGACTTTGTCGAAAGACTCCAATCCGGCAAACAGTCCAACGCATTTCGAACGCGCCAAATATTCGATGAGTTGACGGTCCTGTAAAATATTCTGGGTAACCAAGGCCGCCCATCCGCGCACTTTGGGATGACGTCGCAACAACTCGCAAACCTGCAGCATATGGGCTTGATCATCAGAAAAATTATTGTCCAAAAACATAATAAGCGGGTACCGCCGCCGAAAACTCCAAGTCGGGCTTGACTTGATCGCGCTATTAATCGTCATCGAAAGATGTTTGAGATCGAAAGGAACATGCGTCGCCTTTTCCGCGGGAATGACGCAGAAAGTGCAACGGAAGCTGCATCCTCGAGACGCCTCAATGAGATGCGCGAAGGGGCTAATTTTGGCGCGCTCAAATATTCGGTAATCAACATCGTAGGGACCGATCGTTCCAGACGGAGCTCGGTAGATTTGCTTTAATGCGCCGCGTGTGAAATCAGCGATGACCTCGGGGACGCTGTCGACGCTTCCGACGCAGACGGCATCGAAAAACTGCGTTGTGAATTCTGGAAATAGCGTGCAAATGCTCCCCCCAGCTATGACTTTGGCACCTGCGCGCCGAAAAAAATAAGCAAGCTGCCGCATCCGATCGAAATCTGGTTGCAGACCACTGAGAAACACCAGGTCGTAATCGTTTGTGCGGGCGGCATCAAAAGGGCCATGCCAATCTTCGTGGTAAAGCTCAACATCGACGTGCTTTGGATCAATGAGCGAAGCAACGTGCAAGCCACTAATCGGCTGCATTAAATATCGCGTGCGGCCCTTGGTTCGACCGGGTCGAAGATGGGCGCACAACACTAGCGCGCGCCATCGTCGTGACCCACTTGCTCGGTTTTGGTCAGCGAATACCCGTCGCGGCTTCAGCAATCGCTCATCATGTCCCATATGGACCTGCAGGGCGCTTTTAGATCCAATTAGCGTAGCTCGAAAGAAGTAGCGGAAGTGAACTGGTATCGTGCGTAGTTTGAGCTTACAATTTTCTTCTTGAAGCGAATAGGGATTAGCTGCGCTAGACGCCTAATTGTCATGTAATTGAGGGCGGTTTTGGCCACGCTGGAAGTAGTCGGAAGGAGGGGTGAATAATGTCCGTCTCGTCCAGACAGCCCAGCAATTTGGATGTGCGGGAGCGCCGCTACCTTACGATTTTGTTTTGCGATCTTGTTGGGTTCACTGAATTATCTGAACGGCTTGATCCGGAAGAACTTCAAGCGATGCAAAATCGCTACCAACGCATTGCCCTACCCATAATGGAGAGTTACGGCGGGTACGTTGGTATGTTTAGTGGCGATGGCATTCTCGTTTATTTCGGATACCCTGCGGCTCACGAGAACGACGCTGAGCGGGCGGTGCGCGCCGCACTGGAATTAATTGAAAAGATTAGCAATTTAGAACAGCCCGTTGGAAACCGCGTGCTGGGTGCGCTGAGTTTGCGGATTGGTGTGCACACCGGGTTGGTCGTCATCGGGCCTGAGCGGACCAGTTCGGGGCTGGCGCTTCAAAGCGCGATCGGCGAACCCGTGAATCTTGCCGCGCGGCTACAGGCCGAAGCGTCTTCTAATTCCGTTGTCGTCAGCGCTGAAACGCTCGAACTGATTGAAGGGCTGTTCGTTACGGAATTTCTGGGTTCGCGTAAAATTAGAGGCCTTACCCGTCCGGTCGACGTTCACAAGATCGTCGGAGCCCGCCGAACAATGGGAAGCGCACGGCCGCGCCGCCGACGTGGCGCCACTCGTATGGTCGGCAGAACAGAGGCTCTTGAGCGAGTGCTGGCGCACTGGCGCGATGTCAGAACTGAATTGCGGTGCCACACATTGTTTATCGAGGGCGAAGCAGGCGTTGGAAAAACGCGTCTCATTACTGAATTTCGCAAGTGTGCCGAACTCGATCATGTAGACCTCGTACAAATCGATTGTCACGAATTATTTTCTAGCACGCCGCTATATCCGATCGCGCGATTGCTCTCGATAAGAATTGGACTAGACGAAAATAACAATTCGTCGAATGACGCTGAAAAACTAGCAGCGTTTTTAGATGACATAAATTTAAATACATCGGAAAATGTTGGAGCCGCAGTCAGCCTTTTGGGTATCGCGACGGCCGCCGTCACCAATAACACTTCAAACAGCCCGCTTACGCGCTCGCGGCAGTTTGCGTTTGTCATTTCGCTGATCAAATCGATGGTGCGATTGCGGCCAGGAATCATTTGGATCGAAGACGCACATTGGCTTGATCCATCTTCGGCAGAGCTTTTGCAGGAGGCCATCAAACAACTCCGAAATATGCCAATTCTCTTTCTCCTGACGCTGCGATCATTTCCACGCGGCCCAGCCCTGCCCAAACCGGATGAGGTCATTCACCTTGATCCGCTGTCCGGGCCAATGTGCCTGGAGCTTGCGCAATCAATTCCTGGCGTACTGGAACTGCCGGCGCAACTGGTGTCGCAAGCGGTGAAAGCGGGCGACGGGATTCCATTATTTATCGAGCAATTGATTTTGTCGACGATCGACCAGAACGCACTGAAAGGCAATAGTGGCGGGGGCAACAAGATCCCGTTGACCCTGGCGGAAACACTGTCAGAGCGGCTTGATCGTCTCTCAAGTGGAAGGCACGTGGTTCAAGCGGCGGCCTGTATCGGCCGTCCGTTCACTCCGGAGTTTCTCGGTTCAGTATTGGACACTGACGCCGCGCAGGTCGCCGTACCGTTGGACACGCTTGTCGAGGCAGAGATTTTGCGATCGCGGCAGGACCGGGCCGAACGAATTTATGAATTTCGGCACTCGCTGCTCCAACGCGCGGCCTACGAATCAATTATTCAATCAGATCGCCGAACGTTACATGACCATATTGTCAAGGCGCTTAACGCAAGTGCAAACGCCGCTCCTATCATTCCCGAACTCATTGCGTATCACTTGACTGCCGCCGGTCGCTTCCAGGAAGCGATCAGCATGTGGCTCAATGCAGGGATTACGGCCGCGCAGCGATCTGCCCATGTCGAGGCCGTGGAAAACCTGCGCAAAGGGCTGGCTTTGATCTCCCAAATATCGGACGCGAAGCTACGCCGTGATTTCGAACTGCGCCTCCAAGCGGCCCTTATCGGGTCAATCACGGCGACCGAAGGATCGGCATCTGCTGCATTATCGGCATGCTGTCAGCGTGGTTTGCAACTGGTCGCTGAGGCCGAATTGTCGCCACTCGTATTTCCATTCTTGTTTGGTCAGTTTACCTTCACCATGTGCACTGGAAATACGAATGGAGCGGCTGATTTAGCAAAAGTGTTCCTCTCGCTTGCTGAGCGCAACGGTTATGCTCCCGGGCGTGTCATTGGGCACCGCTTGACTGGTATGGCGCTGCTTGGACAAGGCGATGCCCCAAATGCAAAGGAAGAGTTAGAAAAATCGATCAGTTTATACGTGGCGGAGCGCGATGAGGCGACAACCTACTTGTTTGGGCAAAACACCCAAATCCACAGCCGGTCGATGCTAAGTCTTGCGCTTTTTTGTCTCGGGTCGATTGATGAAAGTTTGCGTGTTGGAATTGAAACGCTGCAATCGGCCGACACGTTGCGTCATCCGCATTCGACGGCAATCTCTCTGGCCTATGTAGGCGGCTGGGTGTTGGGGCTCAGCGGCGCAACGGATGAGATGGCACGAGAGGCCCGGCGTTTGATATCGCTTTCTGAACAGCACCGTCTCAATACATTTCGAACGTTCGGGCTCGCGTTCTACGGCTGGTCACAATGTCAGCGCGGTAATTTTGAAGAAGGAACAACCGTGCTGCAGCAGGCGATTAATGAATTCGATGCAGTTGGTTACCGACTCTCGCTTCCGGGTCACCTTGCGAACCTGGCTGATGCCAAACGACGTTGCGGCAAGCTGGAAGAAGCTAAGGCACTTTGCTCGCGGGCGATGCAGATCATCGCCGAAGGGTCAGATCGTTGGCTCGAACCGGAGGTTCGAAGGGTGGAGGCCCAAGTCGTAAGTGATCTGAAATTCGAAAACGATGACAAAATTGAATTATTGTTCCACAAGGCGGTTGCTTGTGCCTGCGACCTTGGATTTCCGGTATTTGAACTCCGATGTTTGCGTAGTCTTCAACAATTCTTGGGCACCAATCATGTTGATTCGAAGATAGAAAACAGGATTGGACAATTATCGCAGTTTCATAACCTCGCGGAACGCGTCACACAGAGTTTGCAAGACCATAAAAAGTGAAGTTGCCTACGGCCACCCAAATAGCGCCGGCCACAGCGCCTATGTTCCGATAACCTTGAGCGCCGGTTTCCGCTCGCTTTGCGCGTCGAAGAAACAAGGCTGCTCACGCAATGGGCTTCTTCGACGGCTATGTATTGCTGAATTGGAAATCGCGCAAAAGTCAAAGGTTTGAACAGTAGGGTCAAAATTGGCGCTGATTGACACATGAGGTAGCCATCGAGCAGGCACAGCCCCAGCGGGCTTCTGCGAGTTGTTATCTTTCAAATCAAGTTTTAGGTCCATCCGGGAAATCCAGGTAAAATAGTTTTAATGGTGCCCAGAGCAGGGCCTTCAACTATGCTTCGACGTGATTACTTTGATGTACGGTGACGGACGGCCTGGAAAACAACAACGACAGCAAGTGCGGTAGCGGGGCCAGGAGCGCACCGAGCGAGGGAGATGACTTATGAGCCCCTATGAACAAGCGCGAGATGACGAGTATCTCGCAAGGCTTGATGGTCCAATCAACGACTTCATCTCGCGCTACAATGCTAATCCCAATTGCGATCACAAAACGATCTTCCTATTCCCGGGCGGAATGGGATCACAGCTGGTGCGCGCGACGGACCAGTTTCAGAAAGGACCACCGTTCTCCTATGACACGATTTGGCTCAGTTGCTCTATCGCGTTGGGGGTTGCTACTGACCTTCAGATGCAGGGAGACGAGGACTACCAACAGCATTACGTCTTGCCAGACGGCTGCGTCGATTTCGTTGCGCTGCACCCCTATGGCGGGTTCATTCAGTGGTGCCAGACCAACTGGATTGATCTATTTGTCTTTGGCTGGGACTGGCGGCGTGGCAGCAAGGCGACTGCAGATTTCTTTTTGACAAAATTCCTCCCCGCATTCGAGACTCGCGTTGTCAAAGAATGCAAGCCGAACCCACTGGATAATTTCTGGCTGATTGGCCACAGCTTCGGCGGGATTGTGGTCAAGCAGATCCTGAACCAATCCACCGATCAATATGTGCAGAAACTAAGACAAGCAATTACCGTCGCCACGCCATTCTATGGCTACGGCGGCCAGGTACACCGCTTCTTCAAGGGCGATTCGCAGGTGAACTGGACCGAGGGGCTGGACGGCGCCTCAAAGATTACTGAGATCATCTCGACGCTGCCGGCCGGATACGAGCTGCTCTTCCTGGATGAGGTGACCTACAACGCTAACCAAGCCGGGTTTGCCACGGACCCCGAAGGATACAATCTCAAGAGCTATCCTAGCATGGATGCAAATACGGTCGGACAGACGGCCGACCCTTACAATCCGATTCCGGGCCTGCCGACCGCGGGGGCGACTGGAGATGTTCGTTACAGCTCTAACCACGGCTTCGATTGGAATCTACTCAAAAAAGGACTGGCAGCCGTTGGCGAAGTGGCGATGCCACTTGCGGCTGAAGTTGCTGGTAAGTTCTGGAATATCCGCGGCGTCCAGGTCAAAAACGGAGAGGTCTTAAATAAAACTATCATCAGCCAAACATGGACGCGGGTTCCACCGACATTCAATCCTGACGCTGACGACGATCCGATTACCGATATTTATGGGCCGGGCGATGGCACCTTGCCAGCATGGTCGACGCGTCTGCTCGGCAATAGCAACGTCGTCACTCTCAAGGGCGACGTAGAGCATATGGATATAATGAACGAGACTGCGGTTCAGGTAGAAATCGCGACGTTGTTGAACCCGACCCCGCAAGCACTGCGCCGCCTGCACAAGACAGCGAAGTCAAAGACAATGAAAATGAAGACCAAGGCTGCAAGCCGGACGAAATTGAATAAGTTACTCCAGGAGCTGGAGGCCGCCACAGTCAGGGAAGGGCTGGAGCCAGAGCAGCGGAAAGCGGCCATTCGCGAGCATCTCGCTACGTATAGCCCGGACGAGCTACAGAAGTTCCTTACCCGCGCCTACCTTGATGCGTTGAAGAGCCCAAGCCAGATTTCTGGCACGTCCGGCGACCGGGACCGCGGCGGTAAGAAGAGAAAGCCCAGACACGGTATCAAGCGCAAACGCCGTTAAACTAGAAACACGGCTTTTGGCGAGCTTTGTTTGGCAGCGAGGCCGCTTAATTGCGACGCGTACTCACTCTAGTAATGCGCATATTCGTCGTTACGATTGAGATCGCGCTTGCGTGATCATAATAGTTTTTGGCTCAACGCCAGCCGGCCACGAAACCATAACTCCACGTCACGGTAACCTCACAAAGTAACCGGCGCCGCGATGGTGTGATGATGTTATGGTTCTTGTCGCTTTCAAAAACTAAATTCGTGCGTATCGGTGATGCAATCCGCCCAAGATTGCATGGGCGACGATGTCCCCGAAGCGCTCGATCGGGCGCCTGTCCGGCGCATCCTTCCCGAGCGAAACATGAGGACGCCACCCATTATAATAGGCGGAGAATTTCGCAAGGATCCGCCGCAGGTGTTCTTCGTTGAGCACGATCAGATGATTGGTGCACTCGTGTCGGATCGATCCGATCAGACGTTCAATATGGCCATTCTGCCAGGGCGAGCGGAATGATGTGGGCCGGTCCCGAATGCCCATCGCCTGGATGCGGGTTTGTAAATAGGCTGCCGAACACTCGGTCGTTGTTGCGGACGATATATGTCGGCGCCTTGTCCCAGGGGAATGCCTCGGTAATTTGGCGTGCCAACTACTCCGCCGTCGGATGCTGGGTCACCGCAAACCACAACAGCTGCCGCCGTCCGTGGCCGAGAACAAGAAATGCGAAGAGTTGCTCAAAGGTAATCGTAGGAACTACAAACAGATCAATCGATGCGATGCCATCAGCGTGGTTGCGCAGGAAGGTTTTTCATGTTTGCGACGGTCGACCACGCCTCGGTACCATGTATTTCGAGCCTGTCGATTGGGCGACATCGAAGCCGAGCTTCAGAAGCTCGCTGTGGATATGCGGCGCACCCCAAAGCGGGTTCTCAAAGCTCATTTTTTGGATAAGGTCGCGGACCTCTTTGTCGATCTGCGGTCGGCCAGCGAGAGGGCGGG
Source organism: uncultured Alphaproteobacteria bacterium (assembly GCA_963739075.1). Lineage (GTDB taxonomy): Bacteria > Pseudomonadota > Alphaproteobacteria > Rhizobiales > Xanthobacteraceae > Pseudolabrys. The sequence continues at coordinate 35,516 of CAVTZC010000008.1, read as the reverse complement.
ATTTCCATCGCCAAAACGCACAGAAGCCTTTGCGATGCCAACGCACGATCGTCTCGGGTCTGACAATCGTTATGGCATCAAGGATACGCGGAAAGCCGCGATGAGCCAGACGAACAGAGCGCGATCAATCTAGGTCAAAAATAGCCGATGTGGCGCGCGCTGCTGCAGGATGTTGAGTTGATCCCGCAGCACCAGGATTTCGGCTTCGAGCCGTGGTCGCGACTTGACGCAGTCGCACAAAACGCGGACAAAAAGGAAGGCAATTGCGAACATCTAGCAATCATGTTCTGATTCGCCGGCGACCGCGAATCCAACGGATAGAGTTTTCGGAACCGACATCTGGGTGGCGGATCCGCAATGCTCGCGCGTCACTATTTTTCTGGCGGCAAAGTCGGAAGAATTCATACTCGCAGTGAACGATGCCAAGATTTGCAATTCAACAACTGTTTGCTAGAATTCAATTGGTAGTTTGCCGCGCAATCGCAGTTGACGGGGGCAACCGTGAACTCCAACGCACCTGCGCCGGTCAATGCAGCTGGACCGACCGCGCCGAACCTCACTTCCAAAGATTTGTTGCGACAGTTTTGGGCCGATGCCTATGGCAAGGAAGTACAGTCGGCCGCGACCTATTCCTATACCTGGTTGGCGGATCAGTTCGGCCACGTCTGCATCGGGATCATAGTTGATTTTGTCGGCACGCTGGTGAGTGCTCTGGCCATAAGGTATTTTTTTGGGTCGGTTTCCGATGCGGATTATTGGAGCCTTGGGCTAGGCTTGGCATTGACCGTCGCCGGCGTGTCAATTTGGGAGTTGAGCGCATATCGCAGCGCCGTGAAACAAGCGACTGGTGCTTTCCCAACTGACACTAAACTGCTGGCCGCCAACGCCGAGGTCGCCGCAGGTTACATGTCGTTGGGTGGCGTCCTCGGATTTGCTTTTCACTTGTCGGCCTTTCCATTGCTGCTGCTCTCTTTAGGAGTAGTCATTGTCGCTATTATCCTCGCGCCAAGCTGGCTGCGGCAGAAAATGATTTGGCAGAAGGCATCGATCCCTTATCTGTTCCGTCTTGCTGATGCGGCGTCGAGCATCAATGTTGACGATGCGAAACTCCTGCAAAGTCTTATCAACGCCGGTGCACCGCCAAATACGCATCCGTTTCAAATCGTGATCGGTGGCCCGATCGGATCAGGCCGCACCTCCATGGCGGCCGGCATCGCGACCGAATTTGCATTCAAGAATAACAAGGTCCGTTATCTCGGTCTCGATTGCCTGCTCGAATTTGCCGTCAACTCGACCGGCGGTTTCTACCCTGACGATGCGGGGCCAACGACCATTTCCTTCTGGCCGTGGAGCCAAGCTCAGGTTGTCATCATTGATGGCGTCGGGCCGCTCGTTGCGGCCAATGAACCGAACCGCGAAGCGGATTCCAAACGATTTGATGCAATGCTCCAAAACGACCTAAAGAATATTGCCGGGGTTTTGAAGAATTGCCATACGGTCTGGGTATTGGGAGATCTCACCCCGCCACCACCGCGAAACCAACTGGGTGCCGTGCTAGGCGAATTCGCCAAGGTAGTTGCCAAGTATTGTGACAGCGCAACCGATCCGTTCGTCGTAGAGCTCGACGCACCGCTGGCGCGGCCCCCGAATAAGGGCGCTATACTTGGCACGACGCGAACTGCGCCGCATGTCACGACGGTACGTAGTGTCTGGCGGGTCAGTAAGAAATCGTAAGTCAATTCTGGGATCGAGGGTGCACCACATAATAGCTCGCACTGTCGTTGAGCAGGCGTTTCACCTGTGTTTACCGAAAACCTAAACCCGCAAGTTTTGGTGATGAAGTCCGCCAAGAATGGGGCGCGATTTGATGTTTTCGAGAATGGACCAGGTCGAACCGAGCAAGCCAGGGGCATTCAACTGGCTAACAAATTCACCTTTGTTAGCGAGTTGAACCGCGCCCTAACTTGCCGTCTTTGGAGCCGGTAGCAGCGCGTTGATCCACATCAATGCAAAATGTCGAGCTTTCAATCCAATACAAAAGCGACTTTTTCATTGAGCATTCCTATCTTTCCCTTCAAAACATGTCGGGCTAAAGGACGTGCATGTGTGCCGACGTCGTTCGGGTGCGGCAGTTTCTCGTCCTTAAGAGAAACGGAAACTGGTACGTAAAATCGCTTGGCCGCCTTGGCGTGCCTTATTCCAGCCGAGCTAAAGCTATCGGGGACGCGATCGATCGCGCTGAAAAGAGCGGCAAAAGCGGCAAACCATCAAATGTCGCCTTGTTCACCAAATACCGTGAGCTAAAGATAATCTGGACATTTGGCCAAGATCCTTATCCGCCTATGACATTTGAATTTGAACCGTCGTCGGCCGACACCATCTTGAGCTGACAAGATCTGACAGAGCCACCCGAAAGCGCCATTGCGCCAAATCAATGCGAGCAGGTGGAATTTATCGGAGCCTTTTAGAACCAAAATGGTTACGTCGGGGGGCTAATCATGGAAATCGATCTTTTACGGTCTAAAAAGTGGAACCCGATCGTCACGGCTCCATCGGACATTGAACTGGAATTATGCGTCTACGATGATGGAGAATATCACGCATTAGCGTTCCCTTGCCGCCGCAATGGCGTGGGTTGGTCCGATGTGCGCCGCAATAAGATGGTGCTGATTAGGCCGACCCATTGGAGGCCGTGGCCGCCCCAATGGACTTGAGCTATAGCGCGCATATTGCGCCTCTTGCGACTGCGCCAAGCGTCCGCGATTTCAAAATTCCCAAGCCGTCCTTGATATGCGCCTGGGCTTGATCTCACGCGACCGTGAACGCTTGGCCGGTGGATAACGAGGATAACCCCCCTTTTTTCGACGAAATTATTATGGAAACGCGCGTTGATAACTGGGGGGTATCGCGAAGTGGGAGTGTCTGACAATGCACAGCTCCACTCACCTGCCAACGCGCTTTCCCGTTGGCTCGAAGTATGTACTTGAAAGTTTCGGACCATCCGTCCGACGCTATATCGAGTTCCCCAATGGCCGTAGAGTGCAACTAGCAACACGAAAAGCAATCCCCTGCACGTGCGCGACAAGGCAACAGATCAGTATAATCCCAGACCAGAGCGCAGCCGCGGATGCAGTCTCGCTGAGCAAAAAGATGGCGAGGATTTCGGCCTGAAGCTCGATGATATCCGGATGATCGCTTGCTCATTGGGCGGCAATGGCCGCTTGGGTCAAACTACGCCATGGCAGCATCTATTGGCCACGTCCGACTTACTCTAAACCGGACATTGATCAGCGGCTGCACAGGATGAGTGCGGAAGATATCATGGTACGCACCAATTTAAGAACGTTCGGATATTCTTAAATGCATGTGCCGCCTCGCTTGGCGCTTTGATACCCTCGATGATCGCGGCAATATCCGAATGCGTTATCCTGTCCGATGTCTTGGTCCATTTGAAATGACGGCCACATGTTCGCCGCAGCTGGAATAGCGACCGAGGCTCTAGATGGGTCCCATGGATTTACTTTAAAACGACCTCGATCAGACAGCATTGCTGACCGATTTTTCAAATTTGCGTGAAGCAATTACGTCGATTGTCCAGCAACTTGAAACTCCGTAGATCCGTTCCTACCTAAAACTTATAAACAGGACGCCCCATCCCCCTCAGCCCAGCGTCCAGTCACTATTGACCCCAGCGGTGCCCCTCCGTCTGGGGTCATTTTCTTAATTTTGTGCCGCTACTTCAGTTCCCGGCAAAATGATTTCATCATCGATAAAGACTCAAACAAAGGAACCTCGCATGAACGTGAAGAAGCCAACTCGTGTAATGAAAAAATCGGTAAGTAAGCAGCGTGTGAGCAGCGATTCGACGAGAGCGAAAGATCCGTTGGCAAATATTATTGAGATGAACCCAAATACTCCATCAGCTGATGTTCCCACGACGAGACCTAAAAATCCGCCAGCCAATGCTCGACCGACAGAAGGCTATATCCTCGAGGTCGATGGCAAGTTCAAATCGGACTACGAGAGCTCACCAGCGGCGATAAAAGTGGGTCTGGAACTTAAGAAGAGATATCCGCAAATCCAGGTCAAAGTATACGACGCAAAGGAGCGGACTCGAACCGCTATCGAATTGCCTGGGTAGCGGAACGATGATTGATTGCGGGGGTGGAAGATAACATTTCCGTTGACGTTTCGTCACTCTCCTGATCCGATCTTGTTATAATGGCGCCGAACGTAAAGCGTTGTTAGCTGGGGCAACATCACATGACAACCATTAGGCAATTGCTCCTTGATAAGGGAAACAAGATTCATTCAGTAGGACCAGAAGACACCGTATATGATGCCTTACGTAAGATGGCGGATGAGAACATTGGCTCACTAGTCGTTATGGAGGGCGACAAAATACACGGCATGATCACAGAACGAGATTATGCACGAAATGTAATTTTGAAGGGTCGTGCATCGCCTACAACTCGTGTCCGAGATATTATGGAGTCCAGCGTATTGTATGCACAGCCTGATCAGTCAGTGGAAGAATGTATGGCGATTATGACCGACAAGAAGGTCCGCCATCTTCCAGTCATTGAGCAGGATAAACTGATTGGATTGGTCTCGATTGGTGATTTGGTGAAAAATATTATCAGAGATCAAAAATTTATGATTGATCAACTTGAGCACTTTATCCGAGGTTAAATATCACTTCCGGTATTCGTTACAGGAACCTGTTATGAACTTGAAGCTGATTGCCGCCGTCTCTGTATTGTTCACAACATCCGCATTTGCACAGGGTCAAATGGGAGATGCCGCTCAAGAAGGACCGCCGCTAACCAAAGCGGATGTTCAGAAAGTTGTCAAAATCATCAGCGGTGATCAAGCAAAAGGCAAATTGTATTGCGACTTGGCGAAGCTTAATGATCAGGCTATGGACGCTGATGAAAAGAATGACACCAAAAAAAGCAATGAGCTGAACAAACAGATTGAAGCGTTACGGCCGAAGCTTGGCGCCGAATATATGAGTTTGATGGAGCGTCTTCAACAAATGGATCCTTCCAGCAAAGAAGGACAAGAATTATCTGCAGAGTTTCAGCCTCTCGATAAGCTGTGTTCCAATAATTAGTGCAGGAAGACCATTAAAATATTACGCTGACAACAGCGACGGGAAAAAAGCTTCTATCATTTCAGGATCATCTATCGACTCGGCGTTGGAAGTTGGCCGGGGTATGTGGCCTACGCCGCCGCTGCTGTCCTTACAGTAGCGGCCATTATAGTCGGATGGGCGGCATTTCATCAGGACCCCAAGCCGCGACCAAATACCGGATAACGTACAGAGTCTTTCGCAGTGCGCCGGGAGACCGGCAACGAGTAGTCGGTGCAAGTCCGACACGATGACGGAGTAGCGATCCACATCGGCCCTGAGCCGTGCGCGGCTGCCCGTGAGGGCGGCAGCGAAGCGTCGGTAGGGGAGCACATAGGCCAGCCATTGAGCCTCGCAAAGATTGATATCCCGGGTGCTGACGCCGTTGCGAAAGCGGAAGGCGACACGGACAGGCGCGTGAGTGCGAGCGCCCGGACGGCCCGGCGTGGTCGAAGAACCTGGCATGTGTGGAAGCTCGTTGTGCGGGAACCGGGAGATCCCACGTCTAACCAGTCGCAACATAGCGGTCTGGTTTGCATCGGGAAGGCGAGGAGCCATAGCCGATGACGTACGGACGCGGGAAGTCAGACTCCGTCATAGTAGCTGCGAAGCTGGTGAACAACGCCGGGCAGACTGGCCGCGGAGCTGGTGGAGCGAAGGGCGGAGGCCAAAGGGAATGCGGACCAGCAAATCACGCGCCGGGCACAGAACCGGGAAAGCGTGTCACGGGCGCTGGGGCGCATACGACAAGCCGCAAGGCAAAGGAAGAAGGAACGGTTCACCTCGCTCCTCCATCACATCAGTATTGATCTACTTCGGCTGGCGTTCTTCGAATTGAAGCGGAACGCTGCGCCCGGGGTAGACGGACTGACGTGGCAGGGCTACGAGGCAGACCTCGAGCACAAACTCGGGGACCTGCATGCGCGAGTCCTGAGGGGAGCATACCGGGCATTGCCATCACAGCGACGGTACATACCGAAGCCAGATGGTCGACAGCGCCCACTCGCCGTGGCTGCCCTTGAGGACAAAATCGTCCAACGTGCGACAGCAGCGGTGCTGAACGGGATCTACGAGGCAGAGTTCCTTGGGTTCTCGTATGGGTTCCGACCGAGACGCAGCCAGCATGATGCGCTGGATGCATTGGTCGTCGGAATCACCAGTAGGAAGGTGAACTACATACTCGATGCGGATATCCGGAGCTTCTTCGACACGGTCGACCAGGGATGGCTCGTCCGGTTTATAAAGCACCGGGTCAGCGACCGACGCATTATCCGCTTGATCCAGAAGTGGCTCAGGGCGGGTGTCTTGGAAGACAGGGTCGTGACGGTCAGTGAGACGGGTACTGGACAAGGGTCGGTGATCTCACCGCTACTTGCCAACATCTATCTGCACTACGTCTTTGATCTCTGGGCCGAGCGCTGGAGAAGGCGCGAGGCCACGGGCGACATGATAATGGTCCGCTATGCGGACGACCTCGTCGTTGGTTTCCAGCGCGAGGCAGACGCCCGGCGCTTCTGGGAGGCGATGCGGAAGCGGTTACAGGAGTTCTCTCTGTTGCTGCATCCGGAAAAGACTCGGCTAATCGAGTTCGGCCGCTTCGCGGCGGCCCAACGTGAGAAGCGCGGGCTCAACAAACCGGAAACCTTCAACTTCCTTGGCTTTACCTTCATCTGTGGAAAGTCGCGTCAGGGACACTTCCTGCTCAAGCGGAAGACCAGGCGCGACCGCATGAGGACAAAACTTAAGGAGGTCAAAGGTGAACTACGACAGAGGATGCATCAGTCAATCCCTGAACAAGGAAGATGGCTGAAGCAGATTGTCACTGGCTACTTCGCTTACCATGCGGTGCCGACCAACAGTCGCTCACTGCAGACGTTCCGGAACCACATCGTCGATCTATGGCGTCGCACGCTTCGGCGGCGCAGCCAGACGGATCGCATGACGTGGGGACGGATGAGCAAGGTGGCCGACGACTTTCTCCCAAAACCCCGCATCCTTCATCCTTGGCCAAGCGACCGCTTCGCCGGTAGATCCCTGAGGTGGGAGCCGAGTGCCCAAATCGGGCCCGCTCGGATCTGTGCGGGGGGCGCTCAGTAATGGGCGTCCCTACCGCGATCTTTCAGGATTGACGGCTTCTTCTAGAATAAGGAAGGAGCAATCGGATGAGTGACGAAGACGGTATTAAGCCGATGGGTCAGGTGATTCAGATAGATGAGGCCCGGATCCGGGATCATCTAGGCGAGATGGTTCGTGGGACGGTAGAAGAGACGCTGAACGCCATGCTGGATGCAGAGGCAGACCAGCTTTGTGGCGCCGGGCGCTACGAGCGCAGCCAGGCTCGGCAGGATACCCGGGCTGGCAGCTATGAACGGTCGCTGCAGACCAGCGCCGGCGAAGTCAATCTCAAGGTGCCCAAGCTGCGGCGCCAGACCTTTGAAACGGCGATTATTGAGCGGTATCGGCGCCGGGAGAGCTCGGTCGAGGAGGCGCTGATCGAGATGTACCTGGCGGGCATTTCGGTCCGGCGCGTGGAGGACATTACGCAAGCCCTTTGGGGCACGCGGGTGAGCCCGAGCACGGTGTCCAACCTCAACAAGAAGATCTACGCCAAGATCGAGGCTTGGCGGAACCGGCGCATCGAAGGCGAGCATCCGTATCTGTATCTGGATGGCATCGTGATGAAGCGCAGTTGGGCTGGCGAGGTGCGCAATGTCTCCCTCCTGGTGGCCAGCGCCGTTAATTCGGAAGGGTATCGAGAGATTCTGGGTATCTGCGAGGGTGCCAAGGAAGACAAATCCGGCTGGTCGGCATTCCTACGGCATCTGGTCGATCGCGGCCTCAAGGGTGTTCAGCTGATCATTTCCGATGCCTGCCGCGGCCTGATTGAGAGCGTCGCGGAGTATCTACCCGCGGCACGCTGGCAACGCTGCATGGTGCAATTCTACCGCAATGTCTTCAGCCATGTGCCGGCGACAAAGGTCCGCGATGTCAGCCACATGCTCAAAGCCATTCATGCGCAAGAGAGCCGGGAAGCAGCCGAGCGAAAAGCCAAAGCAATCATCGAGGATCTCAGAGCCGGCAAGATGAACAAGGCAGCCGAGCTCGTCGAGCAGGCCGTCCATGAGACGCTGACCTACTACGCCTTTCCGGACATTCACTGGCAGAAATTCGGACCAACAATCCGCTGGAGCGGATCATGAGAGAGATCAGGCGTAGGACACGTGTCGTCGGCGCATTTCCAGACGGTCAGTCATGTCTCAATCTCGCTGCAGCACGACTGCGTTACATCGCGGGAACGGCATGGTCGACCAAGCGCTACATGAACATGCGGCCTCTATATCAGCCGCAGATCATGCAAACCGGAGCCGTCGCCTGATCAAATGTGCGAAAGATTCTGGACACTACTAAATGCCGAGCATCATCGCCAGTCTGAAGCAATCTCGGCGAAGGGCTGGTTGAGTCCGAACTTTCTATTACCGGCGAAGAATGAATGTGTTTGGTGTCGTATTAGAAATTGGTGCCCCATTTTATATGCCGCTGAGGCTCGGCGGGTCCTGCCATGCTTATTGCTGATTTGAAAGAATCTGACAATCGCCCGCGTTCTTTCTAATTTGGAATAATTTTAGCTTTGTGCAGTGCGGTCGGCGTTGACACCTCGCCGTTTTGGTTCGATCTCATCAGCGTAACAAAAGCAACGTAACCATCCGGTCTGGGCCGCGGTAGTCAGTGATTGTCCGTGCTAGATCTTCGCGGCATGGAGATTGACCTCGACAAGATCGACGACGCAGTTCTTGGGCTTTTATGGCTAACGCTGCATGACGAGAGGCGTGCCTGGAAGGGCTTCGATTGGGGCGCCTGGATCGGCTGCATCAGAAGGGTATGATCGCAGACCCGGCAAACAAAGCGAAGTCCGTGGTTCTAAGCGATGAAGGCCTGCGGCGGGCGGAGAAGTTGTTTCAGGCGCTGTTCACGCGGCCGGCGCCATGAGCGCGTGACCGATATTCCAGTTCCACGGCAGCAGTTCATGAAGCCGCGCCTGCGGGATGTCGGCGATGCGGGCGAGCACGTCGGCCAGCCAGGCCAGCGGATCGACCTCGTTGAGCTTGGCCGTCATAATCAGCGTGGTCATGGCCGCCGCCCGGTCGGCGCCGCGTTCGGAGCCGGCGAACAGCCACGATTTTCGCCCCAGCGCAAATCCTCGAAGGGCGCGTTCGGCCGCATTGTTCGTAAGGCAGATCCTGCCATCGTCGATGAAGCGGGCGAACCGGTCCCAGCGCTTGAGCATGTAGTCGATCGGCGTGACGACAGAGGCCGAGCGCGACAGGCGGGATCGCTCGTCACGCAACCATGCTTCCAGAGCGGCCAGAAGCGGCGCGCTTTGTTCCTGGCGCACGCGCAGGCGTTCTTCGGCACTCAGGCCGTTGATGCCGCGCTCGATATCGAACAATGCGTCAATGCGCTTGACCGCCTCCAGCGCAACCGGCGAGATCGCCGCTGCGTTCCTTCCGCGTCGTGCATTGGCCGCGATGTCGGCCAGTTCGAAGAACTGCCTCCGTGCATGTGCCCAACATAGCGCCGCCGTGATCGCCCCCTGAGCGCGCAACGGATCGTAAAGTCCATTGTACCCGCTGTAGGCGTCGGCCTGCAGGATTCCGGTGAAGTCCTGGAGATGCCGCGCGGGATGCTCATGTCTTCGATCGCGCGAGGCGTAATACAGCGCCGCCGGCGGCGCGCGACTGCCAAAGGGCCGATCATCACGGACATAGGTCCAGATGTGCCCGGTGACCGTCTTTCCCTTGGCCAGGATCGGCACGGTCGTGTCGTCGCCATGCAGCCGCTCGGCAGCCAGGACGTGGCGCTCGATCAGCGCATGCAGCGGTTGCAGGACCGCCGTGCAAGCGCCGACCTGGTCGGCCAGCGTCGACACGCTCAGATCGATGCCTTCACGCCGATATCGCTCGCTCTGGCGGTTCAACGGCTGATGCTGGCCGAACTTCTCGAACAGGATCATGGCCAGCAGGTTCGGTCCGGCGAAGCCACGCGGTGTGACATGGAACGGCGCCGGCGGCTGCGTGATCTTCTCGCACTCCCGGCACGAGAATCTCTCGCGCACGGTCTGGATCACCTTCCACTGCCGCGGGATAACCTCCAGCGTCTCGGTGATATCCTCGCCCAGCTTCGACAACTTCGTCGAGCCGCAGCAGGGACAGCTTTCCGGCGCGGCAATGACGACGCGCTCGCGCGGCAGATGATCAGGGAACGGCTTGCGGGAAGGTCGCTTGCGCTGGAATGACTGGATCGTCTGCGTTCGTGCCGCCGCTCTTTCGGCCGCCAATTCGTCCTCGGTCGCTGCCGCCTCCAGGTCTTCCAGCTGAAGTTCCATCTGCTCCAGCAGCCGCGCCTTACGCTCCGAACGGTGCCGTAAAGCTCCCGGCGAAGCTTCTCGATTTCGAGCTTGAGATGGGCGATCAGCGCTTCCGTGCGGGTGTTCACCGCCTGGGCGCGAGCCGCAACGGCCTCGGCTTCCACACGGGCGGCTCGCTCGGCCAGGCGTGCGGCGCGCTCCGCGAGGATCATTGCATGAGCGGCGGCAAGATCGGATGGCAGAGGTTCAGACGCCGATGTCATAAGGCGAGAGAATCATATTCGTCAGAAACTGCAAAGCAAAACCGTCACCCCACCGATGTCGGGCGCCATGTTTGCTGAGGATTTCGCCAATCAATTCCGGAAAGCAGATAGCCGAGCTGCGCCGAGGAGATCGTCACCGCGCCGTCGGCCGGGCTCGGCCACAAGAAGCGGCCCCGCTCCAATCGCTTCGTGAACAGGCAGGCTCCCTGGCCGTCGTGCCAGATCACCTTCAACAGATCGCCTCGGCGTCCACGAAAGCAAAACAAATGTCCGCTCAGCGGATCGCGCCGCAGCACCTCCTGCACCTGCAGCGACAAGCTCGGAAAGCCCTTCCTCATATCGGTGTGACCGGTCGCCAGCCACACCCGCACGCCGCTCGGAACCGGGATCATGGCAGCGTCTCGAGCCCCCGGATGATCCGCAGCAGCATCTCCACGTCTATGTGGCAATCGACAACAACGCGCCGGCCGTTCGCGCTCACAATCTCCATTCGACGACAGCCTGGTCCCGTGCCCTTTTTAGGCCGTTCCGGCACGATCACCGCCGGCACGAACGCAGGAGCGTCGCCAAGCCGTCCTTCGCGATACGCCTTGCGCCAGGCAAACAGCAGCGGGCTGGAAATCCCATGCCGACGCGCCGTCGCGGAGGCCAGCCGCGGGCCCGAAAAGCTCTCCTCGACGATCCGCAGTTTCTCTTCGACGGTCCATCGACGGCGGCGACCCGTGTCAACAATTTCAAGGCGACTGATATGGCGACCGTCATTATGGCTATCCATAACGACAATCAGCTACCGGCCGGGCAACTCCGCAAGGCGGCCTACACCGGGTGAATACAAAGCAACTAGAGTTTCGCGGAATGAAATGGATTATCGATCACATACGGTTCAAGTGATTCTAACAGCGAGGAATGCGGATGGGGCTCGGCATTATGTAATAGCCAATACCATGGAGATGCTACCCACCGTAAGCACGGCAACTACCGTGAAGTCCAATATAAATGTCGCAAAAGTCCAGGTAGTCTTCAATCGATCTCCTTCATCAATATCGAACGCGTTAGAGGCATCGGCAGAAAATCTGAAATTGCTCACCGCTGCCATCGAATGATCTCTGTTGGATGTAATAATTGACCTAACGCACGGGAACGCGGAGTACGAATCAGTGCAAGCATAGCTTTTTTAAAGTCGAAGGTCAGTAAGGTCAAATTAAGGTACTGTAATTGCTTTCCCTCCATTTCCGCAAAATTTGCGACTCAAAGCCACAGATCAATGTCTGCCTGCCGCCCACCCAAGCGCTATACGGACGATCAAAGAACAGGCAGACGTCTGTGCTCAACCACTTCGCCAAAGGCGGCTCAATATCATTAGCAGAAGGTCGCTCGAGCAAAATCTCTCGCAGCTCACTCTTTTTAGATAAATTCAGCGCCGATTTCGGTTCCGCGTCGCCATATTACGCGCGCGCGCCGACTTGAACTGCCATCTCTAGACATCATAAAAATGAATTCATTCGACACAGTTTCACCTCGGCTAATTATAATTTGAACGCCATTATTGGAGATGTCGCGCACTTTGCACGGTCGAACTGCAAAAGCCCCATTTGGGCGAATCCATGCGCTCGCACTAACTTTCCTGCGAGGGGAGCTGCGCTTGTCCTTTGGCTTTCGTGTGAGACCACCAGGGGCTAACACCCGCATTTCTCCGATGAAGGACGTCGCCATTGCGTCGAGGTGAGCTACTAAACGCTTATACGGGTTAGTTTTAAACGCTTCACTAAATGGGTGACGTTTCGATGAAATGTAGTGAGAGTCGATGCATTGCTGATGTTACTGGCAGTGAATTGAAAAATTAACGAAGTATTAACCCTAAAAGGGCGACTGTTCCCGTGGCATCGAGTCAACATGAGGCAGCATGCATGTTTGACAGGCACAAAATAAATTTGGTGCCGAATTCCGAGCCTCAGGCTTTTTCGGACCAAATTGATGAGAATTTCGATGCTATGCGGAAAGAGCTTGGCGTTGAAGACGGGCTCAAGGATATTCCAGGCGTAACAACCCTAATGCTTGTCTCCTTGGGTGAACACGGCATAAAAACTATTGGGGATCTTGCTGATTGTGCAACCGATGATCTTGATGGCTGGAGCGAATTTAAGGACGGAAAGACCACCAGGCATGCTGGTATCCTTGAGCACTTCAGGGTATCTCGTAAGGATTGCGAGGCAATGATCATGGACGCTCGCGCCAAGGCTGGATGGTTCAAGTAGCTACCCATACCGTTATGCGTTTTGGCATTTCCATAGTGTTATACCCAAACTCGGAAATCTTGACTCATCCCGCGCCCCGTTGTGCGCGGATGGTCACATCATAATTGCGAGTCGAATCAAATACTTGGACGGGCGTGACAAGCCAGCGGCAATGCCGCACATCGGTCGCGGGTAACGCAATTTGGTATTAGTGCCCCCGAAATGTATCGGAGGGTTGAACAGAGATAACGATTGGGATTGTGAGTGAATTCTCAGTCAATCAAAAGCGCATCGTTTGCTGGTGCGGCTCTGAGAATCCTACGTATAATGCGTGCTTCTATTTGCGAACTAGAGCGACTAACGAGTTGGCATTTGCGGGCAACGTGACCATCTTTGGTCAATAGCAAAACAAAAGTACCGGGAATGTCTATAGTTTGAGGACACTCAAGCTTTACTCGAAAATCGGAAATCTCTAACACGCGACATGGAATGGTTGCGTCGCCGTCACCTCGGTCGATTGAGCCGTCTAGATACTGACTTGTGAAACTTGTTGCATTTGTCTGAGTCATTGCAAATCAAAATTTAGTGGTACAATTTCTGAGCTTCCTCACGGAGAACGTCAATCTGTTCTCGGATAAACAGAACTCGAGACTTAAGGTCAGCTATCATCGGATCATCAATTACGATATGGCGAAGCGCCTCGAAGATTTCACGTTCGAGGATTTGCTGTCGGTGTTCAAGTGCGACAATATCGGCTTGAAGCATTGCAGTGCTCTCCGCCTCGATAAAATCGTCGCTGTAAATGGTTAACAGATCGTTAATTGCTGATTGGGTGTTGGTGATTTTGTTTCCGACTGATGCTACTTTGTTGCTGTGATCATGTCGTGTCGGTGTCATAACAAAAGCGTAGATCAATTCGGTTCAAGAGGAACGGGCAGAAGCTATGGAAGAATTGTCAAGGCGAGAGCTTTTGATTTTGAAGGAAATTCATTTGACTGGTGAGACTTCAGATAAGGAGATAGTCCGTAAATTTGTCGAAGACGACATTATCGTCGATATTGAAGTTGGCAGCTTGTTATTGACGCACAAAGGGCGAGGTCTATTGGTGCGCGGTTCGCCCGCGCTGTGGGATGTTGCTGCTTAACTTAGACCTGGACGCGTGTTCTAAATTTTGATTGCCCGATTGCCGGCGCGAAGTAGAATCTGCGTGTCACCTCATCAATCGAAACACGGAAATCGTCGACACGCACTTCCGACAACAGCTCTCTTCACACGGTTGAACGCGAGTTCCAGGTTAGACAATTTTTGCAACCCACCAAACCTCAGTAAGCGTATAGAGCATCCCGGAGTTCGGACAATAACTTGCCCACACTGGATTAATAGGATCGCGCGTCAAATCGACAGCGCAAACATCCCGAAATTCACAACTCCTGCAACGTCGCTTAATTTGGTCAAACGTTTCACGGTCGCCAGACCCACCGCTCATAACGATCTGGTTGCACCGTATCCCCGGTGCGTTGCGGATTTCAAGGACGGGCCGAGTCGAACCGAGCAAATGATCGAGCAGGTGCGACCTACGCGGCTGTTCTGTGCCAGTGCCACCAGATCACTACGCCAATTGCCAGCACGGCTGCTGCAATTAATACGACAATCAGAGCCGATGCCTCGATCCACGCAGCTGCGGGAACGCAAAGGGCCATGATGAGCCCTAGAAGACAGACTTGCCAGGAAAGGACATGCACCCCAGCGGTAAAGGTGCCGAGCGCCAATAAAGTGAGAATAGAGAGCCCAGTCGCGCTGGCGTTGAGGATCCTTTGAACGCTCGGTAACAACATCATATTCATCACCAACAGGAACGCGATCCAGTGCAGCGCCTGGGTACCAATCAGCTGCAATCGCGCATTTTTATCGTTGGCGTTCGGCCATCCGGCAGCGACGCAGACTAGTGCGATCACTGGCGCAAGAAGATCCCAATAAACAATAATCGGTTGTTTCACGACGGTCGTATAGGAAACGCCGACTATCGTGAGGATCAACAACAGGCTGAAAGGTAGTTCTTTGATCCAAAAACTTGCATGTGGCAGCTTGGGCGACACGTTGCCCTGTAAGTTAGATAAACGTGTGGCCTGCGGGTCCGGTTCTGTGCTGCTCATTGCGATTGCTCCGAGCCTTTTTAGCGAGCTCTTATAGGTCGCATTTAAGCGACCTAGTCGTTCGGCTTTTCATCTTGCCTTGGCGCTAGCCTAAAGGCCAGTTAGACTGCGCCAAATTGGCCTAATGTTGGGGCCTGGTATCACTAGCCGCAACGCGCACCAAGAGTTTGCCGAAGTTTTCGCCTCGCAAGAGGCCAATGAGAGCCCGCGGCGCGTTCTCCAGCCCCTCAACCACGTCTTCGCGATATTTTATCCGTCCCTCGCCGACCCAGGCGGAAACATCGCGCAAGAAATCCCCATAACGCCCGAAAAAGTCGGAGACGATGAAACCGCGAAACGTCAACCGTTTGGTCAAGACCGCTCGCATCAGATGCGGTAGCAGAATCGGGCCGGGTGACAGCGATGTGGCGTTGTACATGGAGATCAGCCCGCACACCGGAATGCGACCGAACGGATTGAGCAGTGGGAACACGGCCTCGAATACCGCGCCGCCGACATTCTCGAAATAGACGTCGATGCCCTTCGGACAGGCTGCGGCAAGACGGGTGGCGAAATCGGGTGCCCGGTGATCGATGCAGGCATCGAAGCCGAGTTCCTGGGTCACATACCTGCATTTGTCTGGTCCGCCCGCGATGCCGATGGCGCGGGCACCCTTGATTTGAGCGATCTGGCCGACGACCGAGCCGACTGCACCCGAAGCTGCCGCGACCACCACGCTTTCGCCAGCGGCCGGCTTGCCAATCTCTAGGAGCCCCATGTAAGCGGTCATACCCGGCATCCCGAGCACGCCGAGTGCGGCCTGAACTGGCGCTCGCGTGGGTTCAACCTTCTGCAGGCTGGAACCATCGGACAGCGCATAGGTCTGCCAACCGGTACGGCCTACAACGATATCGCTCTTGGCGAACCGGGGGACGTTCGAGGCGACCACTTCGCTGACCGTGCCGCCCTCCATCACCTCTCCAATACCAACGGGCTTGGCGTAGGACGGCGCATCGCTCATCCGGCCGCGCATGTAGGGGTCGAGGGAAAGCCACAGCGTACGCAACAGCATCTGGCCCGGTCCGGGCTTCGGTATCGGAAGTTCTTCCAAGCGAAAATTATCTAACGTCGGTTCGCCAACCGGTCGCGAGGCAAGAACAATACGTTGAGCGATTTCGGTCATTGCGATGTCCTAGGTCTACCGTCAAATGCTGATCGCTCATATTGCGTCCGTAAGACCCAGGATACGCTCGCGCGGCGCGATAATTTGGCGCCGTTAGGCCGATCTGACAAGCCCGCGCGTGCGTAATTCCGCTTTGGGTCATTTTCGACCGACGTACCTAAACCCCAAGTCTGCCTGACGTCCGTTGGTACCCCAATAGCCGACATTCCATTGCGTCACAGCGAAACCTCGCTTCGTGCCATAAGCGGTTATCAACAACCGTTGGCCATGCCGACGTTCAAGGTTAGATTTCACGGACGTTCCGGTATCAATGTTGGGGGAGATCGAGCAATGTCTGGTGCACCCGCGACGATTTTTCAGAACGCCGAAGCCTACGAACGCATCATGGGGAGGTGGAGCCGTCGCCTTGCACCCCAACTGATCCAATTCGGCGGGCTACGCGATGGCGAACGTGTGCTTGACGTGGGCTGCGGCACCGGCAGCCTGACATTCGTCTTGCCGGAATTTGCAAATGTTTCGGCCGTCCTTGGCGTTGATTTGGTCGAAGGCTACGTCGAGTTTGCGAAAAGCCACAATAAAGATCAACGCATTGCCTTCCAGCAGGGTGACGCCTGCAACCTCCCATTTGAAGACAAATCCTTTGATCGAGCCTTCTCAATGCTGGTGCTGCATTTCATTCCAGACTCGGTAAAAGCTCTAAGCGAGATGCGTCGTGTCGTCCGGCCCGGCGGCACAATTACGGCTGCGGTCTGGGATGAGTACGGGGGTCTGCCCCACTACAGAATGTTGGTGGACATCGCGGCCACGCTCGATTCCTCGGTCGAGCGGCGCCTATTTCTTCCACTTACCGCGCCGGGCGAAATGGAAAAGTTGTGGCGTGACCATGGAATGCTCGATGTTGAGCAGACCAGCCTCTTGATCCGCATGGAATTCAGCAGTTTTGAGGATTACTGGCGACCGTTTACCAAGGGCGAGGGACCGCCGGGACGCCTAGTCGCGAGCCTGTCCGAAACGACGCGCGCGGCGCTGCAGGATCATTTACGACAAGCATATATCGCCAACCGGCCCGATGGTCCGCGTTCCTTTGCGTGTGTGGCTTGGGCTTGTCGCGGGACCATACCGCAGTAGACAGTGTTGTTGGTCCGCTTTGGGTGTCATAAGCGGACTTCGACCAGCAGACTACCTTTGGCATTGTGCCCGCATTAGTATCGGGCTGCGGATCAAAAGAATGCACTCGAATGCCAGAAGAACTGACCTACAAGGATGAGGCGGCGGCCGGCTACGATCGTGCTTTCGGGCGCGTCACCACTCACTTTGTACCCTTCCTGCTGCGTGCGGCCCACGTCGCGCCAGGTATGCGCGTTCTCGACATCGCCACTGGCACCGGGCTTGTCGCCGAAGCGGCCCTAGGCACCGTCGGTGCGGCTGGCCACGTCACTGCTGCCGATGTCTCGCCCGCCATGATTGAGAAGGCGCGCCGACGCCTCGGCAATACGACGAACGTGTCACTGGCAGTAGAGGATGGACAGGCGCTTTCATTTTCAGACGAGAGTTTCGACGCGGTCGTGTGCAGTCTGGGACTGATGTTCTTTCCGGACCCGCCACGCGGCCTTTCTGAATTTCGTCGCGTGCTTCGTTCAGGCGGTCGCGCCGCCGTTTCGGTGAACACCGCGCCAGAGCGGTCCTACAATACTCGCATCAATCTTGCCATCGCGCGCCACGTGCCGTCGTTGATGGAGGCTTCGGCTCGCGTCTTTTCGCTCGGCGATGAGACGAAATTGAGATCGTTGTTCGAGGCCGCAAATTTCCGCGATGTGGAGATCACGACGGAGACGCATCGCTTCGTGCTACCTTCATTTGACACCTATTTCGAGCCGTTCGAGCAAGGAGCAGGCTCGCCCGGGCAGGCATTCGTCCCACTTCCCGAGGAGGCGCGCCGCTCCGTGCGCGAAGAAGTACGACACGATCTAGGTGATACAGGCGGGCCAATCGAGATAGAGGTGGAATACCGGTTCGGCAGCGGGCGGCGGTAAGACCTCGCACTCCGAACTCCAGAAAACCGACATGTTGAAATCAAATGGAGGTCGCACTGTGACCGATATAACGCCCAATCCCATTCCGATGATCGAGCGCAGGCGGATCGAGGCTGCCATCCTGAAGCACGTCTACGATACGCTGAAGACGAGCCACGGGGTCGAAGTTGCGAAGAAGACGATCGCCGATGCTGTTCGAAGTTCCTCGATTGAGCAGGCCAAGGAGTTTGCCGCGAAAGTCGGCGGCAAAACATCGTTGCAGACCTTTATCGATCGCCAGACACTCTGGAAGATCGGAGGCGCCATGGAAATGGAGGTCAAAGAGCAGACCGAGACTAGCTATGTTTTCAACGTCACGCGCTGCCGCTATGCCGAGATGTATCGTGAGATGGGCCTCGGTGAGATTGGACACCTGCTCTCGTGCCAGCGCGATGCCACATTTTGTGAGGGCTACGACAAGCGTTTGAGGCTGACGCGCACGCAGACGATCATGCAGGGAGCAAGTTACTGCGACTTCGACTACAAACTCGTAGCCTGATCCTTCATCAAGCTGAGCGGATGTCCGCTCCGGGTCGACACTGTTGAAAAAGTATCCAAAATGGAGCTGTGGAATAAAAATTTGGAACAATCGAATCCAAGGAAACGGATTTTTGAATCGATGTTGCTCGTTTGGCGGTCGTTTTGAATCAATGTTGCTTGGGGTGCCCCCTCAAAATCCTTTTCCAACAGCATCGGTCATTCGCGACCGATCCATTTAGCGCCGGTTCCGGCCAATGTCCGCTATCCAATAGCGACCTTTCAAGGTTGGGTATTGCAATAAATTCCGCCGGATAACGGGTTGTTACGGTCACGCCAATTCGGCGGCTGGCACCCGCTCACGGTCCCACTTCACAAGTGCAAAGGTGGCAAGACGACACGGAAGGAAAGCGCGAGCGTTATCTAAGCTGTAAGAGCCAATTGAAAGAGCGGCCTCACATAGCCCATTGTGTACTACAAGTTTTCTGCGAACCGATTATAGAGGCCGCCAAAGATTGCTCCGCCAATTGCGCCGTCCACTAGAGCATAAAGAGTGCCTATGAGGACTGAACCGACGCCCGTGCCGGGATGGTAACCGGGGTAGATTGATGCGCACAACTGAAGAAATGCTTGCCCATAGCTCGGCCAAATCAAGTTGGCTACGCCAACCAAGAGTATGCAAGCTCCCCACAAAATACCAATGGTGAAAAACATAGCTGCAGCGTTAAGTCGCATAGCGCCCTCCTATTATTCACGGCCCGCACTCGGCTCGGCCGCTTCACCTTATCACGGATAGCAAGGCGATAATCGTGAACTGTGTGCGCCGTGTTGCCTATCAGGATTTTTGAGTGACAAAGTAACAGCGAACGGCGGCGCGAGAGATTTTTACCTTCTCACTTTTTGCCTGCGACGACCTAAGCTGTAAGAATCAGGCAAAACGGCAGCCTCACGTTTTGAGCGTTTCACTTCATTAAACTCGTTCGGCACCCTTGACAGGCAACCAAAAGGTTGCATATTGTCATCATGGATGAAGTGTTCAGGGCGTTGGCCGATGCAAGCCGCAGGGAACTGCTCGACCGCCTGCGGTCCGACAACGGACAGACGCTCAACGAGCTCTGCGTGCGTCTCGACATGACGCGGCAGGCCGTAAGCAAGCACTTGGGGATTTTGGAGGAGGCCAATCTGGTCGCCACCGTCAAGCGCGGCCGCGAGAAGCTGCACTACCTCAATCCGGTGCCGATCCACGAGATCGCCGAACGCTGGATTGGGAAATTCGAAAGCCATCGTCTTCGGGCGTTGAGCGATATGAAAAAGGCACTGGAAACAGAGTAAGGAGCGATGCGATGAGTAAGCCAGTTTTCGTCTACGTGATCTATATTGCTTCGACGCCGGAGAAAGTCTTCAAGGCGTTGACTGACACCGATGCCACCGCGAAATTCTGGTTCGGTAACGCCGTTACTTCCGATTGGAAAGTCGGATCGCCGGTCAAATTCCACCGCGAGGGCAAACTGACCCTAAGCGGCCAGGTATTGGAAAACGATCCGCCGCGGCGGCTGTCCTACACGTTCACGCCTCAGCACGAGCCGCACAATGGCACTGAAACCTCGCGCGTGGTGATGGACCTTGAGCAGCAAAAAGATCAGGTCAAACTCACCGTCACCCACGACGACTTCGCGGAAGGCAGCAAGGTGTTCGACAGCATCAGCAGAGGTTGGCCGCTCGTGTTGTCAAGCCTCAAGAGCTATCTGGAAGTCAATCGCGTTGTCCTGCACGCGCCCTGGTATGAGAAAGAGGGCGCCGCCGCGTCGTAATCGACGCTGCCAGCCAGGGCCTATTGGCCCTGGCTGGCACGTTGCGACGATTTTCAAGTCCGCTTCGTCGCGGGCCAAAATCCACCTTTCTCCGCCATTGTCGAAAAACGACGAAATAACGGACCTGCCGGGGGTGCCATGCACTCTGACTCACAGCGAGTCAGGCAGTCGTTTTAGGGTGCGGTGACTGGCCTGTGCCGCTGTCGAGCGGCAAGATCGGCTTATTGTCCGACGGATACTTCGCGAGCAGTTCTGCGTCCTGCACCGCCGCTTGCTCGCCATCGTGCGGGACGATGAGGTGTGCCGGCGCTTGATGACGACGCCCGGTGTTGGCCCCGTGGTGTCGCTAACCTATCGCGCGACCATCGACGTGCCGGCCCGCTTCAGGAAGTCCAAGTCAGTCGGAGCGGTATTTGGACTGACATGCTCCAAGTATCAATCGGGCGAGGTGGAATGGAGCGGCAGAATATCACGCTGCGGAGATGAGATGATGCGGGTCATGCTCTACGAAGCAGCTCAAGCCATGCTGCGTTCGAACAAATGGTCTTGGCTCAAGGCCTGGGCGATACAGATCGCCAGACGCCGCGGCATGAAGAAGGCAATCGTGGCGCTGGCGCGTCGGTTGGCCGTTATCATGCACCGCATATGGGTTGACGGCACCGAGTTCCGCTGGACCCGAGAGGTCACAGCGGCATGAGAACCGTTCAGGATCAAATGCGATAGGAGAACACGCGAGCTCCACCACGCGGTCGAAAGATGTCCCTTGCGGGACGATGGATGAGGTGAGTTCATAATGGTCGCTGGACCTGCTGTCAGTCTGACGGCAAGGCCGCCCAATAGATTGTTCCACCTCGTCTTCGAATCCCATAATGGAAGGGCCTTGGTGCCGATTCCGGAGAGAAGCACGAGCCCGCGGGCGACATCGACACTGCAGTGGTGGATAGTCTGAAAGCGCTTGACCCCGACCGGCCGATTAGAGAAGCGATCATTCCACGGCTGAGTTCGTTTGTCCGCGAAGTGCCAAAAGGCGACATTTCAGGTTTGATTTGAAATGAAAGTGGCCGCCAACCGATGAGGCGGCCTTCTTTCTAGTTGAACTGTACAAACGCAATTTCACTAGTCTCGCATACCGGGCATTCAAAAGTGCGCTTATCGTAAGTTGGCCCATTGGCCCCAACAACAGCGAGCGACATTTCCCTGCCGCATATGAGGCATAATCGCCGGTCTATGGTCACCGTATGTGAAGGCGCTGTTCGATGCTGCGTCATGTAGCCTAGCTTTGGGTGTGACGCCGCTACACTGGGAGAGTATAGGGCGGGGCGGAATTTTTTGGTGCGGATGAATAGCGAGTAAAACGAGCCCCAGCCGCGTCAACCCCGCAACAGAAGGACTATAATAACGATCACCAATATCGTACCGAGGCCTCCGCCATAATAGTGGTAAGGAGGGCCCATATAGAAACCACCGCCGCCAAAAAGTAGAACCAGAACAATCAAGAGTAGGATTAGTCCCATCGTATTCCCCTATCCGGCGAAGGCGTTAAGTATCAGCATTGCGAATAATATTCCGGACAACGATAGTCCGATCATTTTTGTGTTTGCGTGGTCACTCATAAGTAGAGAACTAAGCCATCAAATGAAAGTTCCACGAATATGGAACAATTTTCAAACTTGGCTGCTCTCAACTTCAATACTGGTCCCTAGGAGTCAAAACAGGCCAGTACCAGCCGTGCATGGCTGAACAAGCATTTATCTTTCTCTGTGATTTCAGGAATTCGGAACGTTTATCGGTGTCGGCGGTTGCTCTTATAACGTAATTGAACAGGAGCGTTTTATATGCGTGCACCTTTGAAGAAGATCGGTTTGGCAGCGGTCATGGCTTTGACTGTTGCAGGAACGGCGCTCGTAACCGCAGGCTCAGCTCAAGCGCAGCATGGGCATGGCTATGGTGGTGGTGGATTTGGTCCGGGTTTTGTCGGCGGTCTTGCGGCAGGCGCGGTGATTGGCGGCGGGCCGTACTACGGAGGCGGCTAC
This sequence comes from uncultured Alphaproteobacteria bacterium, assembly GCA_963739075.1. Lineage (GTDB taxonomy): Bacteria > Pseudomonadota > Alphaproteobacteria > Rhizobiales > Xanthobacteraceae > Pseudolabrys. The sequence continues at coordinate 12,812 of CAVTZC010000008.1, read as the reverse complement.
TATGGTAGCCCATACGCTTATGGTGGTGGCCCGTACGCCTATGGCGGCTACTGTTATATAGAGCGGCACGTTGTTATTAACCGCTTTGGCCACCGTGTCATACGACGCGTGCGAGTTTGTGATTAAGTTGCGTTTAAGTTGCGTCCAGAAATAAGAACATAATGGCCCCGTTTCTGGGGCCATTATTATTTAGCCGTGATCTTGGTCGTGATGGCGATGATGTTTGATGATTACAATTTTCTTGTGATGTCGGTGCATGTCGCGGTCACATTGGCTGACCACTCAACGACGTGTGCCTGAACTCATACGCGACCTCTTCTAGCGTGCTAGTTTAAGCCGACACGATCCATAAGCGGAGGAGTTCGTCATGATCTTTGTACGCGATCCAATTCTCCAGTCCGTGCCAATAAAGACTTTGCGCCCAACACAGATCACTGTTGGGATGCGCGAGGTTCAAGAAAAGCGCAAATCTTGGCGCTTGCATGGGGAGAAAAAGAAGTTCGATTTCCTTAAAAAGCATGCGGTGCCTGTTATTCTTGGATTCAAAGAGCAACTTTATATCATCGACCACCATCATCTTGCGCGCGCGCTATACGATGAACGCGTAACGGACGTTCTTGTTTTGGTGGTCCGCGACCTAAGCAATATCAGTCAAAAATCGTTTTGGACCTTCCTCGATCACAACGATTGGGTTTATCCGTACGACGAGAGGGGTGATCGGTGTGATTACAAGAAGATTCCGCGCTCTGTTGCAGAACTCAAGGATGACCCGTATCGGAGTCTCGCCGGAGAGCTAAGGCGCATTGGCGACTTTGCCAAAGACACAACGCCATTTAGTGAATTTCTATGGGCAGATTTCTTACGCGCGGCGATTGGTAAAGCCAGTGTCAAGAATCAGTATAAGTCTGCAATAAAAAAAGCATATAAGTTGGCAAGGAGCTCTAAGGCAAATTATCTGCCAGGTTGGTGTGGACCGGTTGGTGAATGAAAGCAAAGGCTTCGAAGCACTGTAACCGATTGGTGCAACCCGAGGTCTTTTATAGCCGAAAGCGGCCGTGAACGAGCTGCTGAGATCCTCGCTCGAGTGAGTGGCGATGGCACTTTGGGCTCCACGATCTGCAAATCATGCGCATCTGAAACTGCCGGAGCTCGAGCCCCGGGGCGCAGCTGGCGTGGACCCCGTATCAGCCGATCGACTGGTCACGTATGGTCTCCGTTCCGGCACGACCTCCGCGCCGGCCGCTTCACGATGGAGTTTGCGCGCCTGATGCTGGTTTGGAGAAGTTGTTATCTAGAAGGGACTGGGCAATCGAACGAATTTTTCTGGACAGAAAAATACATTCTAATGCTGCTGTGCAAAAACCTGAATTTCATGCACCCGCATTTGTGCGCTTTTGGCCGATGGTGTTGAAAAAGTCTGCCCCTGAAGGCTTGCGGCTCTTTATTTGAGCTTCAGACGGGACTCCCCCGTCTTATTTATTGGTCTCTCCCCTTCGCGGGGCTCACCACTGACACTATAGTTCTGCTCCTGCGGCAACTGACATTCACGTAACGCAAGCGACCGTGGCATCAGGCGGCCGCCAGATATATTTAGCGAGCGTTTTGAGGTTTTGCGCGATAGCGACGAGATGACACTCGTCGCGTGCACCGGATATTCCTCGCAGGCGAAGCCGTTCAAAACCGTGATGAGACTTGGCGTGTGCGAATTTCATCTCGACTTTTTTACGCTCATCGCGTGACCTCTCGTATTCGAGCGTACCCATCAGTGTGCGAGCGATATCGCGGGCATCTTCGTTGACGTCGCGTGGGATGATACGTTGTGGAGAGTTCGGGCAGCACTTGGATTTGAGGGGGCATGGGCCGCAGTCGCGAGTGCTCGCCGTGTAGCGCAGCATGTAGCCTGAGAGAATGCGGCCCGTTGTCTTCAGGAGCTTACCTGCCGGACAAATATAAACGTTGCGTTCCTTATCGAATGTGAAGTCGGCGCGTGAAAAGGTGCCGTCCTCGCGGGCGCTCTTGTCCCAGACCGGGATGTGCGGCGTAACGCCAGCTCCGATCAGCCAACCAAGGAGCTTGCCCGTGCCATAGGCCGTGTCGGCAACGAGGCGCTTAGGCTTTAAGCCGAATATCTTCTCAGTGCGCTCAAGCATCGGCTTGGTTGCCGCGATTTCGTCGTAGGTGCGAGCCGGGGTTGCCTCAACCCCAACGATGACAGCGGCAGGCCCGATATCGATCAGGTAATTGAGCCCGTAGCCGAACTGCACACGCTTGTTGGCCTTCGCCGTCCAAGCCGAACAAGGGTCTACCGGCGAGATCACCTTCGGTAGCTTGCGATTGGCATCGGGATCCTCGTCATCAAGCCCGGCAAGGAACTCGGCAGCAGCACGCGTCTGTCGTTCCGGCAGTGACCAATCGATCTCATCGGGCGGCTTGCCATGACAGCGGCTGGCGTTGGCTTCAATGACGCTGGCATCAACAGCAAAGCCTTCGCCCTTAACAAGACCCGCGTTCATGCACGCAAACACCACCGCCTCGAATATCTGCCGGAATATGTCGCTGTGGCGAAAACGGCCATGGCGATTGACTGAGAATGTCGAGTGGTCGGGCACCTCATCGTTAAGATCGAGACGGCAGAACCAGCGATAGGCCAGATGCAGCGTGATCTCCTCGCACAGCCGCCGCTCGAAGCGGATGCCATAGCAATACCCAACAATCAGCATCCGCAGCATCAGCTCAGGGTCAACCGAGGGACGCCCGATCTCGCTGTAAAACGGTGCCAGCTTCTCACGAAGCCCTGCCAAAACCTGCGTAACTAACGGATTGATACGGCGTAGCAAATGGCTCGCAGGAATGCGCTGTTCAAGGTTGAATAGATAGAACAGCTGGCTCTGATCGCCCATCTGCCGACCCATCATGGCAAACCTCCGCCATCAAGAATCAGATGCTGACGGAATCACTGTTCGCCGATGAGTGCGAGCCCTTTTTCAACAGTATCAGACCAAAACGAACAAAGGTAAATTTTAGCGCGGGATCATTTGTCCGCTAATGACCCATAGCCGACTTGGCTCTTCTGTCGCTAAAATAAAGGTTAGGGGATGGGGGATCCTTCTATGGCGTCGTGGCAAAAGCGCGCGGTTTTACTCTCTTTCGCAGGGACGCTGGTCGTAGTCGGCATCGTCTGGCTCGGGCTCTGGTACTTCATCCCGGCGCCGCCCTCGACAATCACGATTGCGGTCGGGTTCAAAGGCGGCGCCTATGAGCATATCGCCAACCGCTACCGCGAAAGCCTCGCCCGCCATCACGTCACACTGAACTTGCGATTCGTCAAAGCCATGTTTGACATGATCGGGCTTGTCAACGATCCGAAGTCGGACGTGTCGGCGACTTTTGTTTTCGCCGGTCAGACCAACAGCACAGAGTCACCAGCTTTGGAGTTGCTTGGCCGGATCAACTATGCTCCGCTTTGGATCTTTTACCAGGGAAGCGAAACGCTCGACCGCCTGAGCCAGCTCAAGGGCAAGCGCGTCAATGTCGCTCCCGCGATCGACAAATTGGTCGAGCCGATTCTGGCCGCGAACGGGATCAATGCCGACAATACAAAACTGTCGTTGGTGGCGGACATTGCGCTGGCTGGCAAGAAGCTGCGGGATGGCGACTGGGACGTTTCTTTTTTACCGCCGGTAGACCTGGATGCTCCGCCAATCCAATCGATGCTGCGTGACCCTGTGATCCGACTAATGAATGTCGCCCAAGCGGAGGCGCTCACGCGACTCTTTCCGGTCCTGCATCGCCTGGTGCTACCGCAGGGCGTGATCGATCTTGAAAGGAATATCACGCCGACCGACGTCAATCTCATTGGCTCAACCAGCGCCGTTGTGGTGCGCAAGGACCTGCATCCGGAACTGAAATATTTGCTTGCGCGGACCTTGCAGGAGGTGCACGGCGGCGCCGGCATTTTCCAACGCGCCGGCGAGTTTCCAACACAGACCGATCCGGAATTCCCGGTCGCCGAGGAGGCGCTCGATTATTACAAGAACGGCCCTTCGTTCCTGCAGCGCTATCTGCCGTTCTGGATGATCAACTACGCCAAGCGCGTGGCCGCGATTCTGGTGGCGGCTTTTGCCGTCGTGATCCCGCTGTTGACCTATGGGCCCAGGCTCTACGCGTGGCTGGTGAACATGCGGCTGCTGCGCCTTTACCGACGGCTGCGGCTGGTTAATGCGCAACTCAAAAGGGACCTAACTGCCGAGCAGTTGGCGGCGCTTCAGGGCGATCTCGATCACATCGACCGCGCCGCTAACGTCCTTCCGATGCGACACTCGGATTTGTTTATCAATGTGATTACACATATTCGTCTTATGCGTATGGAACTGGCATCGCGGCTAACTGCATTGCGTGATTAAGCGCTTAGTGCGACTTCCGCTGATAATACTGTGGACGGCTCCTCCACCGGCACGTGAGTGCCAGGGGGCAGCGCGTAGGCAATGGTGAGATAACGCGCCGCTTTGCTGCGCCGCAGCGAGTGACGCGAATGATGTGGTGGACGGCGCCTGCTCCCGGCATCGAGGTGCCATAGGGTGGTTCGTCGGAGACGAATTCACATGAGAGGAGCCGTCCACATGCAAGTTACCACGATCGGTTTGGATATCGCCAAGAACGTGTTCCAGGTTCACGGGATCGATGCGACCGAGAAGGTTGTCGTCAGAAAGCAACTCCGCCGTGGCCAGTTGATAAAGTTCTTCGAAGCTCTGGCGCCATGCCTTATCGGCATGGAGGCCTGCGCCACGGCGCACTATTGGGCGCGTGAGCTGACGAAGCTCGGGCACCAAGTTCGACTGATGCCGGCGAAGGATGTAAAGGCCTACGTCAAGCGCAACAAGAACGATGCCGCCGACGCCGAGGCGATCTGCGAGGCGGTGCGGCGCCCGACCATGCGGTTCGTGGCGGTCAAGTCAGCCTGAGCAGCAGGGTCGTTTGATGCAGCATCGGGTACGCGATCTGCTGATGCGCCAACGCACCCAGTTGATCAATGCCTTGCGGGCACATTTGGCCGAACTCGGCATCGCGGCTGCACAAGGGCGCGAAGGGATCAAAGAGTTGTTGGCGATCGTCGCGCAGGATGGAGATTCGCGCTTGCCCGTCGATGCCCACGCCAGCCTTATCGTGTTGGCGGCACAGCTTCAGGCGGTGCAGACGACGATCGGATCGATCGAGAAACGGATTGTTGGGCAGCATCGCTCGAACGAGGAGAGCAAGCGGCTCCAGAGCGTCCCCGGGATCGGCGTTATCGGGGCCACTGCGATCGTCGCGACCGTCCCGGATCCGAAGGTTTTTCGATCGGGGCGTGATCTCGCGGCCTGGATCGGGCTCGTGCCGCGACAAGATTTGACTGGCGGCAAGCAGAAGCTTGGGCCAATTTCAAAACGGGGCGACCAATATTTCAGGCGCATCCTGGTCGTTGGAGCCTGTTCCGTTTTGCGGCGTGCGCGCCAGCAGCCGGGGAAGTATCCCTGGCTCATACAGCTTCTCGCCCGGCGACCGTTCAAGGTCGTTGCAGTCGCACTTGCCAACAAGATGGCGCGGGTCGCCTGGGCGTTGCTGGCCAAGGGTGGGACCTATCGGGCGCCTCAACTAAAGGCAGCCTGACAAAGAGCTCGACAATAAGAGGATGAGTTGCGTCCGTGCGTTCACGAACTGCAAGGGTGATGACGACATTGATGCGAAACGGTCGAGACCGTCGATCGGGAAAACCCGTGAAGTGCCACGCGACACTTGAGCGCGTGCTTTTGTTTGGGACCCGATCAGCGGATTACATCAGGGCCAGCGGCCAAAGCGGCCGCATTCAAAGGCCGAATACATGGCTGCACCCGAACGCTTCGCTGACATGCCAGATTTTTCCCTTGCACCGCAGGCGCCGTCCATACATGGCACTTAGCGACACTTCAGACCCCAAGTCCCCAATGGTCGCTAACGGACTAAGAGCGGACAAAGGTCGGCACGGGAGCTAAATAAATGCGCAGCGAATGTCCCGGGGCGGACGATTTCGTTCGTCTGCCAATGTTGATGTCGGCGTGAAAGAAAACTACTGAATTGGTTTCGGCTTCCACTCGCCTGCCAACTTACTCGCTTTAGCGATCTGTTCGGCGGTCATGTGTCGTTCAATTATTTCTCGATTTTTGCCAGCTTCTTGGATGCCCTGCGCTGCCGACAAGTTCAACCACATGTGTGCTTGAACAAGATCCAGCGGGCCTAAGCCATTGGCATACATAAGGCCAAGATTATACTGCGCAAGGGCGATACCCTGATCGGCGGCGAGGCGAAACCATTTTACAGTCTCAGCATAGTTCTTCGGAACACCTTTGCCGTCTCGGTACATGACGCCGAGATTGAACTGGCCTTTTGCGTTCCCCTGGTCAGCAGCGAGGCGATACCACTTTAACGCTTCGCCGTAGTTTTGCGGTATGCCGGCGCCGCGTTCGTACATGACGCCGAGATTGAATTGCCCTTCTGCACTCCCTTGGTCAGCGGCGTGGCGAAGCCATTTCAACCCCTCGGCGTAGTTCTGCGGCACGCCTTGGCCTAAATTATACATAACGCCTAGGGTATACTGTGCGTTGGCGTGGCCCTGGTCGGCGGCGAGGCGAAACCATTTCATGGCTTCACTGTTATTCTTCGGTACGCCATCGCCGTTATAGTACCTGCGGCCGAGGCTGTATTGAGCGTCGGGGTCTCCCTGGTTAGCAGCGAGGCGATACCAGCGTATCGCCTCAGCGCCATTCTGCGGCACGCCTTGGCCATTGCCGAACATGACACCTAGATTGTATTGCGCTGGGGCGTAGCCTTGATCCGCTGCTATGCGGAACCATTTCATGGCCTCGGCATAGTTCTGCGGCATCCCGTCACCGCGCTGGTACATGACACCGAGATTGTACTGTGCGTTGGCATGACCTTGATCAGCGGCAAGTCGGTACCATTTCTCGGCCTCACCGTAATTCTGTGGCACGCCCCAGCCACTGCCGAACAAGACGCCAAGATTGTACTGTGCCGGGGCGTTCCCTTGGTCGGCGGCGCGACGAAACCATTTTGCGGCTTCTGAACCGTCCTTCGGCACGCCTTGTCCTGTAGCGTACATGTTTCCCAAATTGTACTGGGCATCGGCGTTGCCTTGATCGGCTAACGGGCGAATAAGCCGTAGGGCAGTCGCGTCGTCGCCTCTGTCATGCGCGGCAAGAGCATCCTCCAATGGTCCAGCAAAAGCGGCTCCTGAAAACGCCACCAACAGAAGTATTCCTGTCCGCATTGCACGAAGTAGCTTCGCGTAATGGCTCTGCACAGTCGGCCTCCAAAGGCTGATTGCAGCTAATCATCATGGCTCCTGGTAAACTTCGTCGCAATGCGGATGGTGTTGCTTTTGATGGCACATGGCGTCATTTGGCTGCGCCGCAAAACTTGTCGCCTATTGGACGGTGGTCTCAACGGATCGACGCAACACTTTATCTTAGAGGTAAAAGATGGAGTGTGACGATGGATCAGAGGTTTCGTCGAGGGTTTACAGCGGCCGAGAAGACGGAGTTATGGGATCGCTGGCAGCGGGGTGAATTGCTCAAAGCGATTGGACGAGCGTTTGGTAAGCCGTCCTCATCTATCCATAACCAGGTGGCACCATATGGTGGGATACGTCCCGCGGCACGGCGTCGCTCGCGGTTAGCACTGACGCTCTCGGAACGCGAGGAGATCTCCAGGGGTCTTGTAGCGCACCAATCGTGCCGATCGATGGCGAGGCTGCTGGGTCGTTCGGCCTCGACGGTGAGCCGAGAACTCAAGCGCAATGGCGGCTATGATCGCTATCGAGCCGCACTAGCGGAGGAGCAGGCCTGGGGGCGAGTTCGACGTCCGAAACGGTGTAAGTTGGCAAACAGTCCGTGGCTACGGCGGGCAGTGGCGAGCAAGCTCAGGTTGAATTGGTCGCCTGAGCAGATCGCCGGCTGGCTCAAGAGATTGCATCCACACAATGAGAGTCATTGCGTGTCACACGAGACGATCTATCGCAGTCTATTTGTTCAGGCCCGCGGGGTACTTAAGAAAGAACTGCTGGGCTATCTGCGATCGAAGCGTACGATCCGTCGGTCGCAGCGGGTGGACCCCAATCGCGATCAACCGGGGCGAATCAAGGATCTCGTCTCGATCCGTCAGCGGCCGGCCGCGGTTGAAGATCGGGCCGTGCCTGGTCATTGGGAAGGCGATCTGCTGACGGGGTCAAAGAACAGCTACATCGCGACCCTGGTCGAACGTCATACGCGTTACGTGATGCTGGCAAAGGTGGCCAACAAGGACACGCAGACGGTCATCACCGCGCTCATCAAGCAGGCCAAGAAGTTACCGAGTGAGCTCTATAAATCGCTGACCTGGGACCGTGGCAAGGAGCTGACGGATCATCGACGCTTCACTTTGGCGACCAATATCGACGTCTACTTCTGCGATCCGCAGAGCCCATGGCAGCGCGGTTCCAACGAGAACACCAATGGTCTGCTGAGACAGTACTTTCCGAAGGGAACCGACCTGTCGGTGCACTCGCAAGCCCATCTGAACAAAGTGGCGCGACAGCTCAACGAACGGCCACGGCAGACCTTGCAATTTGAAACGCCGGCAGAGAAATTCAATGCCTGTGTTGCGTCGATCGGTTGAGGCGGCAGACCAACAACGGACAAAGGTCAGCGCCGGGGCTGAATTGGTAGGCAGCGATTGATGTGGTGGACGGCGCCCGCTCCCGGCATCGAAGTGCCATAGAGTGGTTGCGTCGAAACGAACCACATTGAGGGGAGCCGTCCACATGCAAATTACCACGATCGGTTTGGATATCGCCAAGAACGTGTTCCAGGTACACGGCATCGACGCGAGCGAGAAGGTCGTCGTTCGAAAGCAACTCCGACGCAGCCAGGTACTGGCGTTCTTTAGAGCAATGCCGCCATGCCTTGTCGGAATGGAGGCCTGCGCGACGGCCCATTATTGGGCGCGTGAACTGACGAAGCTTGGCCACCTGGTGCGGCTGATGCCGGCGAAGGACGTGAAGGCTTACGTCAAGCGCAACAAGAACGATGCGGCCGACGCCGAGGCGATCTGCGAGGCGGTGCGGCGGCCGACCATGCGTTTTGTGCAAATTAAAACGGCCGAGCAACAGGGCCGGTTGATGTTGCATCGCGCGCGCGATCTTTTAATGCGGCAGCGAACCCAGCTGATCAATGCCTTGCGGGCGCATTTAGCCGAGCTCGGTATTGTGGCTGCGCAAGGACGTGAAGGGATCAAGGAGTTGCTAAGGATCATTGCGGGCGAAGAAGATGCGCGCTTGCCTGTCGATGCTCACACCAGCCTTGTCGTGCTGGCGGCGGAGCTTCAGGCGATGCAGACCCTGATCGGATCGATCGAGAAACGGATCATGGCGCAGCATCGCGCGAGCGAGGCGAGCAAGCGGCTGGAGAGCATCCCCGGAATTGGTGTTATCGGGGCCACCGCGATCGCAGCGACCGTCCCAGATCCGAAGGTTTTTCGATCGGGTCGTGACTTCGCGGCCTGGATCGGGATCGTGCCGCGAGAAGACTCGACCGGCGGCAAACGGAAGCTCGGGCCGATCTCGAAACGAGGCGATCGCTATTTGCGACGCATTCTGGTGGTCGGAGCCTGCGCGGTGTTGCGGTATGCGCGCCAGCAGCCGGAGAAGTATCCCTGGCTCACACAACTTCTCGCTCGCAAACCGTTCAAGGTCGTGGCGGTGGCGCTTGCCAACAAGATGGCGCGCATGGCCTGGGCGTTGCTGGCCAAGGGCGGCACCTATCGAGCGCCTGCGCTTGCGGCAGCGGCGTAAGGGGTCTGGCGATGGCAGGATGAGGTTGCGTCTCAGCGCGTACACGAACTGCAGGGGTGATGACGGCATTGATGCGAAACGGTCGAGACCGTCGATTGGGAGAACCCGTGATGGGTCACGCGATACTTGAGCGCGTGCGTTTGTTTGGGACCCGATCAGCGGATTACATCAGGGCCAGCGGCCATAGCGGCTGCATCGCGACAGAGGTAATCCTCCAAGCGACAACAGGCCGAATACATGACCGCACCCGAACGCTTCGCAGAAAAGTCAGATTCCCTCTTGCACCGCGGGCGCCGTCCATACATGACCCATCTGCGACATTGCGGGTGCATCGCAGCAGTTCGGTCAATGCTGCCGGTAGGCCCTATGCAGCGCCGGGGAAAGCTGAACGGCTTCGTCGTTTGCTGTCGTCAATGCCGTTCCCGCGTTCGTCTGGGAATGTCTATTGATCTGCATCAATGCGTCTAGCTATTTAGGTGATTTCATATTTCGAAAAGCAAAGCGATTAACGCGTTATGAGGAGAAAGCCATGAGCCAATTATGCTTGGGAACAGCCCTCCTTGGTGCTGCCCTAATTGCCGCTCCTGTGCTCGGGTACGCACAGGCTGCAAACGTCGATAATTATGCTGTAAACCTCGATAATTATACGAACTTTGGCAAATATGAATACAGAGCAAATTGCGCCACATGCCATGGTGAACAAGGGAAGGGTGATGGACCATTTAATGTGCTGCTTAAGAAGCAGGCTGCAGACCTGACTGTGTTATCTAAGAACAACGGTGGAGTGTTCCCGGTCGACCGAACCTCCGCAATTATATCTGGCACCGCAGATGTAGTCGGACATGGTCCCCGTAATATGCCTGTTTGGGGCGACTACTATAAAGTTCAGGCATCGGCTGAGCTCGATCCGTCCCACAAACAAACTGATGTGCGATCCTTCGTAAGAGCGCGCATCCTTGCGCTGATAGAGTATATCGCTACTCTTCAGGCGAAGTAGCCCGATCGGCGCGGCTTAAGTTGGTTTGGGGGGATGAACCCTCAAGGCACGGCGTGATTAGTCCGCTTCGCGGCGCAGCGGCGCGTCTTGCACCGCCGGTAACTTCCTATGATCGGATTTCGGCGAGACCGCCGCAAAGGGGCGGTCTTTATGTATGCGCTCGGAAATCAAGAGAAGCGCGGTGCGATTGGATCCGCTTCTCGCTGATCATGTTGCAGCGCATGAGTTCGGTTTTGGCTGCTTAGATGGGGTAATCGGCCGGCGATCTTGTGGATAGCTGAAGATTTTGGGTGCTGCGCTTCAGGCTGATGGTGAAACGAGGTCACCGTGGTTACGGGCCTCAAGCATCAGAAGGAGAAGCGCAGCATGGACCATTTTGCTGGATTAGACGTATCGGTCAAGGAGACGAGTATCTGCATTGTGGATGACACGGGCAGGATCGTACGGGAAGTAAAGGTGGCGAGCGAGCCGGAAGCTCTGCTGGCGGTGCTGAAGAACCCCGCCTACCACTTCAAGCGGATCGGACTGGAAGCCGGACCATTATCGCAATGGCTGTTCAGTGCGCTCGCCGAAGCCGGCTTGCCGGTGATCTGTGTCGAGACGCGGCACATGCGGGCGGTGTTGAAGGCACAGATCAACAAGACCGACCGCAACGACGCGCGCGGCATGGCGCAGATGATGCGGGCGGGGATTTACCGCCCAGTGCATGTGAAGACGTTACGCAGCCAGAAACTGCGAATGCTGTTGACCCATCGCAAGCTGCTGCAGTCGAAGGCCATCGCTATCGACAATGATCTGCGTGGTACTTTGCGCAACTTCGGCCTCAAGGTGGGCATGGTCGGGACGGTAAAGTTCGAAGCGCGCATCAGGGAGCTTGTCGAGAACTTGCCCGATCTGGCCGCTCTGGTTGAACCACTGCTTATTGTCCGACGGATACTTCGCGAGCAGTTCTGCGTCCTGCACCGCCGCTTACTCGCCATCGTGCGGGACGATGAGGTGTGCCGGCGCTTGATGACGACGCCCGGTGTTGGCCCCGTGGTGTCGCTAACCTATCGCGCGACCATCGACGTGCCGGCCCGCTTCAGGAAGTCCAAGTCAGTCGGAGCGGTATTTGGACTGACATGCTCCAAGTATCAATCGGGCGAGGTGGAATGGAGCGGCAGAATATCACGCTGCGGAGATGAGATGATGCGGGTCATGCTCTACGAAGCAGCTCAGAGCCATGATGCGTTCGAACAAATGGTCTTGGCTCAAGGCCTGGGCGATACAGATCGCCAGACGCCGCGGCATGAAGAAGGCAATCGTGGCGCTGGCGCGTCGGTTGGCCGTTATCATGCACCGCATATGGGTTGACGGCACCGAGTTCCGCTGGACCCGGGAAGCCGCAGCAGCATGAAAACCACGCAAAATCAAATGCAATAGGAGAAAACCCGAGCTCCACCCAGCGGTGGAAAGATGTCCCTCGCGGGACGATGGATGAGGTGAGTTCGTTTGTCCGCTTGGACCTGCCAACCAACTCATGGCAAGGCCGCCACTTAGATTGTTCCACCTCGTCCTCGAATCCCATACTGGAAGGGCCTTAGTGCCGAGTCCGAAGAGAAGCACGAGCCCGTGAGCGACATCGACACTGCAGTGGTGGATAGTCTGAAAGTGCTTGACCCAAACCGGCCGATTAGAGAAGCGGACAATCGCGGTACCGCAACAATTTGTCTGCTATTGGACAACAGCGTTACAAAGTCGGCACTGGCGCGGGACGTCTCGGTCGCCGATATTGAATTTTTTTGGAAAGAAAAATTCGTTTTCGAATTGAGGGGAGTGCCCCACGATCCGGAACACTGGCGGTGGGACACTCAAGATAAAAAGGCTAATGATTGCGTGGAACAAATGGCTGTCCCACCAATCTATAACGCGTTGATTCCGTTACGTTGGGGCCGCCCGCCCCTGGGCACCATCTTC
>CAVTZC010000007.1:0-197358 GCA_963739075.1 uncultured Alphaproteobacteria bacterium | reverse complement strand
CCGTAGAATCGGCCGGCGTCGATTTCATCAACGAGAACGGCGGTGGCCCCGGATTACGCCTACCGCAAACGCCCGCGGGCGAAGCCCTCTAACCACCATTTTTGGAAGCTTTGGCGATTTCGGAAAACGTCGACCGCTCTGCGCCTGACTGGTACACTTGGGATATCATTTGTCGGGGGCCACCATGCGTCACGAAATCACTCGTTTGAGCTCCTTGTTAGCGCGCCTATCTAAGCGGCTAATTATCGCCACGATTGTCGTATGTACGGCAGCCGCCGCAGCACCATTGCTGCCCAATGACGTCAAGACCGCTACTCCGATCAAGCACGTTATCGTCATCATTGGCGAGAACAGATCGTTGACCACATTTTCGCCGCTTACAAGCCGCGGCCCGGTCAATCAGTGTTCAATCTATTGTCGGAAGGGATCATCAAGGAAGATGGGACGCCCGGACCGACCTTTTCGAAGGCGGCACAGAACCAGGCTCAGGTCGCCCTGACCTACGAATCCGCTCCTGCCCAAAAGAAAGCCTATGCAACGCTGCCGCCCCCAATGACTGATAGCGCCCCGCAGGCCGCCAGCGAAAAAAACCCGCCGTTCCAACAGGTGTCGATGGCTGCACTTGATATTGGTATTCCGCCCGCCGACCAGCACTTACTGCTGACCGGGGCCACCGGTCTTCCGGCAAATTCTGTCGATACGCGGCTCCCGAACGCGACCACTCTGCCAAATGGTCCCTACCAATTGACGCCCGGCATTCCTTACGATGCCTACGCGGGCGATCCGGTTCATCGCTTTTTCCAGATGTGGCAGCAGACGGATTGCAGCATTCGGCACGCATCTGCTGATAATCCTAGCGGTTGCCTCAACGATCTGTTTGCTTGGGTCGAGGTGACGGTTGGACGCGGCGGCAACGGCAAACCAAGGCCAGCGGTGTTCAGCGACCTGAGCACCGGCGAAGGTTCGACCGCGATGGGTTTCTACAACGTAAACAATGGCGATGCTTCCTACCTGAAACAGCTCGTCGACACTTATACGATGAGTGACAACTACCATCGGCGGTCGCTGGCGGCACCGGCGCAAACCACGTCATGCTCGGCACCGGCGATGCGATCTGGTACAGCGACGGCAAAGGAAATGCCGCGATCCCGCCACTAGAGCAGATCGAAGATCCAAATCCGCAGGCGGGAACGAACAATTACTATATCCAGGATGGCTATGCGGGCGGCTCCTACGTGGCCTGCGCCGACCCGACGCAGCCCGGGGTTGCGCCGATCATCAATTATCTCAACTCGCTGCCCAGCAAGCCGAAGCCGAATTGCGAACCAGGGCGTTACTTACCTGGTCAACAATTATCTTCCAGGGTTTTTGGGTGACGGCACCGTCAATCTTAGGCCCTACACCTTGCCACCCGCGAAGCTCCCGACCATCGGCGATGCCTTGCTCAAAAAGAATGTATCGTTCCGATACTACGGTGAGGGCTGGAATGCTTATCTGCGCGATCCGCGCAGCAGTCTGTACTGTAAGATTTGCAACTTCTTGCAATACACTCCGTCGATCATGACGGATGCGTCGCTACGCAGGGAGCACATCAAGGACACGACCGATCTCGATAGCGATATTCAAGACGACGCTTTGCCGGCGGTCTCTTTCGTCCACCCGAACCGCCTGAACGACGGTCATCCGGGGTCTTCGAAGATCAACATCTTCGAAGCGTTCGTTCGTAAGATCGTGACCGAGGTACAAAACCAGCCGGGACTTTGGGTCGACACCGCCATTTTTGTCACCTTTGACGAGGGTGGCGGCTACTGGGATTCGGGTTACATCCAGCCGATCGATTTCTTCGGCGATGGGACCCGCATTCCGCTCATCGTGGTTTCCCCCTATGCCACCGGTGGCCGCGTGGTGCACAGCTATGCAGATCACGTCTCGATTCTAAAGTTCGTTGAAAAGAACTGGGCCGTGCCGCCTCTCAGCAACCGAAGCCGTGACAATCTTTCCAATCCGATCGCAGCGGATAGCAATCCTTATGTGCCAATCAACGGTCCGGCTATCGGCGACCTTATGGATATGTTCAATTTCTAGAAAGCGTTTTGATACCAAGCTGGCGATGTCGCTTTTGGCTGAGCAACAGCGGAATTACCGGCCAAGAGCAGCGGCAATAAAGTGACCCGCGTCGAATTCATTGACGAGAACGGCGGCGGGCCCGGCGTCCGCCTTTGCAAACGCCAGCAGAAAAAGCGCAAGAAGGGCTGATTTGGATTTACCTTTCCGCCACGATGCCGAATTCATAGACGAGAATGACGGCCGCCGATGTTCCGTCTCGACAAGCGTCAGCGGGCCAAGCAAGCCAAGTAATCAACAATCGGCCGCCAGCACTACGACAACGAAGCCCCCGATCCGAGACCGGGGCCTTGTTAGTTTCCACCCCTGTTCCAGTCGTGCGGTGAGTTGCTCGACGGGCAGGTGCAGCCTCTAGGCGGTCACTAGGTGGTGACCGCTCGGTTGAGCGCCTGGTCGCCTACGGCGACGAGCTAAATCACCAAAACCAACGCGAGCGTTGCTCGCGCGGCAGTTTCAAATTTATCCACTTATCCAAATTTCAATGGATCGCATTGCGTTGATTAGGCCGATGATCCTGAGCTACCAATGTTGGCACTCATCCAATATCCACATGATTCGCTGGAGATGCTGGCATGAAGGCGACGAAGACGGAAATCATCCGGCTGGCGCGGCTCGCGCAGAAAGATATCTCAAGCGGCCGCGTATCCAGGAATGCGCAGCAAGCAGTTGAGGCGCTTGCGGGTTATCAGAACTCTGCGATTGATCTGCTTGAACTCGCGTTGGAGGAAGCGTCGAAAAAGAAATTTAACAAGCCCCTTCTTGATTCATTTGGTTTTCTGTTCAGCCAAGCCTTGGAAGCGCTACGTTTTGATATAGAGTCGGGCTATAAGACTGCGTCAGACCTTGCAGAAAGTGTTCGCAAACGGCTAATTATAGCGAGCCAATCCGGAGCGTCTGATTTTGCCAATCTCTTATTTCTCGTTCAGTGTTTTGGCGCTGCCAAGCTCGATCTTGGTGACGAGTTGCGGGGAGTTGTCGAGCATTTGCTCGAAGAGGTTGGCGAAACAAATACTGGCGATTTTATGTGCCGCTGAATTACTTGGCTTTGTCGCCGATCTCGTAAAGCAAGTAGATGGTGACGTGTTCGCGCTGTTTTCTGTGCTGGCGGAGAGCTCGGAAGGAGTGCCAGATGAGCATCGTGCCGTTATGGCAGCGGCACTCCTGTTTTCCGGCGAGGCAGCCGCCATTGAGGCTTCTATCGGCTGGCTGTTGGATCCGGCGAAATCCGTTCGGCAATCCATAGCGAACGCCCTCGAGGACGCCGCGCGCAAGGGCAAAGTCACGCCGACTATGCTGCGCCGTATGATCACGATACGGAATTGGCTACCGGAGGATAGCCGCGCTGCGCTTGACGCTGCTATTGCCTCCGCACGCAGGAAAGGCGTGTCGCCTGCACAATGGGATGATGTTGAAATACGCCACCTGGTGACGACCGCAGTTGACGGCGCCGGTGCAATTGGCTTGCTCGCGCATTGCCGTCATAAGCACAAGAATATTCTGGGCAGCCTCGTGCTCAAGCACGGCTTCGGGGTTCGCGATGCCTGGGCGCGCGAAGGATTGACGCAGAAGGAGATTGACCAGACGTTTGTCGAAGCAGGTCTTATGGATCAGTTTATCATCCCTCCAGACTTCATCCGAGGTGCGGTCGGCCATTTTCTGGCT
Organism: uncultured Alphaproteobacteria bacterium; assembly: GCA_963739075.1. GTDB lineage: Bacteria > Pseudomonadota > Alphaproteobacteria > Rhizobiales > Xanthobacteraceae > Pseudolabrys. The sequence goes on along the minus strand of CAVTZC010000007.1, from coordinate 193,572 downwards.
CTCGGGCATCAGACCGGCTTGATGCCGCCGTTTGGGCTGGTGCAGTTTCTTGAAGCCTTAGGCGTCACATCAGTTCAACCTGAACTTATAAGTGTGTCGTCGCTACTCGATAAGATCCAGGATGGTGGTAGAATTCGTGGTGACGAATTCGAAGACCTGTTGGCGGATGGTTTTGACCTCATCGATGACTACTTCTTTCTGGAGATAGTTGGTTCGAAGTCTGGCGACGTGGTCGATGCGGTGCTGACGGGCAATCAAGCGGCACGCAAGAAGCGTGAGGTGCTCATTATGGAGAAGGTGCTCGAACCGCGACGCGAATGGTGGACGCAGGCGGTGGCATGGGTAGCCTACATTTTGTACGAAGCTGGGGATGATGAGCGATGGCAGGATTTTCTATGCAGCGGCATTGGCGATGGTGCAAAAGCGCGCACTTAACGAAATTTCGCTGATGAGAGAAGGTGGCAGAGCAGACGGTGATGGCATGGGAGGCCCGAAAGATTGGCTAACTAAGGCAGTGCGGTTTTTAAGTCCGCGCGCCTTGGAGTTGGCCGGCGTCGAATTCATCGACGAGAATGGCGGCGGCGCCGGGGTGCGAATGCGCAAACGTCAGCGGCCAACACGGTCCAAATAGCCGCGCACAAACTTACTTTGCATGGGGTTGTTTTTCGAAAAAATAATGTCCCCTGCTGAGGGAGGAGGCCGTCAACTAGTCCGAATTCATCGACGAGATGGCGGTGGCCCCGGAGTGCGCCTGCGCAAACACCTATAGGCAAACGGCCTCTCCGGATCTTCCAATTTTTGGAAATTCGTGCCATACATTAAAAATGTTCGTCATCGGTACCGACGTGGTTGAGCGTCACTTCAAAACTCACGCCGGCCACAAGGGAATCAAGGCGACACGGACGCAGTACAATGCTTGGCTTGCCATAGCAGGCCGCGCTCAGTGGCGCACCCCGGAGGATGTGAAGGCATCATATCCAAAGGCGAGCATTCTTAAGGGCAGCCGAGTGGTGTTCAACATCAAGGGCAATGACTACAGATTGATTGCAGGCGTACAATATCAGGCAGGAGTTCTGGCAATCCGATTCTTCGGGACCCATGCCGAGTATGATAAGATCGATGCGGAGACCGTGTGATGGATGCGACCCTCATTCTGATCGATAGCGATCGCGAGCTTGTACGTGCCCGCGCGCTCGTCGATCAGCTTTGGAATTCGAATGATCCAGCCGACGTCGCTCGGTTGGAGGCGCAAGCGCGCCTGATCGCTGCATACGAGGAAAAGCAATGGCCTCGCCGGCCGGCGAGCGTCGCCGATCTGATCCGCCACCTCATGGATCAGCACAGTCTCACGCGAGCGGACCTTATCCCGCTCCTCGGCACCCCAAGCCGCGTGAGTGAAGTAATGCGTGGCAAAAAGGGGCTGAGCATGGCGATGGTGCAGCGTCTGCGTGCCCGTTTCCGAGTGCCGGCAGATCTGCTTCTTCCGCCTCCGAAGAAAGCACCGTCGCGACGTTCCACTAAGCGAGCCGCGGCCTAACCAATAATTCGCGCATGCCTTGCGGCTGTTGCGCCTACGCCGTCGAGCCGAAAGCGAGACCTGCCTGGCAATCGTCACGCCTACATTTGGTGCCGACAGTAGCTTAAACGTGCTTTAGAAACAGCCGGTGTCGAGTTTACAAATGGTGCCTCGCCCGGCGTCCGGCTCAGACCCGCGGCTAAGGATAGCGCGCCCAAACCGGCTCGTGGTCGCGCCAGGCGGTGAGGGGCGCACTCGACCTCGACAACGCAATCTACTTTTGAGACGGCGATCTGTTCATGTTAGGTGGAAAACGCGATGAAACTTCTCCGCCGAGAATTCCTGCATCTGGCAGCGGGGGCTGCCGCGCTCCCGGCCGTGTCGCGTGTTGCCTGGGCGGAAAGTTATCCGACGCGGCCGGTGCACATTGTCGTTGGCTTTCCCGCCGGCCAAACAGCCGACATCAGCGCGCGCCTGATCGGCCAATGGCTGTCTGATCGCCTCGGCCAGCCATTCGTCATTGACAACAGACCGGGCGCTAGCAGCACTGTCGCCACTGAACTCGTCGTGCGAGCTCCACCAGACGGCTATACGCTTCTTTACGTCGTTGCGAGTAATTTTATCAACGCGACGTTTTACAAGAAGCTTCCTTACAATTTCATCCGCGACATTGATCCGGTCGCGAGCACCGCCCGCACGCCCCTCGTCATGGAGGTCAATCCGTCGGTTCCGGTCAAGACCGTTCCCGAGTTCATCGCCTATGCGAAGGCTAATCCAGGCAAGCTCAACATGGCCTCGGCGGGCAACGGAAACTCGACACACATGGCTGGCGAGCTGTTTAAGATGATGACCGGCATCAACATGATTTACGTGCCCTATCGCGGCTCAGCGCCTGCGCTCACCGACCTGCTTGGCGGTCAGGTACAAGTGATGTTCGACGTTATGGCCTCTTCCATCGGACACATCAGAGCTGGCAAGCTCCAGGCGCTAGCGGTGACGACTGCAACGCGCTCGGAGGCGCTGCCAGACGTCCCGACTGTGGGCGAATTCGTATCGGGCTATGAGGCGAGCGCAATGGGTGGTGTCGGCGTGCCCAAGGGCACGTCCGTCGAGATCATCGACAAGCTCAACGTGGAGATCAATGCGGCCCTTGCCGATCCCATAATTAAGTCGCGGTTTGTCGAATTGGGAGGCACGCCGCTGCCGGGGTCGCCAAGCGACTTCGGTAACCTCATAGCCAAGGAAACCGCGAAGTGGGCCAAGGTGATCAAGTTCGCCAACATCAAGCCCATATAAGCCGGTCATCAGTTCGCACCGCGTCGGTATTCCATAGTTCCCATTACGCGAGCGCTGAGACAAACAACCCGAATTTATTGCCCAGCAAATCCGCGCAACATCGTGCTCGGCAATGTCTTTAGTGGTGCTTAGACGGGCTTTTGAGTTGGCCGGCATCGAATTTATCGACGAGAACGGCGGAGGACCCGGCGTCCGCCTTCGCAAAGGCCAGCAGAAAAAGCGTTAGAATCCCTACTTCAGATTACCGGTGCGAACCGGATACGGCTCAAAATACAAAAACAGCCAGCGAACCCGATGGTCGCACCCGCGACCGAGACGCCACGCGGCGAGCGTTCGCACACCGTTGGCGCGCATGTTGCCGAGGGTCATGGGAGACGGTTTTTGCATTGGTGGCAGCATAATCATTGCAGGCCTCAGTTACCGCCTTATTCCACCGCTGGCTCCTTAAAATTCACGCACCATTTTGGTCTGAACTGTTTTTTTATTTTTGGAGAACAATTTATTTTGCAGGATTTAGTCACACATTCCATTAGTGCGCCACCTTTGCTCTCATTCCTGTCTGTTTCAGGTGCAGCGGCGCGTGCTGCTGGAGACAAATTTTGCGGACCGCTCTGGGGGCTAGGACCGACCGAGGGACCGCTCTGGTTTACCGAGGGACCGCTCTGGTTTATCGGCGCGGGCTTGATCGGTTCATCCCGATAAATGTCACCTGATACACAACCGGCAAGGGCGAGGAGGAGTGTTGTGCCACCTAGCAGCCGTCTCATTATGCTTCTTCTCACATCGCTAAACTGAACGCCAACATCTGGGTTTTTATTTTGAGATAATTTGTGGAACTGCTGGCAAAGGTGCTGGACCCAGTTGCCAATCCGGCGCTCGTCGCCGACACAGCGGCGATCCAGAACCCGAGCAGCCGGTTGGCGATTTATTGGACGACTTCGCTTTTTGACCGCGAAACCTACCATAGAATGCTAAAGTGATGAGAGAAAAGTGCTCTCAGTAGTGGATTGTTACATCCACATGAGGAACACATGAAAACAAAAACGTGTCCAGACTGCAACGGTGATGGTGTAGTTGATCGCAAAACTGTGCGGGGGGGCGCGAGGTAACTCGCGTCCCTACCGCGATCCTAGATCAACCCCCGGCCATTCGGGTGCCGCCACTTAATTCGACGCCCCCGCCGTGGCGACCAGAACCGGGTCCGCCCGATAGATATCTGGGTAAGCGCGCCGAAGATTCTCGATCTTGGGCAGGTCGTTTATCACGATGTACGGATAGCTGGGATTTGTGACCAGAAAATTCTGATGGTAGTTCTCGGCAGCGTAGAAGCCCTCAAGCTGCGTGACTTTGGTGACGATCGCGGCATTGAAGACACCAGCCTGATTGAGCTGGGCGATATAGGCGTTAGCAATCTTTGCCTGTTCTCCATTTTCCGTGAAGATCGCCGAGCGATATTGCGTGCCCGTATCCGGTCCTTGCCGGTTGAGTTGAGTTGGGTCGTGGGCGACCGAGAAGTAGATTTGAAGAATGCGGCCATACGTGATCTGGCGCGGGTCGAACGTGACCTGCACGGACTCGGCATGGCCCGTCGTCCCTGAGCTTACGGTCTCATAATGTGCTGTTCGCTTGTCGCCGCCGGCATAACCAGAGACGGCGCTTGTCACGCCCTTCACATGCTGGAACACACCCTGCACTCCCCAGAAGCATCCGCCGGCGAGAACAGCGACCTCAGTTGCCTCACCGGGTGCGGTTGTTTCATCGAGTGTCGGGGCAGCGATAAGTCGAGCCACTTCCGCGGCGCGCAGTTCCGAGGGCGAAAGCCAGAACGTCGTTCCCAACACTAGCAGAGTGACAAATAGTAGCAGAAGGCGGGCAACCGCTGAGGTCCTCGGCGAGCCACACGCATTGTCATTATTGGTCATGTCTTGTCTCCCGCTTAGTCCATGATGAAGGCATCACCAGGATCGCGATAGCATGGATCCAACGGGTGCGCGCAGCGATGGAATGGCTATGGCTTCAACGGTCATCGCAACCCTGTTTCGTCATCCTAACCGGTCAATACCCGGATTAGGCATATGGAGCGGTCGGACCCACGGATGCACGAGCCCGACCGCAACAGAGGTTATTTCTTCATGTTGTCCTTGGACATGTTGTCCTTGGACATGCCGTCGTCCTTCTTCATTGTGTCTTTGGCCATGCCGTCTTTGGACATACCGTCGTCCTTTTTCATCGTGTCTTTCGACATGCTGTCCTTGGACATGGTGTCTTTCTTCATGTCGTCGGCGAAAGCCGCCGGCGCACCGGCGAGCGAGAGCGATATAAGGCCCGCGGACAAGGCTATAATGATGCGGGAAATAGTCATTGCTGGATCCTCCTGAGGACGTTGACGATGGAGATTTGACCCCATCGCTCCTAGTTCGGGCGAGCCACCGCGCTGGTTACGTCACGGCGTAAAAAATTCGTGGCGAGCAGGCGGCCGCTGAAGGCCCGATTTGCCACGATAACCAGGGCCACCGCGAATGTGTGCACCGTGAGATCGGTCGCCGCTGCGTCGAAGGGGTGGAAAAAATTGAGCAGCGTCGCGGCCGCAGCGGCCGAGGCAAGCCCGGCAATCGCGGCCGTTAATCCCGGATGCAGCGGGCAGGCACGCCGCAGCATCATGATGAGCAACGCCGACAGCGGCACCGACAATCCGATGATAAAGATGAGACAATCGGTCGCCTCACTCAGGTCGGCCGCATGGGTTCCGGGCACAAACCAGGTGCGCAGGCAGCCAACGCCGCTCGCGACGATCCATAATAGCGCCGCCGGCAGTGGCAGCAACGCCCACGCGCGACGCGCATCCGGCAAGCTGAGCTGGAACGCGGCAAAGGCGGCTAAAATCGCGGTTAGTGCCGATCCGGTCACCGCGAGCCACATGTCCGGCGCGGCGATGAGTCGATGCCCAAGTGCCGAGAGGTTGGCGATCATGGCGAGGACGATGGCGGTCGCAACCACGATCGCAAGCCATGCGAGCGCCCGCACGCTCGGCGGCCGCAGCCGACGCACCGGCGCCAGATCGGTGGCGAGATCCCGTATCAGGCGCTCTTGCGCGGAGCCATTATTCGAAGATGTATTCATGGCCTTATTCTTTTGGCTCCATTAGACCGCGAAGCGCCTTCAGTGCACGATGAAGATTGACCTTGAGCGAGCCCTTGGTGCGCTGGGTCAGCACGGCGGCGTCAGCGAGCGAGCGCTCCTCCAGCACAAGATGCTGCACCGCTTCGCGCTGTCGCGTCGGCAAATTCGCAAGCGCGCTGGCGAAGGTGTCGGTCGCATCGGCGTGAACGAGCCCCTGCGCCGGATCGGCTGCCTGATCGGCATGGCCTTCGAACGCGAGCGGTGCGTAGACCTCACGCGCGTCCCGCCGGCTGATGCGGCGGAGGAGATCGATCGATCGCCGGTCGGCAATGACAGACAGCCACGCGGTGAACGACCGGCCTGGGTCGTATGTCTGCCGCGCGCGATGAACGGTCAAAAGCACGTCCTGCACCACGTCGTCTATGCTGTCGGCCGTAACCCCACGCCGTCGCGCGATGCTCTTGATGACTGGTACGCAGTCGCGCAGCAGCGCCTGGTAGGCGACGCCATCACCCGCTTGAGCGGCCGCCATCAAGGCCGACCGGCGCCGGTCCGCGCCGGCATCATTCGCTTGAACATTGTCCATGCGGCGCTCGGGTCGCCTGCTCCACGAAGAGGCCGCCACGATAACACCCAAGATGGCGGAGCGGCAGGGAAACGAGCCCTGTAGCGAGCATTCATAAAGTGCAATCACATTCTGTTGACTGGTCGCGCGCATGGTCCCGCTTGACGGCGGTTGGATCAATTGCCGAGACAGATGCCGGTCCTTTAGGTATTTCGACTGAAGGTAGGCAACGGTTACATTGGCTGAGAAAATCGGCCGTCGACGACCGCAGGGCTATACCCGACGCCGGATCGGCGCCGCCGGTTCCGGTCCCACCAGATGATCGTGGTAAGCCCCAAGCCGGGTCAGGGATGGCGGATACCGGGCCGGGCCACAAGTGCTCCCACGCGTCATCCGGCGGGCCCTGAGGGCGAAAACGGGCCGGCCGTGATCGGTCACCAGTCAGGGCTTACGGATTAGGAAGGTCGTTTCTACGCCGCTTGCAGCAGCAGGCGAACTTTAGGCCAAGGGTCGGGCTCGAAATTGTCGTATCGGTCATGCTCGGCTTTGGTCAGCCACCCCTCCACCGCCGTGGCAAATGACGGCCGTTGCTGAATGCGCTCATACCAGCGTGCCACGCCCGGGCGATCATCCCAAAGACGCGACAACCGCAGCTTGGTCAGCCGCCAGATGTAGGGCGTCGCGGCAATGTCGGCGAGTGAATAGTCGGCGCCTGCGATGTACAGCCCCTCCTTCATCGCGGCGTCGATGCGGTCAAGTAATCTCTGATGGTGCCGCAAGGCGTCAACGACGACCGGCGCGTCCAGCCCATGGTGATAGACCTGCCGCTTGACCTCGGCGCGCGCTTTGCTGGGTGACTTGGCCAGCTCGACTTCCAGTTCCTCAGCGCTTTTCTTCAAGAGGCTCTGCCGGTTCGCGGTCGCGAAAGTCAGCACGGTGCAGCAATTGTGCACGTACTCATCCATCAGCTTGGTGGTCATGTGTACCTTGCCGCGGGCGAAAGGGTCGCGCGGCATCAGCGGCGGGTCGGGGAACAGGTCGTTGACGTAGTGCATGATCACGGTCGAACTCGATGATGATCCTGTCGTCATGCATCAGCGTTGGCACCACCGCATTTGGATTGAGCTTCATGTAGGACGGATCATATTGGTCGCCTTGCAACGTCATAAGTTGACTGTCGAAATCCACGCCCTTTTCTGCAAATGCCAGCCGCGCCTTGACCGAGCACACCGACGTCCGGCCGTGATAAAGTTTGAGCATGAGATCCTCTTGCCGACACTTCTCCGGTGATTAAGTGTAGGGCGAGGCACCGGCGCTCGCCACCGTCCGCCATCCGATGGCGGTCCGAGTTCTGGTACACTACTTCGCGGCCATCTGCGCAGCCGCGCCTTGCGTAAGTTTCGGATCGAGCGCGCAGGCCTCTTCCCAACTGAGAACGTTAAGCGACTTTACGAACTTGCCGACGCCGTCCACCTCGGCGCAGAATAGGCCGAGTTCAATAATCTCCTCGTCGCTGAAATGCATGGACAGATCCTGGTAAACCCCGTCCTTGTCGATGGCGTGCTCGCCTTGTTTAAATAATTCGGCGTAGCGTAGCGCCGCCTTTTCGCGCGGCGTGAAACACTTGCTGCTTGAGTAAGTGAACAGGTCGTTGATCATGTCCTTGGTTAGCCCTTCCGCTTTGGCAACATTCGAGCGCACGGTCGAGCAATAGCCGCATTGGTGTGCCACCGAAATCTTGATTCTGCACATTTCCTTGAGCTTGTGCGGCAGTACGCCGTGGTAGAGCAGTTTGTTCCAGTATTCGACCCAAGCGATACCGAGCTTGGCGCGGCTCATGATGCTGACCACTCGCGGATCGGGCGCGCCGGTCCTTTTCGCGGATTCGATCAGCTCGCGGGTGTGTGGCGTCTTCTCGCTGTCCTCGATGTAACGCAGCCTGGGCATGGCATTTCTCCCTTTGCACGACCCGCAGTTGCACCGGCGGACTTGATATGAAACGCTAAGAGGGTCGGATGCGGCCGGCAATGCCGCAAGCTTTCACGTCATTGTTATCGCAAGCCCAGGACCGCCTTCAACTGACATTCCTAGTCCCGCGCCGCGATTAGCAGGCAGGAAGCGGCTATGGCCCGCTGAACGAGTTATAGCGACGTGTTTTGCCAGTAGTCGATATCGGAGGCATGGCGGACATTGTCTAGTGCTGGCCCGCGGCGAGCTGGACAGGACCTTGATTAAGGCGGTCGCTAGTTTGTTTATTGCCGCGTCGCCAACTAATCCACGTGATCACGACTTCTCACTTTCGAGCGATGCGTCGTGTAGCGGCGTTGACCAGGGCTAAAGTCTTGCTACGCTAATTTCGCTGCGGCCTCAAAAAACAGACGCTGCGGGTTCATCTAGCACCGAGTGAGAAGGGGCTCCTTAATGGCGCGTCTTTACTTCAGCGCTGTCCATGCTCGCGCCGGTTTTGGAGTGAACGGCGTTGCTCGGCGTGCCGCCGAAAAGTTCTTCGGTGCGTGGCTTTCCTGTATTCTCGTGATGTCGCGCGGCGATTTTCCAACCGCTTTCAGCCTCGACCACGCGCGCATCGCTTCGGTTTGCGGTGGCGTTGGTGCGGCTGTCGCCGTTGCTCTCCTGGTACAGATGGACCGAAACAATGACAGTGTCAGCCGACAGGCGACAATCAGCGCGATTTCGACCTTCGTCGGGGACGTCGTCGCACGCCAATCGTACTTTTCACCGCAGTGGATCGAGCCGATGATCACGGCCGCGATCTCCGCCGGCATGGCAATCGCATTCTGGCAGACGAAGCGATTTGCGAAGGGCCTCCACCTCGCGAAGGCAGATGTCAGCCCAAAGTGATCCCGGGGGACAAGAACCGGCTAACCGGTGCTCGCGCCGGCTCACGATGTTCGAAACGTCAAATGCAAAAGACGAATGCGGCGCCCAACTTGCGATCAACTTAGAATTTTTAGCGCTATATCAATCGCACATCGCAAAAATTCTTCGGTTTCAATCTTTTGATGTTTTTCCGCGACAATCTTGTGAGCCGGCACAATGGCGGCCATAAATTCGTGGGTGTGCCAATGGCCGAACATCGGCAAAGTCGGTAGCGCTGCACGATCGGGTCTAGGATACACTGACACATAGAAATAAGGCTCATCATAATATTCATCGCCCGTTGAAAGTCCAACGCCGACATATCCGGTCTCATCGGTGGCCGGTTTAGGAAGCATCGTCAAAGTAGCGAGATCGAAGTGGTGCGGCCAACAGCACACCGGCGAGGCCGCCAGCTTACGCTCAATTATTTGCTTATGTATTTTACCAAGTAAATTGGCCGCATTGGCGAACCATGCTGCAAGCTCGATCAAGGCCTCAGCCGACTTAACTGCGTCGTAGACCGCTCCTTGAGCGATTGCATGCGCAGAAATCTTGTAGGGAGAATCTGCGTCCAAAGCCCGCGTATCGAGATTTTGCTTACTAAAATGCTCGCCCAGCCACTGGCGTGCCTGTGCGTTGGAGCGGCCGCTTAAAGAAAGCGATTCGACGGCCGCGGCCGTATCGCTCTCCCGCAAGGTGAGCGTGAGATTGTTCACTTGTAAGCTCAGCCGCGTGCCATTTATTAGCGGGTGCGTTATAAATCCGTTTAGAGCGCCGACCCATTTTAGGCTAGTGTGACCGTCGTCAGGCTGCGGTGGGATATAGCCGCGGGCAACTCGCGCGAGCCATTGCACCGCATAGTGAGCTTGCAGCCGGGCTTCGCGCAGCCGAACCTTGTCGAAGCTCCGAAGGGGCCGCCAATCCAATTCTTCGGCAATCCCCCCGGGCATTAGGCCGTCCTTTTTTCACTATCCTGGAAAAACGAGATCGGCCATGATCTCACGTGGTTGCGGTTTTTCCCGCTGGCGGGGGTTGGCTAAAACAATTGGGAGCATGGATCATTATGGCTGAAGATGAAAACTGGGTCGATATCGGCCATGCCGAAGATTTTTCCAAGAACCCGCTTAAGCGCGTTAATGCCATGGGTATAGAGCTCGCAATATCGTGCATGGACGGAAAGTTCGGTGCCGTTTCAAATACGTGCAACCATGTCGGTGGGCCGCTTGGAGAAGGCCGATTGGATGGCGATTATATTATCTGCCCTTGGCATAATTGGAAATTTCACCGCTGCAGCGGGGCTGGAGAGCCAGGCTTCGAAGACGACTGCATCCCCGGATATCCCATGAAGGTCGAGGACGGCCGCGTTTTTGTGAACCTCGATGCTGGCAGCAAACGCAACAAGAAGCCGCATGCTCCCCACCCCCTGTCACGAAAAGTGGACCGTGCGTCAGGGCCACTGCGGCTTGCGGGAATTTCCACTTCGGCCATGGACGCCGCAAACCCTCGTTTCTCGGGCTCGGACCACTTGCTTGGACACGCAATGAAAGCGGCCCTGGGTCTCGGCGCTGAGACGAGAATGATAAAATTGAACGCGCTTAAATTTCGTAACTGTGAGGGTTACTATTCAAAAGCTGCGCGGGCCTGCACTTGGCCGTGTTCAATCACGCAGATGGATGCCAACGATCAGATGGATCAGGTCTATGAAGCCTTGGTGCATTGGGCTGATGCCATCATCATATCGTCGCCGATAAGATGGGGTACCGCTTCTTCCCTCTATTTCAAAATGGCTGAGCGCCTCAATTGCGTACAAAATGCGATAACGATCCGCGATCAAGTTCTCATACGTAACAAAGTCGCCGGATTTATTATTGTCGGCGGACAAGATAATATTCAGGCGGTTGCCGGTCAGATGTTGGGTTTCTTCGCGGAGCTCGGATTTATATTTCCACAATTCCCTTATATCGCTCATTCGCGAGGCTGGTCGCACGAAGATATGGAGTGCAATGTCGAAATCGTACGCAATTCCGTTGAGCTTGCCGACGGTGCGGCCATGCTCGCCGAGCGCTGTCTTGATCTCGCTGCCCATCTGATTTCCCGAGACGAAGCCCCATCATCCATCGAGCGCGGCGGTCGTAAAGCGCACGCCATGCGCACATAACCTGTTTTCCCGTTCCCCTCTGCCAGATAATCCTATGGTGTGCAGCTCGGAGAGGCCGCGTCGGTTGGTGACCTCTTTCGCTTTTAGGATCACGAAAAGGGTGTCGCGTATTGGGACCTAATGGATACGCCAATGGTGCAGGCGAATGTCTGATTTGAAGGGGTAAAGCGGACCGGCCCTGGATATGGCGACATGTCACAAAACCCAAATCGGAATTGGTCACCGTGAATGCGTAAGGCTCACCACCATCGAGTTGGCCATGAATAACGGCGGACGAGGAGGTGCCAGATAAATGCAAATAGCGCGAGCAGAACCGCGCCTACCGCGACGGGAACAAGCAAGAAGCTCCAGGACATGCTGTTCACCACAACAAGCAGCGGATCAATCCCGGCTGGCGGATGAAATGTGCGCGTGACGTGCATCGCTGCTATTGCAAGGCCGACTGCGAGTGCCGCAGCCCACAATTCAGGCCCTGCGATCTTCACCACTATAAGGCCGACAATCGTCGCCACGATGTGACCGCCGATAAGGGCCCGAGGTTGAGCTGCTTCCACCTCTGGCGACCCCATGACAAGGACTATGGAGGTAGCAAAGGGAATGGCCATAAGCGGTATGGCGGCGCGGGTGGAAAACGCTTCCATTATGCCAATTGCTACGGCACCACCGGCAGCTCCGGCCAGCATTCCAATCACGGCGTGGTGGTCCTTCATTACTTGCAATCCTCAATCCACATTGAATCCCAGCATCATAATTTGACGAATCCAGTTGCTTAATTGGGAATTTTGGCGATGGCCCAACTTAAAATAGGACAAAATTCGATTGGGGGCTGTCCATTAAATCTGCGTGTATTTGACTATCAACTTTCACGGGCAAGACGAACACAATAGCGTCTGCGATTTCCTTTCGCGGGAATGCACTGTGCCCGTATATCGATTTTACATTTTTGAATAAAATGACTGCGTCACGGGGCCACCCACAGCAGCGATCGAAAATCTGCCTAAGCACGCCTCGTCGGCTTTCCACGCAAAGAACAAGGTGGGAACGTCCGCGCCTATCTAGCGAGACGACTTAAATGTTCGCCAATTCGCCCATACCTTGCCGGAATTCGACTTGCGGTTGCCAACTCAGTTCGGAGCGCAGCCGGGATGAATCGGCCGTGATATGACGGACGTCGCCAAGGCGGTAACGCCCAGTGACGACCGGCCTCGGCCCTTTCAGTGCCTCGGACAGCGCGGCAGCCATCTCGCCGACGGTGCGTGGCGTTCCTGACCCGACATTGAAGGCCCTGATGCCGCGCTCCTGCTTTTCGCAGGCGAGAACCGTTGCTTTGGCCACGTCGCGAACGTGAACGAAATCTCGGCGTTGGCACCCGTCCTCGAATACCTGCGGCGCTTCTCCGCGACGTAATGCTGAGGTGAAGATCGCTGCGACGCCGGCGTATGGCGTGTCGCGTGGCATGCCCGGACCGTAGACATTGTGGTAGCGCAGCGCGGTCAGTGCCCCGCCAGTCAGGCGCGCCCAATTGCCAGCGTAGAATTCTTGTGCGACCTTGCTTGTAGCGTAGGCGTTGCGCGGATCGAATGGCGTAGTCTCGTCGACCAGCGACGGGCTTAAGGGTTTCCCGCAGATCGGGCACGGCGGCTCGAACTGGCCGGCGGCGAGCGCTTTTTCTGAGCGCGGCGCCGGACGCACCATGCCATGCTCCGCGCAGCGCGCGAATCCCTCACCGTAAACCACCATCGAACTCGCCAGCGTGAGGCGCGTCATCTTCAAGCGAGCCATTTCAGCCAGCAGTACTGCCGTGCCGCAATCGTTGGAGTCGGCATAGTCCGGCAGATCGTAGGCGTCGACGCCGAGCCCGACCTTGGCGGCGAGGTGGATGACGGCCTCGATGTTGGAAAGCGCCCCCGCCACCGCAGCGGCGTCGCGCACGTCGCCGACCTGCAGCTCGCCGCCTTCGAGTGTCGTCGCGGCATCGGCGTTATGCACATCGGTGCGTAGCGAGTCGAGTACGCGCACGAGGTGGCCGCGCGCGGTAAGCTCGCGCAGGACATGGCGGCCGATGAAACCGGCGCCGCCGGTGAGGAGCACGCGCATCACGCCATCCGCTGCATCATGGCGAGGCGCAGAAAGGTCGTGGCGATCTTCCATGCGGCCTGCAGCCCCGCGGCGAAATTCCCGGACACTTTTGACACACCGCCGCGGCGGCAGCGGTGATCGACCGGGATCTCCAAGATGCGGCAATGCGCCGCCGCCGCGCGCATCTGCATTTCCAGATTCCAACCATAGGTCGGCTCGGTCATGCCCAGTGCGCGCAGGCGGCCCACGGCGATCGCCCGGAACGGCGACATGTCGGTGAAACGCACGCCGTAAGTCAGCCGCAGCAGCAGCCCGGCGAGCCAGCCGGCGACAAGTTGTTGCGGAGTCAGGCTGCCTGGCTCGCGGCGCCCGCGCGTGCGCGAGCCCATCACGAAATCTGCTTCGCCGTCCGCGATCGGTTGCACGATCGCGGGCAAGAAATTCGGCACGTCGCTGCCGTCGCCGTCTAGGAAGCAAACGATCTCGACATCGCCGTGCAGCGCGCTCACGCCCGCGGCGCAGGCACGGCCGTAGCCTCGGCGCGGCTCCCGCACCACGCGCGCGCCCGCCGCCGCAGCGCGCTCGGCGGTGCGGTCGGTCGAGCCGTTGTCGACGACGATCACCTCATCGACCATTTGCGCCTTCACCTCGCGCACGACGTCGGCGATCGGCGTCTCCTCATTGAGACACGGGATAATGACGCAGACCACCTTGTCGACCGAGGGAAAGTGCATGGCTCAGGCTGCGGCCGCTCGCGCGCGTATGAAGGCCCGTGTCGCCGGCGCCTCTGCCCCCGCGATTGCCGCGAAGGGTGGCCGCTCGCCGGCAAGCTCGGCCTCGAGCATGCGTAGTGAGGTGGCATCGTCCACGTCGTACCAGCCGGGCGCCGTCGCGACGGGCAATCCAATCTCGCGCGCGCGCTCTAGCGTCAGCCGGTAGACGTCGCTTGTGCTCCACGGGATTTCGTCGAACAACCTCGCATACGGCTGCGACAGGCCGATAAGGGTATAGCCGCCGTCATAGGCTGGGCTTAAGACAACATTGTTGCCGCGGCGCACCGCGTCTGCGGCCTCACGCAGGATAGATGCCGGTAGGGTCGGCGAATCCGAATTGATCAAAATGGCGCCGCTATGTCCCGCCGCGAGAAGATCGATGGCGCCGTGCAGAAGCCGCTCCCCGAAACCGCCCTCGACCTGCGGCATAAGCTTAAATCCATCCGGCAGTAGGGAGAGCAGGGAAGGTTCTGAACCGCGTGGCGTATAAAGCGCGTAGCCGGTGACACCGCCGTTTTCGGCCAGAGAGGCGATCGTGCGCGCAAGATCGCGGATGAAGCAGGCGGAAATCGCCGCGCATTCATCGGGCCGCAAGGGGGGCGACAGCCGCGTCTTCGATGCGCCGCTCATCGGCGTTTTGCATGTGATGGCAAGTGCGACCGTGCTCAAATGCGTCGTCCCCTAATCGACCCACTCACATTGTTTCCAACTCGGCGAAAGATGGCAATCTTAACTACTCGCCAAATCAACGAAAGATCAATAAAAAGTGAGCCGCCCGCGCCATGCCGTCGATTCTTCACGTTTTCCTTTGCTGCGCTGCCGCCCTGCTATTTTGGGGCACCGTCGGCTTGGCCCTGAGCCACCGGCTGATGCCGACAGCGCTGGCGTTGCCGGTCGCACCCGCTTTTGGCTGGGCGGTGCACAGCGCGCTGGCGCTGCCACTCTATCGGCTGATTGGCTTCACGCCGCTTACTGTTGTGCTTGTTACCTTGCTCTTTCTTGCTTTCGCATTGCTCGCGCTTCGTTTGCCGGAGTCCGCAGATAACGATCACACCGGCGCCCGCGTTCCGCCCTGGGCCTACGTGCTGGCCGCTCTGCTCGCCGTCGTGCCAGCCTCCGCCGTGTTTCCGAAATTTTACGGCGACGCAGTCGCCTTGGCTGGACCGATCTTCGATCACTCGAAAGTCGCGATCATCGACGAAATGACGCGGCTCGGCCTGCCGCCGGACAATCCGTTTTTCGGCGAGGTCCAGCATAATCAGGGTCTCGCCTACTACTATCTCTGGCATTTCAGCGCCGCCGAGCTCGGGCTGTTCCCGGGCGTCAATGGCTGGGAAGCCGATATCGCGCTGTCGACGGTGACGACATTCTCGTCGGTGGCGCTGATGATGGGTGTTGCCGTGTGGATCGGCGGCCGCGCCGCGGCGGGCGTTTGGGTGGTACCTCTTGTCTTTGCCGCCTCGCTGCATCCGGTGCTAGAGGCGGTGTTTGGCGCCGAGAATTTCTACACGATCTTTTCACCGCCGACGGGATTTGCCGGCTGGCTGTTCCAGGCAAGCTGGGCTCCGCAGCACATCGCCTCGACGTCGTGCGTCATGCTGGCGAGCTTGCTGCTACTGCAGCTTGCGCGTCGCCCATCGTTGCTGACGCTCGTTGTCCTCGCGCTGGTCGTCGTCGCCGGTTACGAAAGCTCGACCTGGGTCGGCGGCATTTTGTTTGCCGCGGCCTCGCCGGCGATGACTTTGATCTTGCTTATGGGCATGCCCGCCAATACTCGTCTGCGGTTTGTTGCCTATTCCATTGCCGCCGGCCTGATGACCGTGGTTCTTGCGTATCCCTTCCTGCACGATCAGTTTTTCAATGCGGCGGGACGAGGTGTTGGCAGCCCGATTGCCTTCGCGCCATTCTCGGTGCTCGACTTTCCCGATTCGGATGCGGTGCGGCAGACGCTGGACATTCCGGCTTACTGGATGGCGCTGCTGGTGATCGAATTTCCCGCCATTTACATCACCGGAATCGCTTCGCTCGTTGGCACGCTACGCGGCAAATTCACCGCCGAACCAGCGCTGTTGATGACGAAACTACTGTTGGTACTGGCATTCATGGGCCTTCTCATCAGCGGCTATTTCACCATCACTTTCAGCGACAACAACGATCTCGCCTGGCGTGCGGTGCTGCCCGCCATCTTCGTCCTAACCATCTTTGCCGCCACCGGCCTCACCCGCTGGCTTGCCGCGCCCGCGCCACTTGCTGCTGGCCTAGCGCTGGCGTTGCTGCTTCTCGCCTTGCCGCGCTCATTCCAACTCGTCGTCGAAAATTGGCGCGGCACGCCGTCGCCCTCCGGCAAGGCCTTTGCCGCGATACCGGAGCTGTGGGCCGCGGTGCGCCGCCACACGGGCACAGCCGAACGCGTCGCCAACAATCCCCAGTTCATGGCCGACATGACGCCGTGGCCAGTGAATATATCCTGGGCGCTGTTTGCCAACCGCGCGTCCTGCTTCGCCGGCAGCAACTTGGTAGTGCCTTTCTCGTCATTGCCGGACGAGCGCCTTGACCAGATCGCCGATCAATTCCAGCGCGTGTTCGATGGCCACGGCGGCGCCAATGACGTGCGCGATCTGGCGACGGGCTTTCAATGCCGCACCGTGGTGCTGACGGCGCAGGATGGCGCCTGGCGCGACGATCCCTTCGCCAACAGTGCGTATTACGCGCTGGCCGAAGAAAAGCCCGGCTGGAGGATCTACCGCGCCAAGTGATCAGCGTCGCCCGAGCGCGACGCGGATGGTTTCACCGTCGGAAAGAATTTGATCATTGCCCGGCATCCAGGTCGGCGCCGCTGCGTAGTCTTCCGGTTGCATGTCGACCGAATCGAGCTGCAGCGCGAGAATGGTGACCGCTTCGATCGGCACAGCCACCGGGCGGCCGAACCAGCCAAACCATTTGCTGTAGGAGACTATCAGCTCGATTTTTCCCTCCGGCGTGCGCACGACCTGTCGCACGTGCCCGAGCGTCACGTCGTTGTCATCGAGCACCGGCAGGCCGATGAGATGGCCGACTTTGGTTGGCTGTGGAAAGCGCCGGTTATACTTCGCTTCCAGTGAATCGTCGTCTTTCGTGTCGTCGTCTTTGGCGGCACCCGCCGGCGCTGCCTGCTGTGCGACAACAAGAGGGTGATCGATGGGCGCGGCGCGCAGCGAAGGCACCACGATCAAGGCCAGTACCGTCAATAAAATTACCACTGCCTTGGGCATGCAGGTCCCCTCGAACGCCGCCGATCCTGCCACGAATTCTTGCCTTTGTGCGCGCCCACACGGGCATTTTATCCACCGTCACGGGCTGGCCACGAGAATTTGACCCGGCTGCGATTGCCCCCGCGGTGCGGCGCCCGTAACCTCGTGCATCAACTTAGTGCAAGGACGTTTCTCCCGTGGCGCTTCACCCCCGCAAGCTTCATCCTCTGCCGCTGCGCGTCATGCACTGGACCAACGCGATCGCCATTTTCATCATGATCGGCAGCGGTTGGAAGATTTACAACGACGAGGTCATCTTCGGTTGGCTACATTTCCCCGAATACCTCACCATCGGCAAATGGGCGCAGCATGGGCTGCAGTGGCACTTTCTCGGCATGTGGATTTTCGCGCTCAACGGCCTCGCCTATCTCACATATGGGCTTATGACCGGGCGTTTCCGCGGCATGTTGCTGCCGGTCTATTGGAGTGAGCTCATGCAGACCATCAAGGACACGCTGCATTTCCATTTGGCGCATGACGATCTAACCAAATACAACGCCGTGCAGAAGCTCCTCTATATCGGCGTCATCTGCGTCGGCATCATCATGGTCGTCTCCGGCCTCGCCATATGGAAGCCGGTACAGTTCTCCGAATTGCTGTCACTGTTCGGCAGCTTCCAGAACGCGCGGCTCGTACATTTTCTCTGCATGTCGGCGATCGTGCTGTTTTTCGTCGTGCATGTTGCCCTGGCGCTACTGGTGCCACGCACGCTGGTGTCGATGGTCACCGGCGGGCCTGAGGTGAGCGCGCAGCCCCAGCCCGAGCCGGCAGAATAGGAGCGCGTCATGATCCGCACACCATCACGCTCGATCTTCCGGCCCAAAGGCGGGGTCAATCAGGACATCCTCAAGGAAAACCGCCGCCTGATCGAGCAGATCGACCGGCGCAAGATCTTGCGTGGGGCCGTCAGTCTCGGCGCTCTGACGTTTCTCACCGGCTGCGACGTGAGCGAAAACAGCCAGGTGCAGACCGTGCTGCGCGCGGTCTCCGACTGGAACGACCAGGTGCAGGCGGCCATCTTTCGCCCCAATCACCTCGCCCCGACCTATTCGGAATCGCAGGTGGTGATTCCGCCGCGTTTCAACGCGCATTACGAGGTCGAGGACGTGCGGCCGGTCGACGGCAAGACCTGGAAGCTCGAACTTTCCGGCCGCATTGAAAACAAGAAGCCGTGGACTGTTGAAGATATCTACGCGCTGCCGGAGCAGGAGCTGATCATTCGCCACATATGCGTCGAGGGCTGGGATTACATCGGCCAGTGGTCGGGGCCCAATTTGCGCTCCTTCCTCGAACACATCGGCGCCGATCTCACGGCCAAATACATCGCCTTCCGCTGTGCCGACGGCTATACCGAAAGCATCGACATGCCGAGCGCGCTGCATCCTCAGACGATTTTGGCGACAAAATACGCCAAACAGCTGATCGCCGACCCGTTCGGTTTTCCGCTGCGCCTGCGCACCTCGACCAAGCTCGGCTTCAAGAACGCGAAATGGATCGTGGCGATGGAAGTCACCAACGTCTTTCCGGACACCTATTACCGCAAGGAAGGCTTCAACTGGTTCAGCGGCATCTAGGCCGCGGCGTCGAGCGCACGCAGTAGATCGAAAAACAGATCATCGGGATCTTCGAGGCCTGTCGATAGCCGCAACAGGTCAGCGGGACAGGGCGTGCCTTCGCCCTCGATCGAGGCGCGGTGCTCGACTAGGCTTTCGACGCCGCCGAGCGAGGTCGCCCGTTTCCAAACCTTCACGCACGCCGCCGTCGTGATTGCCGCAGCCTCTCCGCCTTTGAGCCGAAGCGACAGCATGCCACCGAAGCCGCCGCTCATCTGCCGTGCGGCAATGTCATGCCCGGGATGACTGGCGAGGCCGGGATAAAGCAGCGCCGACAACGACGGATGCGCGGCGAGGCGGGAAGCCAGCAGCGCCGCCGTACGCGCCTGTTCGCGTACGCGCACCTCGAGTGTGCGCATGCCGCGCATTAAAAGCCAAGCCTCGAATGGGCTGAGCAGTGCACCGTTCTGTGCCCGCACCTCGCGGATGCGGTCCCAGAATTCGCCGCCGCGCGCCGCTGCCAGCGCGCCAGCGAGGACGTCGGAATGGCCATTGAGGTATTTGGTGGCGGAATGCACGACGATGTCGGCGCCATGCGCGATGGGCCGCGTGAACACTGGCGTGGCGATGGTCGAATCGACGCAAAGCACGGCGTTGGCATCATGCGCGATCTCCGACATCGCCGCGATGTCGGTGACCGTCCACAACGGATTGCTCGGCGTCTCGATCCAGAATAGCCCGGTTTCGCCCGGCCGCACCGCAGCGCGCACTGCGTCAAGGTCGGAGGTCTCGACAAAGCTGATGCTGTGGCCGTAGCGGCCGATCTTCTGCAGCCAGGAGCGGAAGCCCCAATACATCACCCGTGAGGCGACGATATGCGTCGGCTTCTCCAGCGCCAGAAATACGGAGGTCGCCGCCGCCATGCCGGAGGCGAAGGTCATCGCCTCGGCGGCGCCTTCGAGCGCGGCGAGCAACGCCTCTACCTGCTGCACCGAGGCATTGTCGGTGCGGCCGTAGACAAAGCCGCCGCTATAGCCGTTGTCGGCATCGCGGAGATAGGTCGCCGACATATGTATCGGGGGCACTAACGCTTTTGTGACGGGATCGCCGGCGCCCATGGCTTGCGCCAGCAAAGTGCGCGTTTTCAGAGGCGGCCGGGTCTGATCGTCCATAAATGCTCCCCAACGGCGTCAATCGGAAAAAGCGACACTCCTTCCAATACGAAGTGGCGACGGGGGTGGCTATACAAAGGTCGTTCACCTGTCCATCAAGGTCACGTGATCGAATGGTTATTACCGTTACGCGGTGCATGGTCCAATATGACGCTGCTCGCTTGCCGCACAAGGGCAAAACTTGCCGCAAGGCGCCGCCACTATGTTTGGAATTGGCGCGGCTCTGCCGTTGCTGCTGCTCGGCCTTTTGTCCCGCGAAACAATGGCTGGTTGGCGCAATCCTCTCGTGTCGGCAGGTAATTTCGCCAGGGCTGGCCTAGGTATTCTGCTCATCGCAATCGGTGAGCTTGCAATTACCCGCCTTGATAAATTCATCGAGACAGTGCTGGTTGCAGCTTCGCCCCAATGGTTGACCAATCTGACGACGCGGTTTTAGATCGGCTGGCACAACGCGAAGGATATTCATCCGATGACGGCTCGGGCTGAAAAACATGTGCTGACAGGTATCAAGGCATGCGTGTTCGATGCCTACGGCACCCTGTTTGACTTCGCCGCCGCGGCCAGAAAATGCCGCGACGTCTTGGGCGACGACATCGACAAACTAACGGGGCTCTGGCGCGACAAGCAATTGCAGTACACTTGGCTTCGCGCCGCCCAGGGGCTCCATGTGGATTTCTGGCAGGTAACTGGCGATGCCCTCGACTTTTCTCTCGAAACCTTGGGCATCGACAAGCCGGGTCTGCGCGAACGGTTGATGACGCTGTATCTGACGCTTGATCCATTTCCTGAGGTGCCGAACGTTCTCAGGCGACTGAAGGCGGCTGGCATGCGGACGGCAATTCTCTCGAATGGCTCGCCGGGGATGCTCGACGCCGTCATTAAGGCGGCGAAGCTGGACGCGCTACTTGATGCCGTGCTGTCTGTGGAAGAAGTAGGTGTCTACAAACCGCATCCGAAGGTTTATCAGTTGGCCATCGATCGCCTTGGCGTTCCGGTATCCGCAATCTCATTCCAGTCCTCAAACGCCTGGGATGCCTATGCCGCTTCCGCATTCGGCATGAGGGTTGTGTGGTGCAACCGTTACAGCCAGCGTCCGGAACGGTTGCCAGGCGCCCCCGACCGAGAGGTTCAATCACTGGCAGAATTGCCGACGCTAATTGGTGTGACATAAATCTTCCTAGACCAGTTTTTCCAAGACGGATTCTCGTCTATGATTGAGCAATCGACAATAACCTGCCCGAAGTGCGGCTATGCGGCGACCGAGCAAATGCCTACGGACGCATGCCAATTCTTCTATGACTGCAAGGGCTGTGGGGAGCGGCTCAAGCCAAAACCGGGGGACTGCTGCGTATTTTGTTCTTATGGCTCGGTGCCGTGTCCCTCAATGCAACAAAATCAATCTTGTTGTTCGTGAAGGCGGCCTCAGTTGGCAGATTTGTTTTTCAATTCAAACAGCGAGCGCGATGTCAGCTGGCACAGCTGTATGGACCGGCCGTGCGTTGCAAGTCGGGAAAACGGCCGATCGTGAATAGTGAGTTTAAGGTGATGCCACGCTATGGTAAGTCGAAGCGCCGCTCTGAAAATAACAGCCGGACGTCGAAGCTGCCTTCGTTAACTTGCCAGGGCTTAAGCGTATAGGTACGCAGGCCTTTGGCGTGAAACGGATCGCTCTGCGCAATAGCCTCTGCTTCCTTGCGTTGCGACACACGGTATACCAGCAATCCAGTGCCGTCATATTTTGCATCGTCGCCTAGCAATGGCCCGGCCGCGAGCAGCTTTCCTTCACGCTCAAGCTTGCTCAAGTAAGCTTTATGAGCTTCCAAGTTGGCTTCCAGTTCAGCTGGCGGACGGGCGGGGTTGGAAAAACATACGAAGTAAAGCTTTTGCAGCCCACCGTGGGTCTCGTCGATACCGCCCGTATCATGAACATTACTCATAGTTAGCTCCTCACTGCTGGCCTGCGCGAGTTCTTTATTGAGTTAGGGGCGCTCGGCCAAACCGTCAATGTGTGCCGAGCGGATAGCCTGGCATTAACTCGTAAGGATGCTTCCAACCAGGCAAGGCTTTCATGCGGTCGAGCCACGGCCCGATCGCTGGATGATCCTTGACGATGTCAAAGCCGAACTCTTCGGCCGGATAATAAAGATACCCGGTCATTGAAATGTCGGCGATGGTTGGTCGGTCACCCAGTAGATAAGCGTGCGATGCCAGCCGCTTGTTGACAATGGCGAGACTGGCGTCGATGCGTCCTTTCAGAAATGCCATCACGGCCGGATCGCCGGCAGGCTTGGCGAAATTGCGCAAGAAACGGTAAGGCCCCAGATAACCGTTGACCTTTTGATTGTCGAAGATGATCCAGCGCAGCGCTTCCAGCCGCTCGTCCTCGCCCTGCGGTTTGAATTTGCCGGTGAGATCGGAGAGATAAGTAAGAATCACGCCCGACTGGGTGAGCTTCTTCTTTCCGTGCACCAGCACCGGCACTTCACCCATTTCGTTGACGTTGTCTCGGTAGTCCGGCTTACGGGTGGCGCCACCAGCGAAAAAATCGACCCAGATTGGCTCCCAATCGGCGCCGATCAAATTGAGCATCAGTGCGACGCGATAGGCGTTGCCGGACTGGGCGATGCAATAGAGCTGATATTCGGCCATGAACGTCCTAATGTGCAGAAGAGATCTAGCCCGACACCCCCAAATGACCAAGTGCCTGACTGAATGCTATCATTCCGCCATCGCACCTGGAAGCCAAGCAGGGCGTTCGCAAGAGCCAAGGCGATGGCGGTCCGCTGAATTTTAGCACCTCGATGTGATCGAAGCGTACTTGCCGCAGATTAGTCAGTTCGACACTCCGATGGTATCGACCAGAACTGGAGCTGCGCGGTAGATATCTGGATAGGGTCTGCGGTGACCAGCGTCCAAGCGGGTCAAAAGCTCGCGTGCGTCAGATGATGATCCGACGCTGACCGGAGCGTGGAATTATGATACTGGCGGCCAGGTGCGCTCGCCGACCACCGGCGAACCTGGCGTATGAATAGTGTAGCGCACGACGCGCCCCGTCCATTGCTTCTGATCCATTGCCAGCGACTCGTGCGGCTCCTCGAAGTTCTCCAGCCGCGCCTGCAGCGAGACGAACTCATATAGAATCGCGTGCTTGGCCCAGCCGGCGACGGACACCAGCTTTCGCGTTGCGATGCATCCGGGCATCTGGGCCATGTGCGGCAGTCGGTATTGAGCATACCAGCATCCAAGGTCGAATTCCTCTTCGACGCTGCGTACGCGGAAGCTGCCCATCTGGATGGCTGGCCCCGGCGTCGAACCCTGCGGGCGATAGCGGATGGCCGGACCATTGACTTGGGTTTCCTCGGCAAAGATCGCGGTTCGCACGCCCTGCCGGAGCGCTAGCATGTCGCGGTATTTGGCTGATGCTTCGATGTCCAGGATCGATGGTGCCAGGAATGTATGCGGCGAGGGGGCGCCCACCAACATCAAGTATTGACTGCCTCTGCCAATGTCCTCCTGCGGCCGGGTAAGCACATCGTCACCCAATGCACGCATGGCAGTGCCGCCGCCTTGGTTGCGGTAATGCGCCGACCAGGCAAAACCAGGCCGTTGCTGGAGCTCAGGAAGGTAATGCGTGTGCAGCCAATCAAGGAAGCGACCGCGCGAATTGTCGGCGAGATCGTACCAAGTTGCCCAGATGCCGTGGTCCATGCTGTCCTCGTTCGTACTTTCGCCGCCTCGGGAGGTGCATTATTGCCGATTGATCGGGGTCCGGCCTTGGTCCAGACGGAATGTTAACTCAGGGCTCGTGGTTGCGTTCTGGCGCTCCCGACTAGCTCGATTTAAGAGTTCGGCTTGGTTACGTTACTCTGCAGCAACCGAGCTCTCGTGCTGCCGCTGCGCCTTACCCGATGCAGAAAATCGGCTTGCATAAGCCTCGATATCTTCGACGGTCACGCCCTTCACGGCATTGCCTTGACGGCGATTGTATTCGGTGGTCTCGAGCTCGGTACAGAACGTGTCGTTAAGTCGGTTGATCATGTTAAACATCGCCGACGCCATTGTAATTTCGACGATTTCAGCATCGGTGAACAGACGGCGCATGGTCTTCCAGAGTACGTTGTCGCGTTTCGCTGTGTTGAGCGTGACTGCTTCAGCCCACGCGATGACTGTCTTCTCGCGCTCATCGAACAGCGGGCTCGACTGATAGGCATCGCTCTGCAGGGCTTCCAATTGCGGTTGCGTGAGACCCAACGCTTCCCCGTAGATCGAGGTGTGCGTCGCGCAGTATTTGCACTCGTTGACCATCGAGGTCTTGATGGTCGCGATGTTTCGCAGGCGGACATCCGATACCGCGCCGACATTCGGTTGGCGAACCGCTGCAACGAGGCCTAGGAACCAGCGGCCGAGGAAAGGCGTATGGTTGGCGAGAATGCGCACCAAATTGGAGGTGCGGCCGAGCAACAAATTTGAGCCGCCAATAATGTCCTTGGCAACACCTTCGGCTTCTTGGTCCGAAACGCCGGATAATCGTTGAGTCATGGTTCGATCTCCTTGTGTAGGGTCGATAAAGATCAGCCTCGATCAATTCGGACGTCGGCTGCGCGGATTAAGTCGGATTTATTCCGAGTTCCATTCGGAAACATTATCCGGAAATCAATCTGGACTATACCCGGTTCAATTTCCCCGTTCTTGCGTTCAACTTCCCTGTTCCTTCGCAAAAATCCCCTGTTCCGCCTATTGGACAGCTGGCTCAACCGGTCGACGCAACACAGGCGTTAAATCTCTCTGTTGGGGTTTCGAATTGCAAGGTCTCACGTGGCCGTTCGTTGAGCTGACGCACGCATAACACCTCCCGAAATCACTGCCTACGACCATCTCGGTGGGCATCTAACCTGCGGTAACGAAATCCCCCTGGTTTTGCAATTTAAGCTATACAATATAACTTCGCGGGCTAAGTATTAAAACAGACCCGCAGTTGGGAGGGACTTGATGCGCTGTTGAATTTTCTGCTCGACGGACATGCGCGAGTTGAATGCGGACAAGTCCACTTCATCGACGAGAACCGCGGCGGTCCGGGCTTGCGACTGCGCAAGCGTCAGCGGCCAAACAAGCGGCGCAAGTTTGCCATTCGCGCATTAGGCCGCGTACTCATTAATCGAGGTTGGTGAGCGCCCGTTTGTCCGCTGTTGGCCCAATAGGGTCCTAGATTTTGCAGTACAGTGAACGCAGCGATGTACCATTAGCGGAAGTCATATTTGCTCGCTTGGGCACGATTGCGGTAGACCTGATGCGGCCACACTCAAGGTTCCATTGCCGCTAGGGAGTTTGCGCATGTCAGCACAAGTCCCGAAAGAACGTCAGGTGCAAGGGTACTGCAGTCTTTGCCTCGCCCGCTGCGGAACTGTCGCGACAGTAACGGATGGTAGATTCACGCGTCTAGACCCCGATCCGACGCACCCCACTGGCGCGGCAATTTGCGCCAAGGGCCGAGCGGCTCCTGAACTAGTCTATCACAAGGATAGACTGAAGCGGCCGCTACGTCGAACACGGCCGAAGGGCGACGCAGACCCGGGATGGGAAGAAATTTCATGGGATGCGGCGCTCGACCAGATCGCTGCCGCCATGCGCGGCATCGCGGAGCGGCATGGGCCTCAAGCGGTCGCTTTCAGCCAATCGTCCCCCTCGACAACAGCTATCGCGGACTCCGCGGTCTTCGT
Organism: uncultured Alphaproteobacteria bacterium; assembly: GCA_963739075.1. Lineage (GTDB taxonomy): Bacteria > Pseudomonadota > Alphaproteobacteria > Rhizobiales > Xanthobacteraceae > Pseudolabrys. Next base: position 167,456 of record CAVTZC010000007.1, on the reverse strand, counting down.
TCGTAGACTGATGAATGCTTTCGGCACGCCCAACCAGGTATCGCACCTCGACCTGTGCGGCTGGGGACGTGCTTTTGCTACGCGCTACGTCTTCGGCGTAGGCAGCGTTGCGACCGGAAGCGGTGGCGGCGCGATGCCGGACATTGCCGAATCTGGCTGTCTGATCCTGTGGGGCTATAATCCCTCGTTTTCGCGCATAACCCATGCGACCGCGACGGTTGCGGGCCTGAAACGCGGAATGAAGTTGATCGTAATTGATCCGCGGAATGTCGGACTGGCCAACAAGGCCGACATCTGGCTGCGCGTGCGTCCTGGAACAGACGGCGCGCTGGCGCTGGGTCTGGCTAACATCATGATCGAGCGAGAGTGGTTCGATCAGGATTTCGTCCGCGCGTGGAGCAATGGACCTCTCTTGGTGCGCTCGGATACCAATAGGTTGCTGAAAGCAGAAGACCTAGTTTCCTCCACCGGCTCAGGACATTTTGTTGCTTGGGATTCCCTGACCAACTGTATCGTTGGCTATGATCCAGTCGCTGGTCGCTACGAGGCGCCCAGCGAGCATCTTGCCCTGCGAGGCGAATACCTTATCGCAACTGTTGACGGTTCAATCAGCTGCCAGCCTGTTTTCGAACGCTATGCGGCGCTATGCAAAAGGTATACGCCCGAAGTGATTGAAGCGACATGCTGGATTCCTCGCAGGCAACTGGAGGAAGCTGCAGACATTATTTGGCACTCCCGGCCGGTTTCTTACTACGCCTACAGCGGGCACGAGCACCACGCTAACGTCACGGAAACCGCCCGCGCGATGGCGATGCTCTATGCGCTGACCGGCAGTTTCGATGCGTCCGGAGGCAATGTGCTGTTCCCCGCCGTACCGGCCAGTTCAATCACCGGAGAAGATTTGCCTGCGGCAAAGCGGCTTGCCCCCGCGATCGGTTTTGCCGAACGCCCGCTTGGACCTGCGCGCTGGAACCACGTCTCCCCTCAGGACTTCTACCGCGCTGTTCTGGAAGGTATCCCCTATCCGGTTCGCGGACTGATTGGGTTCGGCACTAATCTGCTGCTCGCTCGGGGCGATCCTGTTCGCGGACGTGCCGCGCTCGCCGCGCTCGATTTTTACGCCCATGCCGATCTGTTCATGACACCCACGGCCGCGCTTGCCGATATCGTGCTGCCTGTGGCGTCCTGCTTCGAATGCGAAGCTCTGAAGGTCGGATTTGAGATCAACGAAGATGCACAATCGCACGTTCAGCTTCGGCAGGCGATCGTTGCCCCGCCGGGCCAGGCACGGTCGGACACCGATTTCATCTTCGGCCTCGCTGTGCGTCTCGGCCTTGGCGAGCATTTCTGGAACGGTGATGTCAACGCGGCTTACCGATATCAGCTTGGTCCGAGCGGCATTACCTTGGATCAGCTTCGAGCTGAGCCTGCCGGATTGCGGAAACCGTTGACGACCCGTCACACCAAGCACGCGGCGAGAGACGACAAAGGAAACCCGCGCGGCTTTCCGACACCGTCGCGGAAAATCGAATTCTGGTCCGAGACCTTCCTCGATCACGGTTATCCGGCCCTGCCGGACTTTGTCGAACCGCCAATCGGGCCGGTATCGCGCTCCGACCTGGCTGTTTCCTTCCCGTTGATCTTGACCTGTGCCAAGCCCAGCCTCTTTTGTCAGACCCAGCATCGTGCACTGCCGAGTCTGCGCAAGCGCGCACTACACCCGGAGATCGAACTAAATCCTGCGACCGCCGCAGCACGCGGAATCACAAACGGCGACTGGGTTGACGTGCGCACCCCGGCTGGCGGAATGCGAGCCCGGGCGCGTTTAAGCGAAAAACTCGACCCACGCGTTGTCGTCGGCGAGCATGGCTGGTGGCAACGATGCGATGAATTAGGAGTTTTCGATTCCGATCCGTTCAATCCGACCGGCACCAACTTCAACCTGACGGTCGATGCAACCGTTCGCGATCCCGTCAGCGGCACTCCATCCCATCGATCTAATCTTTGTGAAGTTCAGCTGGTGCGGTAATTTTCGTGCAGAAAGAGATCTAGCAGAGAGTCGCTTCCAATTGTTCGACTCGCAGTCGAAATTCAAACGTAGTTTCGGCAAATTGCTTAGCGACGATAATATAATTTCCTCACCGACCATCAGGACTGCCTAACTACGCCGGCCCCGCGGGTTCGGAAAACGCTTCGTCGGACTCAGCTTGCGGGTCGAGCAGGCTCGCGAGCACGGTTGGATCCTCCGCAGTGTACACCGTCATCCTCTCTTCGTGCCCGCGAATCTCGACATCCATGTGCGTCAGCGTATCGGCAGCGATACCCGCGGTCTTGCAGACGTCTTCTGACACGATGACTCTACACTTGAGGGTCTTCGTCATGTCCTGCAGCCGCGAGGCAACATTGACGGAGTCACCGAGCGCAGTGAATACGGTGTGACCGCGAAAGCCGATGTCGCCGACGACTACTTCGCCTGCATTGATGCCAATGCCATACGTGATGGGCTCGCGCACTTCGGTGGCAAACTGGTGATTCAAGTAGGCGACGTTCGAGGCGACCAGCGAGGCGGCGCGCAGCGCTTGCCGGCAGGCGGTCGCCCGATCGACGTCGAGCCCGAAAAGCGCGAGAACGCCGTCGCCGACGAACTGGTTCGGTTGGCCGCCGGCGTCGGTGATCGCCCGTGAGACGGCTTCGACAAATCGATTGATCAGGAAGACGATATCGAAGGGCAGGCGTACCTCCGAGAGCTTTGTCGAACCGCGCATGTCCACGAACATGCTGACGATGTAGCGCTCTTCGCCGATGTGCATACGTTGACGGCCGCGCACGAAGCCGGCGCCGACGTTCGGCTGCAGGATTGGAATCACGGCAATATCGCTTTGCGGTCGCAGCTGACAGGCAAGACGGATCGAGGGATCAGCACTGGCGCCCACCCGCGCCAGCACGAATGCCTCGCGTCCCGAAGGTCGCGGCAACGCACTGCGGTCGCTAACGACGCGAACGCGGCAGGTCGAGCACCGGGCACGGCCTCCGCAGACGCTGGCGTGCGGGACATTGAACCGCAGGCTCGCTTCGAGGACGCTCATGCCTTTCGGCACGCGCACCTGCCGGTGCGGATAGGACACGGTATACATGCCGTGGCGTCGTTCGCGCACCGTGCGCATTCCGCGTGCGGCGAACACCAGCGCAATCGCGGTCGCGTAGCCGATGGGAAAGTAAAACAGAGTTATTTCATCGATGACCGTACGCTGTGCCGGTGGTATGGGGTTCAGATGTTGGGCCCGCCATTCCGGCTGCTTGGCTAGCTGAATAACCTCACGCGCGCCTTGATGTGCGCCGAGCATCGCGAGCGGCGGCAGCAGCACTGCTAAGGCAAAAAAGACGGGCCACGCCCATTTGAAGAGCGGCTTTAGGCGCAGCCAGAAATAAAGCCCAATACAGGCGTGCGTCCATGCGATCGTCAGCAGCACGAACTGCACCACGATCATGTATGGTTTTGTGACCCAATAGCCGAACAGCGGCAACGCATAAGTGGTCGGAACGCGCCCGAAGACCCAACCCGCGACCCGCTCGACTCCGAAATGACTGGCGAGCCAGAGCGGAATGCTCAGGCCCAAGACAAGCTGAGTGATTTCGACAACCGTGTAGCGAAAATGCCGCCGCTGGTAGAGAGCCCACAGCCCGAGGGAAAAATGGATCACAGCCGCGGTGTAGAGCGTGGAGTTGACGATCGGGATGCGCCACCACCAGATATGCCACTGCAGCCATGCGTCCATCATGGCGAAGGAAATATTGCCGAGCGCATGATTAAAGAAATGCGAGAAGATGTATGAGAACATGACGAGGCCGCAGGCGAGCCGTACTTGTCGCACGCCAATGCCGCGCAGCCACGTTGCAACCCTCGTGGTGTCTTTGTGCGCCGCGCGCACGTCAACGATCGAAGATGCCTGAAGCGCCATGCATAACCACAAGTTGGGCGGAGGGATGATGTCCAGCGGACTGCAAACTGGCGCGACGTTCCCCTAAGTAAGCCACTAAACGTCGCGTATTTAGTATAGGATAGATGCGAATCTCCATTTATTGCAATCACCTATATTTTTTTAAATAGCGCAGGCGATTAAAAGTGCGTCTCCTAATGTTCGCTCGGCGTCAATGGCGGGCATTCCGACAAGTCTGCGCGATGTCCGCTTTACTCCCGAAAACGAAAATCAGGCGGTGCATCCGCGTTGCCATGTGGCTAGTCGTTTACGAGTGCGTACCTTAAACCATAACACCATCTCAGATGTTAGCCACGAGGTTACCCCGCCAACGTTATGTTTGACTCAAACGCTAAAATTTCCATCGGTCGTGTGAGATTCTGGAAGAGTAAAATGAAACCGCAGTTGTTGTTCCTATGTACAATTCGGTCAGACGTTCACGACCAATCATCCGATCCTATTATTGAAACGTTGCATATGCTCAATGACATCGAGATTGTCGAAAGACTAGTGCGTTTGCGCGCTGCGACTGTTGCGCTCGCTGCTGTAGTGATGCCTGACGAGGTAATTGCAGTTACACTTGGGGATTCCAGTCACCGAGATGTTTGCAGTGCTATAAGAAACAACATTTTCGTCGATCGCCTTGAGGACGCTTTGAAGGCTGCGCATCTCGCTTCCGAAGTTGGCCTTCAAGCGGTCGGGGCATTAGATTATGAGTGTCACAAATTGATGCGCGACACAGTACTACACTTCAACGTGTTCTTTCGGATCGTTTCGAATTGGCCGACTCTATTGGTGAGTTCACCAACTCTGATATGGACGACGTGAGGCAGGCCAATAAATTGGCTGGCCTTGCCATAGCTGCATTTTGCACAGCACAGCCTTTTGGCACTTGCGGGACTGGATCCAAGCCGGGGTCCGAACTAGTCGAGCCGACAAACTCGTTCCTGCATTAAAAGGGGGCAATCAAGCAAATCTGGGGGCACCAAACGTTTAGCGGTGCCCCCATAACACCATCTTACACCCACGAGTTTACGTCACCGGCGATGATGGGATGATTTTATGGTTTTAGGCCGCGTACTCATAAATCCGGTAAACGCGCCGCGCTGAATGTCCGCTTCGCTCTGAAAGCGACCGAATTGCCGCGTCGCCGCGAAATGTCGCGATGTGCCAGGAACGGACTCACGTTGCCGCCGCACAGTCAAGCAGAGTAATAAATCGACAAAATCCGCGATCGGTTGAAGTGACCCAAGGGCCAAAGACGGCCTATCTGGCCAAAGGCGCCACCCTTGTTTGTCCGCTTACTCCAATTGCGACCACAATGGTGCGTCGCAACGAATGACGTCATTTGCCGATATTGTGGTTGATCAGCCCGATGTCGCCATGGAGCATTTTGCAAAGCTAGTTGCGGCTCTATGCACAAGTGTGAGTAATCTCGTCGGCGACAGCACTCGACGTCAGCGCTTCCACCCGTCGTGCGCGGCCTTGATCGCGCCGGGGAAGTCGACGACGTCCGACGGGAACACCTCAATGAACAGCGCGTTCTGGCTGGGTCCTGACCCGCCCTGGGGATACATGCCGTTGTGGAGCAGGTTAAGGAAGGACTTCTCATTGCACGCGATCGGGTGCTGCAGCTTCTCTAGGAAGCTGTTGCCTCGTCCACCGCAAGCAGCGCCCTTGCCGATTTTGCCGAACCATATGTTGGTCTGCCACGCGATCGGTAGGCTGTTGGCACGCGCGAGGTTCACGGTCCGCTGGTCCGCTGGCAGATCGCCGATGAGGAAGCAGTCCTGCAACACCAAGTGCCCGGGGAGCGCCTCGCGTCGCCGTACGCACGAGGTCGTCGAGAAGCTTGTTGTTGAGTCCGATTGCCTTGAACCGTGGGATCGGCCGCCCGTCTTCGCCGATGGGCGGCAAGGCCCCCATGACTATGATTGGGAGGATTACCAGCTTGTCCGGGAAAGAGCGCTGAAACGACGCGGCGATCCCTCTCATGGCGCGGATAACGAGCGAGGGTCGATACCCGGCAGTTGCCCAGATGCGCGGGCTGTCCGTCACGCATGGGTTCGGATTGCGCGACTCGGCGGGATTCTCGTTGGGTAGGGCGAGTTCCTCGGTGAGGGTGTTGATGCCGGTGAGCTTGATCAGGGCCACGTCGCGGTCGTAGCCCGTGGAGTGCAGATGCGCGGAGAGCTGCGCCAGCATGTCGGCGAACGCGTCCTGGTACCTGGGATCCCAGGGCGTGGGCATCGAGACCTTGTGGCAGGGCTCCACGCCGCCGTGGTACGTGATTTCAAAATCGAGGCGCTGGAGACCCAGACCGGCCGGAGGCGGCGTGAACATCCAATCCGGAATGCCCTGGCCCGCCGAGACCGCGAGCTCTACGGCTAGATGGCGCGAACGCGCCACCGCGAGCTGGCGGTCCATCGCCGTGAAGTCATACTTCTTGATCGCGGGCGAGATCTCCGACCAGGTGAGGTGCACGCCGACTCCGGCGACGCCCGGAATGGCAAGGGCCTTGTCGAAGTCGCCTTTCTTGACCGCCCAGTCGTACGGCCACATGTAGATCCCGCGAGCGGCCGGAGGAAGGACCATTCTACCGGCCGGGACAACTGCCCCAGGTGCTTGTGCGCTTGCGACTGCAGAAAGAGCCGAAAAAGCCGTACATATTATCAATCTCAACGCGCGGGATCGCACCATATGCCCCCTTATGCACTCGCCGCTTCATGGCGGCCGCCCAAGCTCAGGATACAGCAATGTATTGGCTTAAATGGATACTTTGATAGGGGTTGAAACCGGTATCAAAACCATTGCCGCAATGCACAGCCAATGTCGCTGTCGTGTCATTTTCGACCGGACGATGCCAGCTGCAGGTCCCGCCATGTCCGCTGTGCCTCGTAAAACAGGGCATTGGCATCTGGCATGAGGGGCCGGGGCGGGTTGATGGCATCGCCCGGTTCGTGATTCAAGCTCCCAAACCGGAGCCTTGAATCATGCGCTACGAACTTACCGATTATGAATGGGCCGCCATCAAGCCATTCCTGCCGAACAAGCCGCGCGGCGTGCCGCGCGTAAATGACCGGCGTGTGTTCAACGGCATCCTTTAGGTTTTGCGTTCGGGTGCGCCGTGGTGCAATCTGCCGGAGAGCTTTGGGCCCTATACTACATGCTACAATCGCTTCATTCGCTGGCGACGGGCGGGCGTTTGGGGTGGGATTATGGAAGCGCTGGCTGCCATGCATGACGCGGCCGTGCAAATGATCGATACGTCGATCGTGCGCGTCCATCAGCACGCCGCCTGCATCATTCGGAACAAACGACAATCCATGGGCCGGTCACGCGGCGGATTGACCAGCAAGATTCGCGCGCTGGCCGATACAACGGCCTGCCGATCCGGCTCGCGCAAACAGCCGGTGAGGCGCACGATAACCGGCTCGCAGGCAAACTGCTATCCCGCCTGAGTCGGGGACAATGCTGCTGGCCGACCGTGGTTATGACGCCGACTGGATCAGAGCCCTTGCCGCCGAGAAAGGCGTTTGGGCCAACATCCCGCCAAGATGCAATCGCAACGAGCCGATCTGCTTCAGCCCGTATCTCTATCGTGCCCGAAATTTGGTCGAGCGGTTCTTCAATAAGATCAAGCATTGTCGGCGAGTGGCGACCCGCTACGACAAGCTGGCGGCCAACTACCTTGCCTTCGTCCAGCTTGCGTCTATCAGGCTGTGGCTGCGCGTTAATGAGTCCACGACCTAGACCACTTGTCAATGTCTGCTCTTGTCCAATAGGCGACAAGTTTTGCGGCGCAGCGAATTGACGCTAAGTGCCCCTCGCATATTTATTCCAAAATCGCATCTAGAGCCCAGAGATTTTTTATCAGCAGTGCAAAATGACTTTTGCAACAATATCTGCCAATAGCGACAGTCATTGCAGGGCAGCAATTTTGCGCTGTTCGATCAACTCGTTGGCGAGCCAATTGAACCGAAGATTTTTGCCATCCTTGAGTGCTACAAGCCCTGAGGCACCAAAAAGGAATTGATTGCAGCCTCAGCAGCCGTCACGCTCGAGGCGCTGCTGGTGACTGAAGCAATCGCAGAATGGGCAACACTGTCAGCCGACGAGCCGAAACTGAATCCGTCAGCCGCCATTTGTTGTGTGAAATAATCCGCGACGGTCACCTTGTTCACCAAAGTTGTTTGGTCGGAGCCTTCCGCGCCGCCAATCACATTGAGAATAAAGTTGGCCACCGCCAGCGGGTTTCCCACATTCATCAGCAATTGCGATGACCAGTAATTCAAGCCCACGCTGCTGGAGTCGGCAGTGATGCTGCGATTAAAAAGGTCCTCATAGACGCTGTTGATGAAGTTATAAATATTGGTCGGCACTGACAGGCTCCAGCCGTTGCTGCTGTTGATTGTCTCAGCAGTGCCGGGAGCTTGGCTGGCGAAGAAGGGGTAAAGGTTCGTCGTCTCGGGCTGCACCGAGAATGACTCGGTCATGCCGCTTATGGAAATGGCACCGCTGTTCAGTTTGCCGACCCAGTAGGCATCGCCTGAGGGATCACCAGCGCGGCCGAAATAGCCGATATAGACCGCTTCCGTGATGTCGCTGTTGTTGGCAATCGGAAACGCCACCGTCGGCGGTGCGAGCGAAAAAATCTGATCTTCGACTGTCGCAGCCAGCCCGGTGTCGTCGGTCCAGGTTACAACAAAACCTCCGTTCGCTAAGCCCGCGACCGAAAGGTTAGGTGTTACGCCGGTCGTATTAGTGTTGACCTGAAACGGGGATCCAATCAAAGCGCCCGTCGGGCTTAAAAGCTGCGCCTCAATCTGACCAGCAGTTCCATTATACCACGCGACGACAAAATCATCGTTCGCTAAAGTTGCAACAGCTGGCGCTATGTTTAATCCTGGTGCAGGTGAAGCGATAGTAACCAGCCCTGACTGTAAATTGAATGCGGCCACAGGATTGAATGGGTTCACACCGAAGATGCCAAATTCAATCGCCCCATTGTCACTTTCGGCAAGAGCCATGTTGCCGTTTAGAGTAGGGGCAATTGCAAACTCGCCCACTTGCGTATTTGTCGCAGTTAAGAAAATTTGGTCGACCGTACCGGCAGCGCTCACGGCAGCTAGCTGAAGGCCGTTGGATGCGTCCCACTCTACGACGTAGTTTCCTCCGGTCAGCTGAATAACTTGGGTTGGAAGTGCCGTGGTCACGTTTGCCGTGGCAACCGTAATCGTGCTCAAGGGAATGGAAGCGCCAAACGCGAGTTCTACCGTCGTTCCCGTTGCCGATTGGTCATAATACGAGGTAGCGAAGTCGCTACCATTTGAGAGTGCGACGCCACTGAGAGTGTCTGTAGTTGGTCCCGCGACCGTAAAAAAGAGAGCGCTTGGTCCCGCGACCGGAAAAAAGCTGGATGATGGACCAATTGACTCGTTTATTTCAAACTCAAACCGGATTAGTGGTGGTGAGCCGACAGCAACAAGCACGACCTGCGCAGCAACGCCGTCTTGGGACTCAACGGCAATTGTTGTTGGATTTGGAGTTGCCGTAGCTGCAAAAGCGAGCGGACCTATGGATGCGCCCGACTGTGAAAATAGCTCTCCCTTCGTACTGAAATTGTCTCCAAGCGTTGACCAAAGTATCGCAAAAGCACTATCCACGGGAACACTAACGACCAGTGGCTCAGGTGGAATCGCCGTGGTGGCCGTGAAGACGGTCGTCTCAGAACCGATCTGATAGACCATGGGAAGTTCTCCCCACTAAACCGCACCAAGCGATTTCAACCTGTCCCCGTGCGCGAGCCCGACGCTTTTCAGGCCTCGTGGGCCCGTCCTCCCCAAGGGACGAAAACTACACCCTATCACACCGCCATCAGAGTGTCGCTGTGTTGTGCGTCACAGCAAAATTGGGGACGGAAATGAACGTTCAGGGCCAATCGCTGCCGAGCCGTTCAGCCCCGGCGCCGACCTTATGTCCGTTGTTACCAATAGCGCCATTCAAACCACAAGTGCAAATTGACGCGAAGTGCCTTTTGCGGAAGTCTAGTCGCGCTCCCGGCGTCGCAGACCTCAAGCGCTCATACCTAATGGTAAAGGAGATCGCACCATGCCCTACCTTCAGCTCGACGTTCCCGACCACTACCCAGTCGATGTGAAGCGGCGCCTGGCCCAACGCTTAGGCGATATATTCGCGCGCATAATGCAGACCACCCCCGACTACGTTACCGTAGCCATTCGCGAGCTGGCTGAAGGTGGCGTGTGGCGTTGCGGCGACGGCGAGCCCGAACCTGCTGCCATGCTAACGTGCGACATCCGGCGGGGCCGTCCGCCCGAGCAACGAGCCGCACTGGCCCAGGCTCTCATCGACGCCTGTGTTGATGCGCTGGGTTTGCGGAGCGACCGCTTAGGCGTGGAATTCACTCAGCACACCGGCGATGAGCTGTTCAGGGTTGGACGCGGATTGGCACCTGACTGGACGCCGGCCGAGGCCAAGAGCCTGGCGTGAATGCAATTGAATTTCTAGTCGTGCAGCGGCCTAGTCTTCCGCTCAACGCAGCCGCCTTTGTAACCATCACATTATGCCACCACGTCATCGTAACCTCATGAAGTAACCCGCGCCGCGATGATGTGATGATTTTGTGATTATAGACGGCTTGCCAATGTCTGTTTGGCAACTCGCCGAGGCAGCACCGAAGCAAGAGCTTGCGGTGCTACAATAGCCGCATGGACTACGAGCTCGCCAAAAGGCTGATGGATGCCGGATTTCCGCAGACCGGAAAAGGTAGCTTGATTGGTTCGCTGAACAAGCTTTTCTGGCGAAGTGGCAATCGTGTCTATGTTCCCACCCTCGAAGAACTCATAGAGGCGTGCGGAGAGAATTTTGTCTCTCTTTATAAACAGAATGACGGGTGGCTCGCCTATACGAATTGCGATCAGAGTTGCTTTGCGGAAACCCCTGCGAAGCCGTCGCCCGCTTGTGGCTCGCGCTTCGAAACGATGATCGTCAGCCGGGTTCAATGGTAACAAGGTAAAACGCTTTCGCCGCGCTTTTCGCTAATACCTTGTCACCTTGACCTATTTGAAGGTGTGAAGGTGAAAAGGCGTGAAGGTGAAAAGGTAAAACGTGGCGGGCTACTTGATTGTCGAGCCATCTCGCCTTGCAACCGCATGACGTAGATATTCGGACGGGAACAACTTTCGACCGCGCTTCAGACGCAGACAATCAGCTATTCCGCTGGTCAACTCTGGCCACCTTTATGCGGCGCTAGCACCACCACCACGGTGCCTACCTTGACCCTCTTGTAGAGGTCGATGGCGTCTTCATTAGTCATCCGGATGCAACCCGACGAAATCGCTTGCCCTATATATTCCGGCTGGTTGGTGCCGTGGATGCGGTAGAGCGTGTCCTTGTTGCCCTCGAACAGATACAAGGCCCGCGCACCCATCGGATTTTGCGGACCAGGAGCAACATAGTCCGGCACGCCTAGGCGCTGCTTTTCGCTCTCGGTTGGTACCCATGCTGGCCATTCGGCCACGCGGCCCACTTGCGCGACGCCTGACCAAGCCATTGCTTCCTCGCCGACAGCAACGCCGTAGCGGATCGCTTTGCTGCCGGGCAGCACGTAATAAAGATAGCGTGCATCGGTATCTATCAGGATGCTGCCGGGCGCTTCATTACGGGGATATTCGACAATGTGCCGCCGAAAGGGCTCGGGGATTACTGCATTCTCATACGGCGCCATCGCCAGCAATTTTCGGTCGACCGCGGTTAGGTTCGCTTCTGACGCCGGCTCAATAGTAGACTGCATGCAGCCGGCGAGCAGAGCGCCGATACCGAACAAAGCTACTAACAACCTTGCCAACATTCTTGCCGCCAAACTCGTTAAATTTGGGAACTCCAAGATGGCAGTTGAATTCGCACTAATTGTAGCGATTTTCCCGGGTGTTTGAAAGCGATGCTTCCGAGTTTGGCCGAAGGGCCGATTTGATGAGCTATTCAGACTTCCAGAGTAGGCCGATGCGGTTGAAAATGGCCACACCATGTCGCCGCCCGGGTACGGCTTAGAGCGTCGCGCGTAAAATCCTCTCGCGCGCCGTTCGCGGCGATGGCTGTGGGTTTGACTGACAATTTCTGGGGGATCGGTGATATATTGAATGTGCTAAAAGATTGGGAAAATGCCGATAGTCTGCGCTGCCAGTTCATTCGACGTGCCGGAGGTTCGCATGTCCCGACTTACTGTTTTCCTCGCTCGACTTATCGGCCTTTTTACCGTTTTGCTTGTGGGCATTTTGCTAATTCGCGGAAGCACAATAATTGAAGCCGCGGCGGCTGACGGTCCTCTTATGTTTACCTATGCCATCATCAGCCTCTCATTGGGCCTCGCGATGATACTCGGGCACAATGTCTGGTCTGGCGGGGCATTGCCGGTGATAGTCACCGTCGTCGGATGGCTGATCTTTGCAAAGGGCCTGCTGCTTCTATGTCTTACCCCTGAAGGGCTAAACCATACCTTCCAACGGATGCACTATGGTGACCACATGGTTCTTTATCTTGCTCCATCCTTTGTGATCGGCCTTTATCTGACCTGGGCTGGCTTCACCGCGCCAATGTCGCGCGGGTTATAACTTTCAAATATCCGCGCGCGTCGGCACGGGAGCCAATAACATTGTTGCACGGACTAACCTTCGCGGCTTGGTTTCGGAGATCGACAACCCCCAGAGCAGGTCATGGCCGATGAATTTCTAGTCGTGCAGCGGCCTAGTCTTCCGCTCAACGCAGCCGCCTTTGTAACCATAACATTATGCCACCACGTCATCGTAACCTCATGAAGTAACCCGCGCCGCGATGATGTGATGGCTTTGCTAGGCGGCTTGCCGAATAGGTTTAGTGAAGTTGGGAAGCTGGGACGGTGAGCAGCGCCGCCTTCGTTGGCAAAACGACCAATTCTGAGCTACATTATTTTTGCGCAACTCGATTTGGCAAATCCCATTTTGGTTACGGCTACACTCACAGACAAACAAAAGCCGCGCGCGTTGAAGCGCAGCATGCGTGTGATGGGCACGTTGCTCCTTACCCTGTCAGCCATCACGCCTGCGTCGTCCGTGTTCGTGATTGTGCCGGGCGTGATCACGCAGGCGGGCACGGGCGCCTTTCTCAGCATGTTTGCCGCAGCCCTTCTCGCGGTGCCTATTGCCTATGTCTATGCCGAACTTTCGTCCGCGTTTCCAATCGCCGGCGGCGAATACTGCATGGTGGGCCGTGCTGTCGGCCGCGGCTGCGGCTTTGCGATCCTGGGCCTCACGGTGGCGAGCAATATGCTCGCGCCGGCCGTGCTTGCGCTCGGTGCGAGCGACTATATCGCCGTTGTCCTTCCCGGCCTCAATCAGATTGCGGTTGCAATAACGATCATCGCCGTGACGACCCTGCTGGGCATACTGCACATCCGCACCAATGCCTGGGTCACAGGTATTTTTCTACTGCTTGAGTTGCTCGCGCTGGCCGTGCTTACAGGCCTTGGCCTTTGGAACGTCAAGCGCTCGCTGTGGGACATGGTTGCGCATCCGATCATGTTGAGCGGCTCGGCGTTGCATGCGACGCCGCTTGCCATGATTGGACTGGCGACGACCGTTTCCATTTTTGCTTATAACGGCTATGGCGCCGCGGTCTATTTCGCAGAAGAGATGCACGAGGCGCCGCGTTTGATTGCACGAACCATTCTTTGGGCGCTGGTCATCACGGTTGTAACCGAGCTTCTGCCCGTGACCGCGGTTCTCATCGGCGCGCCCGACCTCAACGCGCTGCTCGCCTCGCAAAACCCATTCAGCGATTTTGTCGTTGCAACGGGCGGCCGGTTTCTCAGCATCGCAATTAGCCTGGGCGTGGCCCTTGCCATACTAAACGCCGTGCTAGCGACGGTCTTGCAGAATGCGCGCTTCTTCTACAGCACGGGGCGCGATGTCGCTTGGCACAAACGCATTAATGATGCCTTCATGGTCACGCATGACCGCTTCCGGTCGCCATGGATCGCCACCCTAGCCGCCGGCGTCTCCTCGATGGCAATGTGTTTTCTGGGCCTGCAGTGGCTGCTGGTTCTAACCGGTACCGGAATAGCGATCATCTATGCGGCAGTGTGTGTCGCCGCGATTACGGGCCGTTGCTCTGGCGTCAGCAATCATGCGGCCTATCGCATGCCGCTCTATCCACTCTGGCCGGTGCTGGGGTTGCTGGCGCTGGCCTATATATTTTACACCAGCGCTTTCGATCCGAACGTAGGCCAACCGAGCCTGATCGCCAACGCGGCCATCATAATACTCTCGCTCGGATACTATGCCGTCGTGCTTCGCTTCAGAGGCGGCTGGACGCTGCGCGACCCCGAAGATCACTGATAGAGCGCCACCAACGGTCAAGTGGGCCTGGATAGTCTAAGCGCCTCCGGGCCCGGGTCGCACTCGAAGACCTCCGATAGGTGTCACCAAAGTTAAATCGCGGATTTTAGGGTTACGAGGATTTTTGGAAATGGGGTTTTCCCGAGCTACATAAGAGACGGGTCCCTGTAAGAGGGCCGGCACGGGGGTGGGTGGCCTGTCCAATCACCCCGGTGGGGGCGCTCCGCCACTATGTTGATTGCGACAGCGATCAGTGAAAAAATGGCTCTACGCAATCACGCGGGTGCAAATGGGTTGCAATGGGCGCTGAGATCGACCGCGCCGAGAGCAGGTCACCGGCAAATTATTAAGCGCTTAGAGTCGGTTGGATGGTGCCCAGGGGCGGAAGTTGTCATTTCAATTATTTCAAAGGGTTGTGTTCCCAACTAAACTGATAGTCCACGTATCGTCTATACCGTAATAATTTTGGAAATCTTGGATTGGAGCTCCTCTGCACTAAACGGTTTGCTGATGAAATGAACGGCAGCATACCTAGCTTCTAAAATTTTGTACTGATCGGATTCGGTAGTCATTATAATGAACGGAATGTTTTCGAATTTTTTCTTGCTGCGAACATGCTCAAGCAACGCCTTGCCGTTCATCGGCTCCATATTCCAATCCGAAATTATCAGCCCATAAAGCTTCTCATTCAGTTTTGCGAGTGCGGCTGTACCATCTGATGCTTCATCAACGCCGGTACAGCCCAGTTTCGCTATAATTTTTCGAACAATGCCTCTTACGGCACCGCTATCATCCACTACCAAAATTTGGCTATTGCGATCGATGATCATTTTCGTTTCCTGCGAAAAGTTCCGGGAAAAACAGCGGGGCCAAGTGGCCTAATTGAAGGATGCTCCAAGCGGCGAGCCATTAACGTTGCTTACTTACGCTAATTGTGAAACGGAATTGAACCTGCACAAACGCCAGCTATCCTCGCATCGTTAGATCGAATTGTAAAAAACTTCACACCACGGCTTCTCAGTGACGGCAATCCACGTAGCAATAATCCGCCGCACGGGATCGGTAGTCATGAAACAATGTTTCCTAGGCTTGGCAATGTCCATGGCCCTAACCAGCACCGTCTTGGCTGGTTATGTCGGTATTGGCCCCGGTGGTCACAAAGGCTGGAATGATGGTCATCATGGTGGCTGGTATGGTGGCCGGGGTGGGCCCAACTTAGTAGCCAATCCCGAGGCCTACCGCGGCGGTCATTGGTATTACGGCGCAAACGGTGGCGTCATTGCTGATTCGTGCTGGCAACTAGTGCAGACACTTGACGGGCCACAATGGACCCGCGTGTGTCAGTAAGCAGCTCATGTTTATCCGCACGACTGACACGAAAGTAGGATGCCTGTGCTCAGCCGAAAGCGACCGATGACCAAATCTTCCAGAAACTACGCAGCAGTCTAATCAAAACACCTGATCGAATTTCGGAGAGACCGCGGCGAGGCGGTCTTTCTGTATAGCGGCGCGCGCATACTGACTTACCGCTTCGCTCTTAACGTTACTTCGTCAGCTTACTCAACGGATCTGCTCGCGGTGATGCGGGCGCTCGCGTACAAAAGACACGCTCCCCCGGGTGACCTACCCACAGGCCCGCAGGACAGCGGAGGCGTTAATGGCGATGCGAGCTTTAGTTGTGATCGCGGGTGCTGTCGGTGTAATTTTCTACGCGCATAGCAACGCGCCGTCTGAACTTCAAATGCGCGACGCATTTCAGCACTACTTGGTGGATCAGACGGCTCAGACGGTCGAGTTCATCAAGGAAACAGGCGGTTCCATCGCCGTAGAGCGGGTCAAGGCAGCTGGAAACGACCGCTTTGAAATTCGCACCTTTCGAAAACTCGAATGCCAGCAAACGCAAACAAAACCTGGCTATGACTGCACGTTTAACGTGAACATTGCCCTTGCCAACGGGATGATGCACCGCGCCCTTGAAGGCCGTTTCTATTACACATCTACGGGAACTGCCTTTGAATTCGTCGAGCCGCCCGCCCGTACCGCGATTGCTGCCAGGTAACCTCGCATCGTCGGGATAGACGTTTACGTCGAAAACCAGAAAGTGATTGCAGTCGCGACCGACGCACCACGCGGCGAGCGGTCGCGCGCCGTTTGGCGGCGCATATTGCCGGGCGAATTGCGCGCGATTTTTTAGTGAGGAGGCGTCTGCTCAGTCGGCTTCCACTCGCGTGCGAGCTTCTGCGCCTCGGTGTAGCCAGTATTGAATCTCGCAATAGACCAAATTTGGTGGTGGTAGTTGTGCTATGATGCGTTACTCGGGCAGCGCAGCGCCCATGCTAAGGAGGATTTTATGTCCAGTAAACTTCTCATCCCGCTTTTGACTGCTGTGTTTCTTACTGTGCCAGCGGCATTTGGTCCGGTCGCGCCGTTCGGCTTGTCTGGGTCGGCACACGCAGATGATAAAACTATTTCCGATGGTGCAGCCAAAGGTCAGGCGACCGAAGGTCCGATGAAGCCTACGAAAAATGGAAAAAGCGGCAAAGGGAAGCCGAACATGGCGGTAAAAGGTTCTGGTGTTCCGAAAGACACGTCAAAGAATATCAGCGACGGAGCAGCCAAAGGCCAGGCGAGCGAGGGTACGGCCCCAAGAGGAAAATCTATTGATCAAACAAGCCCAAAATGAGCGATAGGGCTGCTGAACGCAATTGTGCCGCGCAGGAGATCACCTTGGCATCGCGTCCGCGCTGCTCGATCAGGCGCGCTACCTCAGGTCACCTTCGAAACTACGTCTTCGGTCAAGCAACAACCGGAAGCGAAGTCACTCATCTTGATGACCGCTATTGTCCCCGAAAGCGCCATTGCGCCAAATCAATGCGAGCAGGTGGAATCTATCGGAGCCTTTTAGAACCAAAATGGTTACGTCGGGGGCTAATCATGGAAATCGATCTTTTACGGTCTAAAAAGTGGAACCCGATCGTCACGGCTCCATCAGACATTGAACTGGAATTATGCGTCTACGATGATGGAGAATATCACGCATTAGCGTTCCCTTGCCGCCGCAATGGCGTGGGTTGGTCCGATGTGCGCCGCAATAAGATGGTGCTGATTAGGCCGACCCATTGGAGGCCGTGGCCGCCCCAATGGACTTGAGCTATAGCGCGCATATTGCGCCTCTTGCGACTGCGCCAAGCGTCCGCGATTTCAAAATTCCCAAGCCGTCCTTGATATGCGCCTGGGCTTGATCTCACGCGACCGTGAACGCTTGGCCGGTGGATAACGAGGATAACCCCCCTTTTTTCGACGAAATTATTATGGAAACGCGCGTTGATAACTGGGGGTATCGCGAAGTGGGAGTGTCTGACAATGCACAGCTCCACTCACCTGCCAACGCGCTTTCCCGTTGGCTCGAAGTATGTACTTGAAAGTTTCGGACCATCCGTCCGACGCTATATCGAGTTCCCCAATGGCCGTAGAGTGCAACTAGCAACACGAAAAGCAATCCCCTGCACGTGCGCGACAAGGCAACAGATCAGTATAATCCCAGATCAGAGCGTTGCCGCGGATGCAGTCTCGCTGAGCAAAAAGATGGCGAGGATTCCGGCCTGAGGCTCCAAGATATCCGGACGACCGCTTGCTCTCATTCGGATTGGCCGGATCGCCGTGGCGCACCGTTTTCAGCGGTCTTGTTGATCTTCTTCTGAGCCAGGTCAAAGGTTTCTGAAAGTCTTGTTTTGAAATTGGCCATCGACGGTCGCCACACGGCACGACCGGCTATAATTTAGGAAAGAATTTGTTTTACTCATTGCTCGCCGCGGCTTTATTCGCGCCTTCTTTGTTCCCATCGCTAGAAATGGACATGCCCATCACAAGAAGTGGTACGACAGTTGCTGCGGTGATAGCGGCTCCCATCTCCAAGGTTGTGGGCGGCAACCCGCTGACGAGATTGAAGTACTGCAGCAGTCCGGCCAGGTCGATAAAAATGGCAACAATGAATGCGACTATGAAAACAGCGCCCAATAGCATCGATCGAAGGCTAAACTCGCGACGCTTTGTTGTGGGTTGTGTCATTGCAATCGCGGGTCGGGAGTTTGTCTTGGGATCGATTACCAGACGTAGAACCAAGCGATAATTATCACCGCGATTAGTGCTGCAGTCAGCAATATCGTCTGTCCCCTCGCGGTGTGGATAAAACTTTCATTGCTTTGCATTGTCATTGTTATTCTCCTTGGGCGTTTCCTACCGCGAAGACCGGGGCTTGGTCGGGTCTACCTGTTCTGTCCAGGCTGCGTAGCTTGATCAGTAGAAGACATATAACCAGACTGCAAAACCCATGAGCCCAACTATTATAGACAGCAGTGTCAGCCGTTCTGCTCGGGTGCTTAATGGCGTGTTGTCGTAGTAATTGCTGTCCGTTGTCATTTGGCACCTCCTTGGACATTTTTTGCCCGCAGAGGCCAACACCACAGCTTAGGGACCGGATTGCCCCTAATTCAGGGTTCCAGCTTCCGCAGATTTGCTTGTTTACTTATTAGTCGAAAGGATTACTGGCGCATTGAGCCAGATCAATGTGCAACGCAAAATCGGCCACTGCTTATCGCAAAAACGGTAGTGGGTCAGTGGCTCTGTCATTTTTTCTTTTTCTTCTTTTTCAGCCCGTATTTTGCCTCGGCCTGCTTAGCGTAACGTTTCGCCTGAGCTTCCGAACCAGCATACGCCAAAAGAATATTTCTGCCGTCCACAACCAGGCAGACTTCCCAGCCAACCGGCTTAATAAGGATGCGATCTTTTGCCATCTCATCAATATGGAGTCGTTTGCACGAGGCCGCTATCGCATGATCGGTGTGAAATCGGCATAGGGGCGCGGAGGTCAGTCCGCCGCGTCCCCTGCCACTCATGCGGATCCGCGATCCACGATCCGGTCGGTTAGTAGATCTGGATGGCAATGCCGTCGGGTTGATTGCCGCAGAGGTTTCGGAAGTTGGGCGCTGGTTCAATTCGCGAGCAAGACTGGTATGGCCGCATTTTCCAAGACGTGTCGGGTTGCTCCGCCAAATATCATTTGTCGCAATCGGCTCTGCGTGTAGGCGCCCTTGATCAGAAGGTCGCAGTTCAACGATTGTGCGGTCGCCAGGATCGCCTCGCCGGTACTTCTGCTACCGAGCTCAACTTTCATTAGGTCCGCGGCAATCCCATTACATTGTAAGTATCGGATCAATTGCTCAGCGGATGGTCCGGGCACCGCTGTTCCACCAATAACCGTTAGGACTGTAACGCGATCGGCCTTCTGAAGAAGCGGCATCGCAAGAGCAGTGGCTCGTGCCTGCTCCGTGCTGCAGTTCCATGCGATCAAAATGTTGGTGGCGATCTGACGTGACGACGATGGCGGAGAAAGGAGTATCGGCCGACCGCTCTCAAACAGGCCAGATTCAATCGCTCTATAGTACAGGCCGCTCGAATTCACATCAGGCCGGTTCATCACGATCACGTCGAAAACGCGGCCGTAGCTGCCAATGAAGCTTTCACCCTCCGGCGCTTCATCCAACCAGCCGAATGAAAGCGAACCCATTGCCGTGGTTGAGCGCGGAACATTGTGCTCCTGCATGAAAGACTCAAAAATCTGACGTGCTTGGTTCGCCTCTTCTGCGATATCCTGGCTATACGTTGCCAGGGGAATAGGAACCGGTACATCGCCTCCAATGAACTGGTTGATCGTCCAGCGCAGAGCGAATCCTTCAATGTAACTGCCGTACCGTCGAGCCAAAAGCAGCGCGGTTTCCAGCGCTGATCGCATGGCAACGTGGTTTTCTGTCGGGACCAAGATAGTCTTCATGCCCATCGTCGCCTCCCATTACCTTCATCGTGAGCGCGCACTCACCATCAGACGGCAATTGAAATGTTTGTGCAGGCAAATACTACCGAAGCTGACCAGCCCGGGGAATAGGGAGGGCGAGAATCGTCAAAAAGCGAGGCGCATCGTGACCGGCCTCAAGCAATCCATCTCGGTGTCATAAACGGACTCATGCACCGCAGCAAACGGCATCTTTATTCGACCACCCCATCGGCGTGCCTGAATGGCAGCGGCGGGACGGTAATGCCAAATGCCTTCGCGGCTTTGAGGTTGATGATCCATTCGAGTGTGCAAGGATGCGTATCCAGTCTCTTTATGTTTTTATAGGGAGCGCTTTCGCTACTAAAGCAGAGGACTTAAATGCCGGATTTTGAGTTCGGGGGGATGCAAGAAATTATACGTGCCTATGGACTATGGGCGCTGTTTGGACTTGTCATGCTGGAATGTATCGGTATTCCCGTGCCGGCAGAGACAGCATTGGTTGCAACTTCTTTATATGCTGGATCGACACATGATTTCAGCTTGCCCTTGATAGTCGTGGTCGCGTCGATAGCCGCAATACTGGGCGATAACTTTGGATATTTGGTCGGTCGCTCTATTGGTATCCGATTGCTGGTGCGATATGGCCGCTATATACGCCTTAATCACGCGCGCCTGAAAGTTGGCCAATATTTGTTTCTTCGACACGGCGGCAAAATCGTTTTCTTTGGAAGATTCGTCGCTATCCTTCGGACCTATTCCGCAATCTTGGCCGGCGTAAACATGATGAGGTGGCGGCACTTTCTCGTCATGAATGCATTAGGGGGTATTTGCTGGGCTGCGGTATTTGGCGTAGGTGCATATGAATTAGGTGAAAGTTTCGTGCTGGTAGCCGGCCCTGCGGGCTCGGTTTTATTCGTCGCAGCAGTCGTTCTTGTTGCCGCAGGTACGTGGTTCTTTCGAAATCATGAAAAGCAACTCGAGCGACGAGCCGCTAAAGTTTTGCATGGAACTTGGCCACATACGTTCGTCGTGCCTGAGAAGTAATTCCAGCTAAAAACTATCAAAAATTAGCAGACTTACACTTCGCAGCACCACGGGATGGCAG
Organism: uncultured Alphaproteobacteria bacterium; assembly: GCA_963739075.1. Lineage (GTDB taxonomy): Bacteria > Pseudomonadota > Alphaproteobacteria > Rhizobiales > Xanthobacteraceae > Pseudolabrys. The sequence continues at coordinate 146,153 of CAVTZC010000007.1, read as the reverse complement.
CGTTCAAGGCGTGGTACGGCGTTTAATCCATGTCCGCTTCTTGTCAGCCCTCAAATCACGCAGCACATGAAATACATTTCGTCGCATGCGGCAGTGCCTTTAGGCGTCGGGGATCAATATCTGCGCCGCACTGGACACAGACACCGTAGGTACCTTCGGCGATCCGCTTTAGCGCCTCGCGAATCTGTTTGATTTCTTGATTTTCAGAATTCTCTATGCCTTCGAGTGCGTCCTGATTTTCAAGGTCAGTTGCCCGGTCTTCGGAATCGGCAGACAGCGGTTTGCGCAGTTCGCTGTCGATCTCTGCAACGCGACCCGTCAATTCAGAAAGGCGGGCCTTGAGTGCTTTCGCAATATCCTCGTGCTTATTCATGTCGGTAGCATTCGATGACAGTCCAGCGGGTTGTCGGGCGGGAGGCTAGCCTAAATCCTACAGTGCTACCGGCGTTCCCATGAAATCGCGCTTGCCAAGCTCGATGCCGCAATGGCGCAGGATGTTGTAGGCGGTGGTGGCGTGAAAATAGAAATTGGGCAAACTGAAGTTTAGCAGGAACGCCTGCCCTTTGAATTTGCGCTCCCCGCTCGAAAACTTGACAACGATCTCCTTGTCCTCGGTGCCGTCGATCTGCATCGGCTTGAAGGTCTTGACGAAATCAATGGTCTTCGCAATGCGATCCTTGACCTCGGGGAAGCTAGCTTCAGTGTTGGGAAAAGTGATGAGTTCCGCACCGGCGAGCCGAGCGGTGCCGCTGATGGCATGATCAGTTACCGCGCGCAGCTGCCGTACCAGCGGAAACATGTCAGGGAAAAGCCGCATATTGAGGAGCGTTGCTGGTTCGATCTTCTTCGCTTCGCAATGTGCGGCCGCCTTGTCAACCACCGCGGACATGCTGGTGAGGAATTGCACGAAAATGGGCACGGATGCCTTGTACATGGAGATCGTCATGGAATGCGGGTCCTTTGCTTGCAGGCAAAACGGGAAAGGAGCGGAAACTTAGCGAGCGTCGGGGGCACTGTCACGTGCCCCCACCGTCTAGCAAAGAACTACCACCAAGTGACCTAACGCCCATGGCCCAATCTGATCCCAACAATCCCAGTCTTCTGTCTTAACACCCCAACCGTTCTTTTCATCACCTTAGAAATCTTCGATACCGGGCGTGTATTTAAGAATACGTCCGCTAAGATTATCTTTGCAGTCAGATGGGCCAATTGATGGGAGGTGGCGCACGAAGACAATCTTGGTTCCGATGAAAAACATGACGTCATGCGATCAAGGCTTGAAACCGCGCTGCTGTTAGCCGCCAATACCAGTCAGGCGCACCCTAATGGCCAGCCGATTGCCGGCGCAAGTCCTCCAAAACCCCGCGCATCGCGTCGAGTTCCGTGCCGAAGCCAGCCCAGTCTCCGGATTTCAATCGCTCGATTGCTTGATTGTAATGGTCAAGTGCCTCGTGCGCCCGGTCTGCCGCAGGACCTGCGAGCGGCGTTCCCGTTGAGGCACTCGAGATCGCCGGCCCGGTGCCGGCTTCGAAGAGTGTCGCCAATGCCTCGGCGAGCGTCTCCTTCATCACCACATGATCGCCATAGGCTGCGATCACACGCTTAAGCTCCGGCAATTGCCCCTGCTCCGCCCGCAAATAGAGCGGCGATACATAGAGAATCGAGTTCTCGATCGGGATCACAAGCAGGTTTCCGCGGATCACCCGTGAGCCCATTTGGTTCCACAACGTGAGTTGTTGGGAGATTTCCGTATTCTGATTAATCAACGCCTCGATCTGGAACGGCCCGTACACGAGCTTATCTTTGGGAAACTCATAGACAATCAGTTTGCCGTAGTTGGGCGGGTCACAGCGCGCGGCGAGCCATGCGATCATGTTGTCGCGGCGGCTCGGCACCATGGGTAGCATGATGAAAAACTCGGCCTGCGCCTCCTCCGGAAGTCGCATAATAATGTAATAAGGTGCCATCACAGCGTCGCCACCGCCGCCCGGCTGACGCGGGAATTGCCAGAGGTCCTCGCGATTGTAAAAAACGTCAGCCGCCTCCATGTGGTAGGCTTGATAGATCTGCGCCTGAATCAGGAAGAGATCCTCGGGATAGCGAATGTGCTTCTGCAAGTCCGGCGGCATAGCCGCGAACGGCTTGAACAGGCCCGGGAAGATGCGCTGGTAGGTCGCGGCGATCGGGTCCGCGGAATCCATCAGATAAAAATCGACGGTCCCGTTATAGGCGTCAACGACGACCTTTACCGAATTGCGGATGTAATTGAGGCCGAGGTCACGCGCGGGCTGCGCATAAGGAAAATAGTCGCTCGTCGTATAGGCGTCCTGCATCCAGACCAACCGCCCGTCGCTGATCACCAGATAGGGGTCGTGATCGAGGCGCAGGAATGGGGCGATCGTGCGCACCCGTTCCTGGATGTTGCGGCGGATCATGATGCGACTGTCGGCGGTGATGTAGCTCGAGAGCAGCAGGTTTATGTCATTGAAGTACCAGGCGAAGAGGTTTTTCCGCAGGAATCCGCCTATAGGAACGCCGCCGGTGCCGTCATAGGCCGCGTAGATATTGTCTTTCCCCTTCGGGTAGTCGAACTCCGGCGTGCTCCCCTTGACGATGACGTAGCTGTCGGTCTCTTCCCCGTAATAGATGCGCGGCTCGCGGATGTCGGGGCCACCGGTCGCGACCGGAGGAATATCGCGCAAATAAAACAGTGGCAGCCCTTCGGCGCTCTTGCGGGTGACTGGGCTCATCACCACGCCGTTGCCGTGCGTGAAAAGTACATGGGTATTGACCCATGTCTGTGCATTCGGCGGCAGCAGTGAGGATTTAAGCTCGCGGGCCGAGAGCATCACGCTTTGGTACGCCCCGTCGAGCCAATAGCGGTCGACGTCGACGTCATGGAACTTGTAATAGGTGCGGATCTCCTGCAGCTGCACGTAGGCATCCATCAGCGGATGCCAGTCCCATAGTCTTACGTTGTCGATGGTAGCCTTGTTGGCCTCGAGTGTCTTGAACGTAAGGTCTTGTTCGGCGGGAAATGGCTTCGCTGTAATCTGATGGAGATTGTAGGCCTGCTGGGTTAGCGCGATGTTGCGTTGGATGTAGGGCTTCTCCAGTTGCAGCTCGTTTGGTTTGACGAACACGCGCTTGAATAACCCCGGAATCACGCCGGACAACACGATGGATCCGCCGAAGACGAGCGCCGCCGCGCCCAGGGGAATTCGATAGGTGCGCACCCTGACGTTCGCCCACGCAGCGAATGCCGCAACGATCGAAAGGCCGATCAGCAGCCAGAGAACGGGCAACCCCACATGGATGTCGGTATAGCTGGCGCCGACCACTATGCCGTTGTCGCCATAGAGCAGCAGATAGCGGTCGAGACCGTAGGACCAGGCCTTCACTACGAAGAAGAAGCCGAGCAGCCCCGAGCCGTGGGCGATCGCTGTCGGCGACATCGATCGGCGCTGGACGTCGTACTCAATGTCGCCCAGCACCCAATAGATTGCTCCGGCGAAGAGCGCGCTCAGGAAGAGGGTAAGAAACATCCAATTCTTGATTGCGATATAGGCGGGCAATGCAAAGAGGTAGAAGGCGATGTCCTTGTCGTAGAGTGGGTCGTTCGCGCCATAGGGCACCTGATAGAGGAACCGCAAGTAGACGCCCCAGTTTCCGACTTCTCCCCAGCCAACCAGCAGAGCAACGAGGCCAGCGCCGCCAGTGATTACGATGCGCCACGGCAACCGATGGCGTATAAATACCAACATCTCGGGCAAGGTCGTCATGCCCGTGGGTTTCAAGTCGAAATCTGCGGGATGCTCTGTCCACTGTGATCGGGCGAAGCGGAACGCGAGCCATCCGTTCACCCACAGGATGATGGCGGTCGCCACGAAGACGGCGAAGAATACTTCGGCTTCGGCAACGATAGTCGTCCGGAAAACGCCAAAATAGCCAATCGCGGAAAACCACAGCCAATCAACCAGGAAGTCGCCTGTGAGCCCCAGCAAAATCAGGAAGATCGACAAAATAATGGCAACGACCATGAGCGCCCGTAATGCGCCTCGCCACGGCTCGCGCCGCTTGGGTCCGGTGATACTGATCGTCATGGTTTGACCCGATTTTCCCCAGATGACCGAGGATCGGCTTGAACGCTAGCATTGCGGCGTTGCCGAGATTGGTCAAGCGCCACAATCGCCCGATGTTTGCAGCAATATCGATTTTTGAATGCAAGATAGCGCTAGACCGCAGATTTCGAGAGCCATGATAAAACTCAGCGGTTAGTCCGCTTCTTCGTCTGGACGTAAATGTGTTTTGGTGCTTCTGAGAAGTATTTGAACAGCGCGGGGCAAAGCCAGCCTTCCATTCCGAATTCCTCTGAATAGTACCAATTTCCGCCGTCATTATCAGCGCGCAGCCAGTCAAATCTGAACCTATGACCGGGGAATGGCGTGCTCGCAAATATCAGAATAAAGCCGCTAGCAGCATCAGCAATGTCAGCAACGATACGGTCGATCAAGGTATCGGCGCCGGCCAATTTCAGAACGCAGTTTATTGCGTCAGTTAATACCCGAACTTTGTTCATTGCCCCACTACGCCCATCAAAGCATTCCAAATCGTATTTTTTGCCTGAACGAGTGTCGGCGGGTCTAGAATAAGCGGAGGCTCGGTTCGCTTATTGCCTTTGACGACCAGCTGCACGATCCATATCTCACCATCAGTCTGGTAAAGATCGCCTTCACCGTTATGACCAAACAGCGTGGGCCCTGCACCCGTCACAGTGTACAGGGTCTCCACCATGCCGGCATTCTTGAGTTCGGCAGCCAAGAAATCGCGTTCCTTGTCGATTTGAGGCGCAATGTGGTGTGTGACCTGTCCGGTATAGTGGCTCACGCCAACGGCACGATCATAAGTCGAAGCCCCAAGCCAGATTGGACGACCTTCAAGGCCAATATCGAGAACGTGCCAAAGCCGAATATGGTGACGTCGATTTGCGCTCACACCGTCGGGCTTCTCATAAGCCAGATCTTCTGGCCGGCCTTCGTAATAAAGAGGACTCACCGGTGCGGCTCGGTAGGGGCGATCCAGCAGTACGCTGCCGATGATTCCAACACTCGACCGCAATGTAATGGCGTTGGCGGCATACCACCCAGCTTCATGCATTGCGCGAATAATATCTTCACGGTCGCCAACAAAGCCGAAATTAATCGGATCGCCAGGAATACCTTGTCGTGTGGCGGTTAACATTGACCGGTCGGCTAATCGGGGTTGGCGCTCATGATGCGTCCATAGCGCCGGCAGGACGATATAGGCCAGGATCGCATAGAGTGCCGCCAATGCCGCAATTGCGATCAGTGTGCGCTTCATGACGTTAGAAACCTCATCTCAGCCGTAGCGCTAAAGTACCGAAAATTAGGTTCGGCGCAGACGTATAAGGGCAGGAGCCTAGCACTGCCCTAAGCAGATGTGCTGGATCACCGGATTAATGTCTGCTTTAGGGTGATGCTGTTGAAAATCGTTACTCAACCGAAACACAATTCGACGGCAGCGGGCTGGCGCCTGTCTTGCAAGGAGACGCGCGATGGATCTCGGACTCAAGGATAAAGTTGCTGTCATCACTGGGGGGAGCCGCGGCATCGGAAAGGCCTGCGCCAAGGAACTGCTCACCGAGGGCGCCATCGCCGTCCTCGTCAGCAAGAGCCCCGACAGCAATGCAGCGGCAGTACTGGAATTTGAAAAGACTTACCCCGGCCGTGTCATCGGCATTCCCACCGATGTCAACGACGATGCCGCTATCGGTTCGATGACCGAGCAGGTCATAGCCAAGTTCGGCCGCATCGACATCTTAATCAACGCGGCGGCGACAGTAATTCCGCAAGATTTCTTTAAAATGGACGATGCCCATCTGACGAGCCTCCTGGACCAGAAATTCAATGCGGCGGCCCGTTGCATTCGCCATGTGGTGCCGCACATGCGCAAACATAAATGGGGCCGCATCATCAACGTGTCTGGCCTCGCCGGCCGGCAGCCGCATTTCACGGTTGTCCCGGCCGCGCTCAACAATTCGGCTATGCTCAACTTGACCAAGGCCCTCGCAACCGAGTTGGCCAAAGACAACATCCTGATCAACGCGGTCGTGCCGTACATTATCGATACCGAGCGTCAGACTGAGACGATGCAGGAATGGGCGCGAATGACCGGTCAGCCCGAGGCCGAAGTGCGCCAGCAACGCATTTCGAAGGTAGCGGTCCGCCGCATGGGCCGCTCGGACGAGGTTAGTGCCGTCGTCGCTTTCATGGTTTCAGAACGCGCAAGCTATGTGGTCGGTACAGCCTGGTATGTGGACGGCGGCGGCGCGATGACGCTCTGAGTGCCATCTAACGCCATGGCTCCGTTATACACGGCCTTGAAAACAGGTTAGCTTTCCCGGGTATCAGCAATGGAAATGCCATGAACATCTTTCGTCGCCGATTTCTACATCTCGCCGCCGGCGCTGTTGCGCTTCCCGCAGTGACGCGCAGCGCATTCGCAGAGACTTATCCCGCACGGCCGACGCATCTCGTCGCCGGCTTCGCCGCCGGCTCGGCGTCCGACATCAACGCGCGCCTTTTGGGTCAATGGCTGGCGGAGCGGCTCGGCCAACCCTTCATCATCGATAACCGTGCGGGCGCCGGCGGCAATATCGCCACGGAGTTCGTCGTGCGCGCGCCGGCGGACGGTTACACGCTGCTCTATGCGTCGACGGCGATCGCCATCAATGAGACGCTCTATGCGGGCAAGCTGAGTTTCAATGCTCAGAAGGATCTGGCGCCGGTCGCGAGCGTGGTGCGCACGCCGGTCGTGATGGAAGTCAATCGCGACCTTCCGGTCAAGACCGTTGCCGAATTCATCGCCTACGCTAAGGCCAATCCAGGCAAGGTCAACTTCGCAACCGTCGGCGCCGGCAGCCTGCAGCATCTGTGCGGCGAGTATTTCAAGATGATGACCGGGATCGACATGGTGCCGGTGCACTATCGCGGTGCCGCGCAAGCCATCCCCGATCTCATGGCCGGCCGGGTGCAGGTCATGTTCGACATCGTCGTTTCCTCGCTGTCGTACATCAAGGCCGGACAGCTCCGGCCGCTGGCAGTGGCCACGCCGACACCGCATGAATTGTTGCCCGGAATCCCGACGATCGGCGAAACCGTGCCCGGCTTCGAAGCGGGCGGTTGGCAGGGCGTCTGCGCGCCGAGCAAGACTCCGGCCGAAATTGTCGACAAGCTCAATCGCGAAATCAATGCGGTGCTTGCCGATGCCAAATTAAAAGCGCGGCTCGTCGAGCTTGGCGGTCAACCGGCCCCTGGAACGCCTGCCGACTTCGGCAAGTTCATCGCGTCCGAAACCGACAAATGGGGCAAGGTTGTCCGCCAAGCCGGTCTCAAGTCAGGTTGAACGCAATTAAATAGATGGTTCATCTCCGCAAGGGTCAGCGAGCAAAGCCATCCAAATAGTCGCACTGTCAGCCCAATAAAGTCCGGTTTTTGGGCTACGTCTCGGTCTCAGGTGGAAAAGGACACCCGCCGCATATTGCGCGAAGCGGTAAGAGAACAAAATCAGCATGTAGCTCAGTTCGGTTCTCGCCTGCGCTAACCGCGTCGTTAACGGATGGGTAACCCAAGTGACTAATCATTGGTCACTTTCGGGACAAGTCGATGGCAGATCAAAGACCGTTCGGCCGTCGTACCAATCCTCAGCGCCAACCCTTGCGCGCGAGGGAAGAATTTCGTGTGGTCCCGCCAAGCACAAAACCTGTATTCGTCGAAGCCTCTCTTGATCACCCTTCGATGGCGCAGAGAGAAATATCGTCCCCACACGTCGATCACGAATTACGGGAATGGAAGCAGGCGCGCAAGCGGGACTTTAAAATCCCATGGCGTCAAATGTCACTAATGGCATCGCTATGTTTTGGCATTGCCTCTTTCGTGCTGCCTGATTCAGTAGACGAAAACCTGGATTGGCTGCTTTATGGTCTGATGGCTGCAAGCTTGTACGCAGGGCTTAGCCGGCGATGGCGCTCCTGATCTAAGCACTTGCCCAGGATCGCAAGATAAAGCACCTTCAACTGCACAATCAGCGCTTCTTATGAGTACAAAATATTATTCCGATGCCCCACGAAGGAATTTCATTGATAGCCTCACAAAGAGCAGATATCCCAAAGCGCTGATGAACCCCGCAGATTGAAACTGCGGTTACTTGGCTTATCGCGATACCTGGCGTTCTTATTCTACGTGGTGTATCAGCCGTAATGGCTATGGCTATGTTGTTCGGAGAATAGATGCATGAAAACCAACGTCGCATTTTCCACGTTCGTTGCTTCGTCATTTATCTTTGGTGCTTTTTCAGTTTCACTCGCTCAAGCGCAGGTCATTGACGTGTCCAAGATTACCTGTGAGGACTACGTTTTTTATAAAGTCTCAAATCCTACTGCCATCGTCCACTGGTTAAGCGGCTACTATCATGGAAAACACAATGATCCAATTGTTGACCCGCAAATGTTCCAAGCAAATGTGGATAAGCTCAGAAGTTATTGTGAACGGCCAACGAATTACAAAATGACGCTTATGCAAATAATTGAGCAGACGATGGATACGAAAAAATAGGGTTCTTGCTATTGTTAGATCGCCCGCCCTTCATTAGAAGAATGCAAAGATGGCTAATCGTACTAAGCGTCGTTGGACCAAAGAGAATGTGCGCGAACTGAGGACACATTCCCGCTCTAAGACACCTGTGACGAAAAGTTCTAAACTGACAAAACGAACCGTAGCCGCATTACGTCAAAAGGCATTTCAAATGGGCATGTCACTTGGGCATCAGCGGTAAAGCAAAAGCCCCTAGCAACGACTAGGTGAGTATAGTGATAACCATCAAAGTAGGCCACCTTGCTCATCTCCCTATGAAACAAAGATTCTTGTTCGCCAGCCCTTCCCCTTTTTGATCACAGTATCAAAAGATCGTGCCATGTCCGTCATCAGATAATTTGAGGCAGGCGGCGGTGTGAACGTCAGGATCAACCGGCTCATCTGATTTTCGATTATGCGGCTTTCTTTTGGTGCTGCAAGCGTCGAGTTTTGATTGTGTTTCGTTTGATCCTTTCTCTTTCCAGCAAGATTGTTTGGCCGCAAGCGAAGTAGACGTCGGCCCGCGTCAGATTGCGCAAGCTCTCATGATAGCGCCGATGATTGTAGTGATCGGCGAAACGGCCAATGCTGGCCTTAAGGTCGCCCGGCAGGTAGTAATGTTTTAGCAGGATGCGGTTCTTGAAAGTGTGATGCCAGCGTTTGATCTTGCCCTGTGTCCGTGGATGGTAGGGCTCGCGGCATGGCGGCGTGAATCCAGTTGTCGTGATTGCCAAAGGCACCCCGCCAAGCTGCTAAACTGCGTCAGCTCGCCAACGACGATCGCACCGCGGTGCGCGGCACATAGCGGCCGGTGCGTTTGCACTAGGTTGGGTAGGCTCGGACTTAGGGTTGGGCGTTAATTGGTGTACTGCGCATTTGACCGTCACCGACGCGCATGCGGTCGACTGTATCGTTGCCGGATACCGGCCTAACCGACGATACTCGGTACCCTCGGCGTTACACGCTAATGGCGCGCGCGATTACTTCGCCATCGCCTCAGTCAAGCGCGCTCTCGGGTCGACAACAATATATCCGCTGATCGACCGCACATGCTCGCGGGTCAAGGCGGCCCCGGAGTTGCCGTCATGCACCAGCCAATCGCTGCCGTCGACATGGCTTATTAGTACCATTACATGATGGTTGCGCGCGGCCGCCATTCCAGAGGCCGGCGAGGTGCGTGGATATTTCCTAATCCAGTTAGAAGCCAAATTGAGTTCTGGACGGATCTCCCCGAATAAATAGCGTGATGCTTCGCAGCCACAGAAATTATGCGGACAACCAGCGGGCCTGCCGCCGACGATCGCGACGTCACCATTGGTAGCGGTCACATGTTGGCTTGCGGCTCCATCCGCTTTGGTACGATCTGAACAGCCGCGCTCATTGCAAACAATCCGGTCGTGGCTGTGTTTTGCTTCGGCGGAAGTCGTAAGGGCGATTGAATTGGGATCGACCCGGCTGGACATATTGCCGCTGGCGCAATTGGCGAGCGCTAGACAACCTGCGGCTAGCCCGAGCAGGCGTGCGATCCGGCTAAATCGGCCGTTGCCCCCCAATCCGCCCATACTGCCTAAAATCCCTGCTGTGAAGCGGTTAGAACCAGAATCCCCCAAATGAACGTCGAACGGATAGTAGCGATCCTTCGGATTGCTCAGACGCCAAAATCGGCTGTGTGGATAACTATGGGGATTGCGCACGTGCCGGCTCAAAGTCAAGCCTGAGCCGCCGCTTTCAATCCAGCCATGCAGAAAAAGTGAGCGTCTCATCACGCCAGGCAGTCAACTTGGCGCGATGGATCGAGGCGGGGATTGGCATATTGAGTAAAGAGAACCGCTGCTGCGCTGGATCGCAGCCCCCTCCCTCAAGGCTTCACGTTTTGAGGGTTGCATTGAGGGCGATGCCAAGTCGCATGAAAGAGTGAAAGGCAGATAGGTGCTTACGTCATTACCGCTTGGTACCGGGTCCGCATTTGCCGACAGCAGGAATTGATGGAGCAATGCACTAAGCAAACATCCGTAATTGACGGAACGATTTGATTCCGCCTAGCCACTATTAAGCGAGGATTTAACTTTCGCCCAAGGATGCAACTAGGGGCCGCCTTGGTTGGCTGCCTTGTTTTATTTTGGCCGTAAGGCGATCTAGACGAAGCACAGGCAAGCCATGCCTGATTGTCCTGCGTTCCTGCGCAAAAAGACTTTGGAAGAACTAAAGAACGAGGCGTTCGCTCAACTTGAACGCCGTGGCTATGAAGTTCGCGGTAAGACACCAGCCCAAATTAGACAAATACTCAGACGGCGTCCTGCAAAGCCAAAATCATTAGCCTCTAAGCCACCCGATGAATTGCAATCTCGCGAGATCGACCAAATGTGATTTAGATCAGCGCTCGGCCGTTCATATTGGCAGGATTGGGTGCAACCGTCTCAAGGGTTTCATTCTTTTCGGTTTTTATAGCGCGCGGCGTATTGTTCATTTCTATTTCCGTCGTTATGACCGTTGTGATCACTTGACCCACTTGGCTATGGAAAAATCCAGTATGTTTTGGGCCACTGGTTTGCATTGCCGCCGCCTAGAAGCCGTATAGTTGGCTTGGATTATCCACGAGGATACGTCGGCGTATCGTGGCGTCTGGCACCCAATCGGTTAGCAAATCAAAAAACTCGGTCGAATTCGGCATCGGCTTGCCAGGATTGATATGCGGCCAGTCCGTACCCCAGAGCAGCCGGTCAGAGCGTGCCGCGACAAGTGCATGGGCGAGTGGGATTACATCGCGGTATGGTGGTTGTTGCTGTGAGGCATGGTAGCCAGCCGACAGTTTGGTCCAGCAGCGACCCGTATCGAGAAGCCGCAGCAGAGCCTGAAAGGCCGGCTGCTCGGTCCCCTGCGCCGCCTGGATATCACCCATGTGGTCGATGACGAAATCGCAGCGAAGCTTTTGCAGGCGTGGCGCCAGTTCGACCAGGTGTGAGGGTGCCAGCATCAGCTGGATGTGCCAACCCAATGCCCCTAGGCGTTCCGCGTAGTGCTCCAATTGTGCGAGCGGAAGGCTTCCCGGCTGCGTCGGAATAAAGCGCACTGCGCGCGCACCGTCGCGATAAAGCTCATCGAGCTGACGATCGGTGAAAGAAGGTGGAACGACGGCGACCACGCGCGTCGGAATATCCATCGCGTGCGCAGCATCGAATTGCCTACGGTTGTCGGTGCCATAGCTGCTCGGCTGCACCAGCACCGCGCGCGACAAACCGAGCGTACGGTGCAGATGGAGATAAAATTCAACAGAAGCATCCGGCGGAGTGAAGCGGCGATCCGCGACCAGCGGGTATTTCTCTTCTGGCCCAAAGATGTGGAAATGCGTGTCGGTCGCGCCAGGGGGCGCCTTAAAGCGGGGTAGGCGCGGATTGGGATCGGCCGGTTGGCACTGCGGGATCGTCATTGCCTCAGAAGCCGTAAAGCGCGGCCGGATTGTCGACCAGGATGCGATTGCGCGTCGTCTCGTCCGGCACCCAGTCAGCCAGCGCATCGAGTAGGTCGGTCGTGTCCGGCATCGGAGTCTTGATAAACACGTGCGGCCAATCGCTCGCCCACACCAGCCGGTCCGGGCGCGCTGCCAACAGTTTCGCCACGAATGGCTTGAGGTCTGGATACGGCGGCGCTTGCTCGGACAAGCGATAAGCGCCGGACAGTTTCACCCAGTGACCCTGCTGCACGAGGCGCAATACGGCGCGGAACACCGGCTGATCGATACCGTCGCCCGGCTTGAACATGCCAATATGGTCAATGACGGCTGGGCAGGCGAGCTTCTCCAGGCGCGGCGCGATCTCCAAGAGTTGTTGGCCCTTGGCCAGAAATTGGATGTGCCAACCAAGTTCCTTGGCGCGTGCCGCCCAGCGTTCGAGGTCCGCAAGCGGTAGCCCGCCCGGATGTGCCAACACATAGCGCAGGCCGCGCGCGCCCTGTTCATGGAGCGCCATGAGATCCCGATCAGACGTGTCATGGCGCGCGACGATCACCGCGCGGGTCGGGATGCCGATATCGCGCGCGCCTTCAAGCTGCGCGCGATTGTCCTCGCCATAGATGCTCGGCTGGATGACCACCGCGCGCTGAACCCCCAAAGTGTCGAACAGCTGCCGCGCCAGTGCCGGTGTAATAAGCTGCGGTGTGTATTCGCGCAAATCCACGAGCGGATAGCGGCTTTGCGACCCGAACAGATGAATGTGCGTATCGGTCGCGCCGGCTGGCATTTTGAAGTGTGGCTTGCGCGGATGTGGATCGGGCCCCTGACACAATGGGATATCCATTCTTGAAAGTCCTTTAGCTTTCTTTAGTGATCGGGATCGCCCGCAGGAAATTGGCGCGGGCGGTTGCGGCCGCTACCAGCAAGCCGTGATCATTGCCGGCGAGCACCATCCGCACGCCCATTCCGATATAGCGGGCGGTCAAGTCCTGATCGTAGACGCCGCCCATCGCAAAAATCTTCTTATGCCGACGGCATGCTTCGGACACGCGCCGATAGGCACTCTGCACCCGCTCATGACCGAGCTGGCCTGCAATACCCATCTCCAGCACGAGGTCGTTGGTGCCGATCAACAGTGCATCGATTCCTTCGACGGCAGCGATCGCCTCTGCGTTTTCGACCGCCTTCGGCGTCTCGATCATTGGAATAACCAGAAGCTCAGCGTTGAGGATGCGCTGCAGGTCCGGCGCAGGCGGCGCACGGAAGGCGAATTGCGCCGGCGCCCCGCCGGTGCTGCGGTGACCCATCGGGTGGAAGCGAAAGGCGTCGACTAACTGCCGCGCCTCGTCGGCCGTATCGACGTGCGGTACGACAATGCCCAACGCGCCGTTATCCAAGGCGCGGGTGCCTTCGTCGAAGGCGCCGTGACAGATGCGCACGATTGGCGCAATGCCGTTCGGCAGCGCGGCAAGACAGAGTTGCGATATCTCTTGCGTTGAGATCGAACCGTGCTCCGAGTCGATGAACAGCCAGTCGTAGCCGGCAGCCTTGGCGAGCAGAGGCACCGCGGCGCCGCGCAGATGATGCACGCCGAACCCAAGCGTTAATTGACCGCTGCGGATGCGTTGCAGAGCTTCAATTGCGAGTATTGTCATGAGGCGTCCCTATAGTGGAGCACCAACCGAGTTCCGGCAGAGTGCTATAATCCGTTGTCCCCTAGTAAACGCGGAACTATGTGGGTGAACCACGGCACAAAAGCCACCGCGAGGACGCCCATAATCAGAACTGCGAGATAGGGCAACATCGTCTTGGCTGTGGATTCCACGTCAGCCTCCGACACGGCGCAGGAAATGTAAAAACAGATACCGATTGGCGGAATGAAAATCCCGATACCCATCGCCAGTAGCATTACCATGGCATAATGGATGCTGCCGATCCCCAATTGGGCCGCAATCGGCAATAGAAGCGGTCCCAGGATGATCAGCACTGGCAGTCCCTCGAGCAGCGAGCCAATCGCAATTAGCACCACCAACGATCCGATCAGGAACATTGTTGGGCTGTCGCCGGCGAGGTGCAGCACCTCGATTAGCAGGGCAGGGAGATTCGCTGCCGTCAAGGTCCAGGCGAACGAGCCAGCCGAGGCGATGATGAAGAGCACCATGCCAGCAAGCAAACCGCAGTCGACTGCGATGGTAAAAAAGGTGCGCGAGTCGATCGAGCGATAGACCGCGACCGACAGTGCGATGCCGTAGAACACCGCAACGGCGGAAACCTCGGTCGGCGTCGCATAGCCGAACTTGATACCCACCACCATGATCACCGGCATGATCAACGGGAGAATTGCACCGCCGCTGGCCTTCAGCAGTTCGGAAGGAGTGGCACGCGGCGCTCGCGGCGTGTCGCGCCACCAAGCGAAGAAATAGATCGAAACCATCAGGAACAGTGCGATGACTGCGGCCGGCAACAGGCCGGCGACGAACAACGTACCGATCGATATCGGCGTGACCGAGCCCAGCACCAGCATGGCGATGCTGGGCGGGATGGTTTCCGACATGGCGCCGGCCGCCGACAGCACAGCGGCGCCTTCCTCGGCCCGATACCCTTGACGCTTGAGTTCGCGCCGCAGCACCGAGCCGACCGCGACCACATCGGCCGCCTTGGATCCGGAAATACCGGACACGAGATAAATCGTAACCACCACAACCTGCAAAAGTCCGCCGCGCAAATGGCCGACCAGCGCCATGGCAAATCGCACCAGGCGAATGCTGATGCCGCCCTTTTCCATAATCAGTCCGGCCCAGATGAAGAACGGCAGCGTGAGCAATATAAAATGGCTGGTGCCGTCGACGGTGTTCTGCGCGGCCGCGATCAATGGCGCCGCATCGGTGATCTGCAGGAAGAACAGAGATCCAAGCAGCATCGAGAAGCTTACTGGCAGGCCGAGCAGCACGGTGACGAAGAACAGCGGCAACATGATCCCAAGTGCCGTCGAATTGTTAAGCCGTTCAATCGGCAGCATGCCGATGATCGTGACCGCAGCAATCAGCACGGCGACAATCGGGACGACCGTGAATACGATGCGCAGGCGATGATCGAAGGCCAGCCGCTCGGCCGCAAACAGCATAATCAATGCCAGTCCGACATTGAAAGGCAAGATGATCCACGAAGTGCTGATTTGCAGGATGGGCGTGAGCGCCGTGGTTGCTACTTGAAAAAGTTCGAACGAAACGTAAAGGGTCACCAGACAGATGCAAAAAATCAACACATCGACGCTGGCGGCAATGCAATCCTGGATCACCTGTGGAAAGAAACGGGTAACGAACTGGATCGCGGTATGATGTCGCGCGCGATAAGCGAGCGCCCCACCGAGAAATGCCAGTGTTGTCAGACAAAGCTTGGAGGCCTCCTCGGACCACAGCAGAGATTGCGTGAACAGGAAGCGGATGGTGATGTCCGTAAGGACAACGCCGAGCTCACTCAGCAGTGCCACCACGACGATACAACGAGCCGCCGAGTCAATGCCGTCGAGCAGCCGGCGGATGCCAGTGGCCAGCCGCTCGTTATGCCAAACCATGCCGCGCCCCCGCGGGGGCGCAGACAGCTCGACGGCGACCGTGGCTAATACGGGATCCTCGCTTGCGGCACCCACAGGCGCTATTCCGGCCTGCCGGGTCAGGCGTTATCGACTTGCTTGAGCACCGCGTCGTATAGTTCGGCACCGATAATCGGGCGGAACTCGGCGTACACGCCGTAAGTCTGATTGCGGTAAGCGGCGCGATCAACGTCGACGAAGGTGAGCCCCTTCTCCTTGAGGAACGCGGTTGTCTCGATAGTCTTGTCCGCCATTGTCTTGCGCCAATCGGGAGTCATTGCGATGGCGGCAGCGCGCAGACCCTCTTGCATATCCTTCGGCATCGAATCGAACTTGCGCTTGCTCACCATAAGCACGCCAGCATTGTAGACGTGATTGGTGAGATTGATGACTTTGACGACTTCGTAGTGCTTGGCGGCGGGTAGCGAAATGATGGGCGTTTCAATCGCCTCGATCGTCCGCTGCGACAGCGCCAGATAGATTTCGCTGAAATCAATGGCGATGGGGTTGGCGCCGAGGGCGCGATACATGGCCGCAAAGATCGGACCCGGCTGCACGCGGATCTTCATGCCCTTCATGTCGTTTGGTTCCGGCACCTTTCGGTCGATTGTCGAGGTCACGCGCCAACCCCAATGGCCGTAGGTGAGGGCATAAATTCCTTTAGACGGCATCAAGTTGGCAAGTTGCATACCGACCGGGCCGTCGAGGACTTTTTCTGCGCTGGTCAGATCGGGAAACAGGAACGGCAGATCCATGACCTGGAATTGCGGGAACAAGGTGTCGATAAAACCGGATGTGTGGGCACAGAGATCGATGATGCCGGTTTGCAAGCCGGTGAGAATATTGAGCTGGCTGCCAAGCTCGCCCGTACCGTAGACCTTCACCTCGACGGCGCCATTGGTCCTCTTCTTTACATCGTCAGCGAACCGCAACAGCACCTGGTAGAGTGGGTGGTTGCGGGTATCGGCCATCGTTAGCTTGAGGACATGTGCCGCCGTCTGCGCAAAGCCTTCTCGCGCGAGGTAGGGAAGCGCAACGGCTTGCGTCGCGCCAATGGCTGCCGTCTTGAGAAGTGTTCTTCGGTTGATCATTCGATTCCTCCCGGGCATTGGTCTGGATTTTCCGCTTGTGAAAACTTAGCGCGTTCGACGGGCTAAAAGCTATCGCTGAGTAGCATTTTTAGTGCGAACGGCGTGGCGAACCCGCGTTCAACAGGGGCGTGATAACTGGTTTTTCAAAGGGCAAAGTTATTCGGCGTAGTCCGTTACCCCTCCCGTCGTTACGAACACCTAGTTATGGCTCGGTGACTGTCAGCAATCTCAAATATCTGCCAGCGTTTTATAAACTTCCAACGGCTGTTGTATGAGGGGATCAAATCGCTCCAGCCACCGGCGTGCCCAAGAAGTCCATTCAGCTGCAGAATGGTCTCCAAAACTCACTCCTTGCGGTTGCGGTCGTGCCCCAAGTTCGGCGAGCAATCTTCTTACGCTTGCGGCCTGATCGCACTGGTGAGCAAACTCGAGGAAGCGCTCCCGGCGCTTTTCGTCTTGTTCCCGACTCTGCCGCTCGAGGTAGCGTCGATCATCTTCCTCCCAACGACGCTTCTCAGCTTCTGCGCGCTTTTGTCGTTGTTTGACCAAGAACGGACCGGCCACGGACGCCTTCATCGAAAGCTTCAACGCTTGCGTTCGTCTTGAATGCCTGAACCAACATTGGTTCTCGGATCTTGGCGACGCCAGGGCAAAGATCGAACTTTGGCGCCAGGATTACCACGATGTGAGACCGCATAGTGCAATTTGCGAGAGGACATCGATGACCATGCCCACCGCCCATAGGAATATCCCGATGGGCTCAACCGTGCCGGAAGCTCTCAATTAAACTGGTCCAAATATCCAAAACGGGCCAAGGGGATGCAGTAATCTCTATCCCGCTGGTACCAAAAATCCGTCAGGCCACACGTGATGCGGCCAATATGCCGATCATCGTCGAATACATCGTAGTCATCATAGCTCCATTGGCCGCCCGGGCGGGAATTGGATGCGCGTTTTAGCAGGAGCATGGCTCAGCTTAGCTCGATGCTACCTGATTGCCGTGGCGGGCATGCTATTATGCTTTGCGCTTCCTCGGAAGCCGTCTTGCAGCAAGACCGAAAAACGCGAATATTCACGCCTCCTCGGAGGTCATCTGGGGAATGGTGAATAATCATAAAGGGGGGTTGCATGCGTCACATTTTCTTGAGCTTAGGCGCCCTGGCGTTGGGCTTCGTTACGGTGATGGGCGGCGCGTCCGCCCAGGATCGCGTCAAAGCAGGCACGCTGGTCTGCGACGTTTCCGCCGGCCTCGGCATGATCATCGGATCGCAGAAGGGAGTGCAGTGCGTGTTCAATCCGGATCAGCCGGGCCCGCAAGAGGCATATATCGGCACCATCAGCAAGTTCGGCCTCGACATTGGTGCAACATCAGGTGGCCAGATGGTGTGGGCGGTCTACGCGCCGTCGTCGTACGGCTTCGGCGCCCTTGCCGGGGTCTACAGCGGTGCGACGGCTGAAGCGACGATCGCGGTGGGGCTCGGCGCCAACGCGCTGGTCGGCGGTTCCGATCGCACAGTCGCGCTGCAACCCTTGTCGGTGACGGGCCAGACCGGGCTCAATCTGGCGGCCGGTGTCGCCTCGCTCGAGCTGCGTCCCGCGCGCTGAGCGAAAACGTCACGCCGAGTTAGACGGTCGATGAGTGGCCGCGACAACCCCGACAGCCTGAGGCCGATCTCCATCGGCGCGGCGGGCCAACCTGTCCCGGCAGGCGGGCCACTGCGGGCGCGATGCTCGATCAGGCGCGCGACCGCATAGCTATTTGGCTGCTGTCGTCGGCACGACCACGGTCGTCGACGTCAAGGTGGCAGCTGACGATGTTGCGACGGTCCCGGACGTTAGCTTGTCGAGGGGATTTGACGGGCCCTTCTCTGATCCGTCTGGAAGCCACAGCTTGTCTGCCGGGGCGCACAGTTCGACACGCGGCTGCAGTCTCGCTCGCCGACGTAGTGCCGCCCTCTGCGAGGATCCCACCGAGGGCTATGCCGGCGACAACGCCGCCGACGCCAACAAAAACCCGCGACGAGAATGGTTATGGCTGCTGTGTAGCGTCCATTGGAGAAGTGTAGTTGCCATATTGAAAAATCCTCTCTTGGCAATACTGCTCACGTGCTGAAATACGCGCACGTAATTCAGACTTCGGATCGGCGAGGGAGGATGGCAAGAAGAGGAAGCTGGCCTGCACTACAGTCTGCGAACACTGCGGAAGCACGGCTGGCTGCCTCAGGGACAGGCGCTGGTGCGTTTGGCTGGCTGGCCTGACGATTTTTTGTAGCAGCGGGATAGAGACTACTGCATCGGCTTATGGGTCAATCGCGAGCTAGCTAATAAAAGCCGACGGCTTCGTTGTCGGCTGTACACCCAGTAGCGACCAGAAATGGTGGGTCGCGGCGAATGATGCGAAGTGCCGTAAACCGACATTGCAGCGGATCATCGGAACGTCCGCGTCACGCCCGATAGCGATCGTAAAGCGACTGAAGCGGACATGCGCCGATAACGACGGAGCCTTAAGCTGGGCTTAGTCGCGGCGCATACAATTTCTCACGAAGGTTTTCCGCTTCCTCGGATGAAACACAGAGAATCTCTGCTTCGCCTCGGCAATGCAGGATGCTTCCTTTGCTGTGTTCAGCCTATCCCCCTTGGCGGCGTAAGCCGACGTTGCAAAATAAGTGGCAACCAAAACGCCGCAAACGATGGTTGAGATCGCTTTCATTGTATCTCTTCCTAAGATAGTTCCAAACCATAGACGCCCGCTTTTGGATGATCTGCCATTGCAGGCTCAGTGCAGGGTTAGCTCAGGAGACAGTATTGTACCGGCCGAAACGAGTACTTTGACAGGGCTGAAATCGACGTCAAAGCCATTGCCGCAGTGCACAGCCAATGTCGCTTAATGGGTCAATCGCTGCGGAGCCATTCAGCCCCAGTTCCGCCCTTTGTCCGTTGTTGGCCCAGGAGCCACCAGAAATGGTGCGTCGCGGTGAATGACGCTAAGTGCCTTAGCGACCGACGCACCGCAGCAAACTGCACGTTATTCTATCACCTCGTCTGCCCGACAGAGCGGTGCATTTACCTACTTCTTTGAGGCGAGCCCGGACGGCATAATTCAGCGTGTTATCTTAGGACCAGGAAACGGAACTGCGTTCGAAGTCCACGCGATGGGAGCATCATGCGTCTGAAGAATTGTTATAATTTTCATGACTTTCGAGAATTGGCACGGCGACGCCTGCCGGGGCCGATCTTCGATTATATCGATGGCGCTGCCGATGACGAAACGACGTACCGAAGGAACACGACTGCGTTCGAAGATTGCGATCTGGTGCCCAACGTTTTAGCCGGTGTGGAGCATGTCGACCTATCGGTCAGCGTCCTAGGACAACGACTAGAACTGCCCTTCTACTGTTCACCAACCGCATTGCAGCGGCTATTTCATCATCAAGGCGAACGCGCCGTGGCACATGCTGTTGAAAAATTCGGCACGATGTTCGGCGTTTCATCGCTCGGAACGGTCGGCTTGGAAGAGCTCTCCTCGAAATTCTCTTTTCCGCAGATCTACCAGTTCTATTTTCACAAGGATCGTGGACTAAACAATTCAATGCTGCAGCGGGCGAAGAGTGCCGGCGTGCCGATCTTGATGTTAACCGTCAATTCGATTACTGGCGGAAATCGTGAGCGCGACCTTCGTACCGGATTCTCTATCCCCTTCAGATTGACCCTCGAAGGCGTCATTCAATTCGCCGTTAAGCCGAAATGGGCGATCGACTATTTCACCCACGAAAAATTTCGATTACCACAATTGGAAGACCATGTTGACATGGGCGGAGGCGCAACCTCTATAGGCGATTACTTCACAAACATGCTCGACCCGTCGATGAACTGGCGAGACGTCGCAGACCTGGTCAAGCAATGGGGTGAGAACTTTTGCTTGAAAGGCATTATGAGTGTCGAAGATGCCAGAAGGGCCGTCGATATTGGCTGCAAGGGCATCGTCGTATCGAACCATGGTGGGCGTCAGCTTGATGGTTCACGCAGTTCCTTTGATCAGCTAGTACCTCGACACAGTGATTATGATTTCTTTGGATGTGTCGGGATAGGCGCGACCCATTTTGGCGCGGGCTCTGTCGGTTGTGAACATCCATTTGATGCGGGCGCCGGCGGCGTTTCGTTGTCGTTCCCATGCGGCGATTTCACTGACGAGACGCTTTGGGTTGTCGATCCTGCGGTCCAGGCACTGGCCGCGGAGCACGCCTATCTCGATCTCGACCATGTTGAGCCAGCTGGCGTGCTTGGGGGTGTAGTAAAATTCCAGGCGACGCAAGATGCGCCGAGCTTCGGCGGGCGCGAATGCCTCATAGAGGGCGCCAGCCGAGTGGATCGACAGGTTGTCCTGCACAACCCGGATGGATTCGGCATCGGGATAATGGACATCGGTGAGTTCGCGCATGCATTGGGCGTAGTCTAGTGCCGTCCGCCGCTCGGTGACCTTGACCTTGCGCCAAGGCCGATGCACGTCGATGCAGACGAAGAGATTGACGGTGCCGTTGCGGCGGTACTCGTAATCGTAACGTTCGAGTTGACCCGGCTCGGCCGGGACGGGCTGGCGCACCTCACCGATAAGCTGGACTGGGCTCTCGTCGAAGCAGACCACCGGCCGCTTGGGATCGGGCGTTTCGGCATAGATGTCGAGCACGTCTTCCATGCGAGCGACATATTCGCCGTCGACCCGGGGAATGCACCACATATCCTTGCGCCAGGGCTTGAGACCGTTTTCGGCCAGCCGCCGGCGAACCGTCTCGCCCGACAGGCTCTCATGCTCGGTGAGCTTGACCATGGCATCGGCCAGCAGTTCCAGCGTCCAGCGGGCGCGACCCTCAGGAGGGTTTGCGCAAGCCGTTGCCACGAGCAAGGCTTCTTCCTTGCCGGTGAGCTTGCGCTCCGCCCCAGGACGCTGATCCTCGCTCAGCGCCCGTTCCAGATTGCCTTCCACGAAGCGCCGCTTGGTCCGGTATACGGTGGAACCGCCCACCCCCACGGTGCGGGCAATCTCCTCATCGCTGCGGCCGGCATCGGCCGCCAGCAATATCTGGGCTCGCTTGAGCTTGCGGGCGGCTCGCTTGCCTTTGCTCAACATCGCGGTGAGTTCACAGCGTTCGGCTTGGCTCAATTCGATCCGATAACGTACATTCATCTCGGCCTCCTTGTCGGAGAGCCGGACGAGTCGACAAATAAATCAAAAATCAGGCGCCGCTCGCAGCCTCAGCGGTCAAAGCTTCACCGAAAAGCAAGGCCAGTATCTGGCCTATATCTACGCATACACGCGCCTGCACCGCCGGCCGCCAGCCGAAACTGACATGCAGCAATATTTCCGCGTCAGCCCACCTTCGGTTCACCAAATGGTGTTAACGCTCGAACGAAAAAGTTTCATCAGAAGGAAACCCAGGATCGCTCGAAGCATCGAATTGCTCGTTGATCCAAAACACCTGCCGGACCTACGATAAACCACACTCAACCGGTCAAAACCTCTGTGCAGAGGTACTAGCCGAAATCGTCGATGCCGTCGGTGACAAGATTGATGTCCTCATGGACGGCGGTATTCAGCGCGGGACCCATGTGCTCAAGGCCCTCTCACTGGGCGCCAAGGCGGTAGGCGTTGGTCGTTACTATCTTTTTCCACTTGCTGCCGCAGGGCGGCTTGGTGTCGAGCGGGCCCTCGGTATCATGCGCGCTGAGATCGAACGCGACATGAAGCTGATGGGATGCACTTCCATAAAGCAATTATCGCGTTCCAATCTAAGATTCCGCAATTAGTTGGCGATATTCGATAGCGGACATTACGTCGGCCAAACGCGATGTCTCACTTACCGCCGAAGGCGGACGTTCATAGCGTAAGACATGGGACAACGCCGCTGAACGCTAGCCTTGGCCGCCTTTTTCGAGCAATCCGAGCGCGCGACGCAGCGCATCCGCCGCCGCTTTGCGCTCGTCGTCGGACATACGGTCGGCGTCGAGCTCGAGCCGCAGATGCGCCGTACCGGCCTTTTCGGCGTCTTGCTTCAGCCCCACGACCACATATGTAGCGACCGGCTGCGCGATGCCTTTGACCTGCACGTGGCCGCGCTCTTCGCAGCGCACGTCGTCCTGCACGTGCGCGTAGGTCTCGAATGAGATCAGCACCCCCCCGGGCGGCGCCTCATGCTCTAACCGCGAAGCAAGGTTTACGGTGCCGCCGACCATCGTGTAGTCCATGCGGTCGTCGCTGCCGAAATTGCCAACCGTGCAATAGCCGGTGTGAATGCCGATCCGGCAACGCAGCGGCGTGTCGATGCCGCTCTTAGCCCATTCATGCGCCAGTTCTCCGACGCGCTTTTGCATAGCGATCGCCATATTGGACGCAGGCCAGCGCATCCTCCTTCACGCCCAGCGTCGTCGGATCGCCGAAGAACATGACAATGGCGTCGCCGACATATTTGTCGATGGTCGCGCCGTATTGCAGCGCGATCTTCGACATTTCGGTGAGGTAGTGGTTGAGGAGCTGGGTGAGGTCCTCCAACTCCATCTTGTCGGTGATCTCGGTGAAGCCGACGAGGTCGGAAAAGCAAACCGTGAGCTTCTTGCGTTTGCTGACGATCTTGACGTCCTGTTGGCCGGTGAAGATCGAATCGTACACCTGCGGCGCCAGGTATTTTGCGAGCTTGGACGACAGCGAGGCCAACGCGTTGGACTTCTCGGTGAGATCCTGCTCGCGCTGCTTGAGTTCAGTGATATCGGAATAGACCGAGACGGTGCCGCCGTCCTCGGTGCGGCGCTCGCTGACCATCACCCAGTGGCCGTTGCCGCGCTGCTGCACCTGTGGCTCACCGGGATTGCGATGGTGCTGCAGCCGTTCCGCAATCCATTCCTCGACCCGACCTTCCGCATCTTTGATGTAGCCGCGCTCTGCGGCCCGGCGGATGATGCTCTCGAACGTCGTGCCGGCGCTCAGATCAATCTCCAGGCCGGGATAGAGGAGATTGCGATAGCACGAGTTGCAGATGACCAGCCGGTCCTCCCCGTCGTAACAGACGAACCCTTCGGAAATGCTCTCGATCGCCTCGGCTAGCCGCCGTTCGCTGCGAAGCCTGGCCTGCTCGGCGCGGCGCAGCGGCGTAATGTCGTAGAGCCAATAAAGCCGCTTGCCACCGGCGACCGCGACGTGGCCACCGTGGTAGGCGACCTGGACGTAAGAGATCAGCAGATTGAGTAACTCCCCTTGCTTGGTCTTCCAGACCACCTCCTCGTTCAGCAGTTGCCCGCCGCGCGTCCGCAGCAGTTCGATCACGCGCGCACGGTGAGTCGAGGTCATGCCAAAACCGTCTGGTGTCGAACAGTTCCAGTTCCTCTTTCTCGTAGCCGGTCAATTCGCGTAGCCGCCAATTGTGGAACAGGAGCCGTCCGTCCTCGTCGACGACGCTCACCGCGGCCGGGCTATAGTCGAGAATTTCGCGAAGCTGGCGTTCTTGCTCGGCGACTTGCGCCTCTTGTTGCGTCAGCGCGGTGATGTCGTAAACCCACAATACGCGCTTTGCCGCCGACAAAACTAATATGCCCTCCGTGGTACGCGACCTGGACGTAGGACAGCAGGAGATGAACCAGCGTGCCCTTCTTGGTTCGCCATATCACCTTTTCATTCAGAATCTGGCCGCCCTGATCTCTTAATTGCTTGATTATCCGCGTGCGCTGATCGAGGTCATGCCAATGCGTGCGGGTATCGCAAAGGTCGAGCTCGTCCTTCCTGTATCCCAGAATTTCGCGCAGCCGCGCATTGTGAAACAGCAACCGGCCGTCCTCATCGACGACCAGCAGCGCCGCAGGGCAGAACTCCAATATCTCACGAAATTGGCGCTCGTGCTCGGCCGCCTCAACTCCCAGAGCCGTGCCGCCATTGGTCGCCGCCGATCTGGCTTGCTGTGATGTCAGAAGACATGCGGTTTCCGCCCGAACTGACCGGAGAACGCTAGCATCGAAGCCCGCAGAATTCGAGGCCCCACCCGGTCAGTGGAGACAGGTCCGACGCGCACGGGTGATGTCGCTTATGGGTCAATCACTGCCGGAGCCGTTCAGCTCCGGCGCCGACCTTTGTCCGTTGTTGGTCAGCCAGCTCAACCGGTCGACGCAACACTTTATCGTAGAGGGAAAAGATAGAGAGTGTAGGACGATAGGTCAGTGACCTCGTGCTGGCAGGGGGCGGCAGAGAAAATAGTGTTGTGGGATAGCTGGTTGCGAGGGGAGTTGCCGAAAACGATTGGGCGGGCGTTTGGCAAGCCGTCATAGGCATTTATTGCCAGCTGGCCCTCCGGTGTTGCGTCGACCGGTTGAGACCACCGTCCAATAGGCGACAAAACTCGGTGCGGTTGGTTTGTCCGTTAAGTGCCAGAACCGAACTCATGCACTGCAACATGATGTCGGGCACGATCAACACTCGTTTACCTAGGTCCGTCAGGCAAAACGCAGCCGGATTTCATCAAGTGCGATCTCTGCTGGTCTGGCGGTCCAGGTTTCGCCCGCGACGACCGGCATGGCTTTTGTCAACGTGCCGGTGGTGACAATCTCACCTGCCGCGAGCGGTGGATTTACTGGATCGCCCGCCAGCAAACCAATCAGATGACGCAATGCGGAGAGCGGCCCGTCGAGTACGTTCCTCGCATAGCCTCGATCTACGAACCGACCATTGCAACTCAGATCGATCTCGAAAGTTGAAAGCGTCCGTTGCCATTCTGGCGCACGCGGCGCGAACGGATGGCGCGGACCAATCAGCAAGGCCCCATGTACGCCGTTGGCAGCGACCGTATCTGCTGCGGAAAATTTCCAGCCAGGGAAGATTGACTGCACGATCTCGAAACCGAGCGCGACCCACTCAATACAGGATAACAAAGCTGTCTCGTCCATTTGGCCGGAGGGAGTAGTAGCGAGACCGAACACGATCTCAGGCTCAATGCGCGGTTCAGAGAATTGGGCCAGTGGCAATGTTTCGACGGTCGCAAGATCGTGCACGGTATGGTCGAAAACATAACCCCAGACTGGTGCATAGACACCGTACTGCGCCCAAATTGTGCGATTGGTGAAGCCGATTTTGCGGCCAAGAACTTTCGATCCACGTGCCTCGTATAATTGCCTGACGAGGGGTGTCACGCGATAAGCGTCATCGACAGTTAGGCCCGCGGGGCGCGAGGAGAACGGCGAAATCTGCCGGGTATTACTAAACGCATTAAATGTTTCGGTAGCGATGGCACTGAGAGTTTCACCGCTTTGGAGTTGGTCCATGGAGCAGCCCCCGCAGAGGCAATTTTGGGCGGTCAATCGTTATTTGGCAATGTCGGCTGAGGGTCAATCGCCGCGAATCTTGCGAATCTATTGAGCCTTCCGGCCGACGTTTGTCTGCTGTTGGTCGGTGGTCTCAACCGGTCGACGCAACACCGGAGGGCCAGCTGGCAATAAATGCCTATGACGGCTTGCCAAACGCCCGCCCAATCGTTTTCGGCAACTCCCCTCGCAACCAGCTATCCCACAACACTATTTTCTCTGCCGCCCCCTGCCAGCACGAGGTCACTGACCTATCGTCCTACACTCTCTATCTTTTCCCTCTACGATAAAGTGTTGCGTCGACCGGTTGAGCTGGCTGTCCAATAGCGACCATTCCGCGGCTGAGTTCGTTTGTCTGCGAAGTGCCAATCGTGTCGGGAAATGAAGCCATGGCTGATGTGGCGGTTTGCGGAGGATAATCGCTTTAATTCGAGATCGGCGCTTGGTCCAAAAACGCTCCTAAGGCCCGCCAAGCACCAATATAAGCACCTCAGGCTATGGACCTGCACGGTGCAGCCTCTCCCCGAATAGGGTAATCTCTTCGGTGGAGACCTTCCATTTGAAAAAGCATGAGCACGTCGAGCGAAAACTCGCCGCTATTCTGGCAGCAGATATCGTCGGCTATAGCCGCCTAATGGGCGCCGACGAAGTCGGAACCTTGCGCGCGCTTAAGGCCGTTCGCAAAGACCTCATCGATCCCGCGCTCGCCGCACACGGCGGTCGCATCGTCAAAACCATGGGCGACGGGCTGTTGGTGGACTTTGCAAGCGTCGTCGACGCAGTTGCCTGCGCTGTCACCGTTCAGCGCAACATGCTCGAACGAAACAATAGCGTCGCCGAGGGCAAACGTATCGTTTTCCGGATTGGGATCAATATCGGCGACATCATTATCGAGGGAAAAGATATTTTCGGCGACGGTGTGAACATTGCCGCGCGACTTAAATCGATCTGCGAACCGGGTGGACTGTGTATCTCGGAGATGGCGCGCGACCAGGTGCGCGACAAATTACCGTTGGCGTTCATTGACGGCGGCGAGCAGCAGGTCAAAAATATCGCCAGGCCGGTTCGTGTATTCGCCCTTACGGCCCAGGCGATACTCGAAACGCCGGAATTATCGCCCGGCCGCGTCGCGCCGGCTAAAACGCGCAACCGCACGATACTTGCGGGCGCCCTTGCGCTCGTGCTGATTTTTTCCGCCGCTACGGCATGGTGGACGCTGCATCGCGCCGGCTCGTCAACGTCGGCTTCGCTGTCGTCCAGCGCGGATATCCGTCCGACGATCGCGGTGCTGCCGCTTATCACCCTGGCCGACGTTTCGAAAGAAGATTACTTCGCTGACGGTCTCACCGAGGACATTATTTCCGCGCTTGGACGGTTTTCCGAATTCACTGTCCGCTCGCGCAACGCGGTGTTCGTTTACAAGGGCAAAACTCCGCGCCCCGAAGACGTCGGCCGCGACCTTGACGTGCGATACATCGTGGACGGCAGCATTCGCCGCGGCCCGGAGCACATTCGGATCTCAATTCGTCTCACCGCCGCCACGGGCGGCACTTTGCTATGGTCGGAACAGTACGACGTCGCGCCGAAGGATATTTTCTCGGTGCAGGACGACATCACCCGCCGCATTGCCGGCACGCTCGCCTCCCGACTGACCGATCTCGAACTGGCGAAGGCGGCGACCAAGCCGCCGAGCAGCCTGGAAACTTACGACGCCGTCCTGCGCGGCCGCAATCTTATAGGCCGCCTCAATCGCACGGCGAACTCGCAGGCGCGCGCACTGTTCAATCACGCAATCGAACTCGATCCCGGCTATGCCCCTGCCTATGTCGGCCTGGGACAAGTCGAGCTCAGCGCCGTCGCGCAAGGGTGGACCGCGGAACCTGAAGCGGCATTGCAGCGCGCCGAAACTCTTGGCCAGAAAGCCATTGCCATTGATCCGGCAAACGCAGGAGCACACGCGCTGCTCGGTTCCACCTATATCCGCTACGCTGATTACGATCGCGCGCTCGACGAGATGCGCCGCGCGGTCAAGCTCAATAACAGCGATCCGGATGCATATGCCGGGTTGGGGACCGCGCTGCTTTGGAACGGCGATGTCGATGGGTCCGTGAAGGCCTTCGAGACCGCCGCGAAACTTGGCCTCAACTACACGGTGAGAGATTCATTCGACCTCGGCATAGCCTACCTTCTCGTCGACCGTAGCGCCGACGCGATCCGCACACTGGAACGCTCGCTCGAGCTCGGCAAGACCGATCCTTATTCGAATGCGATTCTGGCGGCGGCCTACGCGGTGGCGGGTCGGCAAGCCGACGCCGTCAGGCAGGCGGCGACCGTGCGCGCCATCGACCCGCGCTTCGAGAGCGCCGACTTCGGCACGCTATTCCGCAAGGCAGAATTACGCGAGAAACTTGTCGCGGCGCTGAAAAAGGCAGGACTCTAGGCCGCCGTTACTGCGTGTGCAGCTTCGACCAATTTTCGTTCGCCTTCTCGGCAATGGCGATCGGCTGTTTGCCGAAATACGCTGGCCCGCCCTTTTTCGAAAAAACGTAAAGCTTGCCGTTGGTGATGGTCCAGGCCTCCGGATCCGCCTCGACCTTGAGGCCGCGTGATACCTGGATCGCGCAATAGCCGTCGAACTGCGGCGCGTAATGCTCCGGATCAGAAGCGAACTTGTCGCGGTGCTCAGCGCTATTGAACCAGTAGGTGGTGTCGTCGAAAGCGAAGGTGAATTCACTTGAGCCTTTTTCCGGCTTGCCGTCGGTGAAATACGAAATCGGATCGTAGCCCTTAAGCGCGACCCGCGGGCCGATGACCGGGGTCATGTTCTGCGCCGTCGCGCGGCGACAAACCGCAATGGCCACGGCCGCAGAAACGAAGGACCGTCGTGATAGATCGCGCATGATCGCTCCTTAAAATATTGGGCAAGTCGCAGACAAATCGGCCGAATATAAATGGATCAGAGTTATTTCCACACCCCTGAACGTAGTTCAGTTGAAACATAGCATGCGCGCCTGTCACTGTGAACTTAGTCGTTCACCGGAAGGAGGCCCCGGTCGCCTGGTATGGGGTCGTTTTCGACCGGTTCTATTTTAATGTTTTGGTAATTTTGTCCGCTTCTCTAATCGGCCGGTTGGGGTCAAGCGCTTTCAGACCTTCCACCACTGCAGTGCCGATGTCGCTCACGGGCTCGTGCTTCTCTTCGGAATCGGCACTAAGGCCCTTCCATCATGGGATTCGAGAACGAGGTGGAACAATCTTTGGGGCGGCCTTACCGTCAGTGTAACGGCAGGTCCAAGCGGACAAACGAACTCACCTCATCCATCGTCCCGCGAGGGACATCATTCCACCGCTGGGTGGAGCTCGGGTTTTCTCCTATTGTAATTGACCCTGCACGGCTCTCATGCCGCTGCTGCTTCTTCTCGGGTCCAGTGGAACTCGGTGCCGTCAACCCACAGGCGGTGCATGATTACGGCCAGCCGGCGCGCCAGCGCCACGATCGCCTTCTTCATCCCACGGTGCCTGGCGATCTTCATGGCCCAGGCCTTGAGCCAGGACCACTTGTTGGTGCGGGTCAGCACAGCCTGGGCCGTTTCGTAAAGCATCACCCGCATCATCTCATCCCCGCACTTTGATATCGCGCCAGTTCGGTTGATCTCCCCCCGATTGATACTTGGAGGGTGTCAGTCCAAACACCGCCCCGACCGACTTGGAGTTCCGGAAGCGAGCGGGCACGTCGACAGTGGCGCGATAGGTCAGTGCTACCACGGGGCCAACACCGGGGACCGTCATCAGGCGTCGGCAACCTCATCGTCCCGCACTATGGCCAGCAAGTGGCGGTGTAGGATACCGATCTGCTCGCGCAGCACCCGCCGGACAGTGAGTAGTGGCTCGACCAGAACGGCAAGGTCGGGCAAGTTCTCGACCAGCTCCTTGATGCGGGCCTCGAACTTCACCGTCCCCACCATGCCCACCTTGAGGCCGAAGTTACGCAAGGTGCCGCGCAGGTCATTCTCGACGGCGATGGCCTTGGACTGCAGCAGCTTGCGATGGGTCAGCAGCATCCGCTGTTTCTGGCTGCGTAAAGTCTTCACATGCACCGGACGATAAAGTCCCGCCCGCATCATCTGCGCCATGCCGCGCGCATCGTTGCGGTCCGTCTTGTTGATCTGCGCCTTCAACAGCGCCCGCATATGCCGCGTCTCGACACAGATCACCGATAAGCCTGCCTCGGCCAGAGCACTGAAAGCCACTGCGACAGTGGCCCGGCTTCCAGTCCAATCCGCTTGAAATGGTAGCTAGGGTTGCTCAGTACATGGAGCAAAGCTTCCGGCTCGCTCGCAACCTTCACTTGCCGAATGATACTGCCTGTGTCATCCACAATGCAGACGCTGGTCTCCTTGACTGAAACGTCTAGTCCGGCAAAATGGTCCATGCTGCGCTTCTCCTTCTGATGCTTGAGGCCGTTACCACGGACCTCGTTTCACCATCAGCCTGAAGCGCAGCACCCAAAATCTTCAGCTATCTACAAGCTGCCGGCCGATTACCCCATCTTTTGGAAGTCAATAACCGACATCGTGCCGGTGGTCCGAAATAATTAAAGTAGCCGCCTTTTCCGTCGAACGATTACAATTCCAAACCATGCGACTGACCAACCCCGACTGTTCCAAAATCTGCGACTAAAAAGAGGGGTAAGCGTAGATCAGCATTCGGCCATGCTCGCCGGGGCTTGCGCCGGGGATTTGCCGACCTAGAATGACCATCGCACCGAAACGGGAGATTACGATGCCGTATTTCGACCAATCTGCTGACAAGCTCGAAAGGATCGGCAAGGTCATCGCGGACATTTTTGTGGCACTCCTCGCGGTCGGATTTGCGGCAATCTTCACTTATAGCGCGATTGTCCGGTAATCGTGGAAACGCTCGGCCTATTGGGTGCCGCCGTCCTCCTATTTGGTGTCGGCCTCGCTATGAGCTATATGAATTGGCTAGAACTAAAGCAGGACGCCCCATTTTGAAGGGTCGTGATGCGGTGCAGATTTACTACATGACCTATTTGATGATGTTTGTTCTCGCGGTTGCTACCGCGGCCGAGGCAGTCATTGGATAGTATTTGATGTCTTACGTCACCGGATCATTCTTGTCCGTTATTGGCTTTGCGATGATTTTCTTCGCGCGCCCTAAAAATAGGAAGGCTGCTTGGGTCGACCGATTTACGTTTTTGAGTGAGCTTTATGCCGTTGCCGCAATTTCCTTTATCGTATTGGGCGTATGTATTGCGACTTTAAGCTAGGCCACTCGTAATCAGTCCCGGCGCTATCCGGGCAGCTCCGCCACAATCAAACTGAGGTACTACCTAGTTTTCAGTCAGGCGACAATACTCGGCCGCGGGTTTCTGGCAGAGCGAATGCGGCGATAAAGAATAAAGAGTAGGCCGCAACAGCAAAGATTGCGATTGCGTTTGCGAGCGTTGTCGTTTGCGAAAGGTATCCAACCAGGAATGGGAAAAGAGCTCCAATTCCGCGTCCAAAATTATAGCAAAATCCCTGCCCCGATCCTCGCAAACGTGTCGGGAATAGTTCGGTCAGAAACGCGCCAACCCCCGAGAAGTAGCCCGAAGCAAAAAATCCTAGAGGAAACCCAAGAACCCATAACACCTGATTCGAAAGGGTGACTTGCGTGTAGACGAGAACAACCGCGATCGCCCCTAATGAAAATGTTAGAAACAGATTGCGCCTGCCAATACGATCCGCCAGCCACGCGCCGACTAGATACCCTATGAACGAGCCAATAATAAGTGCGGCCAGATATCCGGTGGACCCGACGATTGATAGCTTGCGTTCTGTGGTGAGAAAACGCGGTACCCAGAATGTGATCGCATAATATCCGCCTTGGCATCCAGTTACGGCAAGCGAGGCTAGAATCGTCGTTTTCACTATCGGCGCCGAAAAAATTTCCCAGATCGCTGGCCTTTCACCTGACTTAGATTGATGAGCCCGCGTTTCGGCAGCGACTTTCGGTTCTTCTACATGCCGACGAAGATAAAATACAAGAAGCGCTGGCAGTACACCGACAGCGAACATCCAGCGCCACGCCTGTTCAGCAGGCAGATAGCTGAATAGCAACGCTTGCGACAGCACTGCCAAGCCCCAGCCCACCGCCCAGCCTGACTGCACTGATCCCACTGCTCGACCGCGATACTGGGCACGGATTGTTTCGCCCATCAGGACCGCGCCTGCGGCCCATTCACCGCCGAAGCCCAACCCGAGCAGGGTTCTAGCAATCAGAAGCTGGTTAAAGTCTTGGACAAATGCGCAGACCAGGGAAAAGACTGAAAACCAAAGGATGGTGATCTGTAGTGTCAGGACTCGGCCAATCCGATCACAGAGGTAGCCTGCTAACCAACCACCTACGGCTGACGCAAGTAGCGTCGCAGTGCCGGCAAGACCGGCCATCCCAGGTTCAACTTTCCAAAGAGCGATGATTGTCCCGATGACGAGCGGGTAAATCATGAAATCCATACCATCCAGGGCCCAGCCAGTAGCGCAGGCCCAGAATGTGCGGCGTTCGGGATCATTCATGTCCCGATAAAAAGCAGTCAGGCTGGTATCTTCAGGTAGTACGACCCTAACAGTGCTCACGTCGATTCCCCCCGTTTTTGTGCGTACCTTCATTAGCTAACGATTAGAGCACCCTGGCTAACTTCGCATAAGGCTACATGGTTGTCGGATACCGGCCTCCATCCGACGCTACGAACAACTCCAAGGCGCAAATTAGAGCCCGAACGAAGGATACCGCGTCAGCAGGTCACCGTCTATTACGACCCCACGCAGTCGGACGTCGCCGTGCTGGAGTCGTCGAACCGACAGGGGTCTCTGGCGCCGCTGGTGTTCGGCGCGATCTTCGCGGTCGGAGGGGCGGTCCTCCTAGCGTTCTTCATGAATGTCGGCTTCGGGCACTAGGACCTAAAATCGCCTGCCGCAATGCAAATACTCATCTTTCGTATTGCTGCGCGAATGCCGCTGTGGGTCAATGCAGTAATCTCTCGCCCGCTGGTTCAAAAAATCCGTCAGGTCACAGCGAAAAATTGATCTCGGATAATAGAGTTGGCGGAATTCAAACGGTGATCGCTTTGGCGCGCGCGGTTTTTGATTTCCAGTCCTTGGAAGCTAGATTCTAATTCTCCTCACCCTCGATCGGCCTTAGTGGGCGGAGTGGTCCAGTCGCTAAAGTTATTTTCTTCCGCCCAGTCGCATGGACATTAGATGGCGACGATTTCGGAGCTTCACGCGATCGTTCGAATAGGACGGTACCCGCATTGCCTCCCCAATCGGCAAGATCGTCTTTATCGCAGGTTGCCGCGATCGCCAATCCGATCGAGGCGAGGTGGGCCCGACGGTAGCAATACACCGCAAGCAAGACTCTTGCTGTCGGCGAGACCGTCGCAATAAGTTCGTTCAGCCCATGTGCGCTGGTGCGATACAATTTGCCGAGTATTTCATCGGGGACAGGACACGGCTCGTCCTCAAGAAGCGCACGGTGTTCGGGCAGCATCGTGATGTCTCCGAGGCGGTGGCCCCCATGGCGACTATCCAACGCGGCGTGTTAAGGCGGCGTTAACTCAAAGGGTAACTTCGGCTCATTCACGGCTGAGCAATTCAACGCCAATTCGGACCAATGCGCCGTTAGCGACGAAAATGGTGCGGCGCCGCGAACGACGCGAAGTGCCAAGAGCGGACTCATACACCGCAGCAGACGGCATCTCTATTCGATCACCTCGTCGGCGGTGGCGAGCAGCGCAGGTGTTATGATGAGGCCAAGCGCCTTCGCGGTGTCTAGGTAGAAAACGGGGGATCTCCAGAAGTACTCCGATCCTTTGTCTTGAACCCATTGGCAATTTTTTTTGCTGCTTTCTTTGCTGTTTTCTTTTCGATCTTAGATTTCTTGGTTTTCTTAGCCATTTGGTGTGATCCTCTAATTTAGGTTGCAGCATCGTGGACCGCGCTGTGCACCAGTCTACGGACCTCACCAGTTGGCCGCTCATTTAAGGCGACGGAGTAGGGGCAATAACTGTCGTGATTGTTTGGGGCACGTCCGGGTAGTTCCCCGTACTTGTGAAGGCCGCGACCGCGATGACGATCGCGAGCGAGACGGCACCAATGATAATCCAATGCGTGAAGTAGATATCGTCACCTATGTTACTGCGCCGATTTGTGTCCAGTTCGTTTTGATAAGTCATGGTTGCCACCTCGGGCTGATCTAGATAAACAACGTCGCAGGGCGGAAAACGTTCCTATCGGGTGAGTCTCTAGATGACGGCGCTAACCACTTCGCCCGACGATATTGCACTGCAGCATTTTCTAACTAAATAAAGCTTCAAGCCATCGCATTGGTGTTCCGAAAGCGGCTCCGCCGGCCACGCTGGCGCAACCGCCAGCGCTAAACTAACATTCCAACTGGACCACTGAATCTGGACTGCTCACTTTTGCCACTGCAGAAATAATTTCGTCCATTAATACCATCGTTTCTTTATACGATTCCGTAATTGCGCAGCCACGCCACCGATAAACGTGATGAACTCGCGCCGCTGCATATCCGTCCACAAGCTCACGTGACAACATCTTAGTGGTTCAAATGAGCACATTGATAGGGGCTGAAACCGGCACCAAAACCATTGCCGCTCGCGTGCCAAAACCCGCCCTTGTCCGTTTTGGTCAAAAGCGGCCAAACCATGCGCGAATTGGCGAAGTCGCTTGAGGATTTTCTCGCTGCGGCCGACAATAACGTCTAAAGAAGCCGCTGACCAATGGAGGCCCCCATGCTGAAAGCCATGAAAGTCGCCGCAGCTCTGGTCGCCTTGATTTCGATGCCGGCTCTCGCTGAGATGAATGGCACGCTTCGGATTGGCGTCCTGAATGACATGTCGAGCGTCTATGCCGACTTCCAGGGCCCCGGCTCCGTTCTCGCGGCCCAGCTCGCAGTTGAAGACTTCGCGAAACAATCAAATCGCAAGGTCGAGGTCATTTCGGCTGATCACCAGAACAAGCCTGATGTCGGTGCGGGCATCGCACGGCATTGGTTCGACGTTGAGGGCGTTGACATGATTATTGATCTCCCGAATTCGGCGGTAGCACTTGCGGTGAGCGATATCGCGCGGGAAAAGAACAAGGTCGCGATCGGGTCCGGCGCGGGCACTGCGCTTCTCACCGGGGCAAAATGCACGCCAAATTTCGTGCATTGGACGTATGACACTTGGGCCAATGGGCACGCACTTGCGCGCGGAATTCTTGCCGCGGGCGGGAAGTCCTGGTTCTTTATCACCGCCGATTATGCCTTCGGATACGATCTCCAAAAACAGGCGAGCGAAGAGGTCACTGCTAGTAGCGGAAAAATTCTCGGCAGCGTGCGTCATCCGCTCGGCGCAAACGATTTGTCCTCTTTCATTCTACAGGCTCAGGCTTCCAATGCCGATGTCATCGCGCTTGCGAACGCTGGCGGCGACACTGTCAATACAATTAAACAGGCTGCCGAGTTTAAGGTCGCGCCAAAACAAAAGATCGTCGCGCTCATTTTCGATTTGCAGAGCGTGCCGGCCATTGGCTTGCAGTCCGCGCAGGGCCTGACGGCGCTCAACGCCTGGTATTGGGACATGAACGATCAGAGTCGCGCATGGTCGAAGCGTTATCAGGAACGGCACCCGAAAAAGATGATGCCAAATCATATGCAGGCCGGCGTCTATGCCGGTGTGCTGCACTATCTTAAGGCGGTCGAAAAAGTAGGCTCACCCGCGGACGGGCGCGCCGTGGTCGCGGCCATGAAGGCAATGCCAACCGACGACACCTTGTTCGGCAAGGGAACCATTCGCGAAGACGGTCGTAAAATACACCCAATGTATCTGTTGCAGGTCAAGACGCCGGCAGAATCCAAAAGCGAATGGGATGTTTTCAAGATCGCAGGCACTATTCCGGCCGATAAGGCCTTCCGTCCGCTTGCGGAAGGTGGTTGTCCGTTTGTTAGCAAGAACTGAGCTTGAGTGCGCAATCAGACAGCGTCTTGGCGCTCCACCCCTTCGTTTGATGTCGGCGTCTTTGGGTCAAAAGCAGACAACTCATCCCCGGCCAAAGTCCACCGTTGTCCATTTCGGATTATTGACGGCCTAGCAATTCAAACCCCGGACGGCTCTTTGTCCGCTGTTGGTCCACATCCCATCCGACAATGGCGCTGAGATGACCGCGAAGGTCGTGCGCAACTGGCTGACGCAGGTTGGAGCCAAGACCCTGTTCATCGAACCCGATAGCCCCTGGGAAAAACGGCTACTGCGAGTGACCTGACGGATTTTTTGAACCAGCGGATGAGAGACTACTGCATTGGCATGATCTCATCTAGGTGGTGAGCCAAGGGTGCGAATGTCTGTGGTGCCGGTGGCCGATAGTTGAGCGCCGAGTGCGGTCTGATAGTGTTGTAGTGCTTTCGCCATTGCTCGATGACGACTTGTGCCTCTTTCAGGCTGTAGAAGATTTCGCCGTTCAGCAGCTCGTCGCGTAGCTCTGCTGCAATATTCCTGCATCCCGGCAAGCCTCAGGGCCGGACTTGCCCTGCGCCATCAACACCTCAATCTGGCGAAGCAGCGTCACAATCTGCTCCGCGCCAAACCGCTTCTTCGGCATGACCCAAGCTCCTTTCCAAGCTCATTTTCTCACATCGCTTGGTCCAAAAAAGCCCGGTCAGGTCACATCTTTAATTCAGCGTCAATGAAGACACTTCCGCAATAACGACATCCACACGGTTGTTCCTCAAGCCGATAATAACAATGGCACCGTTCTTATCGAAAGCAAATCGAGCGCCCCGCAATTTCGGAAGCTTAGCAACGATTGCATCCGGTACCGGAAACGAGTCGACTTGGGCTACCTCGTCGCCGACTTTGAACATGGGTTGTGCTCTGGTCTTTGCAGGCACCGCTTTGATGAATTGATGAACGAGTTGAATCTCGTCGTCGCTAAGTACAATTGGACTTCCTGTCCGAGCATCCTTGAACTCACCAGCTACCTGAGATTGAGTATTTGAGACGTGCCCTACAGCTCTTTTCAGGTTGTCGAGCCGACTATTCGTGGCGGCAAACTCTCTTTCCAAAATTGCTATTTCAGTCTTTAACCCGCGGACTTGCACAAGCAGGACAAGAGCAACGACACTGGATATGATCGCCAATCCAACGAATGCCCAAAAGAGGACCGCCTCGAACGTTCGCCTTCCTTTGGGCGCCATCAGTCCTTGGGACTTGGGCAGGCCACCGGCCTGGTCGGCGCGCGCGGCTTTTGGTTGAACCGCGGCCAGTATCCTATCTATATCAATAGCGCTCATCTGAGCGCTGTATAGCGCGCCGCCGTTAAACGCAGCTTGCCGGATGGGCTAAAGACCCAATTTCTGCCGAACGGGCTAAAGACTTAATTTGTATCCTTTGGCAGTTTTGATTCAAAAGCGCCGATAAGGCGATGCCATCAGAAATGCGTTTGTTGTGACTTGGATTTCCCTCTATTTTCCCTCTACTTTAGAGGCACCTGGTCCAGAGGTGTTTGCCCAGAAAATCCGCGCAACATCACAGTCGGGAATGTCTTTTCGATTCAACGAGCATATTATTCGGACTGGGATGAATTTAAAGTTTTAATCGCGCTGATCTTCATTCATTAGCGTCGGCACATGCGACCTTTCGGTTGACGGTGTGGCGAAACGCTGGGGTTCCGATGAGCCGATGCCGTATTTGCTCCGCAAACAGCTTTTGCCGATCTTGTCGCAGAGGAAGATATCGTAACGAGCCTTGCTGATTGTGCTGAACGTCTGGAAGCAATGGATCACTATGAGCGTCGCGCCCTGTCACGGCGCAAGTTCGCCATTCGCGCATTCGATGCTGCGTGTCGACGGGCTGCCGCATAACCCGAGAACAAGAAGGAAATCAAAAGACGGGATCGGAAATTCTAAGCCGTATAATAGGAATATTGTCTGAAGTAATTTCCATTTTGGCAGAACGAACCCAAATTATTCCTTCTGAACGATGTGCGAATCTATCCATGTCGTAACCGCTTCCGGCAGCCACCATAGCCAAAATCTGCGACCGAATTTCATGGTTAGGCCTATAATGTGAGGCAGACAACGGGTGCCTATCACATCCGCGTCAGATCGAGATAACAAGCTGATTTACGGTTGCTCCAGGCTGTCGGCGATGGAACAATTGCGCCAATAAATTCGTAATCGTACCTGTCTGACTAGATCGACCTTTTGGTTATCGCAATGGAGACGACTTGTGCCACCCGCCGGTATTTCACTCGCTCCGCGCGGTGCCGCTGTCGGGCAGTTTGTAGCTGAATCGCATTCGCTCGATGCATCCCGCACCGGCTGGCGCGAGGCCTTCCGCCGGGTACGCGGCGAGACCGAACGGCGTGCCGCGCATTTGTCGGCCGAGGACCAGATCGTCCAATCGATGGCTGACGCCTCACCGACCAAATGGCATCGCGCGCACGTCACCTGGTTCTTCGAGCAATTCCTGCTCGTGCCGAACGATCCGGCCTACCAGATATTCGATGAGCGCTTTCCGTTTCTGTTCAACTCCTATTACGTCGCCGCCGGGCCACGCCACGCACGCCCGCAGCGCGGCCTGATCACGCGGCCGAATGGCGAAGATGTCGCCGGCTATCGCGCGCATGTCGACGCGGCAGTCGAACGGCTGATCGGGCAAGTGCCGGCGGCGGATGCGGAGCGCGTCTTCGCGATTCTGGAGATCGGCCTGCACCACGAGCAGCAGCACCAGGAACTGCTGCTTACCGACATCCTGCACGCCTTCGCGCAGAACCCGACCGACCCGGCCTATGACGCCGCCTGGCAGCCGCCGCGCGCTTCGCTTGGCCCGCGCGGTTTTGTCGATGTGCCGGCCGGCATTCAAGCCGTCGGCCACGAGGGGGAGGGGTTCTGCTTCGACAACGAAACGCCGGGCCATGACGAGCTGATACCGAACGTGCGGATCGCGCGTCATCTCGTCAGTAATGGGGAATGGCTCGCGTTTATCGATGCCGGCGGCTACACGACGCCGGCGCTATGGTTGTCGGACGGCTGGGCAACGGCGCAGGCGGAAGGCTGGCAGGCGCCCGGCTATTGGCGCCAGAAAGACGGCGCCTGGCACGCCATGACGCTGGCCGGCCTCAAGCCGATCGATGCCAACGCTCCTGTGACGCACATCAGCTACTTCGAGGCGGACGCCTTCGCGCGCTTTGCCGGTAAGAACCTGCCGAGCGAAGCCGAGTGGGAAGTAGCCGCTCGCGCAGGTGTGATCGCCGATGCCTTCGGCATTGCTTGGCAATGGACGCGCAGCGCCTATCTGCCCTATCCGGGCTACCGCGCGGCCGAAGGGGCGCTCGGCGAATACAACGGCAAGTTCATGGTCAGCCAGATGGTGTTGCGCGGCTCGTCGCTGGCGACGCCTGCGGGGCACGAGCGCGTCAGTTATCGCAATTTTTTCTATCCACCGGCTCGCTGGCAATTCAGCGGGCTGCGGCTCGCCGAATTCGTTTGAGCAAGCAGTAGCGATTATGAGGCAATAATGGTCGCACTTGCACGCACACCCCGCCAGCAGCCGCAGAAGGCAGACACGGCCGCCTTCCAGGACGATGTGCTCGCGGGCCTCAACGCGGCACCGAAGCGGCTGCCGCCGAAATATTTCTACGACGCTGCCGGCTCACTATTATTCGAGCGCATCACTGAACTGCCGGAATATTACCCGACGCGCACCGAGATCCAAATCCTGCGCGAACGCGCCGCTGAAATTGCCAGACTGGTTGAGCCGGGCGCAGCGCTGGTGGAATTCGGTAGCGGTTCGAGCAAGAAGGCGCGCATCATGCTTCGCGCGCTGCCCAAACTGGCTGCCTATGTCCCGGTCGACATTTGCGGCGAGATGATCGAGCAAGAGGCGCTCGATCTGCGGCCGGATTTCCCAGGGCTCAAAGTGTTGCCGGTGACCGCCGACATCACGCAGAATTTTGCGCTGCCGCCGCCGGCGCAAGCCGCTCCCGTACGGGTCGGATTCTTTCCGGGTCCACGATCGGCAATTTCGAGCCGCACGAAGCGGCGGCGTTCCTGCGCAATGCCGGCCGCATTCTGGGCGCGGGCGCGACGCTGATCGTCGGCGCCGATCTGATCAAGCCGGTGGACGTACTCAATGCCGCCTATAACGACGCGGCCGGCGTCACCGCCAAGTTCAATCTCAATCTGCTGGTGCGCATCAATCGCGAACTGGGCGGCACGTTCAAGCTCGATACCTTCGAGCACCACGCCTTCTACAACCGCGAGCGCCATCGCATCGAAATGCACCTTGTCAGCCTGAAGCGGCAGAAGGTGAAGGTCGCCGGCGAAACCGTCGAATTCCGCGCCGGCGAAACGATCCACACCGAGAACAGTTATAAATACAGTATCGAATCCTTGGGCGCGCTGGCGCGCGGTGCCGGCTGGCAGCCGGCGGCCGTATGGACCGACGAGCGCAAGTATT
Source organism: uncultured Alphaproteobacteria bacterium (assembly GCA_963739075.1). Taxonomy (GTDB): domain Bacteria; phylum Pseudomonadota; class Alphaproteobacteria; order Rhizobiales; family Xanthobacteraceae; genus Pseudolabrys. The sequence continues at coordinate 105,514 of CAVTZC010000007.1, read as the reverse complement.
TCTCGATCCAGGCCTTCACCTTGGCCAACACGCGTGCCGCGCCGCGCGGCTGATCTGCGGCTTCCCGAAATCGCCGGTCTGCGCTAAGCCTTGCGCCCGTCATGACAAGGCAGGAACAGACTTATGAAGATTGTCGGTTTTGAAGCGAATAATGGCTTGCGGCTCGGCGTGGTCGAGGGTGATGCCGTCATCGATCTGCAGGCAGTGGACGCCGCGCTACCCGGCGATCTCGGCGAGGTTTTGCGCCGGAGCAACGGCGATCTGAAAGCCCTTGCCGATCTGGCCGGACGTGCGCCGGCCTCCGCCCGTCGCCCGCTCGCCGGATTGATCTACGGATTCCCGGTCGCGCGGCCCGGCAAGATCGTCTGCCTCGGCCTCAACTATCTCGACCACGTCAAGGAAGGGCCGCAGCGCGACAATATTCCAAAATTCCCCTCGATCTTCTTCCGCGTGCTGACTTCGATAACGCCGCACCGGCAGCCGCTGATCCGGCCGCGCGTATCCATCCAGCTCGACTACGAAGCCGAAATGGTCGCGATCGTCGGCCGGCGCGCCAAGCATCTGACCATGGAGAACGCGTTGAGCTGCATTGCCGGGTATTCCTGCGCGAACGAAGGCTCGGTGCGCGAATTCCAGCGCCACACCACGCAATGGAGCATGGGCAAGAATTTCGACCGCACCGGCAGTTTCGGGCCGTGGATGGTCTCCGCCGATGCGCTGCCGCCCGGCGGCAGGGGGCTCAAGATCATGAGCCGGCTCAACGGCAATACCATGCAGTCCGACAACACCGAGAACATGATGTTCCCGCTGCCTGAGACCTTGGTATATCTCACCAAAGGCATCACTCTGGAACCTGGAGACATTATCCTCACCGGCACGCCGTCCGGGGTCGGCCATGCGCGCAAGCCGGAGCCGGTGTGGATGAAGCCGGGCGACGTCTGCGAAATCGAGGTCGAGGGCGTCGGCGTGTTAAGCAACCCGGTCCAAGACGAAAAAACTTAAACGGCGCGCGACAAGCGCCGATAACCAAGGGGGAAATCCATGAAACGCACGATCGTCGCAGCAGCCTTTGCGGCCAGCTTTGTTTTGGCTGCGACCGCGCTCGCCAGCGCGGGATGGCCCGCGGACCGGCCGATCCATGTAATCGTCGGCTTCGGCGCCGGTGGCGGCACCGACATCGTCTCTCGCATTATTGCGCAGCCGCTGTCTGAGTTGCTGAAACAGTCGGTCATTGTCGAGAATAAGGTTGGTGCCGGCGGAACGCTCGCGGCCGAGTATGTCGCGCGCGCCGACAAGGACGGCTACACCGCGCTCATGACCAGCCCCGCCCATACCGTGTCGGCCGCCATGCTCAAAGCGATCCGCTACGACGCGGTCAAGGATTACGCGCCGGTCTCGTGGGTCGCTGACTCAGCCTTCGTCTTCGTCGCGCGCAAGGATTTTCCCGCCAACGACATCAAAGGGCTGATGGCGCTGGCCAGGGCCTCGCCCGGCAAGCTCAACTTCGCTGACGTCGGAGTCGGCTCGACGCAGAATTTTGCCGGTGAGTTGATGCGCCAGATGGCCGGCATCGACGTCAAGCACATTCCCTATCGCAACACGCCAGGCGTGGTCGCCGCCTTGCTCGCAGGCGAGGTCGACTACGGGGTCGAACTGGCGCACGCGGTGCGGGGCCAGGTGCAGGCCGGACAATTGAAGCTGCTCGCGGTCGGCTCGCCCGCGCGTTGGCCGACGATTCCCAATACGCCGACCGTCGCCGAATCCGGTGTGCCGGGCTATGCGGTCGTCGGCTGGTACGGCTGGCTTTATCCCGCCGGCACACCGCAGCCGATCGTCGACATGACTAATGCCGCGCTGAAAGAGGTGCTGTCACGCCCCGCAATTCGCGAGGCGCTGGAAAAGGTCGGCGCTGTCGTGCATGTCTCGACGCCGGCAGAATTCGAGAAACACATCGCCAATGAAGTCGACAAATGGAAAGCGGTACGTGAGAAAGCCGGGATTCCACAGCAATAGGCGCGGGGCTTCTCGTCTCCGCTTAAGAAAAGAGGTTTGAAATGGCCGACCAATTGAAGTTGCTAGTGATCTGCGGGTCGCTTCGCAAAGGCTCATACAACTCCGCGCTGACGCGCGCGCTGCCGGCGCTGGCGCCGCCAGAAATGAATCTGATCACCGCGCCGCCGATCGGCTCGTTCCCGCTTTATAATGCCGACATCCAGGAGGCCTCCGGCTTTCCCGGCCCCGCCGAAGACCTCGCCGCCGCGATCCGTGCCGCCGATGGCGTGTTGTTCGTGACGCCGGAATACAATTGGTCGATGCCGGGCGTGCTCAAGAACGCGATCGACTGGGTCTCGCGCATGAAAGACCAGCCGTTCAAGGAAAAGCCGGTGGCAATTCAGTCCTGCTCGCAAGGCCCGCTCGGCGGCGCGCGCATGCAATATCACTGGCGCATGTCGATGACGTTCCTCAACGCCTTCATTTTCGGCACGCCAGAGGTGTTCGTCGGCTTGGCGCAGAACAAGTTCGACAAGGACACGCTGGCGCTGACCGATCAGCCGACCAAAGACGTCATCAAGACGCAGCTCGCCGCCTTCGCGAAGTTCATCGCGAGGATGAAGCGGTAACCTCTCCGCGCAGGCGGGGAGAGGTGAAAGTTAGCCCACCGGCTGCGCCCGCTTGGGGAACAACTGCGGCCGCAGCTTGGGATGGCAGGCCATCATCTTTGGCGCATAGGGCGTCTCAGCGCCGAGCTCCTCGGCCGCGTGCCAGGCCCAGCGCGGATCCCATAGCGCCCCGCGGGCAAGCGCGATCATGTCCGCTTTCCCGGATGCCACGATGTCTTCCGCCTGCTGATAGCCGGCGATCAGGCCGACGGACATGGTGGCAATGCCGCTTTCCTTCTTCACCTGCTCGGAGAACGGCACCTGATAGCCGGGGGCGAGCGGGATCTTCTGGCGCGGGTCGAGGCCGCCGGTGGTCACATCCATGTAGTCCATGCCGCGCTTCTTGAGCTCCTTGGCCAGCAGCACGGTTTCTTCCGGCGTCCAGCCGCCCTCGACCCAATCGGTGGCGGAGACACGCATGCCGAGCGGCTTGCTGTCCGGCCATACTGCGCGCACCGCCTCGTACATCTCGATGGCAAAGCGCATGCGGTTTGTGGTCGAGCCGCCATATTCGTCGGTGCGCTTGTTGGAGAGCGGCGACAGGAACTGATGGGCGAGATAGCCGTGCGCGCCATGCAGCTCGATCAGATCGTAGCCGATGCGATCGACCCGCTTGGCGGCGGCGGCGAATTCGCCGATGCAGCGCTTGATGTCGTCTTTGGTCATGGCGTGCGGCACCGGCCAGCCGGTGTCGTAGGGCAACGCTGACGGCGCCTCCGGCGTCCATGCGTCCGGCCCTTCCAGGATCGGCTTGCCGCCGGCGGCCGGCGGCATTTGCGGACCCTTGCGACCCGCGTGCGCGAGCTGCACGCCAAGCTTGGCGACGCCGTACTGGCGGCAGAAATCGTGCACGCGCTTGAGCGCGGCTTCGTTCTCGTCGGAATACATGCCGGCGCATTTCGGCGAGATGCGGCCTTGCGGATTGACGTCGGTCATCTCGGTCATCACCAGGCCGGCACAGCCGAGCGACATATTGCCGAGATGCATCAAATGCCAATCATTGGCCGAACCGTTGTTGGAATTGTACTGGCACATCGGCGAGACCACGACCCGGTTCGGCAGCGTGAGGCCGCGCAAGGTGATGGGAGAGAACAGGACGCTAGCCATTTTTCGACTTTCCTTTCGAGTGGCGGAGAATTCAGACGGTGATTTCGTTTAGCCCCAGATGCCGCCGGCGTAATAGGCGTGCATCGCCACCACCAGGCAGCAGATCGCCCAGAACAGGCAGAATTCGCAGCCGCCGATATTCCATAGCCATTTGCCAGTGACGCGATAGACCCCGACTACGGCTACCAGAAGATGCAGGACAGCGACCGCGGCGGCTATGGTCGTGTAGATACCGAAAATCAGGCCGATCGCGAGCACGACCTCGATGGCACCGGCCAGATACATCCAAAACTCCGGGGGATGGAATTTCGCAGCCTTAAAGAAGCCGAGCGCGGCCGGCTCAGTGAACTTGCCGTAGATGTGGGGGATCAAAAACAGGCCGCAGATCAAGCGCAGAATATTGAATTCATTGAGCAGATTGAATTTGTCGGCGAATGACATAGTGCCCCCGGATGGTTTGATCCCCTACCGTCTTGGCCAAATTCGCACTTCTGCGCGCTAGAGCCAATCCCTTGGGCGGTAGCCGCGTATAATCGTCACAATTTGCGGCCCTTCAGCCAGGCCGCGCCCATGGCGTAGAGCGCGTCCAGCTCTCGGCCCGTCGAGCCCTGGCATGTCCGGTTTCACTTTGTAGCCGATCTTGGTCTGCAGATAGGCGAGGTGACGATAGCCCTCGGGAAACCGCGCCAGTAGCTGCGGGTCGAGCTTTAGGCTAGCGGCCGGATCGACCGGATCGAGACGGTCCTTTTCGTAGGCAAGACGCCGCAGAACAATGCCCCATTTGCCTTTGCGCTTTTCCAGGAAGTCATAGAAGCGGCCGGTGCAGACCACGTCGCACACGACGCTCCTCGACCTTGGCGCGCTGCGAGATCGTCATCTTGGTCTGCGCGATGGCGCGCTTGCCCTTGATGTCGATGCTCATGCCGCCGAGCATGTGCATGATGCGTACGCCGCGGTCGTAGCCCTCCTGGCTGACCTTGATGAACTCCTCGTAGGAGCCCTGGAACCAGGTCGCCCACATCTGGCCTTCCTTGTGCCAGACGGTGCGGAAACGGTCCCACAGCCGGGCGTCGCGCCAAAGCGCCCAGTTCTCAATCAGCGCGCGGATTTCCAGGCGATCGGCGGTGTCCTTCGGCATTCCCTCCCCCATGGGTGGCGGGGCTTGTCCGGCCCATCCACCTCTTTATTGTCGGACTTTGCGCAAAGCGCGATTGTCCAAAATCAAGCGCCAGACGACGATTACGTTGGGGATACGTCCATGGCAAGGCTGGAAGGAAAAACCGCGATCGTCACCGGCGGCGCCAAGGGCATCGGCCGGCATTATTCGCAGGCGCTCGCCGCCGAGGGCGCGCGCGTGATGATCGCTGATATCGCCGACGGCAAGGACCTCGCTGCGGAAATCGCCGGCCGCCATGGCGCCAATGCGGTTGCCAGCAGCAAGTTCGACGTGAGCGACGAGGCGGCGGTCAAGACCCTGGTCGCGCAGACCATCGAACGCTTCGGCCAGATCGACATCCTGGTCAACAATGCGGCGCTCTATTCCACGCTCAACCCGAGAAACTTCGACGAATGGGACGCGGAGCTGTGGGATCGCGTGATGGCGATCAACGTGCGCGGGCCCTATCTGATGGTCCGCCATGTCGCGCCGCACATGATCGAGCGCCACACCGGCAAGATCATCAACATCGCGTCGGGCGCCGCCTACAAGGGCGTGCCGCGCATGCTGCCTTACGTCACCTCCAAAGGCGCCATGCTGGCTTTCACCCGCGCGCTGTCGCGCGAGCTCGGGCAATACGGCATCGCGGTCAATTCGCTGTCGCCGGGCTATATCCTCAGCGATACCGGGCTGCAGAACGCGACCCATGTGGAGGAGGAGCGCATCCCGGTGCGCAACAGCCGCGCCTTCAAGCGCGACGCCTATCCGGAAGACCTGCTGGGCGCGCTGGTGTTCCTCGCCAGTAGCGACAGCGATTTTGTCACCGGCCAGTCGCTGGTCGTGGACGGCGGCGCGGTCAATAATTAGCGGATAGCCGCGCATTGCAGGCGGTTACAGGCATATTCCGGCCTGCGCCGAACCGCGCTATAAGGCTGTAAATTCAACGATCCGACTGGAAGGAAACACGCACATGGCGGTCGCAACCGCGTCTCAATCCGGCGCCAAGCACAATGTGCAGGTCGCGCGGCAAGCCTATTACGACAAGATCTCCGAGTTCCATATGGCGCCGCTCTGGGAGGTGCTCAAGGACCTGGTGACGCCGGAGCCGAAGACCGACTGCCGGCCGGCGCTGTGGAAATTCTCCGACGTCAAGCGGCTGATGCTGGAAGCCGGCGACGTAATCAGCGCCGAGGAAGCCGAACGCCGTGTGCTGGTGCTGGAAAATCCCGGCGAAACCGGCAAGGCGCGCATCACCCATTCGCTGTTCGCCGGCATCCAGCTCATTTTGCCGGGCGAAATCGCCGACGTTCACCGCCATTCCGCGTCGGCCATCCGCTTCGTGCTCGAAGGCGAGGGTGCCTATACCGCGGTTGAAGGCGAGAAGTCGATGATGAACCACGGCGACTTCATCATCACCGCCAACTGGGCGCCACACGACCACGGCAATCCCGGGAAGCAGCCGGTGATGTGGCTCGACGTGCTCGACATGCCGACGGTCAATCATTTCGAAGCGTCATTCGCCGAGCACTTCGACGAGAAGATGCAGAAGACCAACCACGCCGACGGCGACTCGTTCGCGCGCTACGCCTCCGGCGTGCTGCCGGACGGCGCGCCCGCCCAGCTCAACCGCTCTCCAGTGATCAACTATCCTTATGCCAAGATGCGGCCGATCCTGGAACGGCTGAAAAACACCGGCGACATCGACAAGCGCCACGGCGCGCGCGTGCGCTACGCCAATCCAATCAATGGCGGGCCAGTGCTGCCCACCATGGGCGCGCACCTCGCGCTGCTGCCGCAAGCCTTCAAGGGCGAGCCGTACCGCTCGACCGACGGCACCATCTTCGCGGTGGCCGAGGGCCAAGGCACCACCATCATCGACGGCAAGCCGTTCGAATGGGGCGTCAACGACGTGTTCGTGGTGCCGCCATGGAAGCGCTATCAGCACAACGCGGCGAGCGAGGCGGTGCTGTTCTCGATCTCCGACCGGCCGGCGCAGGAAGCGCTCGGCATCTGGCGGGAGGGCAACTAACACGATCCCGCCGTGACGCGCCTGTTCGGAACTGCGGGACTGATGACGCTTTTGCTGTCGTCCCCTGCGGTGTCGGGACCGATGATGCCGCCGGGGCCGTCGCCCGAAGCCGGTTTTGCCGGGGTCTGGCGTGTTATTACGGCCAAGCCAGCACCCTGGCGAGAGCCGCGCCGATTGACTCGGCAAGACGCCCCGCTGTTGGAATACGCCGTCGATTTTGCCGACCACGAGGTGAAAGGTCCTGCCCCGCTGGCTTGTAACAGCGCGAAATATTCATCGGGCGTCACCTATAAGAGCCATGCGTTCGCCGGCAAACTCGCCGACGACAAAGACGGGACACGTACGAAAAATATCGGGCTCACCGGCCCGCAACTCACCACGTATCGCGTGTATTGCGGCGATATCGTGCGCGATTATTATTTCGACAATAACGCCGACTTGCTGATGGCGGTCGGTGACGTCATCTATACGCTTGAACGCCCGACGGGTATGAATCCGCAGCAGTACACCGCCGGCTACAGCGGACCGAGCTTCGATTGTGCCGAGGCGAAGACGACCGGCGAGCGGCTGATCTGCCGCGATGCCGGGCTTTCGCAAATCGACAGAAAACTGAACGAAGCTTATTTGGCGCTCAAGAAATCTGAATCGCCGCAAAGCTTCGCAAGTTTTCAAGCCGCCCAGCGTGCGTGGCTCGCCTATGAAACGCAGCGTTGCCGCGTGGCCGGGCCGATGCCAGATACCGCCGGCGACCGGAACGTCATCATCGACTGTTTGAACCCGGACTATAGCGACCACGCCGACTTGCTCGGCCGCCTGAAGGTCGCGAAAGCCGGTACGCTCGTGCTGGAGCCGCGCATGCGGTTTCGCACGCGCGCCAAATCGCACATCGAAGAAAGCGACATTTATCCGTGGATGAAAGGCGGACCGCAGGCGGCTGCCTTCAATGCATTCATCGGTAAAACGCTGGCGCTCGACAAATGGCGCATGGACGACAAGGATATGTTCCCGTTCGGCGACAATGTCGGAGAGATGAGATTATACGCGCGGCGCTTTTATACGGTCGCGCGTTTCGATCGCCGCGTCGTCAGCCTTCAGATCTCGACGTCCGATTTTAGCGGCGGCAACCATAGCGCAACAGGCCAGCGCGCGCTGACCTGGGATTTGGCGAAGCGGCGACTCGTCGCGCTCGACGATGTGTTCGCCAAGAATCAAGACTGGAAGCCGTTCGTTACGGCGCTCTGCAAAAAGGACTTGCACACGCAGTTCAGCGATCGTCAGGCGCCCGACCTTGATGATGCGGCCACAGCCTCCACCGTAGCCGTGAGCAGCGCTTGGCTGTGGGGCGACGAGAAGGCGACTGTGGTCTTCATGGTGGACTTGATCGGCGGTATGCCGGGCGGCGAGTTCGACGTTGAAATCCCGTATAGCGCGCTCAGGCCCAACATGAAGCCGGACGCGCCGGTTCCCTGAGGCTAGCATCTGCCGGCAACGCGGCCGATCTTAAAAATCGCTTTCCGCTTATTCTAGTGCCAGATTTACAAAGGACGGAAATCAAGGCGAGGCTGTGCATTATAAATACCTGCCCCCTAGGGGAACGGTGCCAACGGGAATAATTATCCATCCTTGGACACTGACGCGGGGTTAAGGGAGCGCGCGATGCAAATGGAACAATTGAACGCCGGCCACGGCTCGCTCACGGCGGTGCGCACGGGCGCTGGTCCCGATCTAGTGCTGCTGCATTCGCTGCTCAGCGACCGCCACGCCTTCGATCCGGTGCTGCCGGCCCTAGCGGCCAAGCATCGGGTCACGCTGATCAACCTGCCGGGCTTCCACGGCTCGCTGCCGACGCCGCTGGCGCTGATGGATGCCTATGTGGCGGCGATCGAGGACGGCTTCCAGGAATTCGGCATCGCCAATGATTCGATCCTGATCGGCAACGGGTTCGGCGGCACGGTCGCGCTTGCCTTCGCCATGGCGCATCCCGAACGCATCGCCAAGCTGGTGCTCAGCGATGCTGCTGCCTGTTTCCCGCCGGACGGCCGCAAGCAGTTCGAGGTGATGGCGCAAAAGGTCGCCGAAGGGGGCCTCGGCTCGATCGCCGAGATCGCCGCCAAGCGGGTGTTTTCGCCGGCTTATTTGGCCGCTCATCCGGAGGCGATCGAGGAGCGTAAAGCCGTGCTGCTCGAGGTCGATCCCAAGGCATTTCAGGCCGCCTGCAAGATTTTGCAGGAGGCCGACCTTGAGTCGCTGCTGCGTCGCATGCACGTGCCGACGCTGGTGGTGTGCGGCGAGTTCGACCAAGCCACGCCGCCACCGCTCAACAAGTCGATCGCGGACAAGGTCGCAGGCGCGCGCTACGTGGAATTGCCCGGCTGCGGCCATTGCCCGCCGCTGGAGCAGCCGCAGGCGTTCCTGGCCGCGATCAAGGATTTCGTGGGGCTGTAGTTATTTCCTAGTCGAGCGCTTTGATCACCGCGCTGGCAATCGCCGTAGTGCCGTCCTCGCCGCCATATTCCATCGGCTTGATGCCGGAGGCGTAAGCCGCATCGACCGCGCGCTCGATGCGAAGTGCGGCTTCGGCGGCCGGCGGATGGTCGTGCTTGTCGGCCAGCCAGTCGAGCATCATCGCGGCCGACAGGATCATCGCGGTCGGATTGGCCTTGCCCTGGCCCATGATGTCAGGCGCAGTGCCGTGGCAGGGCTGGAACACCGCATGCGCGTCGCCGACATCGGCCGAAGGCGCGATGCCCAAGCCGCCGATCAATCCGGCGGCGAGATCGGAGAGGATGTCGCCGAACATGTTTTCCATCACCATGACGTCGAAGTCCCAGGGCTTCTTCACCATCAATGCGGCACAGGCGTCGACATAAAGCAGGTCTGTTTTTACATCGGGAAATTTCGCGCTGCGCTCGGCGAATATCGCGCGCTGCCAGTTAAAGGCTTTGAACACATTGGCCTTGTCGACCAGCGTGAGGCGGCCGGGACGGCCGCGCTTCTTGCGCCGTTCAGTCAGCTTGAGCGAAAAATCAAACAGACGTTCGGTGGTCTTGCGTGTCACGACAAGGGTCTCGCGCGCCTCGTTCTCGGTGACCACGCCCTTGCCCATGGAGGCGAACAGGCCTTCGGTCGATTCGCGGATCAGCACGAAATCGATGCCGTGCTCGGCGGCGCCGACGATCGGGCTCGGCACCCCGGGCACCAGCCGCGCCGGTCGCACCCCGGCATAAAGATCGAAAATAAACCGCAGTTCGACCTGCGGCATGATCTCGGTGTTGTCGGGATAGCGCACGCTCGGCAGCCCGCAGGCGCCGAGCAGGATGGCGTCGGCCTCCTCGCAGAGCTTGATCGTGCTCTCCGGCATCGACTTGCCGGTCTCGCGGTAGTGGTTGGCGCCGGCGGCGGCTTCGGTGAAGTGGAATTTCAGGCTCGGCGTCGTCGCTTCGATGCGGCGCAATATGTCGAGCGTGGGCGCCATCACCTCCGGCCCGATGCCGTCGCCAGGAAGGACGGCGATATGGAAGGTGGTGTTGGCAGACATGGATCGTTTCCGGGGGTGGAATTACGGGCGCAGGCTGGCTAATGAATACGGCAGCGCGTGCCTGCGCAAGGGATGAGGCTTGAGGTTCGCATATGCCCCGTTTTGCCGCCAATCTGGGTTACCTGTTCACCGACCGCCCTCTGCTCGCACGCATCGATGCCGCGGCAGTCAACGGCTTCAAGGCAATCGAGTTACAATTTCCCTATGACTTGCCGGCGTCGCAGGTGAAGGCGGCGATCGCCAGGAACAAGCTCACCGTCCTCGGCATCAATACGCCGCCCGGAGCGCGCGACGGGGAATTCGGGCTGGCGGCGATTCCCGGCCGCGAAAAAGAATTTCGAGATGTGTTCGCCCGCGCGCTCGCCTACAGCGCAGCGATCGGCGGCAGCGCGGTGCATTGCCTGGCCGGCAAAGTTCCGCCCGAGCAGCGCCCGGCGGCCGAGCGGGTGTTCATCGACAATCTCAGGACGGCCGCCGATCTCGCCGCCGCCAAAAATATCGGACTGCTGATCGAGCCGATCAATGCACGCGACCGACCGAATTATTTTCTCAACCGCGTGGAGCACGCCGCCGACATCATCGCCAAGGCGGGCAAGCCGAACATCCGCCTGCAGTTCGATTTCTATCACGTGCAGATCGTGGGCGGCGATCTCATCCATCGGCTCGAGCAATTCCTGCCTGTCATTGGCCATCTGCAATGCGCCGCGGTGCCTACGCGCCACGAACCGGACGAGGGCGAGGTGAATTACCCGGCGGTGTTCGAGGCGGCGGATGCGCTCGGCTACCAGGGCTGGATCGGCGCCGAATACCGGCCGCGCGGGCGCACCGAGGATGGCTTAGGCTGGGCGCGGCAATACGGCATCGCGCCGGTGAAATAGGAGCGGCCGGTTATGCGATTGCATGAAACTGTAGCGATTGTAACCGGCGGTGGCTCCGGTATGGGCGCCGCCATCGCCGAGACCTTTTCGCGAGAGGGCGCGCATGTCGCCGTCGTCGACGTCGATGGCGACGCGGCAAAGACGGTCGCGGCAAAAATCGGCAATCCGGCGATTGCAATTAAATGCGACGTCACCAAACGCAGCGACATCGAGGCCGCGGTCGTCGAGACCGCTGCCAAATTCGGCGGGCTCAATGTGCTCGTCAACAATGCCGGTGTCGCGCACGTCAACAAGCCGTTGCTCGATATCAGCGAAAAAGAATTCGACCGCGTGTTCGCGGTGAACGTGAAGGGCCTGTTTATGTTTACGCAGGCCGTGGTGCCGCTGATGCGCGGCCAGGGCGGCGTCATCATCAATATTGGCTCGACCGCGGGCCTGCGTCCGCGTCCCGGCCTCTCAGCCTATAACGCCACCAAGGGCGCCGTACACAACCTTACCAAAACGCTTGCCGTAGAGCTTGCTCCCGACAAGATCCGCGTCTGCGCCATCGCCCCGGTCGCGACCGACACGCCACTGTTGCCGACTTTTCTTGGGCCCACGCCCGGCATGCGCGAAAAGTTTATCGCCACAGTTCCCCTGGGGCGGCTGGCGACCGCGCAGGACATCGCGGACGCTGCCTTGTTCCTCATCTCGGACGAAGCAAAGTTCCTCACAGGCAATATCTTGGAAGTGGATGGCGGACGCTGCGTTTAGCCGCCGACCAGCGGCTTTTAAGCGGTTTTCAACCATCGAACGCATTGAAAAGCCGCGTTTTTTCGCTTTGCGCCGGCGTCCGGCGTTGCTAGTTTCAGTACCATGTGGGGACGCAAGAAGCCTGAGTCGGAGACGCCGGCGGCGCCACAGCCGCTCAAGGAAGCCGTGCGCGAGGCGCGCATCGAGGCGGCCGAACGCTCGGCCGTGGTGGTCGACCTACGCGACGCCGAAATGGCCCGGCTCGAACTGCTCAGCGAAGCGCTCGATCCGACGTTCAAGGACATTCCGGACGGCGTCGACCTGTTCGACCGCGGCGTCAGCAAGGGCGACGTGCCGCGGCTGTGGATCGACGTGGTCGCGCATGTCGAGATGGGCCGCGACAAGCGGCAATTCCGATTCGTGCAGGACACCCGTTATGGCCGCGCGGTGATCGCCGAATCCTACGAGGTTCCCGCCATCGTGGAGGCAGTGACCCGCTATGTGGCGCGCCGGCTGGTGGAGCGCGAGCGCGCGCTGGCGGGCGATAGCTGGTCCGGCCAGGTGGCCACCGACAAGATGGCGCAGCTGGAACGTGCGCGCCGACGGTGGCGCATCGTCTGGACGTTTGTCTTTGGACTGATCGTCGGCGCCGGCGCCTTGTTCGCGCTGGCGCTGCTCAACCAGCCGCATCCCTAACCTGAAATCTTGAGATGCCGCTGCTGCATCACCGCGCCGGCGGCCCCGATGCCGCGCGAGGTCATCTCACAAGTCCAGGCGCCGGGCGCGCCGTCGATGGCATAGAGATTGTAGGCGGCGGCATGTCTGCTCGTGCCCCAGGCGGCCGAAGCCGACGGCACGCCCACCGCCGGCACGCGGGTTCCGTTCGGACCGCACAGCCAGTTGAGCATGTGCAGATGATCGTGACCGTGCAGCACCAGCTCGGCGCCATGCGTGCCGATCACGCGCAGAAATTCCGCCGCGTCGGTCAACCGCTTGTGCCGCTTGGCCTGGCTCGCGGGCGGATGGTGGATCAGCACGACGCGAAACATCTTCTCCCGGGCAAGCGCCGCCAGCGTGTTGCCGAGCCGCGCGAGCTGCGCCTCGCCGAGCCGGCCGGTCGCCATGAACGGCGCCGTCGGCACCGCGGTTGACAGCCCGATCAAGGCCAGCGGCCCGCGTCGGCGCACAAAGGGAGACCCGCCGGCGCCGTCGTCGCCGTGCATATAGTCGGCCCAGCAGCGTTCCGGCTCGGCTGCCGCCGCGCGCACATAGGCGTCATGATTGCCAGGGATCACCGTCACGTCGGTCGGCGCGCCGAGCATTGCCAGCCAGGCGCCGCTTTGGACGAATTCTTGCCTCAGCGCAATATTGGTGAGATCGCCGGTGACGGCGATGTGGTTGGCCGCCTGCGATTTCAGGTCGGCGACGATCTTGCCCAGCACGGCCGCATCGTGGATGAAGCGCCGCCGGCGCTGCCAGTTGATGTAGCCGGTCACCCGCTTGCCGATCAGTTCAACGACCCCCGGCACCGGCAGCGGCGCCAGATGTGGGTCGGAGAGGTGGGCGAGGGTGTACATCGCTCTCGCGGGTAAACCGCTACGAACTCCCGATCAAAATGCCGGCGATGAACACCAGCACGCCGCCGACCACCACCTGGAACGCCGCCTGCAGGAACGGCGTATCCATGAAGCGGGTGCGGATCCAGGAGATCACCGCCAGTTCCACCATGACCACGCAGCCCGAGACGATCGTGGCGGTCACGAAGTGCGGAATGAGATAGGGCAAAGTGTGGCCGAGGCCGCCGATCGCGGTCATTACCCCGCACACCGAACCGCGCAGCCAGGGCGTGCCGCGCCCGGTCAACGAGCCGTCGTCCGACAGCGCTTCGGCGAAACCCATGGAAATGCCGGCGCCGACCGACGCCGCCATGCCGACCAGGAAGGTCGCCCAGGTATTGTGGGTGGCGAAGGCCGCGGCAAACAGCGGCGCCAGCGTCGACACCGAGCCGTCCATCAGCCCGGCGAGGCCCGGCTGTACGTATTGTAGCACGAACATGCGCCGCGCGGTCTCGTCTTCCTTCTCCCGCGCACCCTTGGTGAGGATTTGCTCGCTGAGCTTGTGCGCCAGCGATTCGTGGCCGGCCTCGGCCTCCGCGAGCTTGACCAGCAATTGCCGCACCGACACGTCGCGCGCGTTTTCCGCCGCCTTGCGATAATAGCGTTCGGCCTCGTATTCCATGTTCTCGGCGAACTTGCGCACTTCCTCCAGGCCGAGCGGCCGCATCAGCCACAGCGATGATTTATGGTGGATGAAGCCCTTGACGTCCTGGCGGCGGATCAGCGGCAGATAGTCGCCGAATTTCTTGCGGTAGAGATCGAACAGCCAGGTGCGGTGGGTGACCTCTTCCTCCGCCATCTCGTCGAACACCTTGGCGGAAGAGGGGAATTGCTCGCGCAGGCCCTCGGCGAAGCCGCGATAGATGCGGCTATCCTCTTCCTCATTGGTGATGGCCAGCGCCAACACTTCCTGCTCGGTCAGGTCGGCAAATCTTTTCAAGGGGGCCCCTCTGGTCGCCGGCGGGCGGATGGATTTCATATATTAGAAGCGGCCAAGTCGTGAAAGGGTCCTGCTGGCCGCTACTGTTGGTAACCCGGATACGACGTCAATCAAGGGGAATGCCATTGCAACGCCTGCGCCGCGCGCTTGAGCCGCTGATCCGGCGGCTGATACATGTCTATTGGCGTTTCTCGCGCGCCGCGACCTTGGGCGCCCGCGCCATGGTGATCGACGGCACCGGCCGCGTCTTCCTGGTCAAGCACTCCTACGTGGAGGGCTGGCACCTGCCGGGCGGCGGGGTGGAAACCGGCGAGACGTTCCTCACCGCGCTGACGCGCGAACTGGCCGAGGAAGGCAATATTCTGATGACCGCGCCGCCGCTGCTGCACGGCGTGTTCTTCAACCAGCGGGCGTCGCGGCGCGACCATGTGGCGCTCTATATCGTGCGCGAATTCCGCCAGGACGCCATTCCGGCACCCAATTATGAAATCATCGCGCATGGCTTCTTTGCGCCCGACGCGCTACCGGACGGCACTAGCCGCGCCACTCGCGCCCGCATCGCCGAGGTGTTCGGCGGGGCTGCGGTGAGCGAGTTGTGGTGATTAGCTTGTAAGGTGGCGCACCTTAGACGGGCTTCTTGTTCTTGAAATAAGGCTCGACCTTCCCGGTGAGCTTGATCGTCAGCGGATTGCCAAACCGGTCCTTGGCGTTGCCGGCCGCAACCCGGATCCATCCCTCGCTCACGCAATATTCCTCGACATTGGTCTTCTCGACGCCTTTGAAGCGGATGCCGACATCGCGCGCCAGCGCTTCCGCGTTGAAATAGGGGCTGCGCGGGTCGTTGCAGAGGCGGTCGGGCGGCGTGTCGGACGACATCGGGAGTTCTTCGGTCTGGAATGGAGGCCTTTGTAGCGCTGGTGCGGGGACGACGGATGGACGCTACCCAAACCTTGCCCGATCGTGCGGCGCGGCGAAGTCGAGTTGCGGGCCGACCGGCACGATGCCGGTAGGGTTCACCTGGCGCTGGCTGCCGTAATAGTGCCGTTTGATCTGTTGCAGGCTCACGGTCTCGGCCACGCCCGGCACCTGGTAGAGGTCGCGTACGTAGTTCGACAGGTTCGGATATTGATAGATGTGGCGCCAGTTGCACTTGAAGTGCGAATAATAGACGGCGTCGAAGCGGATCAGCGTGCAGAACAGCCGCCAGTCGGCCTCGGTAGTCGTGTTGCCGACAAGATAGCGGTGCTGCGACAGCATCTGCTCGATCTCGTCGAGCGCATCGAACACGTTGCGGAACGCCGCTTCGTAGGCCACCTGCGCGGTGGCGAAGCCGGCGCGATAGACGCCGTTGTTAATATTCGGATAAATCAGATCGTTGATGCGGTCGATCTCCCCCCGCAAATGTTCCGGATAATAATCGGTGTGGATGTTGGTGAAGGCGTCGAACGCCGAATTGAGCATGCGGATGATTTCCGGCGACTCGTTGTTGACGATCGTCTTGCGTTTCTTGTCCCACAGCACCGGAACGCTGACGCGGCCGGAATAGTGCGGATCGGCCAGCACATAGATTTCCGACAATTTGCTCTTGCCGTTGACCTCGTCGCCGGTCGAGCCCTCTTGCTTGTTGAAGGTCCAGCCGTCCTTGAGCATGTCGGGCGAGACCACCGACAGCGAGATGACGCCCTCGAGGCCCTTGAGCTTTCGGAAGATGATGGTGCGATGCGCCCAGGGGCAGGCGAGCGAGACGTAGAGGTGATAACGGCCGGCCTCCGCGGCAAAGCCACCTTCGCCGGAAGGGCCTGCGCTGCCGTCCGCGGTGACCCAGTTTCGGAAGCGGGTCGTTGGCCGGATGAACTGGCCATCCTTGGTGCGCGAAACGTCGTCCTGCCAAACGCCGTCAACCAGCAGTCCCATGCCGATAACCTCCGCCTCTGTCGGTATTCATCTAGGCAATTAAGGCGCAAAACGCCACGGGCGATGGACCACAATCGGCCTAAGTGCTAATCGGCAGCGCCAAGCCGGGCAGGCATCCGCCCGCACGCGCGCCGGCGGTCTTGGAGTCATGAGCGAGCTTGCGCTGACAATCCTGCCGGAAACGCCTGCCGATGCACTGGCGGTCGAGCGGCTGCACGAGCGCACCTTCGGTCCCGGCCGCTATGCGAAAAGTGCCTATCGATTGCGCGAGAGCCGCGGGCATGTGCTCCACCTGTCGTTCACCGCGCGCGTCGGCTCGCTGCTGATCGGCTCGGTGCGGCTGACGCCGATCTGCATCGGCGATACCCCCGCGCTGCTGTTGGGACCGCTCACGGTCGAGCCGCCGTTCCGCGCGCGCGGCGTCGGGGGCGCACTGATCGCGCGCGCGCTGAAGGACGCCAAGGCCGCCGGACATGCTTTGGTGGTGCTGGTCGGTGACGAACCGTTCTACGGCAAGTCCGGTTTCAAGCGCATCCCGAAGGGCCAGGTGAGAATGCCGGGTCCGGTCGATCCGGCGCGCTTGCTGGTGGCGGAACTCAAGGCCGGCGCCTTCGACGGCGTAGCCGGCATGATTCGGCCGGACTGGGAACGCGCATGATCCCGAAAAGTGGGAACCGGTTTTCGGAAAAGATCATGCGTAAAAGCAAAGAAGTCTAACGGCCCTCACGCGCCCAGGTCGCCGCCAGCGAACCGACCAGCAACAGCAACCCGAGCAGCCCGGCGAAGATCGGCAGCACGCCGATGCCGCGCACGACGCTGAGGTCGCGCATCTTCAGGCCGATCCAGTCCTCGCCCTTGAAGGTCGACGCGGTGCGCACCGGCACCACGCGCGGCACGTCGAGTGCATTGCCGTTCGCCAGCCGCCGCGCGTCGCCGCCGGTGGCGTCGGTCAAGACGCGCAGCACCTCGGTGGTGGAAGTGACTTGCGCGAATTCGCGTGGATTGGCCGGCCCCACATTGGCGAGCGCGGTGAGCTTGCCGTCGGTCGCGCGCCAGAGCCCGAACTCGTTGGCGTTCACCTGCGCACGCCAGACGCCCGGCTCGACCGGCTGAAGTGTGAGCGTGCGGGCAGCGCCGGTCGGCGAGGTCAGCGTCACGTCGTTGACGCTGTCGGCCATGGTTTGGCGCTGCACGGTGATGTCGTGCCCCTTGACGATCAGGCGCAGCGCTTCTTCTTCTAGTTCCGGCTGCTTCATCAGCCAATGCGACAGCCGCCGCAGCAGATCGAGATGCGGCCCGCCGCCTTGATAGCCGCGCGCCCACAGCCAGATGTGGTCGGACAACAGCAGCGCCACGCGGCCTTCGCCCTCGTGCGCCAGCACCAGGAGCGGCTTGCCGTCGGGTCCCTGCATCACACTGGTGCCGGTGGTGCGCTTGGTATCGGCCAGCCGAAACCACGGGCTCCAATGCGGCGGATCGCTCTGCGAGCCCTCCAGCCCGCGCGTCACCGGATGGCGCTTGCCCGCTTCGGTGAGCGCGGCCCGGAATGGCTGCTCGGTGACGTCGCCGCTCGGTTCCGCCGGCAGGATCACGTCGAGCGGCGTGCGCCAGATGCTGGTCGGGCTAGCATAATCGGGGCCGGCGGCGATCAGCACCGCGCCGCCGTCGCGCACATAGCGCGCGATGTTGTCGAAATAGATCATCGGCAGCACGCCCTGCCGGGCGTAACGGTCGAAGATGATCAGCTGGAACTCTGAGATCTTCTGCTGAAACAGTTCGCGGGTCGGAAACGCGATCAGCGATAGTTCGTTGATCGGTGTGCCGTCCTGCTTTTCCGGCGGCCGCAGAATGGTGAAATGCACTAGGTCGACCGAGGCATCGGATTTCAGCAAATTGCGCCAGGTGCGCTCGCCGGCATGCGGCTCGCCCGACACCAGCAGTACGCGCAGCTTGTCGCGCACGCCGTCGATCGCGATCACCGCGCGGTTGTTGACCTGCGTAAGCTCGTTTTCGAGCGGCGAAGCCTCGACCTCGACGATGTTCTGGCCCGCATGCGGGATTTGCACATTGACCTTGATGTCGGCGCCGACGGTCACGGTGCGCTGTTCCACGACTTCGCCGTCGCGCCGCACGGTGATTTGCGCCGTGCCGGCACTGGCGCCCTGGTCCTCGACGCGGAATCCGATGGTCTGCGATTGCCCGACAATGCCGAAGCGCGGAGTTTGCGTCGGCACCACGCGGCGGTCGATCTCGTCCTTGTGGCCGGTGATCAACGCATGCACCGGCGCCGCGAAACCGAGCGCGGCGGCATCCGCCGGCACGTCATGCACGCGGCCGTCGGTGATCAGGATCGCGCCGGCGACGCGGTCCGGCGGCACGTCGGCGAGCGTCGCCGACAAGGCCGAGAACAGCCGCGTGCCGTCGGTCTCGCCGTCCGCCGCGCCCGCTTCGACGACGCGCACTTCCAGGCCGGGAATGCGCTTGAGCCGTTCCACCAGCGTAGCCCGCGCCGCCTCGGTTTGCGCGTTGCGGTCGCCGAAATCCTGGCTCGGGCTCTTGTCGACGATGACGGCGGCGACTGAGGGGATAGGATCGCGGTCTTCTCTCGTCAGGGACGGGTTGGCGAGCGCCAGCACGATCAGCGCCAGCGCAATGGCCCGAATCGGCGCGCCGCGGCTGCGCGCCAGCAGCAGCATGACCGAAACCAGCAAAGCCAGGCCGAAGGCCGCCCACACCACGTAGGCCGGCAGCAGCGGAGCGAATGAGACGCCGAGGTTCACATCGCGCTCCTACTGGCCCAGCCGCTCGAGCAGCGCTGGGATATGCACCTGGTCGGCCTTGTAGTTGCCGGTGAGCGCGTACATCACGATGTTGACGCCGGCGCGGAAGGCGAGTTCGCGCTGGCGCGGTTCGCCCGGCACCAGCGGCAGCATAGGCTGACCATCCGGGCGCATGGCCCAGGCGCCGGCAAAATCGTTCGAGGTGATCAGGATCGATGACACGCCGTCGCCTGCGCGCGCGGGCCGGTTGACGTCTTCTTCGGGTTCCTCCGGTAGCGCCTCGACCCAGAGCTGGCCGCCGGTGAAGCGGCCGGGGAAGTCGCGCAGCAGGAAGAAGGTTTTGGTCAGCACGTGGTCGCGCGGCACTGGCTCGAGCTCGGGGATGTCGAGTGAAGACAGGATCGAGCGCAGCGCCACCATTCCGGGCCCTTGCATGTCGCCGCCCGGCCCGGGCGGCGCGTCGATCGCGTCGCGGGTGTCGAACAGAACGGTGCCGCCGCGTTTCATGTAGGCATCGATACGATCGAGTGCAGTCTGCGACGGCTTCGGCGCGGTTGCCGACACCGGCCAATAGATCAGCGGGAAGAAGGCGAGTTCGTCGCGCGCCGGATCGAGGCCGATCGGCTCGCCGGCTTCCAGCGCCGTGCGCTGCGCCAGGAACAGCGTGAGACCCTGCAGCCCCGCTTTGCTAATAGCGTCGAGGTCGGCATCGCCGGTGATGATATAGGCGAGATGGGTTTGCATCGTCGCTTTCATGGCGAATTCTTGCTGCTGCGCGGTCAATGGCGGCGGCTGTTGCGCCGATTGCGCCTGCGCCGGATGCTGCAAGGTCAGTGCGCTCAGTAAGCCCGCCGCCAGCAGCGTTGTCGCCACCCGGCGGCGCGCCAGCATGCTGGCAAAGCCGCCAGAGAGCGCGATCACCACCAGCGCGTCGAGCATCAGCAACGCCAGCGCGGCGAGGAATAAAGGTCCGCGCAGGTCGAGCGGCTCGCCGTGCCGATAGACATCAATGCGGGCGTTGAGCGGGGCGAAATCGAGCGGCGCCGGGCGGTCGCTCGGCGCCAGCGTATTGACCGCCAGCAGGCCTTCCGGCGGCCCATAGAAGCCGGGCGGATGATCGGCATTGGCGCGCGCGTTGAAATTGGCGGGCACCGGGCGGGCGGTCGGTGGCGCCGCTGAGAAGGCGCCAAAGCCGTCGAGCACGCGGGTAGGCGGCACGGCCTGGTTGGCGTGGCTGGCGGCAATGCCTGCTTCGTCGGTCGCTTCGGTCTCGGCGGCCACGGTCGCGTTCGCCAGCGAAACGATGCGCCGGAGCATGTCGACGAAGGTGCCGGACAATGGCAGGTCCGACCAGCGGGTGTCGGCGGTCACGTGGAACAGCACCAGCAGCCCCTTGCCGACGCGCTGCGCGGTGACCAGCGGGGTGCCGTCGGCGAGCGTTGCCCAGGTCCGGTCGATCAGTTGCGAATCCGGCTCGGCCAGCACCTGGCGGCTGACGGTGACATCGGTTGGAACCGGCATGCCGGCAAACGGGCCGTCGCGCGAGAATGCGGCGAGCTGCTGCGGCTTTTCCCAACTCAGGCTGCCGCCCAGAATGCGACCGCCACGCCGCAGCTTCACCGGCACCAGGTCGTCATCGGTGGCGCCGGCGAGGTGCGGACCGGCAAAGCGCACCAGCACGCCGCCATTGTCGATCCATTTGCCGAGCCGGTCGCGCGCTTCGGCGACGTTGCCGACATCGGCGAGGATCAGCATCGGCAGATGCTGATCGAGGAAACGCTTCACCGCTTCCGCCGGCGCGATGCCTTCGGCGAGGCGAATATCGGCGAACGGGTTGAGCGCGCGCGACAGATAATAGGTGGCGCCGATCAGTGGCTGCGAGCGGTCGGCGGCCGAGCCGGACACGACGCCGACGGTACGCCGACGCCAGCGTTTGTCGAGCAGTTGCACCGCGCCGGCCGAGCGCTCGCCGGCAATCTCCAGCCGCGCCACGTCATTGCGGATTTCGACCGGCAGATCGATCACCGCCTCGGCTTCCTGCGCGTCGGATCTGAACGTGAACGGCGCCTCGCCGAGCGTCAGGCCCTTGAGGTCGATGGCATTCACAAAGCCGGTATCGGCGCCGCCGGTTTGCGCGCGCAGCACCTTCACCGTCAGCGCGCCAGCCGCGTTGTCGGCGGCGGCGAGCGCGTGCGGAACAGGCAATCCGCCCGCAACCACCGTGAGCGGATGGCCGCCGACGATGCGCTGCAGGCCGACGATAAATTCGCCGCCTTTGCCGAGATCGACGCCGTCGGAAAGCCAGACGATTTCGACATCCGGCGCGCCCTTGAGGAAGCGCTCGAGCAAAGGCAGCGCCTCGGTGCGGTCGATCGTGTAGGGCTTCGGCTTGAGCTGCTTGATCTGCACGCGCGCGGCGCCGGCGGTCTGCAGGGAAAGATCGCGCGTGGTTTCCGACAGCGGCAGTACGGCGACGCCGCGATTGTCGGCATCGGCGCGCGCGAGCAATTCATCGGCGGTTCGCAGGCGGGCCTCCCAGGAGGCTGCGGCGCCCCAGCCGTCGTCGAGCATCACCAGCAACGGCGCCCCTCGGTTCGAACTGGCGAGCGGCGGATTCCACAACGGACCGGCCGCCGCGATGATCACCAGTCCGGCCAGCGTCAGCCGCAGCAGGATCAGCCACCAGGGCGTGCGCGCCGGAGTTTCCTCCTTGGGCGCGATCTCGAACAACAGCCGGGTGGGCGGGAAATTGATGCGGCGCGGACGCGGCGGCACCAGCCGCAATAGCCACCACAAGACTGGCAGGCTGAGTAGGCCGAGCAGCACGAGCGGCTGCGCGAAGCCGAGCGGCAGGGAACCGATCACGCCACTCTCCCGGGCTGCGCCGGTGTGTAGCGGCTGCTCAGCGACGAGGTCTGCATATGCGTGCCCATGCGCGAATGCAGCACCAGCAGCAATTCGCTGGCCGGCCGGTCGGTGCGATGGATGGCGAAACTCCAGCCCAGCCGGTCGGTCTCGGCGCGGATTTGCCCGCGGTGGCGCGCCACCAGACTCTGATAGTCATTGCGCCATGTTTCGGCGCGGCCGGCGGTGACGCTGCCGGCCCCTTCCGGCTCGATGAATTCGACGCGGCCCGAATAGGGAAAGCTTTCCTCGGCCGGATCGACGATCTGCACCACGTGGCCATGAGCGCCGGTGGCCGAGAGCTGCGCGATGGTTTGCTGCACGTCGCCGATCGGGCTCCACAGGTCGGACAGCAGCACGATCTCGGCGAGCGGCGAGGGCGCAAACGACATCGGCAGGCTGGCGCGTTCCAAAGGATCGTGCAGGATCGCCTGCGCCATCTTGTCGATCACGTTGCGGCTGGCGGTCGGACGCAACAGACCGGGGATGCCGACCCGCTCACCGCCCTGCACCAGCACTTCGGCCAAGGCGAAGGCCACCACCAGCGCGCGCTCGAGCTTGCTGTCGGTGACCAGCGCGGAGGCAAAGGCCATCGACGACGACCGGTCGGGCCAGATCCAGACCGTGTGCGAGGCTTCCCATTCGCGCTCGCGCACATAAAGATGGTCGTCGCGCGCCGAGCGCCGCCAATCGACGTTGGATGCCGGCTCGCCCGACATGAAGCGGCGGTATTGCCAGAAATTTTCTCCCGGTCCGGCGCGGCGGCGGCCATGCAAGCCGTGGATGACGGTGGCCGCCACCCGGCGCGCTTCGAGGATAAGCCGCGGCATGGCATCGGCGAGCATGCGGCCGCTGCCGGTTGCTTGCCGGACTGCGCTCGCCTCGATATCGCTGAGCCTAGGCTCGGCCATCTAAAGATTATCCGATGCGCGTTTTCAGCCGTCCGATCACGTTCGGGATGGTTTCGCCTTCCGCGCGGGCGGCGAAGGTCAACGCCATACGGTGCTTGAGCACGGGCTCGGCCAGTTCGAGCACGTCGTCGACCGACGGTGCGAAGCGGCCTTCGAGCAGCGCGCGGGCGCGTACCGCCAGCATCAGCGCTTGGCTGGCGCGCGGTCCGGGGCCCCACGAGATCAGCTTAGCCGTGTCGCCACCTTCCGGGCCGGGCCGCGCCGAGCGCACCAGCTTGAGGATCGCTTCGACGACCGACTCGCCGACCGGCAACCGGCGCACAAGCCGTTGTGCGGCGATCAGATCGTCGGCCGACATCGCCGTCTTGGCGTGCGTTTCTTCCGCGCCGGTGGTGTCGAACAAGATCTTACGTTCGGCGTCCTCATCCGGATAATCGACGTCTACTTCCATCAGGAAGCGGTCGAGCTGCGCTTCGGGCAGCGGATAGGTGCCTTCCTGCTCGAGCGGATTTTGCGTCGCCAACACGTGGAACGGCTTGGGCAGATCGTGGCGCGCACCAGCGACCGTCACGTGCTGCTCCTGCATCGCCTGCAACAGCGCCGACTGCGTGCGCGGCGAGGCGCGGTTGATCTCGTCGGCCATCAGCAATTGCGAGAACACCGGGCCGGCGATGAAACGGAAGCTGCGCTTGCCGCCCGGGCTTTCCTCCAGCACCTCGGTGCCGAGGATGTCGGACGGCATCAGGTCGGGCGTGAACTGCACGCGCCTGGCGTCGAGGCCGAGGACGATCCCCATCGTTTCCACCAGCTTGGTCTTGGCGAGGCCGGGCACGCCGACCAGCAGCGCGTGGCCGCCCGACAGCACGGTGACCAGCGCCCGCTCGACCACGATGTCCTGACCGAAGATCACGGAGCTGATGGCGGCCTTTGCCGCGCGCACATGGGCGGCCGTGGATTCCGCCGCGCGCACGATCATATCTTCCAATTTTTCAAGGCTTTCGCCGCTTGCCGAGGCCATGATCTCGTGTCCTTTCATCGCGTGCCCATTCGTAGAACCTTGGGCTCACCGGGGCGCTATGCAACAAACACACCAGAACAGAATTTGCTGCGCCAATCGGGCCGAATCTGCCTCAATCTACGGGCAAGCTTACGCTATCTTCCGCCGCCTGAACCGTTGAGTCACAAAGTTGCGAACAGGCCAGGGGCGACCTGGATAACGAAGGGAAACAATGGCGAAGACAGGGCAGGGCGGGCTGGATGGGTTTGTGACAGCCGTGACCGCCGAAAATCGCAAGGGTCCGCCGCCGGTTGAGCGCTGGAATCCGCCGTTTTGCGGCGATATCGACATGCGGATCGCCGCCGATGGCACTTGGTTCTACCAAAAGACCCCGATCGGCCGACCGGCTCTGGTTAAGCTTTTCGCCTCGGTTCTCAAACGGGAGGGCGACAAATACGTCCTGGTCACTCCTGTGGAGAAGGTCGGGTTAATCGTCGAAGAAGTTCCATTCCTCGCCGTCGAGCTTAGGGTCGAGCACGAAGCTCGCGGTCAGGTCCTCAATTTTAGGACAAATGTCGACGACTGGGTCGCGGCCGGTCCTGGACACCCCTTGCGTTTCGAGCCGCAACCCGCGAATGGCGGCCTCAAGCCCTATCTGCATGTCCGCCGCGATCTATGGGCCAAGGTGACGCGCGCGCTGTTTTACGATCTGGTCGAACTCGGCGAGGAGCGCACCATTGACGGCAAGGCGATGTTCGGCGTCGTCTCGGGCGGAGAATTTTTCGCGATGGCGGAAGCCAGCGCGGTCAGGGAGTTTGCGTAGCGCATGATCCCGAAAAGTCGGAACCGGTTTCCGGAAAAGCTCATGCGCAAGAAAAAATTTTAGGAGCGCACTTTGTTTCAGTCTGAATGGACGAAGCTCTAATGCACGGCACGGGGACGGCGCAAGCCATGACGGCGGATGAATTCTTCGCGCGCGCGCGCGCGCGCCTCACCCTCGACGTGCCGGCCGGCTTAACCGATCCAAGCATCACGCCGACGCGTGGCGACCACGACGTCGATCCGGTGATGGCGAAAGTCGCCGCGGTGCGGCCAATCCGCCCGGCGGCGGTGCTGGTGCCGATCGTCGATCGCCCCGAGCCGACCGTGCTGCTGACCCAGCGCGCCCAACACCTGCCGGACCACCCCGGGCAGGTGTCGTTTCCCGGGGGCAAGATCGACAAGGGCGACGAAAGCCCGCTCGCCTCCGCTTTGAGAGAGGCGGACGAAGAAATCGGCCTCGCGCGCCAATTCGTCGAGCCGCTCGGCTATCTCGATCTCTACATGACCACGCTCGGCTACCGCATCGTGCCGGTGGTCGCGCGGGTGAAGCCCGGTTTCACGCTCACGCTCAACACCCGCGAGGTGGACGCCAGTTTCGAGGTGCCGCTTAGCTTTGTCATGGATCAGGCTAACGTGCAGCGTCATGCACGCGAATGGCAGGGTATGATGCGGCACTATTACGCCATCACCTTTGGTGAGCGCTACATTTGGGGCGTGACCGCTGGTATCCTCCGTAATCTGCACGAGCGGATTTATCGATGAGCGGGGCACGGCTTTGCTTTCTTAATCCCTCCCCTGCAAGGGGAGGCTAGCCGCGAGCGCAGCGAGCGGACGGGTGGGGTTACTCCGATAGCGCCCCCACCCGGTCAGCTTCGCTGACCAACCCCCCCCTTCGGGGGAGGGATAGGAAGAACAAATGATCCGCATCGGCTTCACCGAGATCGCCCTGTTTGTGGCGCCGTTCGTGCTCTACGCGGTGTTCCTGTGGGCGACCAAAGCCGGCGTGATGGACGCCGAGTCTTGGCCGCTGTCGCGCCTCGCCTGGCTTGCCATCGCCGCGCTGCTGCTGGTGGTCGGCAGCTTCATCTATTTCGCGCATTTTACCGGCGCGCCGCCGGGCTCGACCTACGTGCCGGCGCATATCGAGAATGGCAAGTTCGTGCCGGGGCAAACCAGGTGACGGCCGGCGCGACCTCGCGCAGCCTCGCCCAGGCCGCATGGCTCAGCGGCGGCGCGCTGCCGCGCCTGCTCGGCGTGCTCGACCGCGACGGCGAGGAGGCGCGCGTGGTCGGCGGCGCGGTGCGCAACGCGCTGCTCGGGATGCCGATCGCGGAAATCGACGTAGCCACTACCGCGGTGCCCGATGAGGTGGTCAGGCGCGTCAGCGCCGCCGGCTTCAAGCCGGTGCCGACGGGAATCGAACATGGCACCATCACCGTCGTCATCGACAAGCATCCGTTCGAGGTGACCACGCTGCGCCAGGACGTGGAAACTTACGGCCGCCACGCCAAGGTCGCGTTCGGCCGCGACTGGCGGATCGACGCCGAGCGGCGCGATTTCACCATCAACGCGCTGTCGGCCACGCGCGACGGCACGGTCTACGATTACGTCGGCGGGCTCGAGGATCTGGCGGCGCGGCGCGTGCGCTTCATCGGCGATCCGGGAAAACGTATCGCGGAGGATTATCTGCGCATCCTGCGCTTCTTCCGCTTCCATGCCGCCTATGGCGCCGGCGGCCATCCCGACGCCGAAGGCATCGCCGCCTGCATCGCCGGGCGCGAGGGTTTTGGTCAATTGTCGCGCGAGCGCGTGCGCATGGAGTTGATGAAGCTGGTGGTCGCAAGCCACGCCGTGCCGACGCTGATCGCGATGGCCGACGCCGGCTTGCTGCTGCGGGTGCTTGGCGGCGTCAGTTATCTCGGCGCGTTCGAGAACATGGCCAAAGTCGAAGTGGCGATCGGCGCCGCGCCTGACCCGGTGCGCCGGCTCGGCGCGCTTGGCGTCATCGTGGCGGAGGATGGCGAACGGCTGTGGCAGAAGCTGCGGCTCACCAACAACGAGCACGCGCGGTTAGTCTCCATGGCCGAGGGCTGGCGGCGTATCTCGCCGGGCTTCGGCGAGCGGGCGGCGCGTGCGCTGCTCTACCGGCTAGGGCCCGAGCCCTTCACCGATCACGCGCTGCTGGGCTGGGCACGTTCGCAGGCGACCGCCCATGACGGAGCCTGGCGCATGCTTGCAGCGCTGCCGCTGCGCTGGACCGCGCCGGAATTTCCATTTCAGGCGGCAGATTTCATGGCGCGCGGTGTGGAGAAGGGGCCGGCACTGGGCGCAGCGATTACTGCAGCCGAGACGGCGTGGATCGCGGCGGGGTTTCCGGACGATCGGGCAGCGCTCGAGTTGATCGTGACGGCGGCCATGCGGTCAGCGGCTACGGCGCTGGAGAAATGAAAAGCCCCGGGCGCGGCGCCAGCGGGTTTGGCAAAATTTGGCTGCGCGTCAGTGCATCCAATTGATGCGATAATTGAGGCTGACGCGAATGTTGTTCTCGTGCCAATTCGCGTTGACGAGCTACGAAAAATCGACCGCATATTTATGCGTGCCCAAGTCAGCGTAGAAATATTCGACTTTGACCGACCAATTTTTCCAGAAGCGATTCTCGATACCGGCGCCGAGCGTCCAACCTACAATGGTGCTACGGGACCCATTGATTGGCGTCCTGCTCGGTGGAATGGCAACTCCAGCAAGTTTAACAGTCTCGGCCCGGAAATTGGCCCAAGTCAGTCCGCCGGTGCCGCACAACGGCATGCTTTGACGATCGGCACTTTGGTCGCGTGTCGGCGGCCGAAGCGGCCTGCGCGATTCCGAGTCTCAAAGGGACATCCAATAGAGTCACAAGTTTGGCAATAGAGTCACAAGTTTGGAACGCATCGGCCTTGTCTCCCTGCTACAACTCTTTTCTTCGCCAAGCGTGTCGGGCCGCTATTGAACAATTTGGATTTTATCTCCGGATCGAATCCTGAGCCTTGTTGTGTTTGGGCAACAGCCGAGAAATCGCTTATTTTACGCTTTTTTGCTGTTTTTGGTTGCCAGCCGGCACGACTAACTGATTAGACTTCCTCGGATTTTTCAATTCCGCGCGGGTAAGCTCGGCTGTCAACGCCAACGCTCAAAGGGTTGACCAGCGTATCGCGTTACGGCACGCACCTTATGCGCGCGCTTTGGCACTCGCTTGAGTACGCGCCGTGGCGCCGCGACCAATCTCATGGACATCCTTGGCTTTGTCGACGTGTCGCTGTTGCAGCTCGCTTTGGTCGCGGGTGTGGCGCTGTTTGCCTCGATTGTCGGCGGCGTGTCAGGCTACGGCACCGGCGCGCTGATGCCGCTGGTGCTGGTGCCACTGGTCGGGCCTGAGCCGGTGGTGCCGATCATCGCGATCTCGGCGCTATTCAACAATACAAGCCGGCTCACGGCGTTTCGCACTTACGCCGACTTCCGCCGCGCCGGAATTGTGCTCGTCTGCTCGGTGCCGACCTGCGTACTGGGCGCCTGGGGCTATACGCGGCTCTCGAGCGCGGGCGCGGCGCTGGTGATCGGCGCCATGCTGATCCTGAGCGTGCCGCTGCGGCGGCATTTGAAGAAGCGCGACTTCCAGGTCGGCGACCGCGGGCTGGCCGCCGGCGCCTTTGGCTATGGCGTGGTGGTCGGCGGCACGGCGGGATCGGGCGTGATCCTGCTCTCGCTGCTGATGGCGGCGGGCGTGCAGGGCGCTGGCGTGATCGCCACCGACGCGGCGGTGTCGATTGTCATTGGGGTGGTCAAGGTCGCGGTGTTCGGCATCGCGGGCGTGGTGGGCGCGCAGGTCGTCGCCTTCGCGCTGCTGATCGGCATCGTGGCGCTGCCGGGCGCTTTCCTGGCGCGCCGGTTTGTCGAGCGCATGCCGCTGCACGTGCACGCGGCGATCCTCGATGCGGTGGTGCTGCTGGGCGGGTTGGTGATGGCGGCGGCGGCGTTACGTCAATAAGCCGTTTTGCGTGGTGCGGATCGGTGTGCAGGATTTGCTATAGACGTCGATGATCTCGCGCACCAGCGGCAAGTGGCCGGACCATGCGCCTGGCCTGAACTTGACCTCGATAGTCCCGATGCGGCCAGCGTCAGAAAGTAATTCAGCCGTTCGGCCTCGCGGTCCAAGTTGATCCCAATGGTGTCGATGGTCTGCGCGAATGTGGCCGTGAGCGAAGCATCCACCGTGCCGCCGGCGGCCCGTTGGCGGACGGCCGTTATTCTGCGGTGGGCCACTTCGAAGCAGAAATACACTGTCAGCACCTGATGCTTGACGCTATACCAATCGAGCACGAGTGGGTGCGCATTCGGGTTGTCCCTCCGCATTTCCTCGGTCAGCGGCAATTCGACTCGTGTTTTGCCGGGGTGCAAATCCGGCATCGGGCCGTCGTCCTCGCATTGAAAATTGTAGTAGCCGAGCGCACGGCTCACCGGGTCGACGACCGACGGTCGCCTTCGCGGCGACGCGCTCGCCGTGCCAATCGAGATCGCGTTCGACATTAAGCGCGAGCAGGTCAACGTTTTCGCGCAAGTTGATTTGCTGTTCGTCGTATTGCGGGAAGACGGCGCGCGCGTCCTTGGTTTCGAGCGTGTGCTCTTCGCCGTCGGTCTCATTCTCGGATGGGGTCACGATAGTCGAAATATAGATATTGTTGCAGCGTGATCGCTTTCGCGACCTTTGTCGCCACATCGGCGTAGATGGTCTCGGCGGCGGTCAATTGCGCTTTGGCCGCGATATCCGTCTTGTGCTGATAAGCGGATAGGTACTGGAAGTGACTGGCCAGCAGCGATCCGATCAGGGTGACGACCGGAAGGCTGACGAAAAAATGGAAACGATTGTCGACAATGCGGAGAACGCGCTTGCCGCGACCCCAAAACCCGAGTTTAGCCCAAACGTCTTGGATCAGTGGTGCTGTGGGCTTCGCGTCGTCCGGCATTGCTGCTGCCGCCCGAGCTGTGTCAAGGGAAACATTCTATAATATGTGATTGCGGCCTAGGGCCACTTCACGACGGGCGGCATCGAGGAGAGGATCGACTCCACATTGCCGCCGGTCTTGAGGCCGAAAATGGTGCCGCGGTCGTAAAGCAGATTGAACTCGACGTAGCGGCCGCGACGCATCAGTTGCTCGTCGCGCTCGGCCTCGCTCCAAGGCGCGGCGAAGTTCTTAGCGACCAGTCCGGGATAGATGTTGAGGAAAGCGCGGCCGACAGCTTGCGTGAAGGCGAACGTCGCATCCCAGTCAGTTTCCAGATAATCGTAGAAGATGCCGCCGATGCCGCGCATCTCGTTGCGGTGCTTGAGGAAGAAATAGTCGTCGCACCATTTTTTGTATTTGCCGTAAGGCGCGACAGCCGCATGCGCGTCGCAGGCGGCTTTCAAGGCGGCGTGGAAGGCGACGCTGTCGGGATCGCTCTGCGTGCGGCGTTGGTCAAGCACCGGCGTGAGGTCCGCGCCGCCGCCGAACCAGGCTTTGCTGGTTACCACGAAGCGCGTGTTCATGTGCACCGCCGGCACGTGCGGGTTCTGCGGATGCGCGATCAGCGAAATGCCGGAGGCCCAGAATCGCGGATCGTCGGCGGCGCCCGGGATCTCCTTGCGGAATTCGGGCGCGAATTCGCCGTGCACGGTTGAACAATGCACGCCGACCTTCTCGAACACGCGCCCGCGCATCAGGGACATCACGCCGCCCCCGCCGGGTTTTCCGGTGTGGTCAGTGCGCGACCACGGCGTGCGCGTGAAGCGGCCGGGCGCACGCTCCGCCAGCGGCGCACCAGCCGGCAGCGCGTCCTCGAGCGCCTCGAAGGCGGCGCAGATGTCATCGCGCAGCGCCTCGAACCAGGTTCGCGCGCGGGTCTTGCGGGCTTCGATTTGGCTCGAATCCATCACTTGATTCCAAGCTTGGCCTTGACCGCGGCGAGGTCGCCGGCGTGAAAGCCCTGCGCGCAGTCGCGGTCGAATTCGGCGACAGCGGCGTCGTAGGCCTTTTGCTTTTGCCGGTACAGCGGAAATTCGGCCTGGAATTCTTTCGCCAGTTCCTCGTGACGGATCATCCGGTGCTGGAATTCGCTGAGCCCCGGCTCGTCATAGCCGCCCAGCATCGGCAATTCGACATTGATCTGGTTTTGCAGAAACATGCCTTCGGCGGCGAGCCGTTCGATGCCGGCGATCTCGGTATCGATTGCAGTGCCGGTGCGGTCGAGCTCGCGTGCTTGGCGCAGGCAGGCTTCCAGCGCGAGCGGGCTCATCGCCGGCTGGCCGGCCGCGACCGGCGTGCGCGCCAGCAATTCGGCGAGCAGCGGGCGGGCGGCATCGGCTTCGCCGGTGCCGAAAAGCAAAGCCGCGGGCAGGGCCGCCATTGCCAACAGGCTCGCACGGGTCATGGCGGCAATATTATCACCGTGCAAAGCCGCCCGTCTGCCGCAGCGCTTCGCCGGCCACCAGCGCCACCGCCATCGCCACGTTGAGCGAGCGCAACCCGTCGCGCATGGGAATCCGCAGTCGGACATCGGCGGCCGCATGTACCGCTTCCGGCACGCCGGCGCTTTCGCGGCCGAATAGCACCACCTGGTCGTCCCGGAAAGCATGGTCGAGATAAGGGGTCTCGGCTGCGGTGGTCAGTAGCACTAAGTTCAGCCGTTCGGAGCGCCGCCAGTCCTCGAACGCCTGAAACGAACCATGGCGGGTGAGGGCGACGAGATCGAGGTAGTCCATGCCGGCGCGGCGGAAAGCGCGGTTGGTGACCGGGAAGCCGGCCGGCTCGATGATATGGGCATTCAGCCCCAGGCAAGCGCAGAGCCGGAGAATCGTCCCGGTGTTCTGGGGAATATCCGGCTCGTAGAGGGCGATCCGCATCGGCCGGCCTGTCGATGTTCCCCTGGTGCCCGGAGTATTCCGCTGTAGACGAACGATTTATGCGACTTATGGGCACGGGCCCGATAGCGGGCTTGCGCAAATACCGCAAGGGTGCCAATAAAACGGCACCGCAGCGCCGTCCTGTCTTGCTCAGGGCTGCCGCAACCGGTCCGCCCCGCCGCCGCGGGACTTGTCCTGCCGGCTCAAAGCCGCGGGCGGATGACTAAGCCAGCCGGGGGAGAGGGCCTAAAGAAGTGACGACCGTGTCTTCGGCGGGGCACACGCGCCGCGACTTTCTCTATATCGCCACCGGCGCCGTCGGCGCGGTGGGCGCTGCTGCGGCTCTCGTGCCGCTGATCGCGCAGATGAATCCAGACGCCTCGACTATTGCCGCGGGCGCGCCGGTCGAGATCGACTTGGCGCCGATCGCCGACGGGCAGATCGTCAAGGTGTTCTGGCGTTCGAAGCCGGTCTTCATCTTTCATCGCACGGCGAAGGAGATCGCGGAGGCCAAGGACGTCAATGTCGCGAGTCTGCCCGATCCGGAGCCGGACTCGGAGCGCGTCAAGGCCGGCCACGAGCAGTGGCTGGTCGTGATCGGCATCTGCACCCATCTCGGCTGCATCCCGCTCGCGCACCAGGGCGAATATGACGGCTGGTTCTGCCCCTGCCACGGCTCGCAATACGACACCGCCGGGCGCATCCGCAAAGGGCCGGCGCCGAAGAATCTCGTCCTGCCGCCCTACGCTTTCGTTTCCGACACCAAGATCCGGATCGGCTGATCCGCGACGGATTGCTCTCAAAGGTTCGATCATGAGCGGACTTTCGACTTACCAGCCGACAAATCGCGCATTGCAGTGGCTCGAGAAGCGCCTGCCGATCGGCGGTTTGATTCATTCCTCGTTCATCGCCTATCCGACGCCGCGCAACCTGAACTACTGGTGGGCGTTCGGCGGCATCCTCTCATTCATGCTCGGCGTGCAGATCATCACCGGCATCATCCTGGCGATGCACTACACCCCCCATGTCGACCTCGCCTTCAGGTCGGTCGAGGCGATCATGCGCGACGTCAATTTCGGTTGGCTGCTGCGCTACCTGCACGCTAACGGCGCCGCAATGTTCTTCCTTGCCGTCTACATTCACATGTTCCGCGGCATGTATTACGGCTCCTACAAAGAGCCGCGCGAAGTTTTATGGATCCTCGGCGTGGTCATCTATCTGGTGATGATGGCCACAGGCTTCATGGGCTACGTGCTGGTCTGGGGCCAGATGAGTTTCTGGGCGGCGACCGTGATCACCAATCTGTTTTCGGCCATTCCCGTCGTCGGCGACGCCATCGTCACCTGGCTGTGGGGCGGCTACGCGGTCGGTAATCCGACGCTCAATCGTTTCTACTCGCTGCACTACCTGCTGCCGTTCGTGATCGCCGGCGTAGTGGTGCTGCACGTCTGGGCGTTGCACGTGACCGGCCAGAACAATCCGGCCGGCATCGAGCCAAAGTCGGACAAGGACACGGTGCCATTCACGCCCTATGCGACCATCAAGGACGGCTTTCTGATGGTATGCTTCTGCATTCTCTTTGCTTGGTTCGTTTTCTTTATTCCGAACTACCTCGGCCACGCCGACAACTACATTCCGGCCAATCCGGCGGTGACACCGGCGGAAATCGTGCCGGAATGGTACTACCTGCCCTTCTACGCCATTCTGCGCTCGATTCCGAATAAGCTGCTCGGGGTGATCGCGCTGTTTGGCTCGATCGGCATCCTCGCTTTCCTGCCCTGGCTCGACACCTCGAAGGTGCGATCAGCGCGCTATCGGCCGCTCTACCGGCAGTTTTTCTGGCTGTTCGTGATCGCGGCGGTCGGGCTCGGCTGGCTTGGCACCAAGCCGCCGGAGGGCATATATGTCATCCTCGCGCGCATCTTAACGTTTTACTACTTTGCCTTCTTCCTGATCGTCCTGCCGCTGCTCGGTATCTTCGAGAAGACCAAGCCGCTGCCGAATTCGATTTCGGAATCGGTTTTGGGCGCCAAGCTGTGAGACTGGTCATGAATATGCAGCGCGCCATCTTCGCCCTTGTCCTTGCCGGCTCGCTCACCGCGATCGCAGCGCCGGCCTCCGCCCAGCTGACCGAGCAAGTGCCGCCGCCGCGCCTGAAATGGTCGTTCGCCGGCCCGTTCGGCAAATACGACGAGGCGCAGCTTCAACGCGGCTTCAAGATCTACCGCGAGGTTTGCGCGAACTGCCATTCGATGGACATGGTCGCCTTCCGCAATCTGGCGGACGCGGGCGGCCCCGGCTTCACCGAAGCGCAGGTCGAAGCGGTAGCCATCGAATACAAGATCAAGGACCTCGACGATCTGGGCAATCAGATCGAGCGGGCGGGCCGGCCGGCGGATCATTTTCCGGCGCCGTTCGCCAACGAGCTCGCCGCCAAGGCGAGCAATGGCGGCACCGCGCCGCCCGATATGTCGACCCTGGCCAAGGCGCGCGGCTACAGCCGCGGCTTCCCGTGGTTTATTTTCGACGCCTTCACGCAATACCAGGAACAGGGGCCGGACTACATCGCGGCCCTCGTGAGCGGTTTCAAGGACCCTCCCAAGGGCTTCACGCTGCCGGAGGGTGCCCACTACAACGAATATTTTCCCGGTCACGCCATCGTCATGCCGCCGCCGCTGCAGGACGGACAGGTGAAATATGACGACGGTTCGCCCGAGACCGTGGCGCAGTATTCCAAGGACGTCGCAGCCTTCCTGATGTGGGCGGCCGAGCCGCATCTCGACGCGCGCAAGCGCATCGGCTTCCAGGTGTTCATCTTCTTGATCGTGTTCGCCGGGCTGACGTACTTCACCAAGAAGAAGGTGTGGTCGGCGGTGCATTGAGCGGCATGAATTTTCTTGACGCTGGGGCCCCGTTTGGGGCCCTTTCGTTTTTAAGAAGGCGGGAATTGAGGCGGACATGACCAAAGCGGTCCTCGGTATCATCGGCGGCACCGGCATCTACGACCTGCCCGGCCTGGAAGACGTGCGCGAGCAGCGCATCCCGAGCCCGTGGGGCGAGCCGTCTAGCGCCTTGCGCATCGGCGACATCGCCGGCCTGCCGGTGGTGTTCCTCTCACGCCACGACAAGGGCCACCGGCTGTCGCCCTCCGACATCAATTACCGCGCCAATATCGACGTCTTGAAACGCGCCGGCGTCACCGACCTGGTGTCGCTGTCGGCCTGCGGCTCGTTCAAGGAGGAGCTTCCGCCGGGGACGTTCGTGCTGGTCGACCAGTTCGTCGACCGCACCTACAAGCGCGAGAGCTCGTTCTTCGGCAAGGGGCTGGTGGCGCATGTGTCGATGGCGCACCCGGTCAGCCCACGCCTGCGCGCGCGGCTCGGCGAGGCCGCTCTGCTGGAAGGCATCGAGCCGAAGTTTGGCGGCACTTACGTCTGCATGGAGGGCCCGCAGTTCTCCACGCTGGCCGAGAGCCTGACCTACAAGCAGCTCGGCTATTCGGTGATCGGCATGACCAACATGCCGGAGGCCAAGCTCGCGCGCGAGGCGGAGATTTGCTACGCCACCGTGGCGATGGTGACCGATTTCGACTGCTGGCATCCCGACCACGACGCGGTCACCGTGCAGGACATCATCAAGGTGCTGCTGCTGAACGCCGAACACGCCAAACGCCTGGTGGCGCGGCTAGCACGTGATTTTCCTCGCGAGCATGAGCCGTGTCCCATTGGGTCGGATCGTGCACTCGACACCGCGCTGATCACCGCGCCCGACGCGCGCGACCCGGCGCTGATCGCCAAGCTCGATGCGGTGGCGGGCAGGGTGCTAAGAGGATAGAGCCATGACGCCTCCCGTATTCGATAACGATCTCAAGGCCGCGATCCGCACGATCCCCGACTATCCGAAGGCGGGCATCATGTTCCGCGACATCACCACGCTGCTCGGCGACGCGCGCGCGTTCCGCCGCGCGGTCGACGAACTGGTGCAGCCCTGGGCCGGCATGAAGATCGACAAGGTCGCCGGCATCGAGGCGCGCGGCTTCATCCTCGGCGGCGCGGTGGCGCACCAGATCTCGGCCGGCTTCGTGCCGATCCGCAAGAAGGGCAAGCTCCCGCACAAAAGGGTCAGCGTCGCCTACGCGCTGGAATACGGCGAGGACATGATCGAGATGCACGCCGACGCGCTGGTCGCCGGCGAGCGGGTGGTGCTGGTGGACGATCTGATCGCGACCGGCGGCACGGCGGAAGCGGCGGTCAAGCTGTTGCGCCAACTCGGCGCCGACGTGCTCGCCGCCTGCTTCGTCATCGACCTGCCCGAACTCGGCGGCGCCGAAAAGTTGCGCAAGCTCGGCGTGCCGGTGCGCACGCTCATTTCGTTCGAGGGGCATTGAGCGCGGCCGATCTGCGTCAGCGCCGCCGTTCGAAGAATCCACGCGGCGGACCGTGATCGTTGGGCTCCGCGTCGCCCGGAATAAACAAGAGGATCACCGCGCCGAGGAACGGAACAAAGGGCATGATGCGGGTCCGGCGGCTGCGCTCGATATCGTGCAGGCGTCTCACATGCGCCGCCAGCGTCACGTAAACCGTTGCAATGATCAAGAACGCCGGTCGCGGCGATCAGGAAAACCCCGGCCAACAGCAGCACCAGTCCGGCGATCAGCACGACAGCGTATTCTGCTTGGCCGGAGCGGCCGGAATAGTTGAACAAGCCGCGCAGGAGGTCCCATGGCGGTGCCGCACTAGCCGCGCGGCGGGCCCCAAGGGCCTGGTGGCACAGGCGGCTGCTGGGGTGTCTCATCGCTCCAGGGGCCGGGGGCAGGCGCATCGGCCTGCGCCGGGTCGTCAACGGGTTCCTTCGGCGCGGCAATTTCCAGCGGCCCCGGATCGTGGCCACCGGCGAATTTCACCAGCGCCTCGACACGTTTTTCTACCGCCGGGTGGGTGTCGAAAATATTGGAAAATCCCTCGCGCGGATTGTCGATGCACATTTCCATCACCGCCGAATTGGCGCCGGGAATTTCGCCGCGCCCCTCGATCTTGCGCAGCGCCGAGATCATGGCGTCGGGATTTTTCGTCAGTTCCACCGAGCCGGCGTCGGCCAGGTATTCACGCTGGCGCGACAGCGCGAAGCGGATGACGATCGAGAGGATCCAGACCAGCGCGATGAGCGCGAGCGCGATCACGATGGCGACGCCGGCGCCGCCTTTGCCCTCCTCGCGGCTCGAGCGCCGGCCGCCGCTCCAGAACATGTTCTGGAAAAAGATGCGGAACACCAGCTCGCCGAAGAATCCGAGCGCGCCGGCAATCACCACCGCGATCACCAGCATGCGCACGTCGCCGTTGCGGATGTGGGTGAGCTCGTGACCGAGCACGGATTCGATCTCCTGATCGTTGAGCGCCTCAATCAGGCCGCGCGTCACCGTGATGGAATATTGTTTTTCGTTGAGGCCGGTGGCGAAGGCATTGAGCGCCTCGTCGTCGGCGATACGCAACGTCGGCGTGGTGATGCCGCGCGAGATGCAGATATTTTCCAGGAGATTGTAGAGCCGCGGTTCTTCCGCACGGCTGACCTTGCGCGCGCCGGTCACCGCATCGATCATCGACTGGTGGAATTTGTAGGCGATCAGGACCCAGATCACCGTGCCGACGGTCGCAAAGGGCAGTGCCTTGACGAAATCGAACGCGGCGGCGCGGATCAGATCGTCGAGCGGTGGAGTGCTGTAGTAGCCGTTATAGTTGTGCGAAGTGAACGCTTCGGCGAGCAGCGCTCCGGCAAACACCATCACGTAGACCAGCAGGAACAGGCCGATCAGCAGCGCGATCGAGCGGCGCTTGTTCGATTGGATATGGGTATAGAGACCGTAGGCGGCCATTGCGTCGATCTATCCGTTGAGCCGTCATGGCCGCGCTTGTCCCGGCCGTCTATGCCTTGCTTTGCAGCCAAAGCATGGATGCCCGGCACAAGGCCGGGCATGACGTGGAAAATCAGAACTTCACGCTCGGCGCCTGCTCGAGTTGCGAGCGGTCGGAGCCGACGTCGAAGAACGGACGCTGCGCGAAACCGAAGATGCCGGCGAACAGCGAGGCCGGGAACTGCTGGATTCCGGTGTTGTATTCCTGCACCGCGTTATTGAAGAAACGGCGCGAGGCGGCGAGCTTGTTCTCGATGTCGGACAGGTCGCTCTGCAACTGTTGGAAGTTCGCGTTGGCCTTCAGGTTGGGGTAATTTTCCGACAACGCAAACAGCTTGCCGAGCGCGCCGGTGAGCATGTTTTCCGCCGCCACCTTTTGCTCGACCCCGGGCGCGGCCACGGCCACGTTGCGGGCCTGGATGACAGCCTCTAAAGTTCCACTTTCGTGGGCGGCATAACCCTTCACCGTTTCCACCAGATTGGGGATGAGGTCGTGGCGCTGCTTGAGTTGCACGTCGATGTCGGCAAAGGCCTGGTTGGTCCTTTGCCGCATAGCGACGAGGCTGTTGTAGACGCTGATCGCCCAGATCACGATTACGACAATGATGCCGATGACGACCCAGCCAGTGGTGGACATGTAGCGGCTCCTCACAAAAAATTTCGAACGAAACAAGCCTAGCCTAGATGGGTACGGTGCCGCCAACGGCAACGGGGTAGGGGTCGCGGCGAAACTGCGCCCGGCCGCCGTGTTTTTGCACAAATGGTTGATGTTGCGAAAAAAGACCCCGGGCCGTAGCCCGGGGTCTTTTCGCCAGACGGCTATTCGGGGGGTATGGGGGGAGCCGCCCGACTTAAATACACGGGCAATTAACGCCGCCACCGGACTTTGGTTCCCGGCTCCGTAGCGATCACCTAGACTTTATCCACAGACTGCCCACCGTCTTAAGTCGGTCACGATCTTTGGGTTCCATAGCGCAAGAGTTCCATTCGGTGTTGACGGGGGTCAAACAATCGAAGGGGGTCCGCGATGAGTTCCGTGATGATCAAGTGCCCCATAACCGGTTGCACGGTCTCGACCGCGATCGAGGTCGAGCCAAGCGTGTTTCGTAAATTGCCCAGGGTGAGCGCCCGCATGCTCTGCCCGGCCTGCGGGCAGGAACACGTCTGGGCGGTGAGTTCCGCCTGGCTTGCGAATGAGCCGCGGCTGGTGGAATCGCGGCCCGGGTCGAAGATCGAAGCGGCTTAGCCTGCCTCGCGGAACCGCACCGCGGCTTCCAGATCGACCGACACGAGCTGCGACACCCCTCGCTCGGCCATGGTGACGCCGTACAGGCGGTTCATGCGCGCCATGGTGATCGGATTGTGGGTGATGATCACGAAGCGGGTATCCGTCGACTTGGTCATTTCGTTGAGCAGGTCGCAGAACCGTTCCACGTTGTGATCGTCGAGCGGCGCGTCCACCTCGTCCAGCACGCAGATCGGCGCCGGATTGGTGAGGAACACCGCAAAGATCAGCGCCAGCGCGGTCAGTGCCTGCTCGCCGCCGGAGAGCAGCGAGAGCGTGGCCGGCTTCTTGCCCGGCGGCTTCGCCATGATCTCGAGACCGGCCTCGAGCGGATCGTCGCTTTCGATCAGTTGCAGTTCGGCGGTGCCGCCGCCGAACAAGCGGTTGAACAGGTGCTGGAAGTGCTTGTTGACCTGCTCGAATGAGGCGAGCAGCCGCTCGCGCGCCTCGCGGTTGAGGCTCTGGATCCCTAACCGCAGCTTCTTGATCGCTTCCACCAGGTCGTCGTGCTCGGTGGTGAGATTGGTGTGCTGGGTTTCGACTTCGCGCAACTCTTCCTCGGCGCGCAGATTGACCGCGCCCAGGCGCTCGCGCTCGCGACGCAGCCGTTCCAGCTTTTCTTCGATCTCGGTTAGTTCGGGGAGCGCCTCGCCCGCTTCGATCTCGGCCAATTCCGCGACCTTGGCCGGCTCGATCTCCAGCATGTCGTGGATTTCGCGGCCGATGTCGGCGAGCCGGCGCTTGGCGCCCTCGAAGCGTTCCTCGGCGCGGGCGAGGTCCTCGCGTGCGGCGCTGGCAGCTTCCAAGGCGGCGCGGGCATCGCGGTCGGCTTCCGCCAGCGCGGCCTCGGCCGCGGCCAGACGGTCGGCGCAGGCGCGCCGTTCGGCTTCGGCCTTGGCCACTTCGCCGATCAGGGCCTTACGCTTCTCAGCGAAAATTTGCGGCGCGTTTTCCAGTTCCGCACGGTCGCGTTTGGCTTCCGCGATGCGCTGGTCGAGGGTGGCGATCTGGTTGTGCGCGCCGTCGCGGCGGCCGATCCAGCCGGCCTTGTCGGTCGCGAGCGTCGCCAGGCGCCGGTCGGCCATTTCCGCCTCGCGCACGATCGCCTGCTGCTCGGCGCGCGCCTCGGCGAGCGTGGCGCGCTTGGCCGTTATGTCGTCGCGCACGGCGGCAAGCTTGCTTTCGAGTTCGACGGCAGGCGCCAGCGCCCCCAGCGCGCGTTCGGCCTCGGCCTTGGCGGCGCTCGCCTCGTCGCGGCTGGTGGTGAGGCGCGTGCGCGCCTCGGCCAGCGCCGACAGGCGCGCTGCCTGGCGATTGAGGTCGCGTTCGCGCGCGCGCGTCTCGGCCTCGGTGTGGCCCGCGGCATCGAAGGCCGCTTTCGCGGCGTCGAGCGCTGTGCGCTTGCCGTCCACCTCGGCGCGCGCCGTCACCAGTTCGGCGTCGATCTCGGCCAAGCGGCTGCGCTGCGCTAGCCGACGCGCCGCCCCGGTCGGAGCATGGGCGGCCGCGACATAGCCGTCCCAGCGCCAGAGATCGCCTTCGCGTGACACCAGCCGCTGGCCGGACTTGAGCGTCGCGGCGAGCCGGGCGCCGGTCTCGCGGTCGACCACGCCGATTTGCGCCAGCCGGCGGGCGAGTAGCTCCGGCGCCTTCACGAAGCGCGCGAGCGGCTCGGCCCCCGCCGGCAAAGCGGGGTCGCTGGGATCGATCGGCGTTTTCGACCAGTGCATCGGCGCGGAAGCGTCAACCGGCGCGTCGAGATCGTCACCGAGGGCTGCGCCCAGCGCCTTCTCGTAGCCTTTGTCGACCGAGACATGATCGATCACCGGCGGCCACAGATTGCGTGTTTCCAGCGAGAGCATTTGGCCGAGCGTCTTGGCCTCGGTTTCCAGCCGCTGCACGCGTTTTTCGGATTCGCTTAACGCGCCGCGCGCGGTTTCCACATCGGCGCGCGCATTGTTGTGCGCGGCTTCGGCGGCCACCGCTGCGGCCTCCGCCTCGGTGAGCGCGGCCTGCGCGCCTTCGACCGCGGCGGCGAGCGGGGCATGGTCGGCGCTCAACGTCGCCAGTTCGCGCTCGATTTCGGCGATCTCAGTCGTGACGCGTGCGACGCGCTCGCCGTGCTCGCGCGCTGCGTTCTCGAACCGGTTGCGCTGGGCGGTGAGATCGGCGAGTGCCGTGGTGAGATCGGAGAAGATTTTCTCGGCGGTGTTGAGTTCGCCGTCGGCCGCCGCCACTTTGGCGTCGACGCCGCTGCGGCGGCCGGCGCTTTCGGCCGCCTCCTTGCGGATGGTGTCTTCTTCGGCGGCCAGCCGCGCGAGCGCCGCTTCGGCGTCGGCGGCGAGCTTCTTCTCGCGCTCGCCGTCAGCGGCGAATTGCACCAGCCGCAGATCGAGCTCGGCGATGCGGTCCTTGGCGCGCGCTTCCTCGCGGTCGAGGTCCTGCAGCGCGACGTTGAGTCGGTGCAAAGCGGCGCCGGCGCGCGCTTCGGCCTCGCGCAATTCGGGCAGCGCGGCGGAGGCGAGCGCCTGCCGCTTGGAGGCTTCGGCTTCCGCGCCCACGCGGGTCGCGACCTCGCGTACGCAAACGTCCTTGGCGTGCTCAGCTTCGGTGACCTCGCCGGTCGCGGCGGCCCAGCGCAGATGATAGAGCATCGCCTCCGACTTACGCACTTGCGCCGACACGGTGCGATAGCGGATCGCCTGGCGCGCCTGCTTCTTGAGCCCGTCGACCTGGGCGGCGAGCTGGCCGATCACGTCCTCGATGCGCAGCAAGTTGGTTTCCGCCGCCTTCAGCCGCAGTTCGGCTTCGTGGCGGCGCGCATGCAGGCCGGCGACGCCGGCGGCTTCCTCCAGCACGCGGCGGCGCTGCTCGGGCTTGGCCTGGATGATCTCGCCGATACGGCCCTGATGCACCAGCGCCGGTGAACGCGCGCCGGTGGAGGCATCGGCGAACAAGATCTGCACGTCGCGGGCGCGCACCTCGCGGCCGTTGATGCGATAGGTGGAGCCCGCCTCGCGCTCGATGCGGCGGGCGATGTCGATGGCGTCGGAATCGTTGAACGCCGACGGCGCCGAGCGTTCGGCATTGTCGATCGAAATCGCCACCTCGGCATTGTTGCGCGCCGGGCGGTTATTGGTGCCGGAGAAGATCACCTCGTCCATCGAGGAGGCGCGCATCGACTTGTAGGAGGACTCGCCCATCACCCAGCGCAGCGCTTCCACCAGGTTGGATTTGCCGCAGCCGTTCGGACCGACCACGCCGGTCAGTCCCGGCTCGATCAGGAAATCGGTCGGCTCGACGAACGACTTGAATCCAAGCAGGCGCAGCCGCGTAAGTTTCATAATTCAGGCCTCGGCGTCTTTTGGCTGCGCATGCGCGGCGCAGGGTCAAAGCCCGTGGTCCCGCGTCGCCTGGCGTTTGGCAGAATCGTAATCCTGTCCGGGGGATAGCCCCGAAGGCTGGTTGGCTTGTGCCGCATCGGCGGGAGAATGAATCGGCGCGCTCGCTTGAGCAACAGGGCAACGGCCAAGAAGTGTTGTTTTCCAGACCTTTCGGGCCTGCCCGGCCGGGAATGGCGCGACGCTGAGCCCGGCGCCGGGCCGAAAAACCCTTATCCGCCCTTGAGATAGGGGTCGATGACCTTGGCAAAGTCCTCGATCGAGACGGCGCCGTTGACCTGCGTCCCATTGATGAAAAATGTCGGGGTCGACTCCACCTTGAATTGCTTCATGGCCCGCTGACGCACGCTTTCCATGGCATCCCAGGCCTTCTGATTCGTCAGGCAGGCGTTGAAATCCTGCTCGCTGAGGCCAGCCTGCTTGGCGATCGCCATCAATGGCGGAACCGGTTTCTCGACCGCCCATTGCCGCTGCTGGCTGAACAGCGTCTCCACCATGGAGTAATATTTGCCCGCGTCGTCCTTGGCGGCGCAATGCGCGAGCACGAAGGCCGCGCCCGCCAGATTGTCGAGTGGGAAGTCGCGCAGGATGTAGCGGACCTTGCCGGTGTCGATGTAGCGCTTCTTGATTTCAGGGAAGGTGACCTCCTGGAAATGTGCGCAGTGCGGGCAGGTCATCGAGGCATATTCGATCATGGTGACCGGCGCCTGGGGATCACCCATAGCGAGGTCGGGAAGCGCATCCGGTTTCATCAGGTCGGCGACCGGCACATTGTCCGCCAGCGCGGACCCTGCGAAGCGCGGCAGCGCCGAGACGCCGAGCACGGCGGTGGCGAGCGCGACTGTCGCGGTATTCAGGCAAAATTCGCGTCGGGTGATATGCAACTGAAACTCCGTGGGCTTAAACGTTCGACCAAACCGGTGATGTCCCTAACATTG
This sequence comes from uncultured Alphaproteobacteria bacterium, assembly GCA_963739075.1. Taxonomy (GTDB): domain Bacteria; phylum Pseudomonadota; class Alphaproteobacteria; order Rhizobiales; family Xanthobacteraceae; genus Pseudolabrys. The sequence continues at coordinate 62,085 of CAVTZC010000007.1, read as the reverse complement.
TTCCTGCGCATGATCTTATCCGAAAACCGGTTCCCACTTTTCGGGATCATGCGCGATGGCTAGCTCGATACGATAATTGTGGCAATGGCGGGCCGTCCTGCCAAGGTGGAGGAAAGCCTCACTTTTGTTTGATGGCGGCGCCGAGCCGCCCAAGCGCTTGGCGCAGATCTTCGTCTTCGACGGCGGGCAGGCTGGCCGCGATGCGGGCGGCGGCCTCCGGGTCGGCCGGCGGTGGTGGGGTACGCGGTTCGCGCCGGCGCAGTGGCGCCTGGCGCAAGGCGATGCGGCCGATCGCCTGCCAGCCGAAGAAGCGGTTGACCCGCTCCAGGATTACCGCCGACAAATGCTGGATTTCGAGCGCCGCCGGGCCTTCCACTCGCAGCACCAGCGTGGCCGGTTCCGGGGCTTCGTCGGCTAGGTCACCGGACGAGTTGGCGCGCGGCCAGGTGATCTTAATCGGCTCGCTATGGGCGGCGATTTCCGCACCCACGATATCGGCCCAGCGGCCAATGATTTCGGTCGAGGCAAAGCCATGCGCCTTCAGGCTGTCGCTCAAGGTCGCGCCGGTGAACTCCGAAAGCGGCCGGGGAAAACTGCGCGAGGGCTTGCTCATAAGCGGGCTTCTCATGCCAGTGTTGGCGGCATGACGGTAGCAGTCCGATTGCCGCGGCGAAAGAAAGACGCGAGCTTGCCCGATCCGGCCGCGCTGCTGGCCTGGTACGACCGCCACCGCCGGATTCTCCCGTGGCGGGCGCGCCGCGGCGAGAAGATCGACCCGTACCGGGTCTGGCTGTCGGAAATCATGCTGCAGCAGACCACGGTGAAGACGGTCGCACCCTATTACACGCGTTTCCTGGCGCGCTGGCCGACGGTCGACGCGCTCGCCGCGGCGAGTCTCGACGACGTGCTGCGCGTCTGGGCCGGGCTCGGCTATTACGCGCGCGCCCGCAATCTGCACGCCTGCGCCAGGAAAGTGGTCGCGAGCCATGGGGCGTCGTTTCCGGCAAACCACGAAGCGTTGCGCGCGCTGCCCGGTATCGGCGACTACACCGCGGCGGCGGTGGCGGCGATCGCGTTCGACGCGCCGGCGGTGCCGGTCGATGGCAATGTCGAGCGCGTGGTGGCACGGCTGTTCGCGGTCGAGCACGAGTTGCCGGCGGCCAAGCCCGAGATCAAACGATGGGCGGCGTCATTGCTGCCAGCGCGCCGGGCCGGCGATTTCGCGCAAGCGCTGATGGATCTCGGCGCCACCATTTGTTCGCCCAAGCGCCCGGCCTGCGCGTTGTGCCCTTGGAATGAGTCATGTCTCGCGTTTGCGCGCGGCGACCAGCAGACGTTTCCGCGCAAGGCGCCGAAGCGCGAAGGCCGCCTGCGCCGCGGCGCGGCCTTCGTCGCATTGCGCGCCGACGGCCGCGTGCTGCTGCGCACGCGCCCTGAAAAGGGCCTGCTCGGCGGCATGACGGAAGTGCCGGGCAGCGATTGGTCACATGACTTCGAAATCGCGCATGCACTTCGCAGCGCGCCGCGCTTGCGCCGGAAAGCCGCGTGGCGGCAGCTGTCTGGCGTGGTGAGGCATGTGTTCACGCATTTTCCGCTCGAGTTGGCGGTCTTCGCGGCGCAGGTTGCGCGCGCGACGCCGGCGCCGAAGGGCGCGCGCTGGGTGAAGATCGTGGACTTGCCTGGCGAAGCCTTACCGAACGTGATCCGCAAAGTGCTGACGCATGCGCTTGAAAAGAACCGGGCGAAATAGCCATGGCGGATTTTGGCATCCTGGCGATCTGGAACGATTGCGTCGCCGGCCGCGAGGCCGAATTCGAAGCCTGGTTCCAGGACGAACACCTGCTTGAGCGGCTGGCGGTGCCCGGCTTCCTGTTTGGCCGGCGGCACGCGGCGATTTCGGGCTCATCCGGCTATTTCAACTTCTATCTGACCGAATCCCCCGCTGTGTTGACGTCGAAGCCTTATCTGGAACGGCTCGACAATCCGACGCCGATGACGCGCAAGGTGATGTCGGAAATTTTCATCAACATGAACCGCACGGTCTGCCGCCGCACGCTCCGGCGCGGCGGCTTTCGCGGCGCCTATGCCGTCACCGCGCGGTTCAATGACCAGCCCGACATGGCCGCGCTGACGCGGTCCTCCGATACGCTGGTGCAGGATCCAGCCATCGCCGCGTGCGAGATCTGGACGGCGGTCGATCCCGCCGGCCAACCGGTGTCGATGGAAGAAAAGCTGCGCGGCGGCGACAAGAAGATCAAAGCGTGCCTGATGGTCGATACGCTGCGCCAGGGCGACGCGGAAAAATTGGGCGAGCGCCTGTCTAACCAATATGCCGGCGCCGATGTCGGTGTATTCCGCGTGCTCTGCCAGCTCGGGCGCAAGGACGGAGTGTGAGCCATGCAACTGCTTCTGCCGATCGCGGAAAAAATCGCAGCGCGTCTAATCGAGCGCCACGAGACCATAGCCGTGGCCGAGTCTTCGACCGGGGGGCTCATCGCCGCGGCTTTGCTCGCGATCCCCGGCGCGTCGGCCTACTTTCTCGGCGGCGCGGTGGTCTACACGAAGGCCGCGCGCGCGACGCTGCTCGGGATCGCCGATGCCGACATGAAGGGTCTGCGGCCGGCGACCGAAGCCTATGCGCTCTTGAATGCGCGGCGGGTGCGCGAGCGCCTCGGTGCGTCGTGGGGCCTGGGTGAAACCGGCGCGACCGGGCCGACCGGCAACCGCTACGGTGATGCCGCGGGTCACACTTGTATCGCGGTCGCGGGGCCGACCGAGCGCGCGATTACGCTGGAAACGGGAAGCGCCGACCGGCGGGCGAATATGGATGTTTTTACGAAACGCGCGCTCGAGCTTTTATACGAGGCGATTTCGGCCAAGAATTAGCGCGAACTACTCCGCCGCTTCCGCCATCTCCGAGCGAACCACCGCGCGCAGTTCGTCGATCAGCGTGAGGCCCTTCGGCGTCTCGAGATGCCAGAAGGTCCAGCCGTTGCAGGCTTCCAGCCCCTGCGCCAGCGCCCCGATGCGGTGGATCGAGCCGACCGTATCGCCGAGCGACACCGCGCCGTCGGCGCGCACCGTCGCCTTATGGCGTTTCTTGGAATTGACCAGCCGGGCACCCGGTGAAACGAGCCCGCGCTCGATCAGCGCCGAGAACGGCACGCGCGGCGCCTCGCGCGCGGTCACGAAGGGCGCGATCGACGGCGAGGGCACGACCTCGACGCCGGCGATCCGCTTTTCCGCGGCTAATGCATATTTCTTTTCGCGCTCGATGCCGACGAAGCGGCGGCCGAGGCGCTTGGCCACCGCGCCGGTGGTGCCGGTGCCGTTGAACGGGTCGAGCACCAGATCGTCGGGCCGCGACGCCGAAAGGATAACGCGCGCCAGCAGCGCTTCCGGTTTCTGGGTGGGGTGCAGCTTCTTGCCGTCGGCGCCTTTCAGGCGCTCCTCGCCGGTGCAGAGCGGAAAGGTCCAGTCCGAGCGCACCTGCACGTCTTCATTGCCGGCCTTGAGCACCTCGTAATTGAAAGTGTAGCCCTTGGCGTCGGCGTCGCGCGAGGCCCAGATCATGGTCTCGTGCGCGTTGGTGAAGCGGCGGCCGCGGAAATTCGGCATCGGATTGGTCTTGCGCCAGATCACGTCGTTGAGGATCCAGAAGCCGAGGTCCTGCATGATCGCGCCGACGCGGAAGATATTGTGATACGAGCCGATCACCCAGATTGTGCCGGCCGGCTTCAGCACGCGGCGGCAGGCGGTGAGCCAGCCTTTGCTGAAATCGTCGTAGGCCGCAAAGCTTGCGAATTTGTCCCAGTCGTCGGTGACGGCGTCGACGTGCGAATTGTCCGGGCGCTTCAGGTCGTTGGCGAGCTGGAGATTGTAGGGCGGATCGGCGAACACCAGGTCGACGGAGCCCGCCGGCAGCTTCGCCATCTCGGCGACGCAGTCGCCGACCAGGATGCGGTGCTGAGGAGTCTCTGAAACTCCACGGGGCGCCCGTGAGGGCGCCCCGCGACGCGACACAACCATGACTTCAGGACTCTGACTCAGGTGACGCGGTCGGCGACGCGGGACCTACAACCGACAGGCCCGCATCATGTCCGCGTAAGGTGAAGAAACGGTTTATCGGCGGCGCCTTCAACTGGGCAAATTCTGCCTATTTAGCTGGGGCTTAATCGACTATTGCGGACGCAAAAAGAGTTCCGTTGGACGCCGGCAACGCGCTTCAGTAATGATCGTGCAAAGCGTTCGCGGCGGTATCGCTTTAGAGCATGATCCCGAAAAGTGGGAACCGGTTTTCGGATAAGATCATGCGCATGCGTTAAGGACAGGCAAAATGCCCGGCATCGACAGCAGCAGACAATTCGTGCCGCTCAAGATCGCGGTGTTGACCGTGTCCGACACCCGTGAACGCGCCGACGACAAGTCCGGCAATCTCCTGGTCGAGCGTATCCGCGCCGCCGGCCATACGCTGGCCGAGCGCGCGATCGTCAAGGACGATGTCACGGCAATCCGCCAGCACGTGAACACCTGGATCGCCGACGCGTTCATCGATGTGGTGATCACCACCGGCGGCACCGGCTTCACCGGGCGCGACGTGACGCCGGAAGCGGTCGAGTCGCTGTTCGAGAAGAAGATGGACGGCTTCGCCACCATGTTCCTGCTGGTGAGCGAGAAGAAGATCGGCACCTCGGCAATCCAGAGCCGCGCCACTGCCGGCGTCGCCAACTCGACTTATATTTTCTGCCTGCCCGGCTCGCCCGGCGCCTGCGCGGACGCCTGGGACGAGATCCTGGTGCACCAGCTCGACTACCGCTACCGGCCGTGCAATTTCGTGGAGATCCTGCCGCGGCTCGACGAGCATTTGCGGCGGCCGAAGGCAAAAGGGGCGACGGCGTAACTACAATTCCAAATCCCAATATTCGGCGACGACATCCTGACCCCAGCTATGCTTGTTTTCGCTGGAGGTGAGAGTAAAGCCGGCCTTCTCGTAAACGTGCCGCGCGGCGGTGAGGATGCTGTGCGTCCACAGCGTTATCTTCGCGTAGCCGGCTTCGCGCGCGAAGGTCACGCATTCGTCGACCAAGCGCTGGCCGAGGCCGAGCCCGCGCGCTTTCGGATCGACCAGCAGGAGCCGCAGCCGCGCCACCCCCGGCGCATCCTTTACCAGCATGACGCAGCCGACATTCTCGCCGTTCAACTCGGCGATCCAGCAGCGCTCCAGCTTGGGGTCGTAGTTGTTGACGAAGTCGGCGACGATCTGCGCGCACAGGCCTTCGAACGGTTCGGTCCAGTTGTATTCCTGCGCGTAAAGTTCGGCATGACGGGCGACGATCCAGCCGAAATCGCCGTGACGCGGCGCGCGCAAGATGGTGGCCGGCTTAGGTGCCGCTGCGGCATCCTTATCGAGCAGGGCTTCGATCGTGCGCATGGCCGCGACCAATTTGGCCTGACCCTCGCTATCGAGCTTGCCGAGCATGGCGGCGACGTCGCGCTGCGAGCGCTCCTCTGCCGGCAGAAACGCCTTGCGCCCGCGCGCGGTCAGCGCCAGGTGGCTGTGGCGCGCGTCCTTGGCCGAGGCTTTGCGGCTGATCAGCCCGCGCTTTTCGAAATTGCGCAACACGCGCGAGAGATAGCCGGCGTCGAGATCGAGCGCGCGGCCGATGTCGCTCGCCGTGACGCCGTCGCCAAGTTTGGAACCTTGCGCGATCTCGTAGAGCACCCGCATTTCCCCCAAAGAGTAGGGGCTGTCGAGATAGGTTTTGCGCAGTACGCCGATCTGCCGCGTGTAGAAACGGTTGAAGCGGCGCACGGCGCCGACGCGTTGCTGGAGCGTGTTTGGCATGAATGCAGGATCGGGCAATTAGTTGATAAAATCAAGTATCAACTAGATCCGGTTCTTTCTCGGCATGAGCGGACAAATGCGCTAGCGCCCGAAGCGCGCGCCGGTCGCCAGCATGGCGAGGCGCCGCCGCCCGATTCGGCGCAGCATCGCGGCGTCGGCGTCGGCGCCTGCCGGGTGGCCGCCGAGGCGGTCGTAGTGCCGGCGCGCGATCAGCAGGCCTTGCTCCGGCTTTGCGCCGCCGCCGAGGGCGACGCGCATAAGCTCAAACAGTTCGGCCAGGCCCGGCCGCAGCAGATCGGCGATCCCGGGCGGGCGGAACACCGCCGCGCGCGTTTGCTCGAGCCGGTCGCTGGTCTCGATGAAACGCCCGGCGGCGGAAACCCAGCCCTCATCCGGCACGCAGCCGGCGCGCAGGAACATCAGCCACGGCGCGCGCGTTGCGGTGGCCGCCGCCTTCAGCCGCGCTCCCAGCGGCTCGCTCGACATCATAAAACGGCAGCCGGCGACGTCGGCCACCTCGGCGGTGGCGTCGCGCGAGCCGGCATCGGCCACGATCACCTCGGCGAGCAGGCCGGCGGTGACGCCCGGCACAAGTGCCGCAAGAGTTGGTACCAGGGCGTGTTCCGATTCGTGGGTGGCAATGATTGCGCTCAGCATGGAACCCCGGACTTGAAGGTCGCGTCGCACCATATCATGTGGCTTTGGTCGAACGCGCCACGAGATCGGGCCCTAAATTGCTCAAATTGTGGGCCTTCTTAAAATGTTCTTGTTATGTTCACAATGGATAATTAGGTTACCGCCATGGCTCGAAACACTGCAGCCCTGAGACGCCCGCCGGAAAAGGAGCTGCCCTCCACGCCGGCGGGCGTCTATGTCGACGACGCGACCGAATTGCTCGGCGTCGTGGTCGAGCACGAGCGCCGGCGCGGCCGCGGCGCGCAGAGCAATGCCACCGGCCGCTACGAGCCGCTGGCGCGTATTGCGTTCGACGACGGCTGGCGCTCGCTCGACGAATTGCCGCCGTTCAAAACCACGGTCGCGACCGACGCCACCCGCAAAATCATCACCCGCAACGACTCGCCCGACATCGGTTTCGACCGTTCGATCAACCCCTACCGCGGCTGCGAGCACGGCTGCGTCTATTGCTTCGCGCGTCCGACCCACGCCTATCTCGGCCTGTCGCCCGGGCTCGATTTTGAATCCAAATTGTTCGTGAAGCCGGAAGCGGCCGAACTGCTGGAGCGTGAATTGTCGGCGCCCGGCTATTCGCCCAAGGTGATCGCCATCGGCACCAACACCGATCCCTATCAGCCGATCGAGCGGCGCTACAAAGTCATGCGCCGCATCCTCGAAGTGCTCGACCGCGCCGGCCATCCTGTCGGCATAGTCACCAAGTCGGCGCTGGTGCTGCGCGACCTCGACATCCTGGCCCGCATGGCCGAACGCAAGCTGGCGAAAGTCGCGCTGTCGGTGACCACGCTCGATCCTGAACTCGCGCGCAAGATGGAGCCGCGCGCAGCGACCCCGATGCGCCGGCTGGAAACGCTGCGGCGGCTTGCGCAGGTCGGCGTGCCCACCACGGTGATGGTGGCGCCGGTGATCCCGGCGCTCAACGACATGGAGATCGAACGCATCCTCGATGCCGCGGCCGCCGCCGACGTGAAGGAGGCGGGCTACGTGCTGCTGCGCCTGCCGCTCGAGGTGCGCGACCTGTTCCGCGAATGGCTGATGGCGAACTATCCCGACCGATATCGCCATGTGTTCAAGCTGATCCGAGAGACGCGCGGCGGCAAGGACTACGACTCGACCTGGGGCAAGCGCATGAAGGGCACCGGGCCCTATGCCTGGATGATCGGGCGACGCTTCGAGATGGCCTGCGAGAAACTCGGGCTCAATGCCAGCAAGTTCTCGCTCTCGACCGCGCATTTCCGCCCGCCCCAGCCGGCGACAGAGCAGCTCAGTTTATTCTAAGATGCGCGGATATAGCGTTCGGGAAACACGACCGCTTCCCGAACTTACTGCGGCAGAGTTGAAATCCCCGAACCTATCAGGCTGGAGATGCGAGCGGTTTGCCCTTCTCCACGACATAGGTGCTCAAGATCTTAACCCGCTTGTCGCTGGCCTTGCCGCCGGCATGCGGCGTTGCGGTCAGCACCTGGTAGGTTTCGCCCGCGCCATACGACTTGGTCGGCTGGCCTTGGATCGGCAACTCGATGCTGCCTTCTAGGACATAGCTCGTCTCGATTCCCGGGTGGGTGTGCCGCGCCACGACAGTTCCGGCTTCCACTATCGCTTCCGCAAGGATCGTCATCGTTCAGGGGCTGGTCAATGGCACCTTGCCCCTGAATTCGTTGGCGGAAACGCTCGGCTATGACATTGTCGAGGTTTCCAAGGGCTGCGTTGTTGTCGCCGCGGAGCCGCATGCGGGGCACCGCAACCCTGCCGGCACTGTTCACGGGGCCTTGCTGCGACGTTGCTCGATAGCTGCATGGGGCTCGCCGTCCAGTCAATGCTGGACAAGGGCCTTGCGCAAAAAACGCTCGAGTTCAAGATTCCCCTTGTTCGGCCGATCACCCCGCAGACCGGGCTGGTGAAGGCCGAAGGCAAGGTCATCAGTTGCGGGCGCCGTGTCGGCACGGCTGAAGGAAAGCTGACGGACAAAGATGGCCGCGTTCTCGCGCGCGGCACGACAACTTGCTTGATCTTTGAATATTGAACGCACAACGGCGGTGCCTCGCCTTGGGGCTCCGGCTCCAGCAAGTCGGTGCGGAATCATCCACACGCGTTCCTTCTCCGCATTGACTTACCTACCTTGCCGCGCATTGTTCGCGGCATCATGCCTCGCAAAGTTCGCGCGCAACGCCTGCCGCTTGTTGAGCCCGTGCTCCGCCCGACCTTCCGGCGCGAGCGGCGCGCGCTCAACAAAGGCATTTTCCCGGTCGCCGGCTGCGACGAGGCGGGCAGGGGACCGCTTGCCGGCCCGGTGGTGGCGGCGGCGGTGATCCTCGATCCCAGCCGTATCCCGCGCGGCTTGAACGACTTCAAAGAAGCTCGACGCTGCCGCGCGCGAGAAGCTCTACGGAAAGATCTGCGCCAGCGCGCAAGTGGCGGTGGCGTTCGGCACGGTCGAACGCATCGACCGCGACAATATCCTGCGCGCTTCGCTCTGGGCGCTGGCGCGCGCGGTCAAGGCGCTGCCGGTCAAGCCGCAGCTCGTGTTCGTCGACGGCAATATCAAGATCGATTGCGGCTGCGACTGCGAGGCGGTGGTCTCCGGCGATGCGCTGCTGCTGTCGGTGGCGGCTGCCTCGATCGTCGCCAAGGTCACCCGCGACCGGTTGATGGTGCGCCTCGGCCTTGCGCATCCCGGCTACGGCTTTGAGCGCCACATGGGCTATTCGGTCCCTGAGCATTTCGCGGCGCTCGCCCGTCTGGGGCCGACCATCCATCACCGCAAATCCTTCGCGCCGGTGGCCGCCAAACTTGCTGCGCTGGGCGGGACTTCCGACGAGGTCGTCGCCGAGTTGTTGCCTCTTTAGCCCGGCTTCTCTATTTCTGGCCGGCGGCTTTCACCCCTACGGGCCAATGCATTACGTCTCCCTGATCATCGAATTCCTGCGCGGCCGCCCGGCGGTGGTGTTCTGGACCGTGGCGCTCACGCAAGCGGCACTTTGGACGCTGATGCCGGCGCTGTTCTACAGCGCGCCGCCCGGCGAGGTGCCGCTGCTGCTCGCCATCGGCCACGAATTCGTGCTCGGCAGCTATCTCGGGCCGCCGCTCGCGTTCTGGCTCGGCGAACTGGCGTTCCGCCTCGGCGGCGCGCTCGGGCTTTACGCGCTGGCGCAGGCCTGCATCGTCGTCACCTACTGGGCCGTGTTCACGCTCGGCCGCCGCATCGTCGGCACCCGCCATGCGGTGCTCGCCGTGCTGCTGATGGTCGGCATCGCGGCCTTCGCGGTGCCGAGCCCGAATTTCGGCCCGGCGATCCTGGCGGCGCCGCTGTGGGCGCTTGCTTTGCTGCATTTCTGGCGCGCGGTCGGCGAAGGCGAGCGCGGCTACTGGTTCCTGCTCGCGTTCGACCTCGGCTTGTTGCTGCTCGCAAGTTATGTCGGGCTGATCCTGCTCGCGCTGCTGCTCGTGTTCACGATCTCCAGCCCGCGCGGGCGCGAAGCGCTGCTCAATCCCGAGCCGTGGCTTGCGGTGCTGCCGTTCCTCATCGTCATCTTCCCGCATCTGGCGTGGCTGCAGGGCGCGCGCGATCTCGTCATCTCCGGCCTCAACGATAGCAACGCCGCGACCGGGACGCTGTCGGCCGGAATCTGGCTTTGCATTGCGCTGCTGCTGACCCATCTCGGCGTCGGGCTGATGGTTGTCTTCGCCGGCGGCTGGCCGCGCCGGCGCCACGAACGCGCGCCGTTAATCGACCGCAATCCGGTCGAGCTGTTCGCGCGGGCGTTCGTCTATTTCTTCGCGCTGATGCCGGCGGTCTCGGCGATCGCCATCGTCGTCGCCAGCGGCCGGCTTGGACCGCTCGATCGCGTCGCGCCGCTGGTGGTGCTCTCCGGCCTCGCGGTGGTGGTCGCCGCCGGCGACCGGGTGCCGATCTATCGCGAGCGCATCGTCTCCTTCACCTGGCTCGGCCTGCTGGTGGCGCCGCCCGCCGTGATCGTGCTCAGCATCGTGCTGTTGCCGTGGATGGCGTCGGTCAATCTGAAAGTGACGCAGCCGGCCAATGCCGAGGGCCACTTCTTCGCCGATAGCTTCCAGCGCCGCACCGGCCAGCCGCTCGGCTACGTCACCGGCGATGAACAGCTCGCGCCGCTGGTCGCGCTCGGGAGCCCAAGCCGGCCGCATGTTTATTTCGACTGGGCGCCGGAGCGCAGCCCGTGGGCGAGCGCCGCCGATATCCGCGACCATGGCGGCCTGCTGGTTTGGCCGGCCACCGACAACACCCGCATGCCGCCGGCGGCGCTGAAGGCGCAATTCCCCGCCATGGTGCCGGAAGTACCGCGTTCATTCCCTCGCGCGATCCAGGGGCTGCTGCCTCTGATCCGGCTCGGCTGGGCGATGCTGCGGCCGCAAGCCGCGCCCTAGCGCGGTATCCACAGCATCCACATTCGCGCCTGCGCCCGGGCGGGCGTCCGGGCTAGGCTTGCCGTTCAAGGCAGGTGGCGGAGGGGGGCCCATGGCCAAGCAGGCAGAAGCGAAGGCATCGGCAAAGAGCGAAAGCGGTTTCGCGGGGATGCTGGAGAAATATTTCGGGCTCAAGGAGCAGGGCACGAACATCCGCACCGAATTCATTGCCGGCCTGACCACATTCCTGACCATGGTCTACATCGTGTTCGTCAACCCGGCGATACTGAGCAAGACCGGGATGGACCAAGGCGCGGTGTTCGTCGCCACCTGCGTCGCCGCCGCGGTGAGCACCATGGTGATGGCGCTCTACGCCAACTACCCAATCGCGCTCGCGCCCGGCATGGGCATCAACGCCTTCTTCGCCTTCACCGTGGTGCTGACCTACAAGTACACCTGGCAGCAGGCACTCGCCGCGGTGTTCTGCTCGGGCGTGCTGTTTTTTCTGATCTCGGTGTTCCGCATCCGGCAATACGTGATCGAGTCGATCCCGCAGAACCTCAAGCTCGCGGTTTCGGCTGGCGTCGGGCTGTTCCTCGGCATCATCGCGCTGGAGGACGCCAAAGTCGTGGTCGCGCAGCCGGCGACGCTGGTGACCATGGGCGATTTGAAAAACCCGGCGACGATCCTGATGCTGCTCGGCTTCGTGCTGATCATCGCGCTCAACTACCGGCGCGTCATCGGCGGCACCCTGATTGGCATCCTGGCGGTCACCGTCATCGGTCTGCCATTCGGCCTCGCGCATTATTCCGGCATCGTGTCGCTTCCGCCTTCGATCAAGCCGACTTTGCTGCAGCTCGATTTCTCGCGCGTGTTCGAGGGCACGTTTCTGATCGTGGTGTTCTCGATCCTGTTCATTGACGTGTTCGATAACGCCGGCACGCTGATCGGCGTCACCCACCGCACCGGGCTGATGAAGAACGGCAAGCTCTCGCGCATGAAGGAGGCGCTGATCTCCGACAGCTTCGCCGCCATGTTCGGCGCCGCGATCGGCACGTCCACGACCACCAGCTATATCGAGAGCGCGGCCGGCGTCTCGGCCGGCGGCCGCACCGGGTTGACCGCGGCTTTCGTGTCGATCTTCTTCCTGCTGGCGCTGCTGTTCGCCCCGCTCGCCGGCATGATCCCGGCCTACGCCACTTCGGCGGCGCTACTCTATGTCGCCTGCGTGATGGCGCGCGGCCTCGCCGAAATCGACTGGGAGGACATCACCGAATACGCGCCGGCGGTGGTGACGGCGATCACCATGCCGTTGACGTATTCGATCGCCACCGGCATCGGGCTCGGCTTCATCACCTACGCGCTCGCCAAGCTGATCTCCGGCAGGTTGACCGACGCCTCGCCGGCGGTGATCGTGCTGGCGGTGCTGTTCGCGATCAAGTTCGCGGTGTCGGGTTAAACCCGAGATATCGGAGGGCCCATGCCCGTCATGTTCGGTTTCAAGCAACTCGCGGAGCTGCCGGAAGAGCGCATTACCGACAAGATCAGCCGCCGTGTGCTCGCGGGCAAGCAAGGCATGTTGGTGTGGTGGACCATCAAGGCTGGCGCCCATGCCGCGCCCCACAAGCATCCGCATGAGCAGATCGTGTGGATGCTCAAGGGCAAGATGGACTTCCGCATCGGCGACGAGCGCCGCAGCATGGGTGCAGGCGATGTGGCGGTGATCCCAAGCGGCGTCGAGCATGAGGGCTTCTTCCCCGAGGACACCGAAGTGGTCGACATGTTCGCGCCGCCGCGCGAAGATTTTCTAGCCGGCGGCACGCCGGCCTATATGAAAGTGAGCGAATGAACCTGACGTCGTCCTGGCAGATTTGGGCGGTGCTGTCGGCGCTGTTCGCGGCACTCACCGCGATCTTCGCCAAGGTCGGCGTGGAAAACGTCAATTCCGATCTCGCGACTTTCATTCGCACCATCGTCGTCATCGTCACGCTCGGTTTTCTCCTGGTGGTGACCGGACAATTCCAGGCGCCGGACAAGATTTCCGCGCGCACCTATCTGTTCCTGATGCTGTCGGGGCTGGGCACCGGCGCGTCGTGGCTCTGTTACTTTCGCGCGCTCAAGCTCGGCGAGGCGGCCAAGGTGGCGCCGATCGACAAACTCAGCGTCGTGCTGGTGGCGATCTTCGGCGTGATCTTTCTCGGCGAGCGGCTGAGCGCGCCGAACTGGCTCGGCATCGCGCTGATCGCGGTGGGGGCAATTCTGGTCGCCTACCGCTAGCGCATGATCCCGAAAAGTGGGTGCCGGTTTTCGGAAAAGATCATGCGCAGAAAAATTATTCGGCCAAAGCTTTCTTGATCGCCAGAAAATCGCGCCAGGCGAAACGCTTCTGCAGCGGGCTGCGCAGTAGGAACGCCGGGTGGAACGTCGGCATGGCGCGGATTTCGCGTTTTCCCGTGTCGAAGGTGAACCAGCGCCCGCGCGTCTTGGTGATGCCCTCCTTGATGCCGAGCAGGGTCTGCGCCGACGGCCCGCCGAGGCACACCAGAATATCCGGATCGGCGAGCTCGATCTGGCGCCAGATGAACGGCAGGCAGATCTGCGATTCCTGCGGTGTCGGCGTGCGGTTGCCGGGCGGCCGCCAGGGCACGATGTTGGCGATGTAGACGGACGTGCGGTCGAGGCCGATCGCCGCCAGCATGCGGTCGAGCAGCTTGCCGGAGCGGCCGACGAAGGGCAGGCCCTCAATGTCTTCGTCGCGGCCGGGCGCTTCGCCGACGAACATCACCCGCGCTTGCGGATTGCCGTCGGCGAATACCAGTTGGGTGGCGGTCGCCTTCAGCGCGCAGCCGTCGAATTTTTCCAGAATGGCGCGCAGCTCGTCGAGCGTTTGCGCGGTTCTAGCGGCCGCGCGCGCGGCCATGGCGGCTTCCTCCGGTGCGGGCGGGGCGGCGGGCGGGCTGGCGCGGCCCTTGATTTCGAGATCGCCCGGCAAGGCGGCCGGCTGCGGCGCGCGGGCCGGCGGCCCAGGTGGCTCGGCTGCGGCGAAGCGGTCGACCGGCTGCTCGCCGACCAGGGCATCGGCCCCGGCTTCCAGGTAGAAGTCGAGCAGGTCGCGCGCCGGTTTGTCGCGGGCCGGAGTCATGGGGCGGACTTTAGCATGGCAGCCGCGCGATTGCCCCCGCTGTGCAAAAGTGGAATATCGGGAGCAAGGAGACCGATATGACCGACCTACCAGCCCGCGAGGCGATGGAATTCGACGTGGTGATTGTCGGCGCCGGCCCGGCCGGCCTGTCCGCCGCCATCCGCCTCAAACAGATCAATCCGGACATCTCGGTCGTGATCGTGGAGAAGGGCTCCGAAGTGGGCGCCCATATCCTGTCCGGCGCGGTCGTCGATCCGGTCGGGCTCGACCGCCTGCTGCCGGAATGGCGCGGCGAGGACACGCCCATCAAGACAGCGGTCAGCGACGACCGCTTTTATTGGCTTTCAGCCGGCGGCGCGCTGCGGCTACCGAATTTCGCCATGCCGCCGCTGATGAGCAACCACGGCAACTTTATCCTCTCGCTCGGTAGCGTCTGCCGCTGGCTGGCCACCAAAGCGGAAGCGCTCGGGGTCGAGATCTATCCCGGCTTTGCCGCGGCGGAAGTTCTGTTCGATGACAACGGCGCGGTCGCTGGCGTCGCCACCGGCGACATGGGGATCGGCAAGAACGGCGAGCCCAAGGACAGCTTCACGCGCGGCATGGAATTGCGCGCCAAATACACGCTGTTCGCGGAAGGCGCGCGCGGCAGTCTCGGCAAGCAGCTGATCGCCAAGTTCGGCCTCAGCGAAGGACGCGGGCCGCAGAAGTTCGGCATCGGCCTCAAGGAGCTTTGGCAGGTCGCGCCCGAGCAGCACCGCAAGGGGCTAGTGCAGCACTCGTTCGGCTGGCCGCTTGACGGGCGGACGGGCGGCGGCTCGTTCCTCTATCACTTCGACGACAATCTGGTGTCGGTCGGCTTCGTGCTGCATCTCAATTACACCAACCCGTATCTGTCGCCGTTCGAGGAATTCCAGCGCTTCAAGACCCACAAGCTGGTGCGCGACACCTTCGCGGGCGGCAAACGACTGGCCTATGGCGCGCGCGCGCTGACCGAAGGCGGCTACCAGTCGGTGCCCAAGCTCGCCTTCCCCGGCGGCGCGCTGATCGGCTGCGATGCCGGCTTCATGAACGTGCCGCGCATAAAGGGCAGCCACAACGCCATGCTGTCGGGCATGTTTGCCGCCGAAGCCGCCGCCGCCGCGCTTTCGGGCGGGCGTGCGCATGACGAACTCGCCGATTACGAAGCGTCCTGGCGCAACTCGGCGATCGGCAAAGACCTGTGGAAGGTGCGCAACGCCAAACCGTTGTGGTCAAAGCTTGGGACTTTCGTCGGCATCTCGCTCGGCGGCCTCGACATGTGGTGCAACACGTTGGGCTTCTCGCTGTTCGGCACCGTCAAGCACGGCAAGCCGGACTCCGCCACGCTCAAGCCGGCGTCGGAATGCACGCCGATCGTCTATCCCAAGCCGGACGGCAAGCTCACCTTCGACCGGCTGTCATCGGTGTTCCTGTCGAACACCAATCACGAGGAAGACCAGCCGGTGCATCTGCGCGTCAAGGACCCGAGCTTGCAGAAGAGCTCCGAGCATGACGTGTTCGCCGGCCCGTCGTCGCGCTATTGCCCGGCCGGGGTCTATGAATGGGTGGAGGAGGCGGGTTCGCCTAAATTTGTTATCAACGCGCAGAACTGCGTCCACTGCAAAACCTGCGATATCAAGGACCCGAATCAGAACATCACTTGGGTTCCGCCGGAGGGTGGCGGCGGCCCGAATTATCCGAACATGTGATGAGCGGCTGCGGTTCCGGCCACGATGCTGCCACATCGGGGCATTCAACCTGACATCCAAGCGCCGCGGCTGTCGTTCTTGCGGGGGCGGCGCAAAAAGGCCATTCTTGGCCCAACCTCGGCGGTTCGCGCGCAACCCGCGGTCAGCCGCCTCATTGGAGCATCGCCCGTGACGTCTTCGAGCCTCGCCCGGTGCGTTCTAGGCACCGCGCTTGCCGTATTCCTGGTGGCAGCGCCGATCGAGCTTTCCGCCCAGGCGCCGACCACGCAGGACCTTTCCGGAATGACGGCCGCGGGGAGCTATCTCGCCGCCCGCCATGCCGGCCAGCTGCGCGATGCTGCTGCCGCCGCAGCCTATTACCGGATCGTGCTCAGGCACGATCCGAAGAACGGCGACCTGCTCGATCGCACCTTCCTGTCATTGGTGGTCGGCGGCAATATCGACGAATCCGTGAAATATGCCGAACGTATTGCGCAGGCCGACCAGTACGACCGCGTCGCGCAGCTCGTGCTCGGCGTGCACGCGCTCAAGCAAAAACAATATGCCGCCGCGCGCCGCGATCTGGCGCAGTCGATCCGCGGCCCGATTACCGATCTGACGGCGACGCTGCTTTCGGCCTGGTCCATGGATGGGGCCGGCGACGCGAAGGGTGCGGTGGCAGCGATCGACCGGCTGACCGGGCCGGATTGGTACGCGATCTTCAAGGAATTGCATGCCGGCATGATCTACGACCTCGCGGGCAACAAGAAGGAAGCCGGCAAACGCTTCGAGCACGCCTACAAGCTCGATCCGACCGCGCTGCGCGTGGTAGAGGCTTATGGCAGCTGGCTGTCGCGCAACGCTTCGCCCAAGGAAGCGCTCGGCGTTTTCGAGGCTTTCGACAAAGCGTTGCCGCGTCATCCGCTGGTGGCCGAGGCGATGGACAAGCTCAAGGCCGGCGAGAAATTGCCGCCGCTGCTGACGAACGCGCAGGCCGGCGCCGCCGAAGCGCTCTACGGATTGGGCGCCTCGCTCGGCCGCCGCGGCGGCGAGGATCTCGGACTGGTCTATCTGCAACTGTCGCTTTCGCTCGAGCCCAACCATCCGCTGGCCCTGCTCTCGCTCGCCGATCTCTATGAATCGCTCAAGAAGCCGGAACTCGCGATCAGCGCTTATGAACGCATTCCGGCGAGTTCGCCGCTGCATCGCAACGCCGCGATCCAGATGGCGACCAATCTCGATTCGCTCGACCGCTCGGACGAGGCGGAGAAGCATCTCGAGGCGCTGATCAAGGAGCATTCGGACGATCTCGAAGCGGTCGTGGCGCTCGGCAATGTCCAGCGCGGGCACAAGAAGTTCGCCGAATGCGCCGACGTCTATTCCAAGGCGGTCGCACTCGTGCCGCAGCCGGAAAAAGCCAACTGGGTGCTCTTCTATTTCCGCGGCATCTGCTACGAGCGCTCGCATCAGTGGCCGAAGGCGGAAGCCGATCTCAAGAAGGCGCTGGATCTGTTTCCCGAGCAGCCGCACGTGCTCAATTATCTCGGCTATTCCTGGATCGATCAGGGCGTGCGCCTCGATGAGGGCATGGATATGATCAAGCGCGCCGTGCAGCAGAGGCCGGACGACGGCTACATCGTCGACTCGCTGGGCTGGGCCTATTACCGGCTCGGCAATTACGAGGAAGCGGTCAAGCAGCTTGAACGCGCGATCGAGCTCAAGCCAGAAGATCCGACCATCAATGACCATCTTGGCGACGCCTATTGGCGCGTCGGGCGCATGCTCGAAGCCAAATTCCAGTGGGCGCATGCGCGCGATCTCAAGCCCGACCCGGAAGATCTGCCGACGATCGAAGGCAAGCTGAAAAACGGGCTGCCGGAAGAAACCTCATCGCAAGCCAAGGCGATCAAGTCTGAGAAGAAAAACGGCGACGGGGGTTAAAACCTTTGTGACTGCGTCGCTGGTCGAAAAGGCTCCCGCCAAGATCAATCTGACTTTGCGCGTGCTCGGCCGCCGTGCCGACGGCTATCACCTACTGGAAAGCCTGGTAGTGTTCGCCGACCTCGCCGACACGCTGAGCCTGCAGCCGGGCGGCGATGCCGCGCTCGATGTCAGCGGGCTGTTCGCCACCGCCAGCGGACCGGTGGCAGGCAATCTAGTGCTCAAAGCGGTCGCCGCGCTGCGCGCACACGTTACCGGGCTCAAGGCCGGGCGCTTTATGCTGGAAAAGAATATTCCTGTTGCGGCCGGCCTCGGCGGCGGCTCGGCTGACGCTGCGGCCGCGCTGCGGCTGCTCGCGCGCGCCAACGATCTTCCGCCCGACGATGCGCGGTTGGCAGCGGCAGCGCCGGCGATCGGTGCCGATGTGCCGGTCTGCCTCTCCCCTTGCACGCTCATTATGCGCGGCGTCGGCGAGGACCTGTCGGACCCGCTGGATCTGCCGCAGCTTCCCGCGCTTTTGGTCAATCCGGGGGTGCCATTGTCGACGCGCGACGTGTTCGCCAAATTTAGCGGCAAGTTTGACGTCGCGCCGTTGCTCGCCGGCGTGCCGCGCGAACGCGCGGCCTTCCTCGAATGGCTCGACGGGCAAAGCAACGATCTGACGCAGCCGGCCATAGCCTGCGTGCCCGTGATCGCCGACGTGCTGAAAGCCTTGAGCGCCTTGCCGGGCGTGCGGCTCGCGCGCATGTCGGGGTCGGGGCCGACCTGCTTTGCATTGTTTGCTTCGGCCGGCGAAGCAGCGACGGCAGCGCGGCTGCTACAAGCCGAACGCAAAGATTGGTGGTTGCATCCCACCACGCTCGCTGCGGCGGGCGAGCGCCCTTGAAATTGCCGCCTTCGCGGTGAACCGTTGTTTGTCCGACGATTAACCGCTAGGCGGCGCGGGCAGGAGTTCGAAATGAAATTCCCCTGGCTCGTGGTTACCATCGCGGCTGTGGGCGTACTCGCCGCCGATCCCGCGCTCGCGCGCGGCAAGCACAAGGTAATCCGTCATTGTGCCAATGAGCCGGCGCACGAATTCACTTTGTACGGCTTTTTGTTCAATCCACGCCCGCAGCCGAACGGTTGTGCGCCGCCGGTCTACACTTACGGCCGGTATGTTGGGCAGGACCCCGACCCCTTTATTCGCCAGCAATTGAACCGCGATCCGCGCACCGGCTATTGGCCGTTCTAACCGTTCAGTGCACGCGGGCGATGCGCAACGGTCGTACTTGGCCGTTTGCTTAGACGGTTGCGAGCTCCCGCAAAAGTAGTAACTTAATTCGTTACTCTTCGGTGGGGGCGATGGGTGAGCGTCTCATAAAGTGGCCTTTTTGGTCGGTTGGATAACAACGCTGATCCGAAACCGGGCGACCATGACGCGGTTAGTGTCAAACAAGGCGATAAGGCAAAAAGCAGCGAAAAGGCAATGCTTCTTCGGTCGAAAGCTGAAGCAAAACTCGAACGGGCTCGTGACCTGGCAGCTACTGATTCGAACATTTCGAAAGAGGTCAGAGTGGCGTTGGAGAAACTGGGAAAGCCGGATCGCTTGACAATATCTAATGACCAAATCGCCGCCTTGGGGAGCGCGAACGAAAAAGATTTTAGCGATAAAATCAAAAAATCGCAGGGCACGGCTGGGACTAGCGCTGACCGCACCGGCGGCAATGACTCCTTTGTACCCTAGTGCGCCCGCGCGATGCAGAAGGCGACCGCTTCTTCCAGCGCGGTTTTGATCTCGGACGGCGGCACCAGCGCCAGCGCGTCGGTCGCAATCGCGCCGTAGTGGCGGGCGCGCCCGACCGTATCCTCGATGGCGTGATGCTTCGCCATCAGCGCCATCGCGGTGTCGAGATCGCCATCGCGGATTTCGCCCTCTCCGAGTGTGCGGTTCCAGAACGCGCGCTCGCTTTCGCTGCCGCGGCGGAATGACAGCACCACCGGCAGGGTGATCTTGCCCTCGCGGAAATCGTCGCCGACGTTCTTGCCGAGCTTGGCGGACTTGCCGCCGTAATCGAGCGCGTCGTCGATCAGCTGGAAGGCGATGCCGAGGTTCAGGCCGAACGAGCGGCAGGCGGCGAGCTCGGTCTTGTCCTTGACCGCCAGCGCCGGGCCCACTTCGCAAGCGGCGGCGAACAATTCTGCGGTCTTGGCGCGGATCACCGCCATGTATTCGTCCTCGTTGGTGGCGGTGTTTTTGGCGGCGCCGAGCTGCATCACTTCGCCTTCCGCGATCACGGCGGCGGCCGAGGACAGGATATCCAGCGCGTGCAGGTTGCCGACCTCGACCATCATCTTGAAGGCCTGGCCGAGCAGGAAATCGCCGACCAGCACGCTCGCCTCGTTGCCCCACAGCATGCGGGCAGCGAGCTTGCCGCGGCGCATGTCGCTTTCGTCGACCACGTCGTCGTGCAGCAGCGTCGCGGTATGCATGAATTCGACCGCGGCGGCGAACTTGATATGGCCGTCGCCGGTATAGTCGGCGAGCTTGGCCATCGCCAGCGTGAGCATCGGCCGCAGCCGCTTGCCGCCCGAGGAAATCAGGTGGTTGGCGACCTCCGGAATCATGGCGACGTCCGACCCGGTGCGCGTCAGGATCGTCGTGTTGACGCGCTCCATATCCGGTGCGACCAGTTCGGCGAGTTGCGTGAGCGAAGCGCCTTGCGGGCTTTCGAAGGGGACGATGACGGCCAAAATGGTCTCTCCAGGGTCTTGACGGCCGGGAGCATAGAAACGCTGTGTTAATGGGGCAAGTGCGTTAAATTGCCGGTTCACCGCAATGTGGCGCGTGGGCGGGGCAAGGGGGTACCAATTGGCGAAACAAACCTCGACGTCGGCGGTACATAAATCCGGCGGCTTCGACCGATATTCGGTCGCCGTGCTGGTGCCTTGCTACAATGAAGAGGTGGCAATCGCGAAAGTTGTAAAAGACTTCCGCGCCGCACTGCCAACCGCCACAATTTTCGTCTTCGACAACAATTCGACCGACAATACCGCGGCGGCGGCGCGCGCCGCCGGCGCCGAGGTTTACGAGGAAAAGCGCCAGGGCAAAGGCTACGTGGTGCGGCGCATGTTCACCGACGTAGAGGCCGACATCTACGTGCTGGTGGACGGCGACGCCACGTACGACGCGCCGAGCGCCGCCGCCATGATCGAGCGGCTACTCGATCATCGACTCGACATGGTGGTAGCCAATCGCGTCGACCAAGAAGAGGCCGCCTACCGCGCCGGCCACCGCACCGGCAACTGGCTGCTCACGTCGTTTGTCGCCGCGGTGTTCGGTTCCACTTTTAACGACATGCTGTCCGGCTACCGGGTGTTCTCGCGCCGCTTCGTGAAATCTTTTCCGGTGCTCTCGGGCGGCTTCGAGATCGAGACCGAGCTCACCATCCACGCGCTCGAACTGGGCATGGCGGTTGCCGAGATCGACACGTCTTATTACGCGCGGCCGAAAGGTTCCGCCTCCAAGCTCAACACCTGGAGCGACGGCTTCCGCATCTTGTTCACCATCTTCAAACTGTATCGCGTCGAACGGCCGCTGCGTTTTTTGGCGCCATCGGCTTGATGCTGGCGATCATGTCCGTCGGTTTCGCGGTCCCGGTCGTGACCACCTACCTGGAAACCGGCCTGGTCCCGCGGCTGCCGACTGCGGTGTTGGCGACTGGGTTGATGATCTTGGGTTCTTTATTCGTCGCCATCGGGCTGGTGCTCGATACCGTGACGCGCGGACGGCGCGAGATGAAGCTGCTCGCCTATCTCGCGCACCGGGCGCCGGGCGAGGAACGCCGGCGCCGCTGACTTCGATTATTGCGGCTTGCAGGACGGCATCGGTTGCAGCCGTTTGACGTAGCCCTGAAGGCCGCACAGCACCTCCGGGCCGTCGGTCCAGAAGATATGCTTCACCGGCTCGGCCTGGCTCACCAGAATATGAGCTACGATCAGTGCCGCCCCGATCGGGTAGGTCCAGCGATGGCGTTGCAGATCCGTGAGCTTCGCGACCAGCAAGGCGGCCGCGATAATGACGAGCGGATCCGTCAGGATGAAATATTCCTGCTTCAGACCGCGCGCCATGCCCAGCGTGTCGATGCCCCAGACCGTCAACATGAGGGCGACGACTTGAAGCACGAGCGGCCATTCGCGCCGGCGGATGGCGATCACGGTCGCAGCGATGACGAACCATTCCAGGAAGATTGTCGGCCGCGGCGACGATGACAGCAAGAAGGTTCGCCGCGCGACGACGCCGGCGACCGCCTCGAACAGAAATTTCAGCCGGTCCGAATTGACGAACGAGCCGCCTTCCGCGAGTTGCGGTGTCGAGCCCACCGCCCAGGTAAACATCTGCTCAAACGGGTGGAAGACCACCACGACATTGTTAGGATCGTAGCGGATGTCGAGCGCGAGCAGTGCCACCATGCAGCCGGCGACCGCGGCTAGCGCGGTGGCCAGCGCTTCCAGAGCCGGCGCCTTCCACAGGACGGCGAAGGCCGCCATGCCAAGGCCGATCCAGACCGCGATCGCCGTCCAATAGACCGGCGCGCCGATCCTGAGCGCCGATAAATGAGAGATCGCGGTGCCCGTGGTCGACAACCCGAAGATCACGATGTCCTTGGCGAGATAGACGGCGAGCAGCGCGGCTGCGGCGGCGAGCGCCAGCGCCGGCCACGCGCGGCGCGGTTCACTCCAGAATCCGTGGTGCGGCGCGCCGCGCGGGCCGAACGGCAGCAGCAGGACCGGCAAGGCGCAGATCAGAAACAGGAACTGAATCTTGTTGAGCAGCGCCAGCGTGATCAGCAGGCCGGCGAAACCGACCACCGCGGGCCGCCACCAGCGCTCGCCGCGCTGCGCGGCGATCATCAGCATGAGCAGCGCCGACGTGAAACATGCGGCCGGCAGCAATTCGGTGCGCAGGATGCGCATTTCCATCGCCATACCGCCAGAGAACGCCAGTAGGAATCCGCCGACCGCGGCGATCCGCCAGTCGCGCACCAGCGCACGCAGCAGATAGGAGAATGACAGCACGAAGCCCATGGCGAACAGGAGCGACAGCACCCGTCCGGCCCGAGTCGCCGCCGTCCAGGCGCCCGCGAAACCCGCCGTATCGCTCATCGGCGGCAGCGCCGAGAACGACACCACGTGCACGATGCCGACGTCGTGCAG
This sequence comes from uncultured Alphaproteobacteria bacterium, assembly GCA_963739075.1. Taxonomy (GTDB): domain Bacteria; phylum Pseudomonadota; class Alphaproteobacteria; order Rhizobiales; family Xanthobacteraceae; genus Pseudolabrys. The sequence continues at coordinate 39,182 of CAVTZC010000007.1, read as the reverse complement.
CGCGCGCAGCCAATAGCTCAGCAGCAGGATCGACAGATAACCGGGATGATCGAAATATTCCTGCGGCAAGGGAACGTTGAGCAGGAACGCATTGTAGACGACCCACAGATCCATATCGGCAATGCGCCAATAGGGATACCAAAAGCCGGCGACAAGGAACGAGAGCAGCATCCCGGAGCAAATGAGCAGCAATTCGCCGGTCCAATTGAACGGGACCAGCCGCTGGAACGGCTGCGACGTGTCCGGGCTGCGCAAGGTCCGCCAAAAACGCGACTGATCGGGCATGGGATTCTGCAATTTCACTGTCGGCGGGGGATGGCAAAGGACCTAGAATAATGCCTTATAAAATCGTTCCCGACGAGGCACCAGGAACAAAGCGGCATGCGCGAGCTCATTCGCACCAATGACATGGTTCTGGTTTCGGCCGTGGTGGCGTTGCTCGAGAGCGCCGGCATTCGTCCCATGGTGCTCGACCAGAACATGAGCGTGCTGGAAGGCTCGCTCGGCGTGCTGCCGCGGCGAATTCTGGTGTCCGAAGGACACGAACACACGGCGCGGCAGCTCTTGCAAGACGCCGGACTCGGCAAGGAGCTGCGTCCCGATGAGGACTGACGTCCTCGAAACCAGCGAAGATGCGGTGCTCGACGGCCGCTTGCGGCTGCGCCAGCCGCTCAGCGGTCATCGTGTCGGCCACGACGCGATCCTGCTTGCCGCCGCCACCGGCGGCCGCGCGGGCGAACATGCGGTCGATCTCGGCGCCGGCGTTGGCGCTGCCGGTCTGGCGCTGGCGGCGCGGGTGGCGGGGCTGAAGGTCACGCTGGTTGAGATCGATCCGGCGCTGTGCGCGCTCGCCGCCGGCAATGCGCGCCTCAACCGGCTGGACGATCGCGTCAAAGTGCTCGCCATCGATGTCGAGGACACGCAAGCGCTCGCGGCGGCGGGCCTGACGCCCGGCAGCGTGGACCGCGTGCTGATGAATCCGCCGTTCCACGACGCCACCCGGCAGAATCTGTCGCCCGATCCGCGCCGGCGGCTCGCGCATGCCGCGGCACCCGGCCTGCTGCCGCGCTGGATCGCGACCGCCGCATGGCTGCTCAAACCGCAGGGCGTGCTGACCTTGATCTGGCGCGCCGACGCACTGGCCGACGTGCAGAGCGCGCTGACGCCTGAATTTGGCGGCGTCGCCGTGCTGCCGGTTTATCCGCGCCCCGATGCGCCCGCGATTCGCGTGTTGGTGCGCGCGGTGAAATCAGGCGGCGGCGCGGCGGCGACTTATCCCGGCCTGATCCTGAACGACCGGCACGGCAAGCCATCTGCGGCTGCCGAGGCCGTGCTGCGTCGCGCGGGAACGCTGATTATTACTGAATCCTGAACTTAGGCGATTTTGCCTAGGATTTGCGCCGCCCCGGCACCATTTCGCGCCAGCGCCGGTTGACGAACTGGCGCCGCATGCGGGCCAGGTTGTCATCGTCGAGATGCGAAAGTGCAATAATGCTGCTGATTAGCAGGAACAGAATGGCGAGCTTGGGATCCATCGATCCGCCTCTTTCAAAGACCGCCTGATTTGGCGGCGCCTATCGCACTGCAAAAACCATTCCAACTTTAAAAATTGGGCATTTGAGGGCATTTCTGTGCCGTTAATGCAAAAGATACTGCGCCGCACCAAAAGTTTATCCGCCCGCAATGCGGAACCGTCGGCTTTGACTTGGGTTCCAATGATGCCTAACTGCGCGATATGGCGTTCGCCGCGACCCGACCGATGCCCGACATCCTGAAAAGCACGCTCGCGCTTCTAAGCAAGCTGGTGCCGGCGCGCTTCCGGCCGGACATCCCGGTGGTGCCGGTGGTGCGGCTATCGGGCGTCATCGGCGTGAGCACGCCGTTGCGGCCCGGGCTGATGCTGTCCTCGACCGCCCGCTCGCTGGAACGCGCGTTTTCGATCCGCAATGCGCGCGCCGTCGCTCTGATCGTCAACTCGCCAGGCGGCTCGCCCGCGCAATCGCATCTGATCTTCCGCCGCATTCGCCAACTGGCCGCGGAAAAGAAGCTGCCGGTCATTGCCTTTGTCGAGGATGTCGGCGCCTCCGGCGGCTACATGCTGGCTTGCGCCGGCGATGAGATCATCTGCGATCAATTTTCCATCGTCGGCTCGATCGGTGTGGTCGGCGGCTCGTTCGGATTTCCGAAGCTGATGGAAAAGCTCGGCGTGGAGCGCAGGCTCTACACCGCCGGCGAGCGCAAGGTGATGCTCGATCCGTTCCTGCCGGAGAAGCCGGAGGACGTGAAGCGCATCAAGGCGATTCAGAAAGACATCCACGAGCACTTCATTGCTCTGGTCAAGGAACGTCGCGGGAGCAAGCTGAAGAGCAATGAGAAGACGTTGTTCTCCGGAGAATTCTGGACCGCGCCGGCCGCGATCGCGCTTGGCCTCGCCGACGGCATCGGCGATTTGCGCTCGACGCTGCGCGAGCGCTACGGCGAAAAAGTGCGCACGCCTTTAATTACGGCCGAGCGCGGTCTGTTCGGCCGCCGCATTCCGGGGCTGGGCTCGCTCGACGCGCTGGCGCGCCAGGGCGGCCTTGCCGCCGATCTGGTGTCGGCGCTGGAGGAGCGCGCGCTGTGGGGACGCTACGGGCTGTAGCGCTACTGCACCGGTTTATTGCCGAACAACTTCGCCACCGCCGCAACCTGCGCCTGCTGCTGCGCGATCGAGGCAGCGAATTCGGCGCCATTGCCAGGGCTGACGGTTTGCCCGGTCGCGATCATTTTTTGCACGATCATGGGATCGGCGGCGACAGCACGGACATCGTCGGCGATCCGGGCGCGCACGTCGGCCGCCATTTCGGGCGATGCGAACAGGCCCACCAGTCCGTCGAATTCGAGCGATGGATAGCCCGCTTCGATCGCCGTCGGCACATCGGGGAGGGCGGGCGCGCGCTCGTGATTGGTGACGGCAAGCACCTTCACCTTGCCGGCCAGCACCTGCGGCCGCACGATAGCATAAGCCGGCATGTATACCTGGATGCGCCCTTCCGCGAGGTCGTTAACGGCAGAGACCGGATTCTTGTAAGGGACTTTCGCCATCTTCAGGCCGACGTTGTGTAGAAATCCGGCGAACACGAAATCGGTGAAGCCGGTGGCCGTGGTCCAGTTCAATTGACCCGGCTTGGCGCGCGCCAGCGCCTCCAGTTCTTTCAGCGAATTGACGTTCAGCGACGTCGGGACGCTGAGCGCGATCACCGTGTTGGAAATGCGGGCGACCGGCACCAGGTCCTTCGGGTCGTAGGGCAGCTTGTCGTGGAAATAGGGGTGCGCCGTGAACGAGGCCACCGGCGCCACCAACAAGACGTGATCGTCATGCGCGCCGAGAAAGGCAGTGATGGCGACCATGCCGTCGCCGCCCGGGCGGTTTTCGACGATGACCGATTGGCCCCAGCGCGCCGACAGCTTGTCCGCGAATAGCCGCGCGCCGATGTCGACGCCGCTCCCGGGTCCGAGCGGCACGATGAAGCGCACGGGCCGGTCCGGCCACGACGCCGCGGCCGCGTCGTGTGTGGGCACCAGCCAGCGCCAGCGCCGCGGCGGCCAGCGCCGACAACAGCCATTTTGTTTTCACGGACATTGTCATGGGTATCCTCCACCGGCCGCGACAGCCAATCGTCGTGTGTCGGCCCCGCGGGAATAACCCCGCGCCAGGATAGTTCATCATGGCGTGAGCGCGTAGCCGAGCGACCCCGGAACAGCCCCGAAAATGCCTTGTTCGCGGCTGAAATTTCACGTCCGCTCACTGGTACGGAGACGCCGATGCCCCCGATCCTGCTGTCGCCGCTGCTGAAATGGTCGCTCGCCGCACTGGGCGGCGCCATGGTCGTGCATTGGGTGGTGAAGGAAGCGCGCCGGATCAACGAGGAGCTTGACCAGGCCAAGCGCGTGAAGGTGCGCATTTCCGGATCGGGAAAACCGGCCGACTTTGCGGTTGGATCCGACGACCGGCGAATATCGCCTCTATTAAACGATTGTGGTCCTGGATTGGCCGATTTCAGCGGCCGGCCATGCGCGGGTTGGCGGTGATCATGGGGCCGAAAAACAGCACCGAAAACACCAAACCAATGAGTTGGAAAGCTAACATCGCCGTTTCCTGTAACCGTGCCTCTTCTTCTTGTTAGTCGCAGAGCATACCAGTTCCGGTTCAAAGTCCCGTAAACCACCTCCGCCTTGACCCCTTTTTGACCCCCCGATAGGGTCCCGATCCATTCTCGTCCTTAAAAATCAGTAATTTCCGATGGCCGATGCGCATCTTCTCGCCAACGACCGTTCGGCTCCAGACAACCTGGACCCGTCGCGTTCGTTCCAGGGGCTCATTCTCGCGCTGCAGCAATATTGGGCGAATTGGGGCTGCGTCATCCTGCAGCCCTATGACATGGAGGTGGGGGCGGGCACCTTCCACCCGGCGACCACGCTGCGTGCGCTCGGGCCGAAGCCTTGGAACGCGGCTTACGTGCAGCCCTCGCGCCGGCCCAAGGACGGCCGCTACGGCGAAAATCCCAACCGGCTACAGCACTATTACCAATTCCAGGTGATCCTGAAGCCGTCGCCGGACGACATCCAGGATCTCTATCTCAATTCGCTCAAGGTCATCGGCATCGACCCCAAGATCCACGACATCCGCTTCGTGGAGGACGACTGGGAAAGCCCGACGCTGGGCGCCTGGGGGCTCGGCTGGGAGTGCTGGTGCGACGGCATGGAGGTCTCGCAGTTCACCTACTTCCAGCAAGTCGCCGGCTTCGAATGCAATCCGGTCGCCGGTGAGCTCACCTACGGGCTGGAGCGGCTCGCCATGTATGTGCAGGCCGTCGACCGTGTGTTCGATCTGAATTTCAACGGCCGGAGCGACGACAAGAAGGTGACTTACGGCGACGTGTTCCTGCAGGCCGAGCAGGAATATTCGCGGCACAATTTCGAATTCGCCGACACCGCGATGCTATTCGAGCAGTTCAAGATGGCGGAGGCGGCCTGCAAGAAATACCTGGCCGACGGCTGGAGCGCGGATCGCAAGCGCCACCTGATGGCACTGCCGGCCTACGACCAGTGCATCAAGGCGAGCCACGTGTTCAATCTGCTCGACGCCCGCGGCGTGATCTCGGTCACCGAGCGGCAAAGCTATATTCTGCGCGTGCGCGAATTGGCGAAAGCCTGCGGCGAGGCCTGGCTGGCGACGGAAGGTGGAGGGGCAACATGACTGATCCCGAAATCGGCGGTCGTGCACCGATCCCGATCGAGGTCGAGGCCGGCAAGAGCTATTGGTGGTGCGCCTGCGGCCGCTCGCAGACGCAGCCGTTCTGCGACGGCTCGCACAAGGTGACCTCCTTCACGCCAATCGAGTTCAAGGCCGAGAAAAGCGAGAAGGCGTTTTTCTGCACCTGCAAGCGCTCGGCCAAGAAGCCGCTCTGCGACGGCAGCCATAAACGGCTATAGTTGAACCTTCCCGACTCGGGCGGCGACCCATACCCATGCTGCTCTGGATCATCCTCGCTGTCGTCGCGGCGGTCGTCGTTTACGCGATCGCCGTGTTCAATCGTCTGGTGCGCACGCGCCAGATGGCGAACGAGGCGTGGAGCGGGATCGATGTCCAGCTCAAGCGGCGCTCCGATCTCGTTCCCAATCTAGTCGAAACCGTCAAAGGCTACGCCGCGCACGAACGCGGCGTGCTCGACGAGGTCACCCAATTGCGCGGCGCCGCGCGCGCCTTGCCGAGCGACGACGTCGCGGCCCGCGCCCAGGCCGAAGGCGCGCTGTCGGCCGCGCTCGGCCGACTGTTCGCGCTGAGCGAGAATTATCCCGACCTCAAGGCCAGCGCCAATTTTCTCGGTCTGCAGCAGCAGCTGAGCGACCTGGAAAACGAGTTGCAGATGGCGCGCCGCTATTACAACGGCGCGGCGCGCAACCAGAATGTGCTGGTGCAGTCCTTCCCGAGCAACCTGATCGCCGGCGTGTTCGGCTTTGCGCAGCGCGACTATTTCGAGCTGTCGGACGCGACCGAAGGCGCCGTTCCGCAAGTCGATCTGGCGCCACGATGAGCGGGCTTTGGCGCATCGCCGTATTGCTCGCCGCGCTGATCGGGGCCGGGGAGGCGAGCGCTGCCGAGGTCATCCATTCCTTTGTTTCCGACGTGCGCGTCGCCAAGGACGGCGAACTCACCGTCACCGAGACGCTGCAGGTGCGCGCCGAAGGCAACCAGATGCGGCACGGCATCTATCGCGATTTTCCGCTGCTGTTCCGGGACGCCGGCGGGCGCGCGCGCGAGGTGACCTTCAGCCTGATCGCGGTCTCTCTCGACGGTAATCCGGAGCCCTATCACACCGAGCGCACGCACGGCGTCATCCGGATCTATGCCGGCGACAAGGACGTGCTGATCCGGCCGGGCGAACACACCTACGTGTTCGAGTATCGCACCGGGCGGCAGATCCGCTGGTTCGACGGCAAGCCGGAGCTCAATTGGAACGTCACCGGCAATTACTGGCGCTTCCCGATCGAATCCGCCACTTATCGCCTGCAGCTATTAGACAGCGCGCGTCCGCTGCGCTGGACCGCCTATACCGGCCGGCTCGGCGCGCGCGGAATCGACTGGCAGGGCAGCATCGGCCCGCTCGGCACGCTCAGCGTTTCGACCACGCGGCGGCTCGCGCCCGGCGAGGGCCTGACCGTCGTCGCCGCCTTGCCCGACGGCGCAGTCGATCCGCCCAGCGCCAATATGCAGCTTTGGTACGCGATGTTCGACAATCGCCAGTGGATCATCGGCGGGGTCGGCTTCCTCGTGGTCCTCATCTATTATTTCGCGGCCTGGGAAGCCGTCGGCCGCGATCCCAAGCACGGTACCGTGATCCCACTGTTCCATCCGCCGCAGGGCATCTCGCCGGCGCTTGCCAATTACATCCACAATTGGGGCCTGACGCGCGAGAAGTGGCGCGCCTTCACCGCGGCGGCGCTGTCGCTCGCCGTGCGCGGGCTGATCCAGTTCGACCAGGCCGGCAAGACGCTGACGCTGAAAAGGACAGGTCAGCAGCCGCCCGGCGGCTACCAGGACCTGCCGGCCGGCGAACGCGCGATCTTCAGTTGGGTCAATGTCGGCGGCGCCGCGACCATCGACAAGGCGCACGGCGAAGCGGTCGCCAAAGTCGGCACCGAGTTCACCGCCAGCATCGAGGCGGAAAACCGCAACCGCTTCTTCCGCCGCAATCTTGGTTACGTCATCGCCGGGCTGGCCATGACCGCGGCGGTTGTGGCCGGCCTCGTCGCCTTCGGCGGCCTGCAGGACCAGGACCTTTCCATCATGGCTGTGCTGGGCTTCGTCGGCTTCTTCGTCGGCGTGTTCATCGTGCCGTTAATGCAAGCCATATTTGGCGAGGGCGCCAAATTCGCCGTGCTCGTGCGCGTCGCCATTTCGCTGGCGATTGCCGCGATCTTCGTCTCCATCGCCTTCAATCTCCTGCACGAGGCGCTCGACACCGGACTGAGCGAGGCGTTGCCGGCGCTTCAAGGCTTTGTCGCCAACTATCCGTTCCCCTTCGTGCTGGTGACCGCCTTCACTGTGCTCAACGGGCTGTTTTTCTATCTGATGCGCGCGCCGACCGCGCTCGGCCGTCCGATCATGGATCAACTCGACGGCTTCAAGCTCTATCTGGAAACCGCCGAGAAGGACCGGCTCAATCTGCAGGCGCCCGAGATCACCGCCGAGCGCTTCGAGGCACTGCTGCCCTACGCGGTCGCCCTCGACGTCGAGAAACCCTGGTCCGACGCTTTCGCCGCCGCGGTGCGGCGCGCCCACCCGGGCGAGGCCGATCCGATGTCGGGCTATCAGCCGGCCTGGAGCAGCGGCGGCGGCTGGTCGGGCCGCGATTTCGGCAGCGCGGTTTCGTCCTCGGTGGCGGGCGTGAGCGGCGCCTTGGCCAGCGCGGTGCCGGTCTCCTCCGGTTCGTCGGGATTCGGCGGCGGAGGCGGCTCGGGCGGCGGCGGAGGTGGCGGCGGCGGGGGAGGCTGGTAAGCGCAGACGGCATGGGTGACATCCATGAGCCGCCTTGCTAGGCAGGCCCCGCGACGTTGACGTTTTCACGCCCTGGCCGCCATGCCCGACCTGCTGCTCGAATTCCTGTCCGAAGAAATCCCAGCGCGCATGCAGGCGCGCGCCGCCGACGATCTGAAGAAAATGATCACCGACCGGCTGGTGGCGGCCGGCCTGGTCTATGAAGGCGCCAAAGCGTTCGCGACACCGCGTCGGCTCGCGCTGTCGGTGCACGGCGTACCGGTGCGCCAGCCCGACATCAAAGAAGAAAAGAAGGGCCCACGCGTCGGCGCGCCCGCGAATGCGATCGCCGGTTTCCTCAAAGCGGCCGGTTTGACCTCAATCGAACAGGCCAAAGTGCAGCCCGACAAGAAGGGCGACTTCTATGTGGCCTTGATCGAGAAGCCGGGCCGGCCGGCGCTCGATGTGCTGGCCGAGATGATCCCCGAGGTGGTGCGCGGCTTCCCGTGGCCGAAGTCGATGCGCTGGGGCGAAAAAATGAACTGGCAAGCTGAAGATTGGATTCGCTGGGTGCGGCCGCTGCATTCCATCATTGCCACCTTCGGGCCGGAGACCGAAGAGCCAGAAATTGTTCGGTTCGAGGTCGGTGGGATTAAATCCGGCGACGAAACGCGCGGCCATCGCTTCATGGCCCCTGCCACGTTCAAGGTGCGCCGTTTCGACGACTACCTCGCCAAGCTCGAAGCCGCCAAGGTGGTGCTCGATCCGGCGCGGCGCGCCGACCTGATCCTCACCGACGCCAAGCATCTGGCATTCGCGCAGGGCTACGAACTGGTCGAGGATGACGGCCTGCTCGCCGAGGTCGCCGGCCTAGTGGAATGGCCGGTGACGCTGATGGGTTCGTTCGACGCCGCCTTCCTCTCGATCCCCGAAGAAGTGATCCGCGCCACCATCCGCAACAACCAGAAATGTTTCGTGCTGCGCGACGCCGCCACCGCCAAGCTCGCCAACAAGTTCATCCTGGTCGCCAATGAGGAAGCCAGCGACGGCGGCAAGGCGATCATCGCCGGCAATGAGCGGGTGATCCGAGCGCGGCTCTCCGACGCCAAGTTCTTCTACGACACCGACCTGAAGACGCGGCTGGAAGACCGGCTGCCGAAATTCGAGCACATCGTGTTCCACGAGAAGCTCGGCACGCAGGCCGAGCGCATCGCGCGCATCGTCGAGCTGGCCGGGCAATTGGCGCCGATCGTCGGCGCCGATGCCGATTTGGCCGAGCGCGCCGCGCAATTGTGCAAAGCCGATTTGCTGACCGACGTGGTCGGCGAATTCCCCGAGCTGCAAGGCTTGATGGGCCGCTACTACGCCGAGGCGCAAAACGAGGACGAGGCGGTCGCGCACGCGATCGAAGACCACTACCGGCCGAAGGGACCGGATGACCTGGTGCCGGCCGATCACGTATCGATCGCGGTCGCGCTCGCCGACAAGATCGACACGCTGGTCGGCTTCTGGGCGATCGACGAAAAACCGACCGGATCGAAGGATCCTTATGCGCTGCGGCGCGCGGCGCTGGGCGTCATCCGTATCGTGATCGAAAACGAATTGCGGCTGCCGCTGCGCCTGCAGCTGTGGCGGCACTTCAGCGTTATCCGCCGCGACGAAAATTTAGCGGAAGCCATCGCGCTGCTGCATCCGCTGAACGAGCAAATCTTGAATTTGAGCGCGACCGATATCGAGCTGGCGATGAAGCTCGAAGTCCTAGTGTCGGAGAAGGCCAAGCAGATGACCGGCCCCGTGCTGGTGCAGGCCCATTCCTATCTCCAGCAGACCCAGGATTTGCTGTCGTTCTTCGCCGACCGTCTCAAGGTTACGCTGCGCGAGGACGGCGCGCGGCATGATCTGGTGGACGCCGTGTTCGCGCTCGAAGGCCAGGACGATCTTTTGCTGATCGTGCGCCGCATCGAGGCGCTCGGCAAATTCCTCGACAGCGACGACGGCAAGAACCTGCTCGCCGGCGTCAAGCGCGCGTCCAATATCCTGCGCATCGAGGAAAAGAAGGACAACAAAAGCTACGCCGGCGCGCCTGATGCCGCGCGGCTTGCCGCGCCGGAAGAAAAATCGCTGGCCGAAGCCATCAATGTCGCCAAGAAAGACGCTTCCGACGCGGTCGCCGATGAGAACTTCGCCGCCGCCATGAGCGCCATGGCCAAATTACGCCCCAAGGTCGACGCCTTTTTCGACAAGGTCACCGTCAATGTCGACGACAAGGCGTTGCGCGAAAACCGCCTCAAGCTGCTCAACGAGATCCGCGAAGCCACCCGCGCGGTAGCGGATTTTTCCAGGATTGAAGGCTGACAGCTTACGGAACTCGCCTCGCGTTGTGCCGTTTCATTCCCACGTGCAACCTAAAAGGATACCGTCATGGTCATCGGCATCGGTCATCTGCAGCCTATCGTCGCGCTCGTCGCCGGCATCGCCATCCTGCTTATCCCGCGCCTGCTCAATTTCATTGTCGCGGCCTACCTGATCATCGTCGGTGTGATCGGTCTTGGACTAATCAAATAGGCGGCTATCCGGGCTTGCATCGCGGTCCCTGAGGGTGCTTTTAAGGGCCACAGACCCGCCCCAGCATTTTTGACCCATGGCTAAACGAAAACCCTCGCGCGTCAGCGCAAAACGCAAAAAACCGGCTGTGCGCAAGGCTTCCAAGCCCAAGGCAGGAGCACGCCCGGCGCAAAAATCGTCAGAAGGAAAATGGGTCTACGGCTTCGGCGACGGCCACGCCGCGGGCAAGGCTTCCATGCGCAATCTGCTGGGCGGTAAGGGCGCCGGCCTTGCCGAAATGGCCAATCTCGGCCTGCCGGTGCCGCCCGGCTTCACCATCACCACCGAGGTCTGCACCTATTACTACTCGCAACGACAAGCAGTACCCGAAAGACCTGCGCGCCCAGGTCGAGAAGGCGCTGGCCCAGGTCGGGCGCATTACCGGCAAGATTTTCGGGGATAAGAGCAACCCGCTTCTGGTTTCGGTGCGCTCCGGCGCCCGTGCCTCGATGCCGGGCATGATGGACACCGTGCTCAATCTCGGTCTCAACGACGAGACGGTTGCGGCACTGGCGAAGAAATCCGGCGACCGCCGCTTCGCTTATGACAGCTACCGGCGCTTCATCACCATGTATTCCGACGTGGTGCTCGGCGTCGGCCACGAGCATTTCGAAGAACTGCTCGACCGCCACAAGGAGCGCCAGGGTTATAGCCTCGACACCGATCTCACCGCCGATGATTGGGCCGAGCTGGTCGAACTCTACAAGAAGCGCCTGCAGCAGGAACGCGGCGAGCCGTTTCCGCAGGACCCGCACGAGCAATTGTGGGGCGCCATCGGCGCGGTGTTCGGTTCCTGGATGAACCAGCGCGCCAACACCTACCGCCGTCTGCACAATATTCCGGAAAGCTGGGGCACCGCGGTCAACGTGCAGGCCATGGTGTTCGGCAATATGGGCGACACCTCGGCGACTGGCGTCGCCTTCACCCGCAATCCGTCCACTGGCGAGAGGAAGCTGTACGGCGAATTCCTCATCAACGCGCAAGGCGAGGACGTGGTCGCCGGCATCCGCACGCCGCAGGAGATCAGCGAGGCCGCGCGTATCGAAGCCGGCTCCGACAAGCCGTCGATGGAAAGCACGCTGCCCAAGGCCTATGGCGAGCTCAAGCGCATCTACAACACGCTCGAGCGCCATTATCGCGACATGCAGGATCTCGAATTCACGGTCGAGCAGGGCCGCCTTTGGATGCTGCAGACCCGCTCCGGCAAGCGCACCGCCAAGGCCGCGCTGCGCATCGCGGTCGAACTCGCCAATGAAGGGCTGATCTCCAAGAACGAAGCGGTGCTGCGGGTCGATCCGCTGGCGCTCGATCAGCTCTTGCATCCGACCATCGATCCGCGCGCGCACCGCCGCGTGATCGCGACCGGCCTGCCGGCGTCGCCCGGCGCGGCCTCCGGCGAAATCGTGTTCTCGCCCGACGAGGCCGCGCAACTCAAAGCCGATGGACGTAAGGTTATCCTGGTGCGGGTGGAAACCTCGCCCGAAGACATCCACGGCATGCACGCGGCCGAAGGCATCCTCACCACCCGCGGCGGCATGACCTCGCATGCGGCGGTGGTTGCGCGCGGCATGGGCAAGCCCTGCGTCTCCGGCGCCGGCTCGCTGCGCGTCGATTACAACGCCGGCACCATGACCGTCGGCGGGCAGACCTTCAAAAAGGGCGACCACATCACCGTCGACGGCTCCACCGGCCAAGTGCTGGCCGGCAAGGTCGACATGATCGAGCCGCAGCTGTCCGGCGAATTTTCCACCTTGATCGGCTGGGCCGACAAGGTGCGCAAGCTTGGCGTGCGCGCCAATGCCGATACGCCGGCCGATGCCAAGGCCGCAGTGCGTTTCGGCGCCGAGGGCATCGGGCTGTGCCGCACCGAGCACATGTTCTTCGACGAAGACCGCATCCAGGCGGTGCGCGAGATGATCCTCTCCGACGACGAGAAATCGCGCCGCGCCGCGCTCGCCAAGCTGCTGCCGATGCAGCGCGCCGATTTCGTCGAGCTGTTCGAGATCATGGGCGGCCGGCCGGTGACCATCCGGCTGCTCGATCCGCCGCTGCACGAGTTCCTGCCGCACGGCGAGAAGGAGATCGCGGAAGTGGCGGCCGGCATGGGCGCCGATCCGCGCAAACTCGCCGACCGTGCCAAGGAGCTCGCCGAATTCAACCCGATGCTGGGTTTCCGCGGCTGCCGCATCGCCATCGCCTATCCGGAAGTCGCCGAGATGCAGGCGCGCGCCATTTTCGAGGCCGCGGTTGAGGTGGCCAAGCGCACCGGCAAGCCGGTCGTGCCCGAAGTCATGGTGCCGCTGATCGCGACCAAGATGGAGCTCGATCTGGTCAAGGCGCGCATCGACGCCATGGCGAATGCGGTGGAGAAGGAGACCGGCGCCAAGCTCGACTACCAGGTCGGCACCATGATCGAATTGCCGCGCGCCGCGCTGCTCGCCGGCGAGATTGCGGAGACCGCCGAATTCTTCTCGTTCGGCACCAACGATCTCACGCAAACGACTTTCGGTATTTCGCGCGACGACGCGGCGAGCTTCCTCGGCATCTACACCGCGCGCGGCATCCTGCCCGGCGACCCGTTCGTGTCGATCGATCAGCAGGGCGTCGGCGAACTGGTGCGCATCGGCGTCGAGCGCGGGCGGAAAGTCCGTCCCAAGCTGAAGGTCGGCATCTGCGGCGAGCACGGCGGCGATCCGGCTTCGGTCGCCTTCTGCCACCAGGTCAATCTCGACTACGTGTCGTGCTCGCCGTTCCGCGTGCCGATCGCGCGGCTCGCCGCCGCGCAGGCGGCCTTGGGCAAGAGCGCGGCCAGCACGGCCTGACAACGACGCATCGACCGCCGGGGGGACGCGTGAGCATCGACCGCATCTTTCTCGTCTTTGCGTTTATCGTCGGTGTTGCGGTCGGCGGCGTGATTGTACTGGTGCCGCAAAGCCGCGACCTCAGCCTGGCGCCCTATTTCTGGGTGTTGATCGCGTTCGCGCTGTTTGAGGGCATGAGCCATTTGCGCCGTGGCAGTCCGGCGGCGCCCGCGATCGCCATGCAAACGCGGATCATCGGCTTCGTCATCGCGCTTGCGTTGATGTTTCTCATTCCCATGGCAGCGGGAATTCAAGTGAAACTTCTCTGAGGCGCTGGAACGCGAGTGCGAAGCGGGCGAGCCGCTAGGTCGCGCCGGGGACGTTAGGTCCTACACCGCCACTTTGGTCAGGAAGTCTTCCACCTCGACCCGCAGGTCGCCGACCGCCGCTTCGGTGGATTGCGAAGCGTCGCGCAGGTTTCCGCCGACGAGCGCGTTTCGGTCGCAGCGCCCGTGACCTCGCCCAACACCGCCACTACGCGACTGGTGCCGTCGGCGGCGCTCGCCACGTTGTGCGAGATTTCCTCGGTTGCCGAATTCTGCTGACTAACCGAAGCGGTCACCGCCGCGGTGGACGCGTTGATCTCGTGCATGCGGGCGGCGATCTGACGGATCGCCTCGACCGCGCCGGAGGTCGAGTTCTGCACCGCGAGGATATGATTGGCGATCTCCTCGGTCGCCTTGGCGGTCTGCACCGCCAGCGATTTGACTTCCGAGGCGACCACCGCGAAGCCCTTGCCGGCCTCGCCAGCGCGCGCGGCCTCGATGGTGGCATTGAGCGCGAGCAGGTTGGTTTGCCCGGCGATATTGCGAATCAGCTTGATCACGTCGCCGATCTTCTGCGCACCGGAAGCAAGACCTGCGATCTCGCCGTCGGTCGCGCGCACCTCGTTGGTCGCGAGCGCGACCACATTACTGGTGTGGGTGAGCTGGCGGCTGATCTCGCCGATCGAGCGCGACAATTCGTCGGCTGCGACCGCCGCGATCTCCACATTGGCGGCCGCCTCATGGAATGCCTGCGCGGCGCTCGCGGCGCGCTGCGACGTCTGGTCGGAGAAGCCGAGCAGCGCGCTCGCGGTCGCGCGCATGGCGGTCGCCCTGTCGCTCACGCTCGACAGCAGTTCCTCCGCCTGCGGCCGGAACGCGGCGATCGCCGCGTCGATGGCCGCGCGCCGCTGCTCCTGATCGTTGATCGCGGCGCGTTCCTGCGCGGCGCGGTGTTGTTCGGTGACGTCCTCGTGGGTGGACACCCAGCCGCCGTCCGGCAGCGGCTCGTTCTTGGCCAGCACGATACGGCCGTCGCTGGCTTGCACGTAGGCCTGCGTGCTTTGACCTTTGGCGGCGCCATCGAAGACCTTCCGGCAATAGCTGTCGACGTTGCCGGAAAACACCCTGGTCTCCTTGCGGTGCTGAATGAGGTCGCGCAGCGAGCAGCCGGGCCGCACGACCTTCGGCGACACCTTGTACAGGTCGATGTAGCGGCGATTTAGCAGAACGATGCGGCCTTGCGCGTCGAACGTCAGCAGGCCTTGCGACATGTTGTCGACCGCGGTCGACAGCCGGCGCTTTTTTGCGGCCGCGCGGTGGTACCAAGCGCCGACGAATGCCAGCGCGGCGACGCACGGCGTCGCGAGCAGCGGTGCTTGGCCCGCGAAAGTCGATGGCAAGATTGACGAAAGCATGCCGGTCGGGGTGCGGTATCGAGCCCGATATTGGCCGCGAGCGATTGCAATATGGTTAACGGTTATTTCCCTAAAGGAAGCCCGGCCAACCGCCGCTAACTTGCACACCACGGCAATTCACGTCGGCGGAGTGGGATTGCCGCTCCGTGCGCGGTTAACGCGTTCGCAAGGTTAATCAGTTCATAAAAAAATCGGTCACATTGTCGGCAATTCGGCGTCGCCGGCGAGCGCATAATTCCGAAAATGGGAAACCGGTTTTCGGACCTGCGCCGAGTCAGTGTTGTTGCGTCGCGTGAGCGGGGTCATGGCGGTTTCGCGGAGGCGTCGGCGGGGGAGACAATCGTCGATCGGAGTCGGCGCGCTGGTCTTCGCGCTGCTGCCCAATACGATCGGCTTCCAGGATCTCGGCGCGCTGCTGGTGCGCCAGCCGGGCGTCGCAGCGCGCGCCTATCAGCACGTCATCGCCTCGCCGTTCGGCACGATCCACGCCGCCACCTTCAGCCTGCCGAACCCGATCGGCACCGCCATTCCGCATCCGCCGCTTTACGCGCTGGCGAATTTCGATCCGACCGACATTGCCGGCTCGATCGCCTCGCAGTTCCTCGGCGACCCGAACGCGCCGCTGCAATTTCCAAGCGTCAACCGCAAGGGCAAGCGCGACTCCCTGCTGGCGCGGCCGCGCGAACCCCTGCCGCCTTTGCCGCCGCTGTTGGCCATCGAGCCGCTTCCGCAGGCGCAAGCCGATGCGCCGCTCAAGAGCGACGAAGCCGCTAGCCGCTTCGATCCCTATTCGGACTACGAATTTGCCACGGCTCCGGACGAGCAGCTGACGTCGCCCGACCTGCAGACGTCCGCCGCGGACAATCCGCCCGGCCGCAAGGATAGTTCGCAGATCTATTTCGGCGCTCACCCCATGGCCCCGGTGCAGGAGAAAATCGCACCATGGGCGGTGGGCGAGGCGCCGGTGGTGATGGCGTCGGTCGATCCGGACATCAAGCAGTCGGCGCTCGCGCCGCCGCAGCCGGGCGCCGATGGTAATGCCGGCGAGTCGGTTGCCAACAAGGGCGAAGTCACCGGCGTCGATCAGCGTCCGAAATCGCCGGCCGAGCGGCTCGCGTTGTCCGGGCCGGCGCGTGCCAAGGCCGAGAAGTGTCTCGCCAATGCGGTCTATTTCGAATCGCGCGACGAGCCGGTGCGCGCGCAGATCGCGGTGGCGCAGGTGGTGATGAACCGGGTGTTCTCGCCGTTCTATCCGAATGACGTCTGCGGCGTGGTCTACCAGAACGCCAATCGTCATCTCGCCTGTCAGTTCACTTTCGCCTGCGACGGCATTCCCGACGTGGTGACCGAGCCGGCCGCTTGGGCGCGCGCCAAACACATCGCGCACGACGTGCTCGACGGCAAGCTGTGGATGCCGGAGGTGGCGAAGTCCACCCACTACCATGACTATTGGGCGCACCCGAACTGGGTCGGCGAGATGAAACGGATGGACCGGCTCGGCGGTCTGATCTTCTACCGCCCGCGCGCCTGGGGCGACGGCTCCGGCGAGCCGATCTGGGGCGACGCGAAGACGACCGCCGAAGAAGTCAAAAAGATGTAGGCGGAACTTGCCGCGCGCGAGCCATACGCGGCGCTGATGGCGCGGATCACGATAATTCGTTTTGGCAAAGCTGGTGGGCCCTATATGTTCCGCCTCCGCCCGCGCGGAGCGCGATTGGGCGACGGAGATAACCAGCAATGTCATTGCAAGGGGCGAGCGGAAAAGCGGCGAGTGCTGTCGACTGGCGCACGCCCATCGTGGTGGTTATCTGCGGTTGCCTGATCGCGATGATCGCTTTCGGGCCGCGCTCCTCGCTCGGCTTTTTCCTCACGCCGCTGTCGCAGGAGCAGCACTGGGGCCGCGACGTGTTCTCGATGGCGCTCGCCATCCAGAATTTGTTGTGGGGCATCGGGCAACCTTTTGCCGGCGGCGTCGCCGACCGGTTCGGCGCCAACCGCGTCATGATGGTCGGCGCCGCCTTGTATGCGCTCGGATTGGCCCTGATGTCGCACGCGACCACGCCCGGCACGCTCGATTTGACCGCCGGCGTGATGATCGGGCTTGGGCTGTCCGGCTGCTCGTTCAACCTTGTGATCGGCGCCTTCGGCAAGCTGTTGCCGGAAAGCTGGCGTTCGCTCGCGTTCGGCGCCGGCACCGCCGCCGGTTCGTTCGGCCAGTTCCTCTATTCGCCGATCGGCGTCGCGCTGATGGATAAATTCGGCTGGCAAACGGCGCTGACGATCTTCGCCGGCGTGACCATGCTCATTTTGCCGTTGGCGATCGTGCTGGCAACGCCGCGCAACAGCGCCGCATCGGCGTCGGTCGCGATGCCGCCGCAATCATTTCGCCAGGCCATGGCGGAAGCGTTCGGCCACCGCAGCTATGTGCTGCTCGTCCTCGGCTTCTTTACCTGCGGGTTCCAGCTCGCCTTCGTGACCGTGCATCTGCCGTCCTATCTGATCGATCGCGGGCTCTCCGCCCAGATCGGCGGCTGGACGCTTGCCACCATCGGCCTGTTCAACATCGTTGGCTCATTGGCGTCCGGTTATCTCGGCAACCGCATGCCCAAGCGCTACCTGCTGTCGATTATCTATTTCGCCCGTGCGGTCTCGATCGTCGCGTTCATTTCGTTGCCGGCAAGCACGGTGACCACGATTATCTTCGGCGCCGTCACCGGCCTGCTCTGGCTGTCGACGGTGCCGCCGACGTCGTCTCTGGTGGCGATCATGTTCGGCACGCGCTGGCTCGCCATGCTGTTCGGCTTCGCGTTCTTCAGCCACCAGGTCGGCGGCTTTCTCGGTGTGTTGCTGGGCGGCTATGTGTTCGACAGTTACGGCTCCTATAACCCGGTGTGGTGGCTGTCGGTGTTTTTCGGCGTGATGTCGGCGATCATCAATCTGCCCATCGTCGAGCAGCCGATCGGCCGGCTCGAGCCGGCGGCGGTATGAGACGCTTGCGCCGGGCCGCTGGCGCTGCGAAAACCCGATCTGGCTCGGGACAAGCAGCGAGGCGGGCGTGGCGACATTCAAGGCGATTGTGATCGAAAAGGTTGAGGGCGGCACCAAAGCCGCGCTCATCGATTTCGACGAAACCAATCTGATGAACGGCGATGTCACCGTCCGCGTCGAATATTCCGGCGTCAACTACAAGGACGGTCTCGCCATCACCGGCAAGTCGCCGGTGGTGCGCCGCTTCCCGATGATCGCCGGCATCGATTTCGTCGGCACCGTCGAAGCCTCCAGCCATCCCGCCTGGAAAGCGGGCGACAAGGTGATCCTCAACGGCTGGGGCTGCGGCGAGACCCACCTCGGCGCTTATGCGCAAAAGGCACGGGTGAAGGGCGACTGGCTGGTGCCGCTGCCGGCGAGCATGAGCGCGCGCGAGGCGATGGCGATCGGCACCGCGGGATATACCGCCATGCTGGCGGTGATGGCGCTTGAAGGCCACGGCCTCACGTCCGAGCGCGGGCCAGTGGCGGTGACCGGCGCAGCCGGCGGGGTCGGCTCAGTGGCCGTCGCCATCCTGGCCAAGCGCGGCTTTGCCGTCAGCGCGGTCACCGGCCGTCCGCAGGAGGCCGACTATCTCAAAGCTCTGGGCGCGGCCGAAATTGTCGAGCGCAGGGATCTCGCCGGCCCGCCCAAGGCGCTGGCTAAGGAGCGCTGGGCGGGGGCGGTCGACTGCGTCGGCTCGACCACGCTGGCCAACCTGCTGTCGATGACCCGTTACGGAGGCGCGGTGGCCGCCTGCGGGCTTGCCGGGGGCATGGATCTGCCGGCTTCGGTTGCCCCGTTCATTCTTCGTGGCGTGTGTCTTTACGGCATCGATTCAGTGATGTGCCCAATTTCGCGCCGGCGGGAAGCCTGGAAACGTCTGGAAACCGACCTGGATCGCCAAAAACTGGCCTCAATGACCCATGAAATTGATCTTTCCGGGGTTCCAGAGGCCGCCGCCGCCATCCTGGCCGGGCAGGTGCGCGGGCGAATCGTGGTCAAAATCGGGTAAACGCGTTCAGGATTTGTCGACGAACGGCAGGTACATTGCGGTGGTCTTGAAAGACAGGCCAGGGTTTCTGTAAACGAGTAGCGTTAATCGGAGTGCGGTTATGGTGCGTGGTATTGCGTTGCTGGTTGGCCTGTTGGCTGCGGTGCCGGCTATTGCGGGCGAGATGAGCGCCGACGAGGCGCGTCGCTTCGTCATTGGCAAACTGTTCTCGTACACCTGCTTCGAAGGCACGCGCGGCCAGGGCCGCGTCCATCCGGATGGCTCCGTGGTCGGCTCCATCCAAATCCAGGGTCAGGGCCAGGTGCGCTACGCCGCGTTGCCGTCCGGCACGCTGCAGGTGAAGGGCGAGTTGGTTTGCGCCTCGCTGCGCGGATTGCCGATGCAGCCCTGCTTCAATCTGGAGCGCACCAGCGAGAATAGCTTCCGCGGCTCGGTCTCGGGGCTGGGCTTCGCCTATTGCGAGTTCACCCGCAATCAAGGCCGCGCGCACGTGATCCGCAGCGCGCACAACGGCCACGGACCGCTCGGCCTCCGGCCGTCGCTGACCGCCGATAACAACTAGCGAACGCATAAGCGGACAGCAGTCGCCCGGCGCCGATTGCGCCGGCGTCGCGCGCTCACGCTTTCAGGGAGGCGGCCAGCCCTGGTGCATCGTCGCTACCGATGCGGCGGATGTCGCCGGTCCTCAAACGCAGCTCGACCGCGTCGAGTCCCGAGACATTGTAGAGCCGGAAGCCTGGCCGCATGCGGATGCCGAAGCCGTTCCAAAACGAATTGCGCACGGCTTGCGTGGTTTCGATTTCGGCGAGCGCGATCCGGTAGCGCCAGAGTCCGGGGCCGAAATACCAGAGCAGGTCGTGCTCGTTCACCTCGACCGTCAGGGATGAAAAGAGCCAGGCCAGCACCACGAAACCGATCGCGAAGCCCACCAGAAGCCACCGAGCGGGTGACGACGGATTTAAATAAGCGGCCGAAGCCGACAGAATGGCCGCGACGGCCATTGTGGCCAGGATCAGCGTGCCGCGCTGCGTGTGATGGTAGCGGATAGCCATGGTCGTTTTCCCAGCGGGTTCAATTCGCCGAAGTTGCCTCCGCATCGTCAGTCGCGTCGCGACCCACTACGGTTCAAACCGATTCCGCTCTGGAGCCCGGCGATCGGCGCGGCCGGTCAGTCCTTGCGCGGGAAAATCATCGTCGTCGTGGTGGCGTGGGCATAGAGCTTGCCGGCGTGGTCCTTGATGTCGCCTTCCGAAGTGGCGACCGTGCGCCCGCGGTGGACGAGGCGACCTTCCGCGCGCACCGGCCCGGTGTCCTTGGTCATCGGCCGCACCAGATTGAATTTCAGCTCCAGCGTGGTCCAGGTTTCGCCTTTCGCGAGCGTCGAAAACACCGCGCAGCCGAGCGCCGAGTTCGAGCAGCGTGGCCGCGAAGCCGCCGTGCACTGTGCCGATCGGGTTGTAGTGGCGGTATTCCGGCAGGCCCTCGAACACCGCGCGGCCGTATTCGACCTCGATCAGGTGGAAGCCGAGCACGTCGCTGATCGGCGGGTTGGGAATATCGCCTGCAATCATCGCCTTGAGGAAGCCGAGCCCGTCATAGGACGTGAGCACATCGGGCGTCACCACGCCGTATTTTTTCTCTGTCACGTCGGCCCCCGCGGCTGATACGTCATCAATCTAGCGGAGCGCTTACGCGATATCGAGCCGGAACGGGTGGCCTTCCAAGGCCATGTCGCCAGGACCGATGGTCTCGATCGCGCGCACCATGCGGCCGTCGCGTTTGAGCAGGCGGTCGGCGATCGAGACGATTCGCGCGTTCGGCTGCGCGGTGCGCGAGGCACGCCGGACTTCCCAGGCGATCGCGAGCTCGTCGCGCTGCGGATTGAGCGCGCAGGCCGCCACATAGGCGCCGGCGGTCGAGCGGCTGATGCCGGCGTAGCAATGCACCACCATGGGCGCCGCGCGGTCCCATTGGCCGACGAAATCGATCAGCCGTTGCACGTGCTCCTCGCCCGGCGCGGTGTAGCCGTCGATCGGCGCCGTTATGTCGTCGACCGCCAGCACCAAATGATTCTCGGGCGCGATATGGCTTGGCCGCTCGACCCGGTCGGTCAGCCGCAACAGCGTGACGATATGGCGCGCACCGGTCTCATCGACGGTGGCGTGCAGGCGGGCGAGGGAACAGACGTGGATCATGGATGCAGTGGGTAAGCGGCTCTTTTGTCTTATCTATGACGCCAGCCGATGCATGGAAAACATTACCCACGCGAAAGTTTCTCGACGCGCTCGCGGAATCGTTCCTCGGCGGTGCCGGCCGACCAGGGCTTCAGATAATCGCGCTCGAGCGCGGCGGAGAATTTTGGCGGCGGGCCGAAGAAGCGCCGCGCCTCGGCGGTCTCGAAGCCGGCGAGCCGCGTGGCCTCCAGAAAAGCGGCGGAGCGGTCGGCGGCTTTGATCAAGTCTCGCAGCGCCTCGGGCAGCGTTGCCGGCAGGCCGAAGCGCAGATGGATGGCGGCGAGCAGCCGGTGTTCCACCGCCTTGTAGCTGTCGCCGATCACTGCCTTGAACGGCGAGATCATGTCGCCGATCACGTATTCCGGCGCGTCGTGCAGCAGCACCGCCAGTCGCCCGGCGGCATCGAGCCGCGGGCTCTTGGCGCGCGCCAGCGCCTCCACCAGCAGCGCGTGCTGGGCGACCGAGAAGATATGCGCGCCCTTGGTCTGCCCGTTCCAGCGCGCGACGCGCGCTAAGCCGTGCGCGATGTCCTCGATTTCGACGTCGAGCGGCGAGGGGTCGAGCAGATCGAGCCGCCGTCCCGACATCATGCGCTGCCAGGCGCGCGCGCTCTTCTTTGCGGTGCGTGCTTTGCTCATGGGTGTTTGGCGAGTTTGGCGCAAGCCGCGTGACGATGGCAGGTGACCAGATGGTCGTTGACCATGCCGACCGCCTGCATGAAGGCGTAGACGATAGTCGGGCCGACGAACTTGAAGCCGCGGCGCACCAATTCCTTCGACATCTTGCGCGAGATGTCGGTTTCCGCCGGCACCTGCTTGGTGCTGCGGAATTTATTGATCTTCGGCATGCCGTCGAGGAAGCCCCAGAGCAGCGCCGAAAATCCCGGACCCTTCTCCATTATGTCGAGATAGCCGCGGGCCGACAGCACGGCGCCCTCGATCTTGGCGCGGTTGCGCACAATGCCGGCGTCCTGCATCAGCCGCTCGATCTTGCGCTTCGGGTAGCGCGCGATTTTTTCCGGGTCGAAATCGTCGAAGGCTTTACGGAAGTTCTCACGCTTGCGCAGAATGGTGATCCACGACAGCCCGGCCTGGAAACCGTCGAGCACCAGTTTCTCGTAGAGCGCGCGGTCGTCGAATTCGGGCACGCCCCATTCCTCGTCGTGATAGGCGACGTAGAGCGGGTCCTGCTTCGGCCACGGGCAACGCTGCAGGCCGTCGGCGTGAACGACGGCCGCGCTCATGATGGCGGTTTCTCGCCCGGCCAGGCGAAGCGCGCCCAGTCCGGCTTGACCAGACGGACCGGCAGGTTGCCGCAGCTGAGCGGTGTGCCGGCGGCGAGCGCATTGGCGACGCGGTCGAGCCGCACAAACGCGAGCCCGCGGCCTTTGGCGGTGGAGCCAAGCGTTCCGACCTGCTTCTCGCCCGCCATCACCGGCAAGTCGGCCGAGGGCGCGAACTCGTCATAGGCGATCGGCAGGATGCGGCTGCGCGCGCTTGAGCGATGCTCGACGCGCGACACTACCTCCTGCCCGACATAGCACCCCTTCTCGAAATCGACGCCGGCGAGCTGGTCCATGTCGGCTTCGTGCGGGAAGGTATCGCCATAGGCGAAATCCATGCCGCCGCGCGGCACGCCGAACGCGATGCGGTGGACGTCATAGGCCGCGGCATCGGTCAGCGTCGCTCCGAGTTCGGCGGCGGCCTCCGTCGCAAGCTCTGGCGGCAGGATCGTGCGCGTGCCAAGCGCGGGCAGGCGGGGATCGGCATAGGACAGGCCGAGGTCGCTCAAACCCGCGCCGTCCCACACCGCCATCACGCCGAGCGCTGCCGAAAGGTCCTCGACGGCGACCTTGGCGCGCAGCTTGTAGAAGTTGAGCTTTTCCACGAGCGCGGACGCCAAAGCGCGCGGGCAATCGAGGAAAAAGCCGCCGCTATCGTTGGGCTCCGCTTCCGCCACGAAGAAATCCACGATGATCTTGCCCTGCGGCGTCAGCAGCGCGGCAAACCGCGCGCTTCCGGGGGCGACCTTGCCCAAGTCGTTGGTGATAAGCCCATTGAGGAACCCCCGGGCGTCGTCGCCGGCGACCTTGACCACGCCGCGGTCGGGGAGAAGGGCTGCTTTCATGCCAAATCTCTTGCCAGAACTCGCGCCGGAACGTAAGCGCTGTTGAACAGTGCTCAAGTATTTGAGACCAGCTCAAATATGGCGGAAACCTACGACCTGATCCTCAAGGGCGGCAGCGTCGTCAACCAGGACGGCGAGGGTCTGCGCGACCTTGGCATTCGTGGTGGCCAGTTTGCCGCCATTGGCGACCTTTCGCGGGCGTCCGCCGGCGAGGTGATCGACTGCCGCGGGCTGCACCTGCTGCCGGGCGTGATCGATAGCCACGTCCATTTCCGCGAGCCTGGCCTCACCCACAAGGAAGACCTCGAATCCGGCTCGCGCGGCGCCGTACTTGGTGGCGTCACCGCAGTGTTCGAAATGCCGAACACCGACCCCACCACGACTACGGCGGCGGCGATTGCCGACAAGGTTAAGCGTGGCCATCACCGCATGCACTGCGATTTCGCCTTCTATGCCGGGGCCACGCGCGAGAACACCAAGCACTTGGGCGAGCTGGAAATGCTGCCGGGTGTCTGCGCCGTGAAAGTATTCATGGGCTCATCTACCGGCACGCTGCTGATTGAGGACGACGCGGGCGTGCGCGCGGTGCTTAAAAGCATCCGGCGGCGCGCCGCCTTCCATGCCGAGGACGAATATCGCCTGCGCGAACGCATGAACCTGCGCGTCGAAGGCGATCCGCGCTCGCATCCGGTCTGGCGCGACGCCACCGCCGCGCTGATGTGCACCCAGCGCCTGATTGCGCTCGCGCGCGAGACCGGCAAGCGCGTGCATGTGCTGCACGTCACCACCAAGGAAGAGGCGGTCTTTCTTGCCGATCACAAGGATGTCGCCAGTGCGGAAGCGACGCCCGCCCATCTGACGCTCGCCGCGCCGGAATGCTACGAGCGGCTCGGCACGCTCGCTCAGCTCAATCCGCCGATCCGCGACGCCGGGCACCGCGAGGGCCTCTGGCACGGCCTCGCGCAAGGCGTCATCGACAGCATCGGCTCCGATCACTCGCCGCACACGCGCGAGGAAAAGGCGCACCCCTATCCGAAAACCCATTCCGGCATGACCGGCGTACAGACGCTGGTCCCGCTCATGCTCGACCACGTCAATGCTGGCCGGCTTTCGCTTCTAAGGTTTGTCGATCTGACCAGCGCCGGGCCGGCGCGCGTGTTCGGCATCGCGGCCAAGGGCCGCATTGCCGCGGGCTACGACGCCGACCTCACGGTGGTCGATCTCAAGCGGCGGGAGACCATCACCGACCGTTGGATCGCGTCGCGCGCGGGATGGACGCCTTACGCCGGCATCACCGTCACCGGCTGGCCGGTTGGTACATTTGTACGTGGTAACCAGGTGATGTGGGAGGGCAGTCTGACTACGCCGGCGCGCGGCGAGCGCGTCCGGTTCCTGGAAACCCTGGCAAGCTAAGGATTTACGGGAACGTGCCGGCGAAAAGTTACCGGCGGGGGACAATTGCACCACGCAAGTTGTCCCCAGTCTTTTTTACTCAGGCAAATTCTGTAGAATTGAAAACCTCCCCTGCGGGGTTATCAACGGTAACGAAGCACCCTCGTCCGGCCAGATTTCGCCGGAACCGGGAGAACTGGAATCCATGAGCGGCGATCTTGTTTCGCTCCGTATGCTGCTGATCGGGGCGGCCCCGACATACGAGGACCTGTGGCGCGACGGCGCCGCGCAGGCCTCGGTTCCGATCGAATTCGAGGCCGGCACGGCCAGCGCCGCCAAAATCGCGCTCAGCCGAGGCGGCGTGGATTTCTGCGTGCTCGATGCCGGTCTGGACAATGCCGACAAGGCGTCCGTGATCAAGGCGGCGCGGGCCAAGCGGCCGCCGCCGCTGGTCTTTGCCTCAGCGCCGCGCGGCAGTGTACGTCCCGACAAGACCGACGGCGTACTGGCGGTGCCCGCCAATGCCGGCGATGCGCGCAAGCTGGTCGAAATCTGCATCCGCGCGAAAATGCCCACCCAGGTTCTGGTCGCGGCCGATGCCGACTCGCTGCGCGGCGTCGTGCGCAAGATCCTAACCGCCAGCCGTTTCGATCTGGATATCCACGAGGCCGAGGACAGCACGGACGCGCTCGATCAATTGCGCAAAGGCAGCTTCGGCTTGGTGTTCCTCGACTACAACATGCCGGGCCTCAATGGCGCCGACATCGTGCAGGGGATCAAGCGCCTGCGCCCGAACGTGGCCATCGTGATCATGTCCTCGGCGCTTGCCGGCGCCGCCGCGGGCCGCCCGCATTTATCGACCGCGCTCGCGTTCCTGAAAAAGCCGTTCTACCCGGCCGACGTCGACGCCGTGCTCGAGCGCTATTTCGGCCTGCGCGAGCCGGGCTGACGCGTCATTGAAAATCAGGAATGCTTCGCGGCCGCCGGCTATTGCCGGCGCAGCTCGATCGAGAATTCGCCGTTGCGGATGCGCGTGCCGAGCCCTTCGGCGAAGGTGGCGGCGGCGTCCTCGCCATAGGTGGTGACGAATTCCGCGAAAGCGGCGAACAGGCAGGCCTGCGCCAGGCAGTCGCCCTCGATGCCGTCGAGGCGCGCTTCCGCCCAGGCTTCCTGCAGGTAGCCCAAGGCCACGCGCTTCTGCTCGTGGTCCGGCACCGGATCACGCGCTTGAGTTGCTCGCTCGATTGTCGTCATGTTGACCTTCGTCCCCGGGCGTCCGAAGCGGACGCGAATCCCAAATCCCGAAACGGACGTTAGCACGCGCGCGCGAGCCACCAAGCCCGCAGACAAAGGAAAGGTTAATAACGGCGCTCTAATGCGCGTCTAATTGCCGTATCGCGCGGTGATATCGCGCGCGATCTTGGCGCCTTCGTCGAGATAACGGCGAATTGCAAGGTCGGCCGCCGGCGTACAGGTCTGATAAGTCTGTTGAAAACCGCGGTAACCACGATTGAAGCCGGCCACGATCATCCGCCGGCGCTCGCCGTCGGGCGCCTCGGCGTCGATCAGCGCCTGCATCTCGTTACGCCATTTCTGCCCTTCATTGGCGCCGCAGATCGCGCGCAGGTAATGCAGCGAGCCGAGGATCTCGGCGAGCCGCTGCAAGTCGCCGTCGAACGGCGCGGGCGCCGTCTGCGTCTGCGCGGGCAGCGCAAGGCAGAGCAGGATCGAAGCGGTGGTGAGCAGTCGTTTCATGTCTCTCGGCCCGGCGATCGGGATGGTATGCCCACGCTCTTGGGCAATCGCAAGGCAGGCGATCAGGCCGGCCGGGCCAGCCGCTCGATCGCCGCGGCCACGATCTCGGCCAGGCCCTCGGTGGTGCGCAGACCCGCGAGCTCGGCGGGATCGAGCCAGCGCGCATCGTCGAGCTCTTCGTTGAGGACGGGCTCGCCGGAAATCCAGCGCGCGGCAAAGCACAGGATGACGAAATGCCGCTTGACGCGACCTTGCGCGTCGCGCCCGATCGCTTCGCGGTGGCCGGCGAGCGCGACCGGCTCGACGGCGAGCGAGGTCTCCTCGCGCACTTCGCGGGTCACCGCCTGCATGAGCGTTTCGCCGGTTTCGACGCCGCCGCCCGGCAGCGTGTAGATGCCGAGTGCCGGATTGCGCGCGCGCCGCACTACCAGCACTTTGCCGTCGCGGATGATGGCCGCGCTGACCGCCAGATAGGGTCGCTGCGGATAAGTGCGCTGGTCGGGCATTTAGTTTTTCATCAGCCTGTCGACCATCGCTTGCGGCGTCGCCGGCTCGCCGGCACCGGTGGTGGCCTCGCCATTGATCACGGCGCCGGCGCGGGCGGCCAACGGCCGGAGCAGGGCGGCGGCGCGGTCGGCGAGATCGACCGCGGACTGCGGCGGAACAGCCGAGCTCATCGCCGCGCGGGTCGCTTCGAGCACGGCGGTCATGGTGCCGGCCAAGGTGTCGAGACAACCGCGCAGGCTCGGATCGGCGGCGTCGTAGGCGGCGATGGCGAGCGCGCGGCCCTTGAAGCCCGAGGCTTCGAAATGCTCGCGATAGCTCTTCGGCCGCCAGACGAGAAAATCGTCGAGGCAATCCGGGCAGCTCGACAGCATTTCAAGCAGCATGATCGCTTCATTGAAGTGATTGAGGTAGTCGGAGGCAAGGCCGGTCGAAGGATTGATATTGGCCTCGGCCAGCCGGGCGGCGTCGCCCGCCAGGCCGTCGAAGGCATCGTCGGCTTGCAACGCCTCGGCGCAATCCTGATATTTCATCGCGACCCCGCCGCCCCTTTCGGCCGGGCGCCAGTGTTATTCTCCCCGGTTAAGGCACGATTAAGCACGCGTGGAAGGGCCCTAAAAATGTGCGGCCGCTATACGGTCACCTCCTCGCCGGAAGCGCTGCGGGCGCTGTTCGGCTATGAGGAGCAGCCCAATTTCCCGGCGCGCTACAATATCGCCCCGACGCAGCCGATCGCGATCGTCCGCCTGGTGGACGGCAAGCGCCATTTCGCGCTGGTGCGCTGGGGCCTGCTGCCGTCCTGGGTCAAGGACCCGAAGACCTTCACGCTGCTGATCAACGCGCGCGGGGAATTGGCGGCCGACAAGCCGGCCTTCCGCGCCGCCATGAAACGGCGGCGTTGCCTGATCCCGGCCGACGGCTTCTACGAATGGCAGGCGGCGGGCGACCGCAAGCGGCCGTTTTACGTGCGCGCGAAATCGGGCGCGCCGCTCGCTTTCGCCGGCTTGTGGGAGACCTGGACCGGGCCGAATGGCGAGGAGTTGGAAACCGCCGCCATCGTCACCACGCGCGCCAACCGGACGCTGGCGCCGATCCATGAGCGCATGCCGGTGATTGTGCCGCCCGACGGGTTCGAGCTCTGGCTCAATGCCAATGAGGTTGATGCCACCACCGCGGCGGCGCTGATCGCGCCCGCGCCCGACAATCTGCTGGAGGCCTACGAGATTTCGACCGCGGTCAACCGGACGGCCAACGACAATCCGAAATTGCTGGAGTCGGTCGTGCCCAGGCAATTGCAGCCGGCTCCGGTCAAGCCCGCCGCCAAACGCGCGGCCATCAAGCGCGGGAAGAAGGACGACGGGCAGGGGGCGCTATTTTAATTTGCTAGTCAGCTCATGGCGTAATCATTTCGTGAGCGCTTCATTTTTGAAATCACACACTATTTTCTTGGCAGATAAGATCGAACGCCTGATCCGAAGGCTGGGCCAAACGCCTTCTCAATAAAGGGCTTCACAAACTCATCGAGTTCCAAATAGGCGTCAGTAATTCGATTAAACATATCGATAAATTCGTTTTCGCTGTAAACAAATTTCCTTCTTTGTTGACGCAGCATAGCCGCGTGTTGAGCTGCCGTATCACCCGCAGAGCTCAATTTCATTAGCTCGGCTGCTAGAACTGTTGTTTCTCTAATGTCGCACCAAAGTAAACCATTGGGGTATTCCGGACTAATTCCCCACGCGCCATGAATTACGCGATTTCGTTCTTCGTAGCGCTTGCCTATTGAAACTAATATTTGTTCAAACGTTTTTTGTTCATCGGCATCTAACTTAAGCGATGCAACAGAATTTATTACTGAGCGTTTTGCAATGTCGGATTTAAGATCGGTAAAGATAGTGATTACTGTAGTTGCTTCGGCATCAAGCAAAGTGGCAAGAAAGACCGCAATTCTGGCATCTAACTCATTCCGACTATTTGAAATGACCCCAATGTATCTTGCCAAATCAGGACGATGTAAAATTGATGAGGCGCTAAAATCGAAATGGATTGGTCGCGAAAAGTGAACTGGCTGTGGCATACAAAACATAACCCTGCAAAAGAACCCGGATTTATGCGCATTCTAGACAATGCGCGAACCCCAAGCCTCATTCTGAAATGGCCGAATGCGGCTACGACTACAACACCTTTCCCGGATTCAATATCCCGTTCCGGTCGAGCATCTGCTTCAAGCCGCGCATCAGGTCGATTGCCACCGGGTCCTTGTAGTCCGGCAGGATGTCGCGCTTCATCACGCCGACGCCGTGCTCGGCCGAAATCGAGCCGGCGTATTTCTTCACCACCGCGAACACCACGGCGTTGACCTCGTCCCACCGCGCCAGGAACTGTTCTTTGTCGGAGCCTAACGGCTGCGTCACATTGTAGTGAATATTGCCGTCGCCGACATGGCCGAACGGCAGCGGGCGGCTTCCCGGAATGAGCTTGGTCACCGCGGTATTGGCCTCCGCGATGAAGGCGGGGATCGCCGCTACCGGCACCGACACGTCGTGCTTGATCGAGGCGCCGATGTGCCGCTGCACCTCGCCGAACATTTCGCGGATGCGCCAGAACGCTTTTCCCTGCTGCATGCTGTCGGCGACGGTAGCGTCGAGCACTAGACCTTTCTGGTGGCCGACGCCGAGAATGTCCTCCATCACCTCGCGCAAGCCGGTTTGCGCCTGCGAGGACAATTCGATCAGCACGAACCAGGGGTCGTTGCCTGCGAGCGGCATTCGGCTCGCGGCGTCGAACTTGACCACGGCCTCGACGCCGGCGCGCAGCATCAGCTCGAACGACGTGACGCCGCCCGCGGTGCGTTCGGTGGCGATGCCGAGCAGGTCGACCGCAGCTTGCGGCGACGGCACGCCGGCAAAGGCGGTCTCCACCGAGCGCGGTCGCGGCACCAGGCGCAACACCGCCGCGGTGATGATGCCGAGCGTGCCTTCGGCGCCGATGAAAATGTTCTTCAGATCGTAGCCGGTATTGTCCTTTTTCAGCTTGTTGAGATTGTGCAGGACACGGCCGTCGGCCAGCACGACCTCGAGGCCGAGCGCATGCGAGCGCGCGATGCCGTGCGCGATCGCCGCGGTGCCGCCGGCGTTGGTCGACAGATTGCCGCCAATGGTGCAGGTGCCTTCCGACGGCAGCAGTTGCGGATAGAGTTGGTCGGCCGCGGCCGCCGCTTCGCGCGCGCGCTGCAGCGTCACGCCGGCTTCCACCGTCATGGTGTTGGACACCGCGTCGACCTCGCGGATCTTGTCGAGCCGGGTGAGCGACAGCACGATTTCACCGCTGAACGGGATTTGCCCGCCGACCAGGCCGGTATTTCCGCCTTGCGGCACGATCGCGGTCTTCGTCTCGTTGGCGAGCTTGAGGATCGCGGCGACCTCCGCGACCGAGCCCGGCCGCAGCACCACCGGCGTCTGGCCGTGGAAGAGATCGCGCATCTCGACCAGATACGGCTCCTGCGCCTGGCGGTCGGTGATCGCGTATTTCTCGCCGACAATTCCGACAAAGCGGGCGAGCAGGTCGGGCGCGAGCACGCGCGTCGGCTGCGGCTTGGAATGAAGATTCATGGAGCGGTTCCTGCTTTCGGCGCGGCGGCGCGCGCCAGCCGGTCGTTGATCGCCTCGCCCAGGCCCTCGTGCGGCACCTTCATGACCGCGATGCGCTGGGCGCCGGAAGCATCGAGTGCGCGCAAATGCGAAAACAAATTGGCCGCCGCCTCGACCAGATCGCCGCGCGGCGACAAATTGAGCGTCGCGCCCGGCGCCGGCCCGAAAGCAAGCAGCGCTTCGTCCGGGCCGGCCGCGTCGGCCTCGAGCCGCAGCTTCGCCTTGGGCGCATAATGCGAGGACAGCATGCCGGGCGCGAGCGGCGCCTCGTCGGCGATTGCGGCCACTGCCAGCGCGCGTCCGAGCACGCGCTCGATTGCCTCGCGCGGTAGGCCGCCGGGCCGCAGCAAGGTCGGCTCATCGAAACAGGCGACGATGGTGGATTCCACGCCGACCGGGCAGGCGCCGGCATCGAGCACCATGTCGATGCGCCCTCGCAGATCGGCCAGCACGTGCGCCGCGCTGGTCGGCGACACATGGCCGGAGCGGTTGGCCGAAGGCGCCACCACCGGGCCCTTAAACGCCGCGAGCAAAGCGCGCGCCACCGGGTGCGCGGGCAGGCGCACTGCGACGCTGTCGAGGCCGGCGAGCGCCAGATCCGCGACGCCGCAGTCGGGCCGCTTCGGCAGCACCAGCGTCAGCGGCCCCGGCCAGAACGCGGCGGCAAGCTTCTCCGCGGCAGCATCGAAGCGCCCGAGCCGGTGCGCGGCGTCGATGCTGTCGACATGGGCGATCAGCGGATTGAAGCGCGGCCGGCCTTTGGCGGCGTAGAGCCGTGCGATCGCCTCGCCATTACCGGCATCGGCGCCGAGCCCGTAGACCGTCTCGGTCGGGAACGCGACCAGCCCGCCTGCGACGAGGCAGGCGGCCGCAGCCGCGATCGCCTGCGCGATCTCGTGGCCTTGGGCCTTCATTACCCGCGTTCCCGGTTCAGCAGTCATTTTGCCCTGAAGCTTGCGCCTTTTAAGGAGCCGGGGTTATAAGGCCGCCGACAGTCGGAGTGTAGCGCAGTCTGGTAGCGCACCTCGTTCGGGACGAGGGGGTCGCAGGTTCAAATCCTGCCACTCCGACCAGCTTTTCGGAAGCTCCCGCTCCTATCCGGCACCGATATCGGCACCGATACGCTTAATGTAAAGCGGCCAAGACGTCGTCTTGAATGCTAGGCCAGTCACGGCCACGATGCCGATATGGCCCACAGCAAAAGCCGCCACAAGCTTGAGCGCGAGATGCGCGAGGCGCAGGCCGAGCAGGAACGTCGCGACACGCCGGCGCGCCTGAGGGCGGAGCGCGAGGCAAAGCTGACTGTCGCCTTCTGGAAGGCCCGTATACTTCGGGGCGGTCCATTGTGGTTCTATCCGACCATCCGCGCCGCGGTGACAGCCGGCCGCCCATTTCTAACGTGCGTATGCCCTGGCTGCCGGGTTCAAGGGTGCGTCGACCTCCGAAGGTTGCGCCGACACCCCGAAGCCTCACTCCAAAGCCTGATCCCGATGCTGTCCTGCAAGCGTTGCAGCCCGAACGCGCCGTTCGCCAAGCTCACGGGGCTTTGGCGCCGCCGGCGTGGACCATGACGCTCGGAAGCGAAGAGCTGGGCCGCACCCCCTGCTTAAGCCCCCGTGGCGTTTCGTTCCGGCGGCCCGAGAGAATCCGCATGCCTTTTTCAGCGTTTACATTCGGTTCATGGATAAAGATTAGTCAATGAGGGCCCGACCTTGCGGGGAGTACTGCGTTTGAACCGACCCTTTGCCCGCGCCCTGATTGTGTCGGTCGCTGTAGCCGCGGCAATTGCGCTTGCAGGCTGCAACCCCAACGGCATTGCCCCGAACGCCCGCTCGCAAGCCCCGTTATCCGAAAAGACGCTCGCCGAGCTCGAGGCGAAGCACATGGACAAGGACTCTCCGATCCTCGCCCGCGTCTTCAAAGAAAGTTCAGAGATGGAGATCTGGAAAAAGAACCGCGACGGCGAATTTGCCCTGCTGAAGACGTATCCAGTCTGCCGGTGGTCGGGCGATCTCGGGCCGAAGAAAAAGCAAGGCGACCGCCAGGCACCCGAGGGCTTCTATTCGATCACGCCCGAGCAGATGAACCCAGCTTCGAACTACTACCTCGCCTTCAACACCGGCTACCCGAACGCCTATGACCGCGCCTGGGACTACACCGGCTCCGAGTTGATGGTGCATGGCGACTGCTCCTCCAGCGGCTGCTACGCAATGACCGACGAGCAGATCCAGGAAATCTACGCGCTGGCGCGCGAGTTGTTCTTCGGCGGGCAGAAGGACTTCCAGCTTGAGGCCTTCCCGTTCCGCATGACGGCGCTGAACATGGCCAAGCACCGCAATAATCCGAACTTCGCGTTCTGGAAGATGCTCAAGGAGGGCTACGACAGTTTCGAAGCCACCCATCAGGAGCCGAAGGTGACGGTGTGCGACAAGCATTATGTATTCGACGCCGTGGCGCCCGAAAATGCTTCGAAGCCGCTCACGTTCGATGCCCGCGGCACATGTCCGGTATTCCAGCTCGATCCGACCATCGCCGAAGCCGTGCTTCATTACCGGCGGCAAGAGCAAATTCAGATGGCCAACTATATCGCGCGCGACGTCGCCGTCGTGCCGTTCCGTGTCGGCGACGGCGGCATGAACCCGGTGTTCGCGGCCAAGCTCGCCAGCGGTAACGAATACGACCGCACCGCAACCGAAAGAATGCGAAGCTCCGCAACAACAGCCAATCTCGACGGCCAATCCGTCTCATCATCAGGATCAACGTCGCTGAGGTAGGACGAAATGCGAAAAATCTTGTCGAGATAAGTTGTCCTGCAATTTTAAAAACAAGCGATTTACACGGCGTCCATGAATTGGCGTGAACGGGACCGGAACAACCTCGCAAATTGTAAAACAGAATTCTTCCCTCCGCTTGGCGCGCCTCCCCGCTGTAAGCAGCCGAAACGGTACGGGCGCTTCACTCGAAGGCGATCGCCACGGCCATCGCTGACAAGGGAGACGAAGATGAACCACGCCCATGATGGCGGGGGTAACCCCCTGCCGATGACCGTCGACAACGTTGGCTTCCTGCTTGATCGACTTGGTCAGGATTGTTCCCCCCTCCAATACCTTCGCGAACTGACGCAGAACGCCATTGAGGCTGTCCTGCGCACTGGTGCGCCTGGGCAGATCGTTTGGGACGTCGATTGGACTTCGTATGACCTCGGCGACGGCCCGATGAAGGTGTGCATCGTCGACACCGGCGACGGCATGACCGGCGACGACATGATCAAGTTCATCAACCAGCTGTCATCCTCCGGATCCAAGCAGTCGTTCACCGGCAACTACGGCGTCGGGGCGAAGATCGCAGCGGCCACCAAGAACCCCGCCGGAGTGATCTACCAGTCGTGGAAAAACGGCGAAGGGTACATGGTCCAGCTCGAGAAGAACGTAGCGAACGGCGAGTATGGCCTGCGTCAGTGGGAGCTGGAGGACGGCACCTTCTCACACTGTTTCCCGCTCGACGACGCCGTTAAACCCGCCGAGCTGGGGGTGCACGGGACGAAGGTTATCCTCGTCGGCGTGAAGACGACTGATAACACCATGGCGCCGCCGCCGGACGCGGCGTCACCCTCCAGGTGGATATCGAAATACCTCAACACCCGTTACTTTCAGTTTCCGTCTGGGCTGTCGGTTAAGGCCCGCGAGGGCTGGGAGAACCCCAGGACGGACAAGGATAGGAACGTCCTCCGCACGATCTTGGGCCAGAAGCCATATCTGGACCAGCATGCGACTACGTCTGGGGTCCACACGCTGCCGGGCGCGAAGGTCCACTGGTGGATATTGAAGGACGAGACTGCGATCACGAACAACAGCGGCTTCATCGAGTTCGGCAGGACACGTGGCGGCTCTGTACCAGAACGAGCTCTACGACCGCGCCACTGCCAGGGCGGGAACAGCCGTTCTTCAGCGTTTCGGGATACTCTTCGGCAACAGGTTCGTCGTCCTCTATGTCGAGCCTCTCCCAGCGAAGGGCGATGCACTGACTACCAACACGGCACGGACGACGCTTCTGCTCAACGGTCAACCGCTGCCTTGGGAGGATTGGGCATACCAGTTTAGCGAAAATATGCCGAAGCAACTCGCTGAGTTCGTCCGCGAAAAGGCGGCTGCGGTCACTGAGAAAGATCACATCAATAGCATCAAGGATAGGCTCAAAAACGTTATGGACCTGTACAAGGTCAGCAGGTATCGGCCCGCCCCGGCTGGACTCTATTTATCAGACGAGTCGTCAGCAGTGCGCGTCGGCCCATCGCCGTTCTCCGGCGCCAAGTCGGAAGGAGGCAGTGGTGGTGGTGCCGGTGGCACCGGCAAGGAAGTCGGCACGGCGACGAAGGGCGACAAGGATGGCCAAGTCGGAAACATCTACCATTTGTTTGAGAAGAAGGGCGGCACCGCGAGCGATAGGGTGACCGTCGACCCGTTCCCCGTCGTTAAATGGGTCAGCATCACAAACGGCCGAACGCAAGACGACGGGATGGAGGACAAGGCGGCCAAGTTCATCCCCAACCAAAATACGCTATTGGTGAACGCGGATTTCCGCGTCTTTATCGACATGGTTGCGCGTCTCTGCAAGGAGAAGGACACTAAACTTGGTCCGGGACTCCAAAGCACCGTCGAAGAAGTTGTGCATCAATGGTTCGAGCAGGCGCTGGTGGAGACGGTGATCGGCATCCAGCAAATGAGGGGTAGCAAAGAGTGGGGTCCAGAGGAGATCGAGAAAGCGCTCTCGTCTGAGGCCCTTACGAGCGCGGTGATGCAGCGGTATCACGTCTACATAGCGTGTCGGCGAGACCTCGGCGCAAAGTTTGGAAAGTTTACCGCATCAAGTTAGTCGCAGGTGCTCTGAGGGAGGGCATGCCCGCCGCGCCGACGACGGAGATCGGCCGCGGGCTGTCGCGGATGTAAGGCCTCGAACGGCTAGCATTGGTATGCCGCAGATATGAGCGCAAACGAGTTGGAAATACTGACCAGAAAGCGGATTGGCGAGGGTATTATTCTCGCGGTCTTTCTTTTCACTGATGTGTGGGGTTTTTGGCATGATCATCGCTTCATTTGTCTCTCTTTAGCGTGCTTAAGCGTATTGGCGCTTTTGCTCTACGATGGCGCAGCGTCTAGAAATCAGATTGCGGTCCTTGTAGTGCTGTGTGTCCTTGGGAGCGGCGTACTTTACGTGTTTGTCCCATCTGACCCCGGATTGGACGTGGAAGTAATTGGAACGCTCCAAGCCAGCAACGAAACGGCACCACCTACTGCCTGTGGCAGTTCGCTTTCGTTGACGGGCGCAGGAGGGCCGCGAGTGTTGCCGCCAGACACCCTCAAAATACTGATTGGATCGAACGCCTACGTTAGCAGTCCTGGTATTTCGAAAATTACAGCTATCAAAATTGGGAGTTGCGATGTCTTGACGATGGAAAAGACCCAAACCGGGATAAATGTTGGAGCTGAATTGTATGATGCGGATGGCCGTCTTATCGCCCGGATCGCCAACAACGAGTTTCACGCCATAAGCGGGGCACATTCTCACGTCGAAAGACAAAACAACCTTAGTACTTTGATTGTAAAGGACGCAGATGACGCCGAACTGCTGTATGTCCACTATTTGAACCCTACGACAGTTCGCGCGAGAGGCGTTTTTGGATGTCCGGGGCACGCCCCAGTGGCTTTTACTAACGGGGGCCAAGCCGGAGGCACGTGTCTCAACGTCGGCTATACCGCCGTTTCCATTCCATGATGTTGTATCCCCCACTAAGGGAGCCCAAAAATGATCCGTTAAGTGGGGGATAATCGCCATTAGGGTCTAGCCGGAAAGCATTCCCATAGGCTGGCTACAACGATGCCTTGCTCAACGCCTGCCGAGGCCTTCGCGGAAGCGCGCAAGATCGTGGACAATAGGGTCAAGGGACCGAGGGATTAGCTTCTCGCCCCTAAACCCTCGGCAACATGCTCGCGAACGGCATCCGCACGCTCGCCGCGTGGTGTCTCGGTCGCGGCTGCAATCACAGCTAAGCTGATCCATGCTCGTGCTGAAACGCGCCTCCAAAAGCCGCCCGACGGCCAATGGTCGGACGACGACTACGACGTGTTCGACGGCGAGCGGCACATTGGCCGCATCTTGTGGACGCACGCCGCACCGGAAGATCGCCGCTGGTTCTGGACGATCACCGCGCGGGTGCCGCAGTACCCGCATGATCGAGGCTAGCGGCGAGCCGTGAGCAGGCGATGGCGGATTTCAAGGCGGCGTGGGAGCGCAAGCCGTGATCCTCAAATCTGAGACTTACAATTTCCACCGTCTCGATCTCACTCGCCAAGCCGGCTTCATCGTGACGATATACGACGAAGATGGGCTAAGGCTGGCCGCGACGATGCCGTTCACAACCCCTGCCGAAGCCTTCGCGGAAGCGCGAAAGATCGTGGACAATAAGGTCGAAGGACCGAGGAAATAGTTCAAGCAGCGAAATTTGATCGGGCTTGATGAGGTGGCTGTGAGAGCAGCAACGTTCTTCCGCTTCCTGCCAACTAAGCAGACCCAACGCGCCGAGGCCGGTGGCAAGACGATAAATAGGGACCGGCCCATCCCTCGAATCTGGGCTTCCGGCCAATCCAATATATCGCTACCATTCATGCCAGTTCGGTAGGCGTCCAGCGCATCCCGGTTTACTGATGGCTGGTCCGGTTACGGTCGGCAATCATTGGCTGAACGCGACGGTCCGGCTCGATACCAAGAATCCCGATTTCTTAGAGCAATCGCGGCGACGCCTTCCGCGTGAAAGTCGAATACGGTCGAACCATTACCGATTTGGGGGGGCGATCCGGCGCAACCCTAAGAATCGCCGATCAACCTTCGCGGCTTCGCGTTGCAGGAGTTGGCGACATGACGACCTATACGTTTTCTCCTATTGATGATCCGTTCGGCCCTCAGGGCACTACGCTTCCGGCATCAATGACGCGGGCCAGATCGTCGGGATCTGACTCTTACAACAGCCTCAAGACCAGGCTTCCTTTACAATGGCGGCCCTTACATCCCGCCCAACGGTCCGGTCCGGGACCTGGGCACCACTGCCTACGGCATCAACGACTCGACGAGATCGTCGGCAGCTACACGAACAGCAGCGGTCTGGAGCAAGGCTTCGTTTGGAACAGTGGCACGTACTTCACGATCGACGATCCGTCGGGCACCAAGGGCACCGTACTGACCGGCATTAACAACTCGGGCGCTGCCGTTGGCTACTACTTTGACAGCAGCGGCGCGGCGCACGGCTTCATTTTCGACCTCGCTTTCGCCACGCTCAACGGTCCGCGGGCGCCACAAGGACCAAAGCGTTAGGCATCAACGACGCGGGCCAGATTATTGGCGACTACATTGACAGCAGCGGGGGGGAGCACAGCTTCCTCTATAGCGTTAGCAGCGGCAACTACACCACGCTCAACGATCCATCGGCCGCCAGCACTGAGACCTTTGCTCGCGGCATCAACGACGCGGGCGAGATCGTCGGGGACTACGTGGACAGCAGCGGCACGATGCACGGCTTCCTCGATAACGGAGGCGTCTACACGACGATCGATAACGCTTTGGGCGGCAGTACCAGGCTCACCGGGATCAATAACGCCGGCCAAATCACCGGTTACTACACTGACGTAAACGGCGCGGAGCATTCTTTCTTGCGACTCCTCCGCCGCCGACCACCTATGGGATTAGTCCCATTAACCCTCCGATGAGCAGCAGCACGCGTTCGGCATCAACGATTTGGGCGAGATCAGCGGGAACTACACAGATAGCAGCGGCGACGTCACAGCTTCATTTCTAACGGCACAACCACGACCGCGCTCGTGGACCCGAATGCCGCCGCAATAGGACCGATGCCCAGGGCATCAACAACTTTGGTCAGGTCGTCGGCTACTACTATGACAGCAGCCAACGTGGTACATGGCTTCATGTATAGCGGCGGCGGCTATACCACGATCGATGATCCGTCGGGCGCCGAGGGCAGCCAAGCCCACGGTATCAACGACGCGTTCCAGGTTGTCGGAGAATACACGGACTTCCTTGGCATAGGGCACGGGTTCCTTTACAGCGGCGGCAACTACACGCCGCTCAACGGCCCAGCGGGCACGACGCTCGCTGCTTTCGGCATCAACGATGCGGGTCAGATCGTCGGGGCCTACGAAGACGGAAGCGGCATTCACGGCTTCCTTTATAGCGGCGGCACCTACATCACGCTCAACGATCCGTTGGGCACCGACGGCACCAAGCCCCGGCATCAACGACGCAGACCA